>NZ_JBEXAC010000001.1:2400000-3000000 GCF_040567655.1 Chitinophaga sp. H8 | reverse complement strand
CTTTTGACGCCAATTATGTAGCTACAAAAGGTTATGGTGATTGTAAGGCCTTGTCTAATTATATGTATTCCCTGCTAAAGGAAGCAGGGATCCGGTCGCATTATACCCTGGTAAAAGCAGGGCGCAATGAACAGACGCTGATTGAAGATTTTTCGTCCAATCAGTTTAATCATGTTATTGTATGCGTCCCCCTGGGGAAAGATACTACCTGGCTGGAATGTACCAGCCAGACATTACCGGCGGGGTATCTGAGCGGTTTTACCGCTGGCAGGCCGGTATTGCTGACCAGTGAGACCGGTGGAACATTGGCACGTACGCCGGACTATGGAATGGAAAACAATGAGCAGATCAGACAGATGACCGTTGCTTTGGATGAGAAAGGAGATATCCTGCTAAAAGCGCATACCAACTACAGTGGGTTACAACAGGACGACCTGCACGAAAACCTGCAACGGCTTTCTCAGGAGAAGTTGCTGGAAGCGCTGAAAAAGGAATTGAATCTGCCCAGTTATGATGTCACGGCATATGCCTGTAAGGAGATCACGAAAGATATCCCGATGGTACTGGAAGATCTGGAGATCAGGGGAACGAGCTATGCTTCCGTAAGTGGTAAACGTATTTTTCTGGCCCCCAATATTTTAAACCGGAGTATCAGTAGTATTAGTGTGGAAGAACAACGTAAATCAGCTATCAGCCTTCATTTCCCTTATCGGGATATTGACTCGGTTACTATTACGGTACCTGCTGGCTATAAAGCGGAGGCCATACCTAAAGCAGTTATCTTAAAATGTAAATTTGGAAGTTACACGGCAACAACAAATGTAAATGGTACTACCGTTACATATCTGCGTAAAATCGAACGTAAAGCAGGGTTATTCCCGGCTTCAGATTTCGGAGAACTGGTGAAATTCTATGATGCTATCAGCAAGGCAGATAATAGTAAAGTTGTATTAGTAAAGGAATAAAGCAACGCAGCTGTTAAACAAAAAGGTCCAGGGAGTTACTCCATGGACCTTTTTTATGAAAGGGGTACTTACTTTTCTCTTACTCCTACAGAAATATGCCTGTCGGCTTTCCGTTCTTCATCTGGCGCATCTGCTGCTGCTTTGGCAAATTGGGAACCATATCCTTCTGCTCCGGTTAATTGGGCGGCATTGGCATTCAGTTGTTTTAATGCGGCTTGTACTGCATCTGCTCTGGACTGGGAGAGTTTCATATTCACTGCGTTATCTCCGGATTTGTCCGTATAGCCGCCAATTTTAATTTTTGTTTTAGGGAATGCCTTTAAAATGGCTGCAATATTACCCACCTGTTTCATACTTTCAGAAGTCATTTCTGCGCTGCCGGTTTTAAAGTTAAGGTTATCAAAATCAAACCATACGTCCTTACCGGCTTTCCTGGTATCATCTTTCAGGAAGGTAACCAGCTGGTCTTCAATCCCACCTTTATAGGCATCCAGTATGGTACCATCGGGGAGGGTAACCTGAATACTTTCTTTGGTAGTGGTAGTGGCAGGGGTAGGAGGGGGCATGGTAACAGAATCCATGGTTTGTGCAGTAGAAATGGTATCTGTCATGATATTCCCTTTCTTTTCACCACCGCAGCCCCTCATCAGGTACCAGAGGAGGATCACCGCTACCAGTATCAGCAGTAATGACCATATCCAGCGATTATTACCGGCGGCTTGTGTAGCTGTTCTGGTAGCCGCAGTGGCTGCATCACGTGCACCGCCTGCAACACCCGATAACATGCCGCCCAGGCTGCCTAATCCCAATATACCGGCCAGGTTAAGCCCGCCTGGTACAGCGCCGAGAATTTTGTCTTTTTGTGTATCCAATAATGTCATTAAACCACTGGGACCGAGATTGTTTTGCACGGCATATTGTCCGAGCGTGCCTACAGTAGCAGGCGCTGCTGCATTTAACAGGGTATTGGCTGAGTTCTCCCTGATCCCTGCGTAAGATGCAATCATACCAGTGATAGCGCCTGCTTTTTCGCCAAAAAGGCTTTTAAGCATATCGGCACCTTTGCTCAATAACCCTCCGGCACCTCCTTCCAGTAAGCTGCCAATACCACCTGTATTTGCACTGGATGCTGCATTTTTTGCCATATCCAGTACAGATGCGGCATCGCCCTGAGAACTGGTTTTGTGCAATAGCCCTGTTAATACGGTGGGTATAATACCGCTTAGCGCTTTTTGTATCCCACCTTCACTTTCCCCCAACTGGGAAGCTGCTTTGCTGATAACATCGCCGGTAAAAAGACTTTTTGCGCTCTCTAACAAGTCAAATGACATAATTTAAGGATTTAAGAGGTTAATAAAAATGAAACAAGCAGTAAATCAGTAGTACACCAAGGGGGGAGACAAGCTTAAAAACAAACGTTTACCCTCAGCGCTTATAAACAGCATCCAGCTAAATAGTCGTTATACTTAACACGTATTGTTGCAAAGTTGTTCTACGGCAGCCATTAATTCACTTATTATCGCCACTTTTTCCAGCATATTATTTTCTGCTTATCATATGTTATGCATTTAATTTCAGTTTATTAGGACCTATTTCCGGGATGAGTTTGGCACTTACCCCTGTTTTTTGTACCTTTGCTTTGCTTTATGCAATCCGACTGTTTCCTGGTGCCTTCCGAGCACAAATACTTTGGCAGTCACATTTATTGGTAATTGATCATTTGTCGGGCGATATCTTGCCCGGTTTTCATTCCAGCTAGCTGTTTTTGCAGTTGCCTGCTCACACAAATTATTCGTGTGGCCTGGATAAGATCAGCATTTATTTATCTTAAAAATTGACTATGATTGGACAACTACGATCATGGGGCAGGGGCTTTTTATGCCTGCTGCTCACCCTCCCTTTTTCTTTACATGCACAGGATACTACGGTAAGGGCCGAAAAGCCCACCTTGAAAATAGGAGGCGCGCTGCGTTTTAATTACAACCTTTCTTCCTGGAAAAAAGAACAGGTAAAACGTGGGGGTGATTTTGGTTTTGATATGTTCCGGGTCAATGCAGATGCAGCCTGGAAAGATTTGTCGCTGCACGCCGAATACCGCTTCTACTCAAAGGATTTTGGCGGCGGTATGCTGAAGGAGGGTTATATACGTTATCGCTTCAATGATAGTACGCATGTAGATATTGGCTTAAACCAGGTGCCATTTGGTAATCAGGTATATAATTCGCATAACTGGTTCTTCAATCTGCCTTATTACACCGGTCTGGAAGATGCTTTTAATATGGGGGTGAAGTTTGAACGCCGCAGCCACCAATGGTTGTACCAGCTGGCATTTTATAAAAATGCCCTGGAGCTGAATTTTGGTGATAAGTCGGCTATTGATCCCGGCCGCTATACTTATAACATAGCTGGCCGTAATAAAGAAGTGAACCAGGGGAATGCCCGTGCTGCATTTTTCTTTAACGATAAAAACAGTATAGGTGCTTCTGTTATGCTGGGAGGTTTATATAATATCCCTACTGGTAATATGGGCAACCGATGGGCCACTGCATTACATACAGATCTGAATTACCGCAAATGGAACCTGAAGCTGCAATCACTCTATTATCAATATCACGTGGCAGATTCGGCACAATATGATAAGGTGGTGGATATGGCGGCTTATGGGGCCGCTTACGAGGTAGCCGCACAGGCATTTATATATACCGCCGCTTTGTCCTACACCCAGCCGGTCAGTTGGGGCCCGGTAAGCGGACTTACTTTCTATAATAACTATTCCTATATGCAAAAACCGGAAAGCGGGTTCACCAATACACAAATGAATGTACTGGGATGTATGATTACCAGCGGGCACATTTTTACTTATATCGATTGGGCCGCCGGTAAAAATCAGCCCTGGCTGGGTCCATTGTGGAATGAAGCATTGTCTGTTGGCGACAGCAGCCCCCAATGGCATAGCCGGTTCAACGTAAACATCGGATACTATTTCTGATTTATGATATATACATAAACGTTAGCGCACAGCTTTCAAACATTTAAAATTTTTACAAATGCCTAAACTGAAAATTGAAGATCTTACCCTCATCTTTGGCCGGGAGCGCAATACAGCACTCCACCTGCTGCAGGAAGGGAAAAGTAAAGCAGCAATACTGGAAGCTACCGGTTGTACGGTAGCCGTAAAAAACGCTGCTTTTGAAATTGAAAAAGGCGAGTTTTTCGTGATCATGGGACTTTCCGGCAGCGGGAAATCCAGTTTGCTGCGTTGTCTTAACAGGTTAATAGAACCTACTGCAGGAAATATCTTTATTAATGATACCAACATCACCACTTTGCATCCGGAAGATTTACAGAAAATGCGCCGGAAGGAAATATCGATGGTGTTCCAGAAATTTGGATTGTTACCCCATCGTACGGTATTGGACAATGTTGCTTTCGGACTGGAACTGCAAGGTACTCCGGTAGCAGAAAGAACTGCTAAGGCGCAGTCTGTGATAGAACTGGTAGGCTTACAGGGATATGAACAAATGCAGCCGGCAGATTTATCTGGTGGTATGCAACAGCGTGTAGGGCTGGCCCGTGCACTGGCCAATGACCCGGAAGTATTGCTGATGGATGAGGCTTTTTCTGCACTGGACCCATTGATCCGTACGCAAATGCAGGATGAATTGCTGGACCTCCAGGAAAAAATGCATAAAACCATCGTGTTTATTACGCATGACCTGGATGAGGCCATCCGGCTGGGAGACCGTATTGCGATTATGAAAGACGGAGAGGTGGTACAGATAGGAACGCCGGAAGAAATTCTTACCGCCCCGGCCAATGAATATGTAGCTTCCTTTGTTGAGAAAGTAGACCGGAAAACCATTATCACCGCTTCCAGCTTGATGATAGAAAAACCTACGGTAGCAGTATTCCGTAAAGATGGACCGGAAGGTAGCCTCCGTAAAATGCGCGCTACCGGACTGGATATTTTACCTGCTGTTACAGTGGATAAACACTTCCTGGGATTTGTATACCTGAAGGAAATACTGGAAGCAAAGCAACGGGGAGATAAAACCATTGAAGCAGTGATTCACCGCGATGTGGCAGTAGCACATCCTGACACCACGGTAGACCAGATGCTGCCTTTTATTGCAGAAAATGATAAGCCTGTTGCGGTAGTAAATCCGGCCAATAACAAGCTGCTGGGGATCATTTCGCAAACTTCCCTTATTATCGAAACTACCGGACGTATTACGGCAGCACAACAGGAAACCTTATCTGTTAACAGTCAAATGGAGGTGATATGATTAAAATAGGATACTATATAGAATTGTTTATAAACTGGCTTACCCGCAATTGCGGCCCTTTTTTCCATGTCATCAAAGTAGGTGTGGAGTCTGTGGTAAATAGCCTGCAATGGGCATTACTGCTGCTGCCTTTTTACGTGGTAATTGCGTTGATAGCCCTGCTGGCCTGGCGCCGGGCAGGATGGGGAATAGGCGTAGTAACAGTATTGGGGCTGGGTCTGATCTATGGTATGGGCTATTGGGATAAAACCATGGAAACCCTGGCATTGATCCTCTCTGCTACTTTTATTGCCTTGTTGCTGGGTATTCCGTTGGGGATCTGGGCGGCCAAAAATAAAACCGCCGGCAAAGTCATCCGCCCGTTGATGGACTTTATGCAAACTATGCCAGCTTTTGTATACCTGATTCCTGCCGTATTGTTTTTTGGTCTGGGAAAAGTACCAGGTGCATTTGCGACGATCATTTTTGCGATGCCTCCCGCAGTAAGGCTCACCACTTTGGGGATCAGTCAGGTGCCGGAAGATATTGTGGAAGCAACCCGCTCTTTTGGAGCTACGCCCAGGCAACTGCTCTTTAAGGTAGAACTGCCGCTGGCTTTGCCAACATTGCTGGCTGGGGTTAATCAAACGATTATGATGGCATTGTCTATGGTGGTGATCTCCGCAATGATTGCGGCAGGCGGCCTGGGCGAGATAGTATTGAAAGGAATTACACAACTCAAAATCGGGTTGGGTTTTGAAGGAGGAATTGCCGTGGTGATCCTCGCTGTAATACTGGATCGTATTACCCAGTCCTTTGGCAGAAAGAACCGTTAGAAAGATAGCTGTTAGCTATTAGCCTTTAGCTTTTAGCATATGCAGCGATTTTATCGGCTATGGTAAAACATAAAAAACAAAACACAAAAGAGCTCGCAGCTCTTTATTTATAACTCGCTAATGGTCTTTTGCTAACAACTAAAGGCTAACAGCTAAAAGCTTATTTATTCATGCGTAAAATTATTTGGTTATTCGTAGTGGCAGTTGTAACTGCCGGAGTATGGGCCTGTAATCCGGATACCGGAAATAGTAAGAAGATCACGATCGCCTATGTGAACTGGGCGGAAGGGGTAGCCATGACACAGCTGGCCAAGGTGATGTTGGAAGATCAGGGGTATACCGTAACATTGAAGAATGCGGATGTGGCGCCTGTTTTTGCGGCAGTAGCCGGTGGAGATGCAGATGTGTTTATGGATACCTGGTTGCCGGTTACCCATCACAGTTATATGGAAACCTTTGGTGATAAGCTGACCATATTAGGTATTGATTATGAAAATGCAAAGATTGGATTGGTAGTATCCGATAACTCACCCGTGAGCAGTATAGCGGAGTTAAATGCCAATAAAGCACTTTTTGACGGCAAAATTGTGGGGATTGATGCTGGTGCCGGTATTATGGGGAAGGCGGAAGCTGCGATAAAGGAATATGGTCTGAAATATGAATTACAATCTTCCAGTGAGGCTGCCATGATGGCTACTGTGAAAAAGAAAATGGATGCCGGGGAGCCGGTATTGGTAACCGGTTGGGCACCACACTGGATGTTTGCCAAGTATAAGTTGCGTTTTCTGGAAGATCCCAAAAAGGTATTTGGTGAAACAGAACAGCTGAACATCATTGCCAATAAAGCCTTTGTAGAACATGATGCTGCGGCAGTCAGTTTTTTCTCTAAGTTTAAACTGAATGACCAGCAGCTGAGCAGCCTGATGGCGGCCTTACTGGATGCCGACGGACAGGAAACAGCGGCTGTTAGAAAATGGATGACTGCCAACCAGGAACTGGTAAATAGCCTGTTGCCTGCGGTACAACAATAGTTTAGGCGATAGCGTGCGCTATCTCTTTGCCTACGGTAATCTTGCCGTGGGCTTTCTGTTTTATATACCGCTACAGGGAGTAATACTACTATTGTAAATCATTGTTTACTAACGGTTAATGAAATATTAGCAGCATTTAATCAGTTGGACTGCTAAAAGTGCAGTATTTTTTGTGCTGAACTGTCAAAATTACTGGTTTGTAAACCTTGGAGCATGATTTGTTGTTCCTTATATACGTTTGGTAAAACGCATACAAAAGGAGAAAAACGAATTTATGAATCTGAATAATTTCACAATTAAATCGCAGGAAATACTGCAACAGGCACAACAGCTTGCTTTTAATCACCAGAACCAGGCCATTGAGACAGGACACCTGCTCAAAGCGCTGCTGGATGATGAAGACAGCCCTATTGAGTATTTACTGAAGAAAAATAACGTTAACACCAACTTTATCTCCGGTAAGCTGGAAGAGCAGATTGGAAAATATGCGAAGCTGGCTGGTGGTGAAGGTGGGCAGATGCTCGGCAGGGATGCTAATAATGCCATGCTGCGTGCAGGTGCCAGTATCAAAGAATTTAAAGACGAGTTTGTAAGTGTGGAACACTTGCTGTTGGGGATATTAGGTGGTAGTGACGATACTGCCAAATTACTGAAAGATGCCGGCCTTACTGAAAAAGGCTTGAAGGCAGCGATCAAGGAATTACGCAAGGGAAATACCGTCAACTCCCAGACGGCTGAAGCCCAATACAATTCCTTACAGAAGTATGGCAAGAACCTGAATGAACTTGCCAGGGAAGGAAAGCTGGATCCGGTGATAGGACGGGATGAAGAAATACGCAGAACATTGCATATTCTTTCCCGCCGGTCTAAAAATAATCCGATTCTGGTAGGAGAACCGGGTGTAGGTAAAACAGCAATTGTAGAAGGACTGGCACACCGTATCTTAAATGGGGATGTGCCGGAAAATCTGAAGTCCAAGATCATTTACGGGCTGGATATGGGAGCGCTCATGGCCGGTGCTAAATACCGGGGTGAGTTTGAAGAAAGGTTGAAAGCAGTAGTGAAAGAAGTAACAGAAAGTGATGGCCAGATCATCCTGTTCATTGATGAAATACATACCCTCATCGGTGCAGGTGCGATGGAAGGTGCGATGGATGCTGCTAATATTCTTAAACCAGCACTGGCACGTGGTGAACTACGGGCGATAGGGGCAACTACCCTGAACGAATACCAGAAATACTTTGAAAAAGATAAAGCCCTGGAACGCCGTTTCCAACGGGTAATGGTGGATGAGCCCAGTGTGGAAGATGCTATCTCTATTTTAAGGGGACTGAAAGAGCGTTATGAAAGCCATCACCACGTAAGGGTAAAAGATGAGGCGATCATTGCAGCCGTTGAATTATCACACCGGTATATAACGGATCGTTTCCTGCCGGACAAGGCGATAGACCTGATCGATGAAAGTGCGGCCAAGCTGAGGCTGGAAATGAATTCCATGCCGGAAGAACTGGATGAACTGGAAAGGCGTATCCGGCAGCTGGAAATTGAGAAGGAAGCTATTAAAAGAGAAAATGACGAAGATAAATTGCGGGAGCTGGGAGAAGAAATAGCCCGGCTGAGTGAAGAGCGGAATACTTTTAAAGCAAAGTGGCAGGCAGAAAAAGAAATAGTAGACAGGATACAGAATGCGAAGGCTGCCATTGAAAACCTGAAGCTGGAAGCAGAACAGGCAGAACGTAACGGAGATTATGGTAAGGTAGCGGAGATTCGCTATGGTAAAGTGAAGGAACAGGAACAGGTGGTGGCCGACAGCACTGCGGAGCTGACCAGTATGTCTGCTAATAACAGACGCCTGCTGAAAGAAGAAGTAGATGCGGAAGATATCGCGCAGAATGTAGCAAAGGCCACCGGTATTCCGGTAGCCAGGATGATGCAAAGTGAAAAGGATAAGTTGCTGAAGCTGGAAGACGAATTGCACCAGCGGGTGGTAGGCCAGGAAGAAGCTATTGTAGCTGTGTCCGATGCTATCCGCCGTAGCCGGGCAGGATTACAGGATCCCAAACGTCCGATCGGATCGTTTATATTCCTGGGTACTACTGGTGTAGGTAAAACTGAATTGGCGAAAGCACTGGCAGAATACCTCTTTGATGATGAAACGATGATGACCCGCATAGATATGAGTGAGTACCAGGAAAAACATGCGGTAAGCCGTTTGGTTGGTGCACCTCCGGGTTATGTAGGGTATGATGAAGGAGGACAGCTTACTGAAGCAGTAAGGCGTAAACCTTATTCCGTAGTGCTGCTGGACGAAATAGAAAAAGCACATCCGGATGTATTTAATATCCTGCTGCAGGTATTGGACGATGGCCGGTTAACGGATAACAAAGGTCGTGTGGTGAATTTCAAAAACACCATCATCATTATGACCAGCAACATGGGTAGCCAGGTTATCCAGGATAATTTTGAAAATATCAATGATGCAAACAGGGAAGAAGTAGTAGACAGAACGAAGGAAGAAGTGATGACATTGCTGAAGCAAACGATACGCCCCGAATTCCTGAACAGGGTAGATGAGGTGATCATGTTCCAGCCATTGATGAGAGCAGAAATTAAGGGGATTATTAACATACAATTACAACATTTGAAGGCCATGTTGGCAAGGAATGGCATGATATTGGAATTCTCTGATTATGCACTGGAATACCTGGCAGCACAGGGCTATGATCCGCAGTTTGGAGCACGGCCATTGAAGCGCCTGATCCAGAAGGAAATTATCAACCTGTTAAGTAAACAGATCCTGGCAGGAGATATCGATAAATCAAAACCAGTGTTGATAGATGTGTTTGATGGAGTAGTGGTGATCAGGAATAAATAAACAGATAACAGGTGAAAACCTGTACAAACTATATAGAAAGCATAAGTAACAAGACGATACACAGTTGAACATACCCGGCGATTCTTCGCCGGGTTTTTTATGCATGCGGCCTCATGTGCGCCGTTATCGCATATCTTTTTTATTCGTTAAATTTGAAATAAACAAGTAGCTATGATAGGAGAAAGAGAAAAACGGTTCATGCAGATGGCAGTAAAATTATCAGAGAAAGGAATGAGTAATGGAGATGGTGGGCCGTTTGGTACAATCGTAGTCCGGGGAGAAGAAGTGGTGGGAGAAGGGTGGAACCAGGTGCTGCGGCATAATGATCCTACTGCCCATGCAGAAGTAGTAGCAATAAGAGCGGCCTGTAAAAAATTAAATACTTTTCAGTTGCATGATTGCGAAATTTATACTTCCTGCGAGCCATGTCCTATGTGCCTGGGTGCTATTTACTGGGCACGGCCACAACGGGTGTATTATGCTAATACCAAAGAAGACGCTGCCGCCATTGATTTTGATGACTCATTTATTTACCGGGAGATAGCGGTACCACATGATGAAAAGAAGATACCGCTGATAGGGATGCCCACAGCGGAAGCTTTAACGGTGTTTCATGCTTGGAAGGAAAAGGGCGATAAAACCCTGTATTAGGTAACGTCAATGCCAGCCACTTTACCGCTTCAGCGAAAAATGATAAGCCCAGAACAAACCGAGCATCAGGAATATGACTGCCAGGATAATCACGGCCAGGTAGATATAGGTTTCCTGCTTTCTTTTAATGCGGGTACGTTTATGTAGTTTTCTTAACAGCTCCCATTTCATTTCCCTTAACCATCCGGGAATTTTTTCCTGGTGCTGTATGGCTGATAAGCCTTCCAGTGCTTCACTGCATAGCTCACAGTCAGACAGGTGCATTTCTACCTCATGCTGCTCCTCCGGCTGTAACTTTCCCTGAACATAGTCCAGAAGTTGCTGCTGTGAAGGGCACTTGGTGGTTACAAATATGTCGTTGAAATGCTTGCTCATAATACGGTGTTCACTAATGTATGCAAATTATGCTTTGTTTGCACGTTGTTGTTTCTCTAATAATAGTTTAAGGTTACGTTTGCCATTCTGAATATAGCTTTTCACCTGCAGCAAAGTATACCCGGTCTGGTCTGCTATTTCCTGGTAAGACTTTTTATCCAGGTAGAATAATTTTACGCAGGTGTTTTGTTCCGGGCTCAGCATAGCCATAGCCTGTTCCATATTTTCCAGCATCAGATCCTTTTCCTGATGTGCCTTTGTATTTACCGGTTCTTCTATAATAGCCCCCATATGCTTGTCCGTAATTTCTTCCTTATACTTCATATGGTGCTGCCGGAGCTGCATCAGACAATAATTTTTAGTCACCTGGTAAATCCAGGCGCGGAAATATTGGATGTCGTGCTTATTGACTTCAGACAAAACTTTCAGGAAGATCTGCTGTACACTATCCCGCGCATCTTCTTCATTCTTCAGGTATTTCATACACATACCCAGCAGCAGTAAGGCGTACCGGTCAAAGAGGATACCTATCCAATCGCCATTGCCATCGGCTTTAAACCGTTGTAATAATTCCTGGTCTGTTAGTTGTTGTGGATCTGGATAATTCACAGGCTAAATATAGATGCTGCTTAATAGATGCAGCGAAAGCAAAATTCCATAAAAAAAGCCGGATGGCTGCCAGGGCAATATCCGGCCCTATACCTGGGTATTTTCAGTGCAGGGGAATTTACATGCTGTCCAATGCTTTTTGGGCGGCATCTTTCATGCTGCCGTCCATACGTACCACTTCGCGGAACATACGTCTGGCTTTACCTGCCTGTCCTTTGCTGCGATAACAGATGGCCAGCTGGTATCTGGCCAGTTCGGCATATTTGCCGGTACTGATATTAGATAGCCTTTTATAGCGGGTAATAGCTTCTCCCAGATCGCCTTGTTGCTGATAAACCATGGCGGCTTTATACAAAAACTCATCATTATTGGATGCGGGCGAAACTACCGGTGTTTTCTTTTCTACTTTCTCCGGTTGATCTGCCTCGTCATCCTGTGCCGCCGGTTTCTCCTTTGGTGGAGCAGGCGCCGGTTTTACAATAGGTACCGGTTTTTCTTCTTCCTTCTTTTTGTCCTCTTCTTTTTTTAAGGTATCCGGCGCTTTAGGCGCTGGTACAGGTGCTTTTTTAACAACACTATCCTTTTTCTGCGCAGCAGGAGGCACTACTTTAGGTGGTACCGGTTTTGTTGTTTTAGCCGTATCAGCTGCAGCTGGTTTGGCGGTAGTATTGTTATGGGGAGCCGTTGGTGTTGGTTTAACCGTATTGGTACTGGTAGCAAGCTTTACAGGTGCTGTCGCTGTATTTATTTCGGAGGGTTTGTTTTCTGCCAGCGGGGCGGCAGTGCCTGTTTTAGCCGTATCAGCAGGAGGGGGAGGATTACCTGCATTGGCTGCCATAGCCGACTGATTGCGCAGGTGTCCTTTCAGCACAAAAATGCTGCCTACACCCAGCAACACAAATGCAATGAGCCAGAAATAGGCCAGCAGGCTTTCCTTTTTCTTTTCCTTACGGGCATATTGTGCTACTTTCTGTAAATGTGATACAGGTTGAACACTTTGGTGAATATATTGCTGTACACTATTCGTAAAGCCATGGTAACGGTCCATGGAGGACTCGTTTTCCAGTGCTTGCAATGCTTCAAAACATAAGTCGCAATCTGCCAGGTGTTGTTCTACCAGGTGTTTTTCCACATCCGTAAGCCGGCCTTCCAGATAACGGGGAAGCTGATCCCTGTTAAGGCAACGGATACTGGTGAAGATTTTCAGTACTTTTTCGTTATATGGGGTATTGTTACTTTGCATAGGTTTGATGCATGAATTGCTTGGCCAGTTTATTCTTAGCCGTTTTTAAGATATGTCTTACCTTTTCCATCCTGTATCCTTTTTCTGCTGCCAGTGTAGCAAAAGATTGGTTCTCCAGGTAGAATCTGGTAATGAATTCCCGGTCTTCCGCACCTAACCGGTCTATGGCCAATTGCAGCTGGGCGATCATATCCTGCCGCTCCAGGTTGTTACCGGACGTTTTGACCACTTTGTTCTCAATATGAAGCATGTCCCGCACATCCCGGGAAGGATAAAACGGTACACTTTTATCTGGTTTGGTAAAATTGCCCTTCACCACATGATGCATCCACTCATTTACTTTGTAGATGGTTTGTGTTTTAAGACTGTTACTCAGTTGCTGTAATAAGGTGGGGTACAATACGTTTACTTGTGCGCCAGGCTGTCCGGTGATATGGGGTAAACTAACCGCCACCAGCAGATGACAGTACCGCTCCATTAATATACCTTCTGCTTCCCGGTTTTTTTGCTTGCGGGCCAGGGATATAAGCTCCTTATCTGATAAGTTGGTTAACTGCTGATGCATAAATGTTATTATCTATATTTACGTAAAAATCCTGAAAAAGTTCATTAGCTATTACATTTTTAATTTCATATAATCGAATTATACAATTAGTATGCCATACGCCATTACAATAGTTCCTGTAATGCCTCTAAGAGCTGCTGCAGCCCATAAGAGTGAAATGATTTCCCAGGTGCTTTGGGGTGAATGTGTGGAAATAACAGATACCGGTACCGATGGTTGGGTAAAGGTAAAATGCCAGTCTGATAGTTATGAAGGATGGGCCACCACTGTTCACCTGGAAATTATTGACAACCAGTTATTTAATGCACAAGTTACTCATTTTATGCCGCATTGGAGCAATACTGTGCTACTAAATGGGCAACCTATGGTAGTGCCATATGGGTGTACTATCAAAGGAAGTAATGGGAATGAGGCGTACTGGGGAGGCATAAAAGTACAGTTTGGGGAGGACCCGGGGGCAATGCAGGCATTACCTGCCAGGCCTGTAATACATGAATTAAGGGGGATCGCATTCCATTTTCTGAATACGGCTTATTTATGGGGAGGCAAGTCGGTGTTTGGTATTGATTGCTCCGGATTTACCCAGTCTGTGTTTAAACTATGCGGCATATCGCTTTTAAGGGATGCGTACCAGCAGGCAACACAAGGAGACGTATTAGACTTTTTACAGGAAGCCCGCCTGGGCGACCTTGCCTTTTTTGATAACGCAGAGGGGCGTATTACCCATGTGGGGATCCTATTGAACGATCATGAAATCATCCATGCTGCCGGGAAAGTGAGGGTAGATAATATTGACAATCAGGGGATCATTAATGCGGATACGGGGTTGCGTACGCATCAGCTGCGCATTATTAAGCGGTATTTGCAAAGTTAGTATGCCGGCAAAAGAAAAACGCCACACAAATAGCCGGCAAGGCTATTTGTGTGGCGTTTAGTATCAGGTTATTTATCAAAGAATAAGATTTTCACTGCAATGGCTATCATAAGCAGTGCAAAAATTTTCTTGATGATGTAATCAGGAATGTTCACCACTAATTTACCACCCAGGTAGCCGCCGATAATGAAGCCGGCAGCAATAAAAAGTACAAAACGGTAATCAATATAACCTTGTTTGTAATACTGTATTACCGCCAGTATACCTACCGGAAACATCAGTAAGCCAAGCGTAGTGCCCTGCGCCTGGTGTTGTGATAATCCAAAGAGGTATACCAGTGCCGGTACAATGATAATACCGCCACCAATACCTACTACTCCGCTGAAAGCGCCTGCCAGCAAGCCCAGTAGAATAAGCCCAAGGATGATAGGAAGGGTCATGCGCATCTATTTTTGTTTGAACATTTTCTGATACGCGTCAAAGCTTTCCATAATGATCCGCTCTGCCACTGCTT
This sequence comes from Chitinophaga sp. H8, assembly GCF_040567655.1. Taxonomy (NCBI): domain Bacteria; kingdom Pseudomonadati; phylum Bacteroidota; class Chitinophagia; order Chitinophagales; family Chitinophagaceae; genus Chitinophaga; species Chitinophaga defluvii. Next base: position 2,985,197 of record NZ_JBEXAC010000001.1, on the reverse strand, counting down.
TATTCTGGAATTCTTCTACCTGCACGGTTTTGTTTTCCAGCCTTTTATATTCTTCAAAGAAATGTCTCATTTCTGCAGTAAAATGAGGAGGTAATTCTGAAATATCGTTGATGTAATTTACGCTCATATCATTGGCAGCTACCGCGATGATCTTATCATCCGCTTCTCCGCCATCTATCATCTGCATCACGCCAATTACTTTGGCTTCGATGATACACATGGGCACACACTCAATCTGAGACAGGATCAGGATATCCAATGGATCATGATCATCACAGTAAGATTGTGGAATAAACCCGTAGTTGGCCGGATAGTAGACGGAAGAATACAGTACCCTGTCCAGTTTCAATAAACCGCTTTCTTTATCCAGTTCATATTTGGCGCGACATCCTTTAGGAATTTCAATAATAGCATTTACAACATTCGGCACGTGCGATCCGGGATTAACACTATGCCATGGATTTGTCATCATAATCTACTTTTCTTTTAATTTTATATACAATACTTCGCTTCACGTGTAATCCAGGCTTTGTTTCCGTTGCAATTTATTGCTCCTGCACTGGCAGGAGAGATATGAAAAGATGCATCCATTAACCCCTGATACAAGTTAAATGGCAACAAAATACCCCGTTTTTAAACAGGTACTACACGTTAGTGCGTGGCAAAATTAAGGAACTCAACTGTAATAGCTAAAAATTATCCGCTAAATACAGCAAAAAGGCTGTAAGAAGTTACTTTGACGCCGGTGCAGCAATGGGAGCTTGTGGCGCGGTGTCCGTTGGCGTCATTGATGTAGAGTCTAAAGTGGTTGGGTTAGCTGGTGGAATATAATTGGGTATAATACTTTCAAAAGTTAAAGAAATACGCCATTTCCCGCTTTCTTTGATCAATTGCAGGATCTCTTTCTGGTGGGCAGATGAATTAAGGATAGTGACAGATGCCTTATCATCTACTTCCTGGGTATCCACTACTTCAATATGCGCTTTTTTGATCTTTTCTCTTTCCGCATCACTTCTGCGGGCATCAAAGAAGGAGTACAATTGTATTACCTGCTGTGATTCTTTTGTAGCATATTCTCTGGCCAGGTCAAAATTAGAATCCTGTATGGCATGCATAAACGCCAACGCCACTTCCTGAGGTGTTGCCTGTTTTTTACAACCACTGAATAATGCGACTGATAAAAGAGCCAAAGTCAGAATTCGCCAATAATTGGTCATGTAGTCAATTAATTATATAATATCACTAACAAAAATAGGGGGAAAGATCCAATTCTGCAAAAGTGAACATTTGAGGGCAAGCATTTGGGCTATCAGTACATTTACTTCCAACGCTGACCGGCATGTCTTCATCAGCTGCTTTCTCATCCTTTCATCACAGGCAGGGTTTCCTACATACGGCTCTTTCCGAAGGCTAAATTTACGGTTTAGCCTGTTAAGGAAGCGTTAATATGGAGCTATTAGCTGTTGGCTGTTAGCTTTTAGGTATTGATGTTTGCTTGTTAGCCTTTAGCTGTTAGCTTGTATAATGCAAGCTAACAGCTAAAGGCTAACAGCTAACAGCTTATATCTTTTCCTCCCGCTCTTTTTCCGCATCATACGCCTTGATAATGGCTTTTACCAGGCGATGCCTTACTACATCCTCTTCATCCAGCTGTAAATAACCGATCCCATCGATCTTCTTTAAGATCCGGGTTGCCTTTTCCAGGCCCGACTTTTGGTTTTTGGGCAGATCTATCTGGGTGAGGTCACCAGTGATGATGGCTTTGGCAGAAGGCCCTATTCTGGTCAGAAACATTTTGATCTGCAGGTCTGTCGCATTTTGTGCCTCGTCCAGGATAATAAAGGAATTATCCAGTGTACGACCACGCATATACGCCAGTGGTGCAATTTCAATGATGTTGTTGGTCATAAAATAGCTCAGCTTCTCTGCCGGTATCATATCATCCAGTGCATCATACAGCGGGCGCAGGTAGGGGTCAATCTTTTCTTTAAGATCACCTGGCAGAAATCCCAGGTTTTCCCCTGCTTCTACAGCAGGACGGGTAAGAATGATCTTTCTGACAGCCTTGTTCTTTAATGCCCGTACTGCCAGTGCCACGGCAGTATAGGTTTTACCGGTACCCGCCGGCCCAATGGCAAATACGATATCGTTCTTGTCGGCCAGGGATACCATCTTTTTTTGATTCGCGGTCCGGGCACGTACCGTACGTCCGTTAGGCCCGAATACCAACACTTCATTGGGATTTCTATCACTGAAGTGGTCAACACTTACTTCTCCATCGCCTAAAATCTGTTCAAAATAGCCCTCTGTTAAATTACCATTTCTTTCAAGGTATTTAACAATCTGGCCTATCTTTTCCTGGGCGGTGGTAACTTCCTCCGGTGCGCCTGACAGTTTCAGCTGTGTGCCTCTGGACAGGATCTTTAACAGGGGAAATTTCTTTTTCAGTAAATCCAGCTTTCCGTTGTTTACTCCGAAAAACTCAATGGGATTAATACTATCTAAGTTGATAATTGATTCAGTCAAAGATGCTATGATTTAAGATACGAGGAATACGATTGTAATATATCTAATTATTCTACAATCCTGACCGCGGTTTTGTTAAGCAATTACTAAATTCTGTAACCATTTTGTTTAAATGCTGCTACACGTGCTGCTACAGCTTTATCGCTCAGCGCAAATATTCTGGCTGCGAGTATCGCTGCATTGCGTGCACCTGCTTTGCCTACAGCAAGAGTACCTACGGGCAAACCTGCGGGCATCTGCACAATGGAATACAATGCGTCAATACCACCGGGCAAACCGCCATCTAAAGGAACGCCTAATACCGGTAAGGAAGTATAGGCAGATACTACACCAGGCAATGCTGCTGCCATACCTGCTGCGGCAATAACCACGCCAAACCCGTTTTGCTCAGCATTGATACAAAGATCACGTACCTTGTCCGGATTACGATGCGCAGAGGCTACTACCATTTCACTTTCGATACTAAAATATTGCAGGTAATGCTGGGATTCTTGCATAACTGGTTTGTCACTTTCTGATCCCATAATAATTAATACTTTCATCTTCATTACAATTGTTGGTTAAGAATTTAAGTTACCTGCAACGGACTATTTTGCCGGCCACATTAATCTATTGGCCCTCAAAGATATCTATCCTTTTACATATGCTGAAAATAGAAAATCCACAATCGTGGATAACATCCTGTTAACTTCATCCCCGACAACCAGCGCCCGCTTCACCGTTTTGACCGGCAGACCAAGCTGCTACTTCATTTGTAAAATACTTATCTTATTGTGAAACAATTTGTTATCTTACCACTTGGTAATAGTGTTTTTTTGTAATATATTAAGTACTTTAGATGCTTTTTTGAGAATACAAGCTTATGAATTTAGCTATGCTGAACCAGATCCTGGAAGAAATGAAGGACCCTGTGGCCGTGCTGGATTTGCATGGTTGCCTGCTGGAAATGAATGAAGCTTTTGTATCAGAAAACCGGAGAATCCTTGACACAACCATTGCTCCGGGTACGTGTTTGCACGACTTATACTGTAATTTGCCCGACTGGCAGGAACTGTTGCAGCTGCATTTTAAAGCTGCGCTGGCAGGAAAAAAGCGCAGCTGGAATGCCCAGGTGATGCATGATGGAAAATTAGTCCAACATTATAAAATATCCTGTAAACCATTACAGGACACCCCCAACACGCCCGTCTATATACTGTTTACCCTGCGCCCGCAAGGAAAAGTAGTGCATTGCTCCTCCGGAAAAGAGGCCATGCTGTTTACCCAGAAGGCAATCGATCATAGCGCCCTGGTCATAACACTGGATCCTGCGGGTAATATCGTGCTGGCAAATACTTTTGCTTCCCAACTGCTGCAAAGGCCTGCGGAAAAACTGCAGGGAAGCCCCTTTGGGGCTTTAGTGACGGATAAACGTAAATGGCAGGATATCTGGAAAAAATTACAGACAGGTATCTCCGTAAGAACCGAAATATGCTGCCATACCTCTACCGCGCCCATCTGGCTCGATATGATGCTGCAACCGGCTCCCGGGGCACAAACCTACCTGTTGTTCGGAATGGACATTACCGGCCGCAAACTGCTGGAAATAAAACGTAAGAAGAATGATCATTACTTCGGGGAAATACTGGAAAACCTGCCCATAGGCCTGCAACAGTTTACTGCGGAAGGGATCAGCATTGATATGAACAGCAAACAACGGGACATATGGGGGGAAGATCATGCTTTATTTACGACCCCTGGCTATAACCTGCTGACAGACCCCTTCTATCAGCATAATGGATTAAGCCAGTTGTTTGCTGAAGTGGCACACAAACAAACACCTGTTACCAAAGAAATACTCCTGAAATATACAGAACAGGAATATGGGAATGTAACGCGGATCCATCCTGTGTACTTTGAGGCCATCGTGTTTTCTGTATCAGAAGGTCCGGGTGCAGAAGCGGACCTGTTCCTCATCTTAACGGAAATCACCGAAAAGAAACTGGCAGAAATCAGCTTGCGTAAAAGCGAACGCCTGCTGGATAATATCATTGAAAATCTGCCGGTTGGGTATATACAGTTCGACAGCTTTGGATTTGTGCAGCGGATTAATCATACACAACGCCATTTCCTGAATACACCGGAATCGCTTTCTGGGGTGCCTTTTAATGTGATGAATGATCGTTTTGCACGGATGTTTCAGCTGGATATGCTTTTTACACAGGCATTGCAGCAAAATGAAACCCTGCGGCTGGAAAAAAAGGTCGACTTTTCACAGGATGAACAATGGACCCAGTTGGGCCGGGAAGTATGCCTGGACCTGACCGTATTCCCGGTAGAAGACCCGGTGGATAAAGACATGATAGTAGTAGCCCTGGTCAATGACATTACGGAGAAAAAACTACAGGAGGCAGAGAACCTGCAAAACCAGGAATTCCTGTTGCAAACGGGTAAGGTAGGCAAAATAGGGGGATGGGAAGTAGACATGACTACCTGCCAGGTGAGGTGGTCGGCAGAAACCTATCATATCTTTGAAATGGAACTGGGAACCCCTTTGGATAATACGGCTGCGCTGGAGTTTTACACAGAAGACTCCCGCAAGGAAATAGACCGGCTGATCAAACTTTGTAAAGAGGAAGGGAAGCCCTACGATGCTCATTTCAATATTATTACTGCAAAGGGGAATCATAAGCGGATAAACAGTATCGGACAGCCCGGCTATAAAGATGGTAAACTGGTACGCCTCTATGGGGTATGCCAGGATATTACGGAACAACATCAGATACGTGATGAACTATCCCGTAATACCGAACTGATGCGCCTGTTTTTTGATGCGATTGACATGGGGTATGCAGCCATAGAAAGAGATGGTACCCTCAACTTTGCCAACAAAAAGGCAGAGGCCATGGTGGGGCATAGTGTAACGGAAGGGAGTAAGATATTCGAAGTGTTTCCCTGGCTGGCAGATACAGTCTTCTACAACAGATTGCAGGAATGTATTGATAAACAGGAATCACAGTCATTCAGCATCTACTTCTCCCAACCAAACAAATGGTATGATTTTTTACTAACGTCTATGCGCGATGGCAGCATCTCCGTATTCATGTGGGATATCACAGAAAGCCGGAAAATGCAGAAAGACCTGCGTAAGGCCAACGAGCAGCTTTCTACGCTTAACAAAAGCCTGCTCAACCAGAATAAGCAGCTGGAAGATTTTGCCCATATCACTTCTCATAACCTCAGGGCACCTATCGCTAACCTGAAAGCGCTGATGCAGATGCATAATGAGGCGTTATCCCTGCAGGAACGGGAACTATACCTGGGCATGGTACAGGAGGTGATCAAAAAGATAGATGAAACACTCAACGACCTGGTAGAGGTAGTCCAGATCAGAAAGGATATTAATGTTGAAAAGGAAAAACTCTTCTTTGCGGAACGGTTGCAAAAGGTAAAGGACGTGCTGTTGGTAGATATAGAAACCAGTGGTATCCGGCTTACGGCCAGCTTTGATAAGGCGCCGGTGATTGAATATCCCAGGGTATACCTGGATAGCATCCTGCAAAATTTTATTACCAATGCCATCCGGTACCGGTCGGCCGACAGGCCCCTGGCATTACATCTGGAAAGCTGGGAAGAAGAGGCCTATACGGTATTAACGGTAGAAGACAATGGAATGGGGATTGACATGGAACGCTTTGGCAATAAGTTGTTTGGCTTCCGGAAAACATTCCATAAGAACAAGGATGCCAAGGGGATAGGCCTGTTTATTACTAAAACCCAGGTAGAGGCGATGGGGGGAAGTATCAGAGCAGAAAGCCAGCCAGGCCTTGGAACAAAATTTATTATTACATTTAGGCGAGAATAGTCCCTTTTATGAAGTTGATCAATATGGTTTTCATTGTGGATGATGATCCTATACACCAGCAGATAGCGCAGATCATGATAGAACGGCAGGGGATAAGTAAAGATATCCGCACCTTTTCGGATGCGCAGGAGGTACTGGATTATATGAAACAGCATTTAACACATCCGCAGCACCTGCCAGATGTTATTTTGCTGGATCTCAACATGCCGGTAATGGACGGGTGGGACTTTTTAAACGAGTATGCAGGTTTCCAGGAGATACTTGCCAAGCCCATTAAAATTTTTGTACTGACCTCTTCAATTGATGAGAAAGATAAAGAGCGGGTTCGTACTTATTCATTTGTAACGGGCTATCTGACCAAGCCACTTTCCAAGGAAATTATCACACACCTGGCTGTGTAAGCCATACCCAGGGTGTACATCCTATTACCTGTTTGCTTCTTTTAACAAGTGGATGGTGTTTTCCGGATTCGCTGCAGAGAATACAAAACTGCCGGCTACCAACACATCAGCGCCGGCTTTTATCAGCGCAGCCGCATTATCCAGCGTAACGCCTCCGTCTACTTCAATCAATGCATGCGCTCCCTGTTGCTGTATCATGTCCCGCACCTGTGCAATTTTGTGATAGGTTTGCGGAATGAATGCCTGTCCGCCAAACCCTGGATTAACACTCATCACCAGTACTACATCAATATCACCAATAATATTTTCCAGTACATTTACCGGGGTATGCGGATTCAGCGCTACGCCCGCTTTCATCCCCAGACCTTTTATCTGCTGGATATTCCTGTGCAAATGGATACAAGCTTCTGCATGTACCGTTAATATATCGGCACCTGCTTTTTGAAAGGCGTCCGCATACTTCTCCGGCTCTTCTATCATCAGGTGTACATCACAAGGCTTGCGTGCCGCTTTTTTTATTTGTGCAATCACCGGCAGGCCATAACTGATGTTCGGTACAAAACGGCCATCCATCACATCCAGGTGAAACCAGTCTGCTTCACTCCGGTTTACCATCTCCACTTCTTTACCCAATTCCAAAAAGTTTGCCGCCAGGAGGGACGGGGCAATCAATACTTGCTGTTTTTCCAAAATCGAAATGTTTAATTCTATGTAAAGCTAGTAAAAATAGCTGTTAGCTTTTAGCCATTAGCTTTTAGCTTATTGCATTTTACTGGAAGTAATGAAAAATAGGCTGTATATTCTCTTTGATAAACATGACATAATCGGCTAATGGCTAAAAGCTAACAGCTAATCGCTATTTTAACAACCTATCCAGTGCCTGCTGTGCTTCAGGATATGCTTTTTTGAACGAAAGCGCTTTGGTATAATCTTCTATGGCCAATGTTTTATTGCCCAGTTTTTCGTAGCACGAAGCGCGGTAGTAATAGGCGGCTGCATCGGTAGGGGAGGTTTTGGCAGCCATGTTAAAATACTGCACACCTTCTTTCCAGTGCTGCTGTGCCATGCTTATTTTTCCGAGCGACATATACGCCGCCTGATAACCGGGATCTGTTAAGATAGCCTGACGATAGGATTTTACAGCATCGGCAGTTTTGCCCAGCTGTTCCTCGTATTGTCCTTTGCTATATAATGGTTCCGCATTGGTGGAGTCCAGCTGGTAAGCAAGATCATAATAGTGGAGTGCGGCAGGGGAGCGTTGCGCCTGCAGCAGATCGCCCAGTTCCATTACGGCATCATATTCACTGTGCGGGCCGGCAATGGAAATGGCGGCGGTGAGGTGTTTGATGGCCTGCGCAGTATCCCTGCGGTCTTCCGCAATACGTGCCTTGAGGTAATAGGCCTGGTCACGCGGTCCCTGGCCATGTGCCAGAATATCTGCCAGGCTATCGGCCGATTTATACGACTGGTTTTCCACCATGGCGGTAGCCAGCCGGTATTGAAGATACCCATAACCGGGAGCTGTTTGCAGGGCCTGATGAAAATGCGCTACTGCTTTACTGTATTCATTATTCAGTAGCGCTGCTTCACCTGCGCCTGCCCAATAATCCGTAATGGCAGGGGCCAGCGCACCGGCTTTTTCAAAATCTGTTTGTGCGAGTTTAGGGTGCGTATTGAATAGCAATAAGCCACGCCGGTAATACAGCTCATGTTTCTCCGGGAATTGCTGAATAGAATCTGTATAGGGAACGATGAGGGGGCTGTACAACACGGTATCGGCGGCAGTAGTAACAGCTTGCCTGTGGGTGCTGGATTGGCACGACAGGCAAGCTGTTAAAAAGAGTATTGCTAAATACTTCATGAATATTGATTTGTGATGATGCCAGGTTGGCCATGTTTAAAGCGTGAACCAGCTATATTAGCATCAGCCCTCAAATCTATAGTGTATAATTGTAAATCCGAAATATCAATCCGGCAGCCGCGGGGCTATTACATAGTGGCCTGCTGCTACAGGTTGTTATCCGTTGGCCAGCAGCCATTGTTTCAGTGCAGCGTAATTGTCTGGCAGTAAAACAGCTGCTTTGGGCTGGTCGTACAGTTCCTGAATACGTGCCGGAGCGGTTATTTTATCCTGTAACCCTGCCGGGGCAGTATCAGCAAATTTTATGGGATGTGCTGTTTCCAGGAAAATGCCTGCCGTGCCGGGAGCGGGTTGGAAGTATTTTTCCAGTCCCAGGTAGCCTACCGCCCCATGTGGGTCCAGCATGTAATGGTGCTGTGCCCATACTGTTTCCATTGTTGTTACGGTAGCCGCATCTGTAAAACTGCCTGAAGTCAGCTTTTCGCGGAGGGCAGGCAGGTTATCGGAGAATAACCGCAATATGCGTACGAAATTGCTGGGGTCGGCTACATCCATCGCGTTGGACAGTGTAGGCGTAGCTTTGCCTGGGGTATATTTTCCGGTTTCCATAAACCGGGGTACCGTATCATTAATATTGGTAGCAGCAATAAACCGCTGTACCGGCATGCCCATCGCTGCTGCCATCATCCCGGCGCAGATATTGCCGAAGTTACCGCTGGGCACAGAAAATACCAGGTGTGGATAGGCCTGTTTCATTTGCTTGTAGGCCAGGAAGTAATAGAACATCTGTGGCAACCAGCGGGCTACATTGATAGAGTTGGCCGACGTAAGCTGGCAGTGTGCCTGCAGGTCGTCGTCCAGAAAAGCTGTTTTTACCAGCTGCTGGCAGTCGTCAAAAGTGCCTTGTATTTCCAGGGCTACAATGTTTCCGCCCAGGGTGGTAAGTTGTTTTTCCTGCAGGGTGCTTACTTTACCGGAAGGGTAGAGGATCACCACACGTATGCCGGGTACATTATAGAACCCATGTGCTACTGCACCGCCGGTATCGCCGGAAGTAGCTACCAGTACCGTAACAGGCCTGGTGCTGTTGCGGCGGAAGTATCCCAGGCAGCCTGCCATAAACCGGGCGCCCACATCTTTAAATGCCAGCGTGGGCCCATGAAACAGTTCCAGCGCATAAATATGATCGGCTACTTTTTCCAGTGGAAAGGGAAAGTGCAGCGTGTCTTTAATGATTTGTTTTAAATCCGCTTCCGGAATCTCGTGGCCAACAAAAGGGCTGATGACACGGTAAGCAATATCCAGGTCGTCATATTGTTCCAGGTGGTCAATAAAATCCTTGTCCAGCTGCGGAATATGATCGGGAAAATATAATCCTTTATCAGGTGCCAGGCCTTTTACCACTGCTTCTTCAAAGGATACCCGGTGCTGGGGATTTTGTAAACTATAATAATGCATGCTTTGATCAGTTTAGCTGTTTTGCAGGGTACGATTAAATAACTTTCACCCCCTGTGTGTTGATTTTGGACACATAGATTTTATAATCCACGCCCAACGGTGCATAGATGGTATCCATCATAGCGGCTACCTTCCTCGCATTTTCTTCTCCTTTGCTCAGCATAAATACAGAAGGGCCGGATCCGGAGATACCACCGCCCAATGCGCCGGCATCCTTGCATTTGGTTTTGAGTGCGTAGAAAGCCGGAATGAGGATGGCACGTACCGGTTCTACAATAACATCTTCCAGCGCCCGGCTGATCAGGTCATAATTTTCCTGGTACAATCCTGCTACTAACGCCCCTACGTTTCCCCATTGGCGGATAGCATCTGTCATCAGTACTTTTTGTTTCAGGATCTCCCGCGCATCAGAAGTTTTTACCTCTATCTGGGGATGTATCACGCTTACCCATAAGTCGGCAGGTGTATGCAGGCTGGTAATATCCAGGGGCTTATAACTTCTTACAAGGGTAAAACCACCCATTACTGCAGGCGCTACATTGTCGGCATGCGCCGCACCACTGGCCAGGCGTTCGCCTTCCATTGCAAAGCGCACCAGTTGTTTAGGGGTAAAAGGCTGCCCCAGCAAATGATTGACCCCTACTACCGCTCCAGCACTGCTGGCAGCACTGGAGCCAATACCACTACCGGGATGTATGTTTTTGAATATTTCTATGTCAATGCCAATATCCGGGTTGGCATACTTCTGTAGTAATGCCTGTACAGCTACGCCCGCTACATTCTGCAACGGATCTGTAGGCAGATTAGCGCCGTGAATAGCGGATATGGTAATACCGGGTTTATCGGTTCTTCTTAATATCATTTCATCTCCGGGGGCATCCATGGCCAGGCCTATTACATCAAAGCCACAGGCTACGTTGGCCACGGTACCGGGAGCAAATACTTTTATAGCATCCATTACTTACAGTTTACGGTCTTTAGTATGCAGTGTTGTTTTTGTGACGCTTACCGCGCCGTTCTGATAATATCCGCAAAGATACCGGAGGCGGTAACATCGGCTCCTGCGCCAGCACCTTTTACGATCAGCGGTTGGGCTGCATAACGGTGGGTGGTATACAATACGATATTATCTTTTCCTTCCAGGTTGTAGAACGGATGATCGGGGGCTACAGATTGTAAGCCAACGGATGCTTTGCCGTCTTCATACTTTGCTACAAACTTGAGCTTCTTGCCCACTGCATCGGCTTGCTGGCGGATAGCCAGGAAGTGCCCGGCATGTACATCCAGCTGTTCGTAGAAATCGGCTACAGAAGGAGCGTCCAGACAGGCTGCGGGCAAAAAGGAATGATTGGTAATATCATCCAGTTCCATCACTGCACCGCTTTCACGTGCCAGGATCAGGATTTTACGCATCACGTCCACACCGCTCAGATCTATGCGTGGGTCCGGTTCGGTATAGCCTTCATCCTGTGCGGCCTTTACCACTGTCCGGAAACTGGCATCCTGCACAAAATTGTTGAATACAAAATTAAGGCTACCGGAAAGTACGGCTTCGATGCTGCGCACTTTATCGCCGCTTCTGATCAGGTCGTTCAGTGTATTGATCACAGGAAGCCCGGCTCCTACATTGGTTTCAAAAAGGAAAGAGGCATTAAACTGACGCCCCAGGTCTTTCAGCTTTTTGTAATCACTGTATGCTGATGAACAGGCAATTTTATTGCAGGTTACCACAGAAATACCATGCTGTAAAAATTCTCCATATACTGCAGCTACCTCTTTGCTGGCAGTATTATCTATAAATACACTGTTGCGCAGGTTAAGGGTTTTGATCATCTGCACAAAGGCGGGCATATCGGTAGGCTCACCGGTGGCCAGCTGCTCCCGCCATTGTTCCAGGTCAAAACTATTATCCTGCAGCAGCATCTTTTTGCTGTTGGCCAATCCAATAACCCGTACCTGCAAGCCTAATTCGTTTTGCAGGTAAGTATTTTGCTGGTGCAGCTGCTCCAGTAGCTTGCTGCCTACATTGCCTACGCCGGCAATAAATATGTTCACCTGCTTTAAAGGCGTTTCAAAAAAGGCTTCATGCAATACGTTCAGGGCTTTCCTGATATCTGCTTTATTGATAACGGTAGAGATATTTTTCTCTGTAGAACCCTGCGCAATCGCTCTTACATTCACGCCATTCCTGCCCAGGGCGCTGAATAATTTGCCGCTGGTGCCATGGTGGTTTTTCATTTTATCTCCCACGATCGCTACAATGCTCATGTCCCTTTCTACAATCAGCGGTTCTATATGCTTTTCCTGTATCTCCTGGGAAAACTCGCTGTCTACTGCTGTTTTGGCTTTCAGCATATCCACTTCATGAATACCTACGGTAATAGAGTGTTCCGACGAGCTCTGGGTAATTAATATCACGTTGATCCGTTCCTGCAGCAGGGCGTCAAACAGCCTTTTGGAGAATCCGGGGATACCTACCATGCCGCTTCCTTCCAGGGTAAGCAGGGCGATATGCTGGATACCGGAAATACCGGTAACCGGGAAGCTGCGGTCTGCATTGTCCTGAATGAGGGTGCCATGATCGGCAGGGGCAAAAGTATTTTTGATCCAGATCGGAATACGTTTGTCCATGACAGGTTGGATGGTAGGAGGGTAGATCACTTTAGCGCCAAAGTGAGATAGCTCCATTGCTTCCTCATAGGAAATATGGGTGATGGGAATGGCCTGGGATACCAGGCGGGGATCGGCCGTCATCATACCACTTACATCTGTCCAGATGTCCAGCACTTCTGCATGGGTAGCAGCAGCGATGATAGCAGCAGTGTAATCAGAACCACCCCGGCCCAGGGTAGTTGTTTCTCCGCTGGGGGAGCGAGCTACAAAACCAGGAAATACGATATAGTCGGCCGGGGCTGCCTGGAAATATTCAGCGATCTGATGATTGGTAGCCGGAAAATCTACCCGGGCATTACCAAAATATTCATCCGTAACGATCAGCTCCCGGCTGTCTTTCCACCCGGCATACAGCCCTTGTTGCTTTAATTTTTCTGCTACGAGGACGGAAGAGATCAGTTCTCCGAAGCTCATAATTTTATCTAAAGAGCGTTTACTCAGCTCACCTACCTGGAATATACCATCACACAGGCTTTCAAGCGTATTGAGTTTTTTCTTTAGCTGACTGATCAGGCTGCTTTGTGCAGTAATAGGAAACAGTTCCCGGATCGTATCCAGATGCCTGGTTTCAATTTCCTGTAAAATCACCCGGTATTGTTCCTGTCCTTGCCCGGCGAGTTGTCCGCATTGAATCAGCTTGTCCGTAATACCACCCATAGCTGATACCACAATGGCATACTGTCCGGCTGGTTTATGGTGCTGAAGAATGTGACAAACCTGTTCTATTGCCTTGGTACTTCCCACAGAAGTGCCGCCAAATTTTAATACTTGCATGCTAAAGAATATTTATACGAAGAAAAGCTCCGGACCTTTCCGGCTGTGTACCACGTTCCCGTGATCGATGGATGATATGTGATTACTAACCCCGCAATGGGGTTGTAATGGTGGTGGATGTGATAATAGTGCTGTGGCATGTACCGGAGATGGCACATGTGGCAGAAAGGATATATGTATGGAAACGTTGCACTATTTAGTATAATTTGACTTTCTGATAACAAAAGTGGTGGTTTAATTCCATAATTGCAAATGCAGGCTGGTATTTTTGATTTTAACTAAAAAAGAACTTAAATACTGAATGAAATTTCATAAATGATTGAATGTTTGGAAAATATTCTATCAAAAGAGGTTTATTTTAAAGAATGATAAACGTGGTTTGATCCTGTTTGCCAGAAAATTCCTACGATTCATATATTTTCAAGACAATTTAATGACAAACAATGACTTGGGCTAGTGCTTTTTCTCACCAGGAAGGAGCCCTATATCATGGATTTGTTTGGTATTAGAAAATATACTTAACTTTAGCCAGTAAAAAATTAGCCACTTGTCGGTACTGTTGAAATATACATCCAAAAGCCAGCTCAGCTACTATTTTCTCATGGCCACCCTCGCCATGGATTCGGCTGCATGATAAGCGGTATAAACCACCCATCTTCCTGTACATTATTCGTAACTTTATAGTGGTTAAACCTGCTCACCGTTTTCTGCGAATTACTTATACATCGATCTAATTTATTGTATCAGGGGCGTATCAGCGTACCATATATTTTGCAGCACCCTTAAAATTTATTTACCGGCATGCCACAATACCATCAATTGGGACAAATTCCGCATAAGCGTCACACCCAGTTTTACAAACCGGATGGCACCCTTTACTCGGAACAATTGTTTTCCACAGAAGGCTTTTCTTCCCATTATTCGTTGCTGTACCATTGTCATCCGCCTACAGAGATTGTAAAAGTAGACACACCTTATAGTGTAGCGCCGGAAGTGGCAGAAGAAAAAATGTTAAAACACCGGAGCTTCCAGGGATTTGATATAAAAGGGGAAGATGACTTTCTGCACAGCCGCAAAGCCGTGCTGGTCAACAGTGATTGCCATATCGTTCTGGCTGCTCCCCGCCATAGTATGCAGGATTACTTTTATAAGAATGCAGATGCGGACGAGCTCATCTTTGTACATGAAGGCAATGGGGTATTAAAATCACAATACGGACAACTGGAGTTTGGTTATGGCGACTACCTGGTGATTCCAAGGGGCACGATCTACCAGATCACTTTTGCCAATGAAAACAACCGGCTTTTTATTGTAGAGTCGTTTAGCCCGATACGTTATCCCAAAAGATACCTGAGCCATTACGGGCAGTTGCTGGAACATGCTCCTTTCTGTGAAAGGGATATCCGTCAGCCACAAAATCTGGAAACAATCGACCAGGAAGGCGACTTTCTGATCAACATAAAAAAGAAAGGGGTGATATACCCCATCCACTACAAACACCACCCATTTGATGTTATTGGCTGGGATGGATGTGAATACCCGTTTGCCTTTTCTATCCACGATTTTGAACCGATCACCGGGCGGGTGCATCAGCCCCCGCCGGTGCATCAAACCTTTGAAGGTACCAACTTCGTGGTGTGCTCTTTCTGTCCCCGCCTCTTTGATTATCACCCGCTGTCTATCCCGGCGCCTTACAATCACAGCAATATTGATAGTGATGAAGTGCTGTATTATGTAGATGGGGATTTTATGAGCCGCAAACATGTCACCCGTGGTATGATCACCCTGCATCCGGCAGGTATTCCGCATGGCCCGCACCCCGGTGCGGTGGCCAAAAGCATAGGGGCAAAAGAAACAAAAGAACTGGCGGTAATGGTAGATACCTTTCATCCGCTGCAAATAACAACAGCTGCCCTGGGCATAGAAGACAAAGACTATGTGATGAGCTGGGCAGAATAAATAACCGTACTTAAAATTAATCCACACCAAAACAATCTTACTTTATGGAAACTGCAGTTAGTAATGCGGCCACTTTACAGGACCAGCACGACTTTTTACCATTGAACGGCACTGATTATATCGAATTTTATGTGGGGAATGCCAAACAGGCTGCCCATTATTATAAAACCGCATTTGGTTTTCAATCTGTCGCCTATGCCGGCCCGGAAACTGGCGTGAAAGACCGTGTATCTTATGTACTTATTCAAAATAAGATCCGTTTTGTTTTAACCACGCCTTTATTCCCGGGTAATGAAATCTCCCGGCATATTGATAAGCATGGCGATGGAGTGCGGGTGCTGGCACTCTGGGTAGATGATGCCCGCGCTGCTTTTGAAGAAACCGTAAAAAGAGGGGCAGAGCCTTTTATGCAGCCTACCCTGGAAAAAGACGAACATGGGGAAGTGGTGCGCAGCGGTATCCGTATCTATGGGGATACCGTACACCTCTTCGTGGAAAGAAAAAAATACAATGGTCCTTTCCTCCCCGGCTTTAAAGAATGGAAAACAACTTACAATCCTGCCAACACCGGATTGCAGTATGTAGACCATTGCGTAGGTAATGTAGGCTGGAATGAAATGAATACCTGGGTAGGATTCTATGAGCGGGTAATGGGCTTCCGTAATCTGATCTCTTTTGACGATAAAGACATTTCTACCGAATACACGGCCCTGATGAGTAAGGTAATGAGCAACGGTAACGGCCGCGTTAAATTCCCCATCAACGAACCGGCAGAAGGTAAAAAGAAATCCCAGATAGAAGAATACCTGGACTTCTATGGTGGCCCGGGGGTACAGCACGTGGCCATCGCTACCAATGATATCATCGAAACCGTAGGTGAGCTGCAAAAGAGAGGCGTGGAATTTCTGACAGTTCCGGCATCCTATTATACCACCCTGAAAGAAAGGGTAGGCGAAATAGATGAAGATATCCGCCCGCTGCAGGAACTGGGTATCCTGGTAGACCGGGATGATGAAGGGTATCTCCTGCAGATCTTTACCAAACCCATACAGGACCGCCCTACCATATTCTTTGAAATCATCCAGCGCAAAGGCGCCAAATCTTTCGGGAAAGGCAATTTTAAAGCACTCTTTGAATCTATCGAAAGAGAACAGGCATTGCGCGGTAACTTATAAGTTACAAGGGTTGTTCCCCTGCCTGCTATAAAAGACACATTTTCGATCGCTGATAGGTTACAATTCAACCGGCTGCCCGCAAATCGCGCGGCAGCCGTTTTTTTTAGCTGTTAGCTTTTGGCTGTTAGCTATTAGCTTTCCTGTGTTTTGTTGCTAAAACTAGGGTCTATTCATCCGCTTCAATGCTAACAGCTAAGAGCTAACTGCTAACAGCTATTTTTTTTATTCATCCGCTTCAATGCTAACAGCTAAGAGCTAACAGCTAGTTAAAGATTTTGCTATTTTTACCAGCAATATTTAAATCACAGACACGTTTGTATGAGTACACAAACTTTATTTGGCATCTTGTTTATGCTGGGAGGGATTTTTCAGGCTATCACGGCTTTCCTTATCTACCAGGGCCACAGGCATTATATTCTACGGTTTGCAAATCGTAAAGTAGGAATTATAATATATGTTATCTTTGCTATATTGTTGTTCTTTCTGGGGTATATTACGTTGCTGAGATAAGCGGAAAAAGGTACCAATACAACGGAAAACGCAGTAATTACAGGGTCTGATTTGTTAAAATTTTGTTGAAAATTAATATGAAGCGGTTATTAGTTATAGCGCTGGCGCTGTTGGGAGCGAGTGAGATATATGGTCAGCAATCCTTTCTGGACAACCAGAAGCTGTTCCCGAAAGTAGGGGAAGCCTACCGGGAAAAAGAGGATCTGCTGAAAAAGGAATTTGAAAAGAAGGGACTTACCTATCCGGCAAAATACATCTTCATCCGTTCCTTTAAGCTGGACAGCGAAATGGAGGTATGGGTGAAAAATAATGTGGCGGATACTTTCCGGCTCTTTAAAAGCTACCGGGTATGTACCCTGTCGGGCAAAATGGGGCCTAAACGCAAGGAAGGCGACAGGCAGGTGCCGGAAGGGTTTTATTACATCAACGACTTTAACCCTAACAGCAACTACCACCTCTCTCTAGGAATCAATTATCCTAACTTTTCAGATAAGATCCTGAGCGATCAAAAAAAGCCGGGAGGAGAAATCTATATCCATGGCAGCTGTATTACAATTGGTTGTATTCCGCTGACAGACGAATTTATCAATGAAGTATATATCCTGGCCGTAAACGCCAAAAATGCCGGACAGGACTTCATTCCGGTACATGTGTTCCCGGTTAAATTTGGTAACACCCGGTCATTGGATTACCTGGGTACAGTATCGCTCACCGACAACTCTTCCCAGCAATTCTGGGTAGAGCTGAAAACAGCTTACGACTACTTTGAGAAACATCATAAACTACCGGTAGTACTGGTAGATAATAAAGGGAAATACATCCTGTAAATCTTTCCCATCAGCTTTTTAAAACCCCGGTAAGTACTCCCTTACCGGGGTTTTTGTTTTTGCCCCGTTTCAAACCTCTTGTTGTAGCCGGAAATCCTTCACTACGGCTTATCTTGCATTCAAACCTATACTAAACTCCTTATTCAGCCTACCTTTCCTTATAGATAAAGCCTATATAAAGCCTATATGAAGCCTACATAAAGGCTAGATAAGACCTACTTAAAAAGGGAGGCTTTATCTGGGCTTTATATAGCCTTTGACCAGGCTTTATCACGAGTTTATTAAAGACGTAACCCTGGGTATACACCGCTGTAACACCGGGGAAGCCCTGGAGGAGCTACCAGTGTGGCGCTACTGGGTAGGGAAGTTCCGGTAAAGTGCTCCCTATTAGAAGGCTATTATGGGTACCAGTGGAGAAAAAGGCTTGATTTATACAGGTGGTATATATAAAAAGAGAGGGAAAGCGTTAAAATTACGCTATGCATCACCTGCATTCCTAATTTTTTTTATGAAATATCATTTTTTTTATGAAACTTGAGCAAAGGTCAAATTAACTTACTATATATGAACAGAAGAGAAGCTATAAGGAACGTAGCCCTTTTATTGGGTACAGCTATTTCTGCTTCCACGTTATCAGCGTTGCAGGGATGTACGGGTTCCGCACCGAAAAACTACGTGTTACAGCAACCGGAAACCAAATCGTTGCTGGCGGAGATCGCTGAAACCATCATCCCGGAAACGGATACGCCGGGAGCTAAAGCGGCCAAAGTAGAAGACTTCATTGTTACGATGATGAATGACTGCTACAAACCCGAAGATCAGAAAGTGTTCCTGGAGGGGTTGAAAAAAATAGATGAAGCTAGTGACGCCAAATTCAAGAAAACATTCATCAACATCACACCGGAACAACGCACAGAGCTGCTCACGGAAATTGATAAAGAGCGGGTAGCTTATAATAAGCGCGAAAACAAAAAGCCGGAAGAGCCTACCCACTACTTCCAGTTTATGAAGGAACTGACCCTGTTAGGGTATTTCACCTCTGAACCTGGTGCTACCAAAGCATTACGTTATGTACCGGTACCCGGAAAATATGAAGGTTGTGTACCTTACAAAAAAGGCGATAAAGCCTGGGCATAGCATCTTTTAGCTGTTAGCTTTTAGCTATTAGCTTTTAGGGATTGCCTTTTGCTCAGGACTGAATTATTGATGCTAACAGCTAATAGCTAACGGCTAATAGCTTCTTAAAATTAGATGCCATGAATCTGAATATAAAAGCGAAGGATCAGAACACCTACGATGCCATTGTGATTGGCTCTGGTGTAAGCGGTGGATGGGCTGCTAAAGAATTGACTGAAAAAGGGCTGAAGGTATTGATGCTCGACCGCGGCAAACCCCTGGAACACGTAAAGGACTACGATACCGCTACCAAGAATCCCTGGGAGTTTCCGCATAGAGGAAGAATTACGGTAGAGCAGCGGGAAACACATCCCAAATTGAGCCGTGACTATCCCTATAGTGAACACAATGAAAAATTCTGGATCAACGATTCCCAAAGTCCGTATAATGAATCGAAAAGATTTGACTGGTATCGTCCGGATATCGTTGGTGGCAAATCCATCATGTGGGGCCGTCAGTCTTATCGACTGAGCGATATGGACTTTGAGGCGAACCTGAAAGATGGGATAGCGGTTGACTGGCCTATCCGGTATAAAGATATTGCACCCTGGTACGATTATGTAGAACGCTTTGCAGGTATCAGCGGACAAAAGGAAGGCTTGCCCCAATTGCCCGATGGGCAATTTCAGCCGCCTATGGAAATGAACTGTGTGGAAAAGGACGTGAAAAAACGCATTGAAGAGCAATTTAAGGGCCGTATTATGACCATCGGAAGGGTAGCCAATCTTACCCAGCCGCTTCCCGGCAGAAGCAACTGCCAGTACCGTAACCTGTGTAGCAGGGGATGTCCGTTTGGCGCTTATTTCAGTACACAATCTTCTACTTTACCGGCAGCAGTGAAAACAGGCAATCTTACTTTAAGACCTGATTCTATCGTGAATTCCATCATGTATGATGAGAAAACACAAAAAGCTACGGGTGTAAAAGTGATTGACAAGCATACTAAAGAAATGATCGAGTATTACGCCAAGATCATTTTTGTAAATGCCTCTGCCATCGGCTCTACCTTTGTACTGCTGAATTCTATGTCTAACCGTTTCCCTAACGGATTAGGTAATGATAGCGGTGTATTGGGCAAGTTCCTGATGGACCATCACTTCCGTACCGGCGCTTCGGGTATTGCAGAAAACTATGACGATAAGTATTTCTTTGGCCGCCGGGCTAATGGAATCTATATTCCCCGTTACCGCAACATCGGCAGCGACAAACGCGATTATATCCGTGGTTTTGGCTACCAGGGTGGTGCCAGCCGTGGCGGATGGGGTCGTGGTGTTGCTGAAATGGGCGTAGGTAAAGACTTTAAAGAGCGGCTCACAGAACCCGGACAATGGAGTATGGGACTGGGCGGCTTTGGCGAATGTTTGCCTTATGAAGACAACAAAGTAACGCTGGATACTTCTGTAAAAGATGCATGGGGACAACCCGTTCTCAACTTCGATGCTGAGTTTAAGGAGAATGAAATGAAGATGCGTAAAGATATGATGGAAGATGCTGCTGCCATGCTGGAAGCGGCTGGTATGAAAGATATCAAAACGTATGATAATGGTTCTTATCCTGGTATGGCTATCCATGAAATGGGTACCGCAAGGATGGGCCGTGATCCAAAATCTTCTATTCTGAACGAATGGAACCAGGTACATTCCGTGAAGAATGTATTTGTAACGGATGGTGCAGCCATGACCTCTGCCTCCTGCGTAAATCCATCGCTCACCTATATGGCGTTAACAGCGCGTGCTGCTGATTATGCAGTAAAAGAACTGAAGAAGGGCAATATTTAAAGAGCAGTTAGCTTTTAGCCTTTAGCTTTTAGCTGATTGCATTTTGTTTAACAAAGAGGAAATAAAGCAAAAAGTATATTTAAAGAGCTGATCACCTAATGTGGTCAGCTCTTTGCTTTTAGTATAAAATATAAACAGCAAAACACAATAGGCTAATAGCTAAAGGCTAAAAGCTAGTTAATTTTATCTTCCCCGGTGTAATCCCAAAATGCTTTTTGAAAGCAGCGGTGAAATTGGTAGCATCGTTATATCCCATAATGTCGGCTACCTGGGTGACATTTAATTCTTCACTGATCAGCAGGCTTTTGGCCTTTTCCATTTTGGCCTGATTCAGATAACTGAATACTGTAGTGCCAAAAACCTCTTTAAAGGCCCTTTTCAGGTTGTATTCATTGGTGCCTACCTGATGGGCCAGGTCTATCAGAGAACAGGGATTGCTGAGGTTATTAAGGATGATATTTCTTACTTCCTGCATCCGCTCCACTTCGCTTTTCCTGAGATGGCTGCATAAGGGGGGATTACCGGATATTTCTTCAAATTGTTCCAGTTGCAGCATCAGCAGCTCAATGACTTTGGCCTCTACCAGCATTTTCTTGAATACTCCTTTACGGTTGTTGTGGATGATTTCACGGATGATATTCAACATCTCCGGTGTGATGGGCATGTTATGCGGACTTAACAACGCCATCTTTCCTTTTTCGAGGTGTTGGGTAAAAGCACGGAATGCTTTTCTGGCAGGCAGGTACTTTTCAAAGAAAGCTGCTGATAAAATAATGTCCACCATTTCCTGTCCCTGCCCCGGTACCCAGGAGTTGGTACAGGATAACCAGGGATAATAGATCAGGTTATGCTGGTTCATATTGAAATTAAATACTTTCAGGTCAGTGCCTTCAAAGTTGTAAAGGAAGCTGGTGGAAATAGCAAACGTCATCTGTAATGCCGGAGTCTCCGACATGATCTTAAAATCTATATCCGTAGTACTATCAATGTTAACATAACAAAAGCACAGGTCACTGGAAGCGATGATCTTGTTTGTATCAACTACACCTTCTGCATAGTTGATACGATCAATTTCATCGATAGCTTCAGGGTCTGAGAGATTACACAAACCATTCGCAACAGCAATACCTTCCGGGTTAATACTTTGTACAGCTACAGTCATAATTTCTTTTTTTCATCGGATTAACTCCCTTTTTCATCGTTCCTGCTACAAGAACTGCTGATAACTTCGCCACCAAAATTAGGAGTAATATCAAATGAAGCCGTGCAACAGCGCAAAAATGACATTGAGATGAAATAGCAGGAATGCGCTGTGAGCCAATACGGGCAAGCCTTTGGGTGGTTTGTTCCGGTGAGATACCTATGCTATTATATTATGAAATAACAACTTTTAATAAGGATTATGACTAAAAAACTACCATTCATTCTTTTCCTGCTTGTTTTCCCCCTGTTGTTGCTAGCGCAGCATGGTGGAAGCATTTCCGGAACAGTCAGCAACACGGAAGGGGAACGTATTCCAAATGTTTCAGTGACGGTAAAAGGGATTAATAATAACGCAATAGCAGATGAAAACGGCAGGTTCAAAGTGGCACATCTGCCAGGTGGAAAATATGAGGTCATTTTCAGTGCGGTAGGTTTTCATGTACAACAGGTATGGATCACCGTAAAGGGTGGAGAAAACACCAACAGGAATATTGTACTAAAAGCAGCTTCCCGCGATATCAATGAAGTGAATGTAACAGGCAGAACCCAGACAGGGCAGGTAAACCGGCAGGCTTACCAGGTAACTGCCATCGATGCTACCAAACTGCATAATACTACCTTGGATGTGGCGCATGCATTGAATTATGTGCCAGGTATCCGGATGCGTGAATCAGGCGGACTGGGCTCCAGCATCGACTTCTCTCTAAATGGCTTTTCGGGCAACCAGGTGAAGTTCTTTATTGACGGGATCCCTATGGATAACTTCGGTAGTTCTTTCCGTATCAATAACATCCCTATCAATGTGGCTGAACGTATTGAAGTGTATAAAGGTGTAGTGCCGGTCACGTTAGGCGCGGATGCACTGGGAGGTGCTGTAAATATCGTGACCAAATCCGGCAGCACCAACTACCTGGATGCATCTTACTCATTCGGTTCTTTCAATACGCATAAATCCTCTGTCAACCTGGGAATTAATACGCCCAAAGGATTTGTGTTCCAGCTAAATGCTTATCAGAACTACTCAAAAAATAATTATTGGATTGAATCTGAAACACCGGTAGATCAGTATGGCACTGTTGAAAAAGTAAGGGCCAGGCGCTTTCACGACAAATATCATAATGAAATGCTGATGGTGAGCATAGGGGTAAGAAAGAAAAAATGGGCGGATCAGCTGTTGGTGGGATTTGATATAGGAAAAAATGAGGCGGACTCCCAGAATGGGGTAACTATGGAAGATGTATATGGACAACGCAAAACAAGCGGTACGGTACTGATGCCATCATTAAAATACCTGAAAAGAGATCTGGGCATTAAAGGACTCAACCTGAATGTGAGTGCCAACTACAACCTGGGGCATGAACAAACGACTGATACTGCTTTTGTGCAATACAACTGGCTGGGACAAATTGTAAAGGATTTTACCTACGGTGATCCCTCCCGGAAAGGTGGGGAAAGGAGCCGGATGAACTACCGCTACAAAGACCGGAATGGGCTGGCATCCGTTAACCTGAGCTACCAGCTTAATGATCATCATTCTTTTGTGGTGAATAACAATTATACCACCTTTAGCCGTACAGGCAAAGACCTGCTGAACGAAAGCGATCCGTATTATGAAAGACCCAGCGCTGTAAAGAAAAATATATTAGGCGTGGCCTACCGTTTCGACTATTCCGAAAAATGGAACCTGACAGCCTTCTTTAAACATTATAACCAGCATACCCGGTCGTTTGTGAATGTCAACAAAACAGACCAACCTACGCACGGTGATTATGCCTGGAGTACCAACCACTTTTCTGCAAATGGATATGGCCTGGCTACCACTTATTTTGTAAAGCAGGACCTGCAATTCAGGGCGTCTTATGAGCATGGCATCCGGGTGCCTACAGGCAGTGAATTGTTTGGCAATGTAAATACCCTCACCGGAAATTTTTCGCTGAAACCCGAAAGCAGCGAAAATGTAAACGTAGGTATTATTTATTCGCCTACCATCAACCAGGTACATCGTCTCATTTTTGATGCAGGGTTGTTGTACCGCTACTCCAGGGATTTTATCCGTCCAAGCCTTTCCAGAGGGCAGGCATACCGGATTCAGCAGATGGTGAACCTGCGGGATGTTGACAATAAAGGGGTAGAAGGCAGTATCCGCTATTCATTCAAAAATATTTTCAGAGTAGGTGCCAATATCAGCTATCAACACCTGATCAATCAAACGAAGTACGAAGGTGGAGCAGGCGATATTATCAGCATTGTATATAAAGACAGGCTGCCTAATATGCCTTACCTCTTTGGTAATGCAGATGCTGCATATACTTTCCGTAAAATTTTCTCCGGAAAAAATTCGCTGACCATTGGCTATAATCTGCAATACGTACACCAGTATTATGAGGGATGGCCCAGTTTAGGAAACAAAGATACCAAGATTACGATCCCTACCCAATGGAATCATAATGCCAGCCTGTTATACAGCTTTGGCAGCGGCAAGTATAACATCAACCTGGAGTGCCTCAACTTTACGGATGCCTTGTTGTACGATCATTTTAAACTGCAGAAAGCCAGCAGGTCGTTCAATGTCAAATTCCGCTATTACCTATTCAATATAAAATAAAGTACATCATACAATTAAAAAAGCAATCATGAAAAAAGTAAGATTACGTAGTGTCAGTGCATTTCTTATAGCAGCTTCCCTGCTGGCAGCCTGTTCCAAGAAGGATGGTGATAACACTGTAAATCCTCCGGAAGTCACAAAGGAAAAGTTTGTGATATCCGGTACTGCCGCTACTGCTGAACAGGATAAAAACTACCTTTTTGTATCTGATCTATTAAACAGCGGAAGCATTAACCTGCAGGGAAATGGTTATGAAACTAACGGTTCTACTTTACATATCCAGAATAATAAAGCCTTCTCTTTTAAATATAATCGCGGCAATGATGGTTTTACGGAAGTGTTTCAGCTCGATAATACCGGAAAACTGAAAGTAGCCAGCTCTTTCTCTGTAAAGTCGGTGAATGTATTTCTACCCTTTAAAGATCCTAAATACCTGCTGGCTTATAATATTGGCAGGAGCTTAACTACGTCCGGCACCGCTTACTGGATTGATACCGAAACCAATAAGGTAGCGAAGGATAAGGCTTTTAACCAGAACGTTATCACCTACAAAGGCAAACAGATTGATAATTACTATGCTTTTATCTATGGCTTCTTTGAATTCGGAAATTATATTTATGCGGTATATGCACCTACTTTTGGCGCTACAGGAACACAGGTGCCGCTGGACTACAGGAACATCGCTTTTGTATCGGTATTTGATAAGGAGATGAACTTTGTGAAGACGATTTCAGACGACCGTATGCCCTATATTGGCAGGTATTATACCGGTATCGGACTGGGACAAGCAGATAACGGGGATATCTATGCATTCTCCAATGGCGATGTGGAAAGTACGAACAATCATTCGGCATTCCTGAAGATTAAGAATAATGAATTTGACAAAGACTATTATTTTGATGTGGAAGCTATTGCTGGTAAAAGAATCCATTATGGCAAGTACCTGGGCAATAATGAATTTGTGCTGATGATGATAGACCGTAATGACGAAAAAGCAGCCAGCGAGGGCTGTAAACTGGCTATCGTGAATGTGGTGAATAAAACGTTTACGTGGATCTCCGGTATCTCTGCCAAGATCAATTACCAGGATTATGATTTCCCTTTGTTTGCCCAGAAAGGAAAAGCGTATATCGCATTATCTGAAAATGAATCGCTGAGCGTAATTTATGAAATTGATCCTGCCACTAAATCTGCGAAAAGAGGATTGGAGTTGAAGGGCATCAAAGAAATAACCGGTTTAGGCTACCTGGCACAACCGAAGTAATAAATAAGCTGTTAGCCTTTAGCTATTAGCTTTTAGCCTATTGTGTTTTGCTGCTGATACTTATATTAAAAAACAAAAAGTATTAAATAAACCGCAATCAGCTAAAAGCTAATAGCTAAAGGCTAATAGCTATTCTTCAGCCCCTTCACCGGACTAGCCATCGCAGCTTTTAGTGCCTGGAAGCTGACGGTACATAATGCGATGATCACTGCCAGCAATCCTGCCGTTACAAATATCCATCCATTCAGGCGGATGCTGTACGCAAAATGTTGCAGCCAGTTATGCATAGCCCACCAGGCGATAGGGGAGGCAATGAGCACTGCCAGTAATACCAGCTTAACATAGTCTTTCGATAGTTGAGTAGTAATACTGAGCACATTAGCCCCTAAAACTTTTCTGATACTGATCTCTTTGGTTCGCTGCTGTGCAGCGAACGTAGCCAGGCCAAACAGCCCCATGCCTGCAATCAGTACCGTGAGCCCTATAAATAGATTAAAAATACCTGCCAGGCGATCTTCCGCCTTAAACATGGCATTAAATGCATCGTCCATAAACTGGTATGCAAACGGATTTTCTTTATCAAACCGCTCATAGGTATTTTTGATACCAGCCAGGAGAGCAGGCAGGTTGGTATGCGGGGTGGTCTTCACAAGCATCGTAGACCCAAATGCTGTCCAGTAGGAGAGCGTGTCGGGGGCAACAAAAAGTCCCAGTCCATCGATCCTGCTGCTAAATGACTGGAAGTTAAAATCCCGGACCACGCCCGCTACGGTAATCACTTCTCCCGGAGGAGCGGTGATTTGCCGGTCAACGGGCTGGGAGGGCAGTTGTAGTTTACGTGCCAGCGATTCATTTACAACGATATGGCCTCTTTGAGCAATTGCTGCCGGTGTAGCCGGAGATACTTTCCACCTGATGCCCAGCAGGGATATGAAGTCGTTATCTACATTCAGCATTTTAAAAACCACGGGTTCGTTATTGTCATTACTGTTACCTCCGTACATGTCGTAACTGGTATACATGGGATAACGCATGGTAGCCACCTGTTTTACACCATGCAGGTTGGCCACATCCTTTTTAAAGGCGGGATAATGCGTGCCCATGCTTTTATGAATGGAGATCATGACTATATTTTCACGGTTTACCCCCGTGTCTGTATGCCGCATGTAATATAGTTGTTTGCCGATCACTATCCCACTGATGATCAGTGTTACTGCAATGACAAATTGCAGGGTGGTAAATAATTTCCGGACCCAGGCACCACCGCTGTTGTGACTCAGGCTTCCCTGGAGCGTGGTAATGGGCTTAAAAGCGGATAATACGATAGCAGGATAACTACCCGCTATGGCAGTAGTGCCCAACAGTAATATTGTCATAATTCCCAATGCCTGTACACCATTAACGAAAGATTCATCAATAGCAATTTGCAGGATATCCAGGAAGTACCGGTGTAAGAACAGGTAGATCAGGTATGCCAGCACAAATGCGAGGAGGGTGTATAGGGCAGACTCCATATAAAACTGCGCAGCAATGACCCTTCGGCTGGCGCCGGTTACTTTACGTACGCCAATTTCCTTAGCGCGTAAAGTAGCGCGGGCGGTAGACAGGCTCATGAAATTGACCAGTGCCAGTAATAAAACCAGTCCTGCCACAAAGGGAAAGATATGGAGGTACCTGATACCAGCAGCCTGGTCGGTATCCATCTCAAAGTGTTCATCCGCCAATGGGAGCAGATGATATTGGCTGTGCATTTCCGGATCACTTTTCTCAGCGGTGAGCTGTAAAGTTTGTTGCACAGGTGTGATGTCTGCTGCATGTTGCAGCAAAAAATAGGTTTTGAAATTGACGCCTGTCACCACATGTTGGTTTTCTTTCATGCCCTTCATGCTGGAAATAGCTGCCACAAAATCGGCCTGAATGCTGCTGTTGGAAGGCATGTTTTTCATCACGCCGCTTACCTGAAAAAGATAGGTGCTGTCAGCTGTCAGGTATAATACTTTGCCCACCGGATTTTGGTGTCCAAAATACTTTTGGGCCATCTTTTCTGAAACAACGATGGTAAATGGTTGTTGCAGTACAGTAGCAGCACTGCCGCTCACTAACGGAAACGAAAAAAAGTCGAAGAAATTAGCATCTGCATACAATAGCTGCGACTCCGGATACTTGACGGTTTTTGCGGCATTATTTACCAGCAGTGGCGCACCAAATGGTTTTTGTGTACGTACAAAAGCCTGTATGCGGGTATCGTTTTTGGCTGCTGCGGGGCCATATTCATAGCCCATATGGGAGGTGTTCACAGTTTGTCCGCCATAGGTACCGCTGGTATACACAGAGAAAATGCGGGATGTATTTTTATGGAAATGATCGTAACTGTGTTCATGCGCTACATACAGCATGATAAGCATGCATACCGCCAGTCCCAGTGCCAGTCCGCCGATATTAATACTGCTGTAAAGTTTGTTGCGCCATAAATTCCGCCAGGCAATTTTTAAGTAGTTCAGAAACATAGCGCTAATTAAGACAAGTTTTCGGATACCAGTTTTGTACGTGTACTATTATCTTTCGCTTCAATAAGCTAATGGCTAATAGTTGGTAGTTAACGGCTATTAATAATGTGCCAATAATATTACGTATGAAAGCTAGTATATTGAATATTTTTATTTGATGAATATGTTCGGTTATAGTACAACAGGATGTCCATTTTTGCGACAGCATCTTATGCAGCAACCAGCTGCAAAGCGTACTTTGTACGCTAAATATTAGTTCTCCACATGCCTTGCTTTTACCATTTAAAAGCATTAACTTAGAATTACTGGTTTTTCATTTCCTAACTTCTAAAAAGGCTTGCCATGGGAAAGGTACGTAACATCCTACAGGCCAAAGGACACGCAGTATATGCTATCCATCCTGACGACACCGTTTATGAGGCCCTGAAAGTTTTAATTGATAAAAATGTGGGGGCACTGGTGGTACTGGACAACGAAGAGAAATTTCTTGGTATGTTTTCAGAGCGTGACTATGCGCGCAAGGTGATCTTAAAGGGCAGGGCATCCAAAGAAACCCTGATCCGGGAAATTATGACCGAAAGACCTATTACTGTTACAGAAGATGATTCCATTGAAGAATGTATGGTAAAGATGACGGATAAGCGTATCCGCCACCTGCCTGTTACAGATGACAATAACCGCTTGATAGGACTTATTTCCATAGGTGACGTGGTAAAATACATTATAGACGATCAGAAATATGTAATCACCAGCCTGGAGTGCTATATTAATGGCACGCATCTCTGAAAACCTTAAAATTAAGTTTTGCCTTTTGCGAAAAAAAAGGTAAATTCAATATCATATACCCTATGCCGTTATTGATGCAAGGTTAATTTTGGAGTTTGTTACTTTCCGGATATGATATAGAAACGATATACTTTCATACTTTCCTGCCCCGCGGCGCTTGCGATTGACACAGATGGACAGTAAGCAGGCTGATAACTGACTAATAGTTTTTTGAATATTAGCATATAAATGGACTTTAAAGACAATCGCTTGGAGGGCGAAGTACCTTGCAAAGTTCCGCTACTGATATTACTCCTGTATGGCCATTTTTAGCATTTGGAGCCATAGTGTTGATACTCGTCAGTGTCATACTGGGACTATCATATGTGCTGGGACAACGGCATAAAGACCGTGCTACCGGCGAAGCCTACGAATCCGGTATTGTATCTACCGGCTCTGCCCGATTAAGGTTCCCCTCCCAATTTTACCTGGTTGCCATGTTATTTGTCATTTTTGACATTGAAACCGTATTGATTATTTCCTGGGCAATTGCATTTCAGGAAGTAGGTTGGGTAGGCTTCCTGGGCGTATCTGTATTTATACTGATTTTACTGGCAGTACTCATTTATGAATGGCGTAACGGTGCGCTGGATTTTGGCCCCGACGGAAAAAAGATCTTACGCGCTTACCAGAAATTAAGAAAAAAACCACTGTCAGACAATGGGGAACAAACACCCCGCCCTGGTCTGGAAGATTCCAATGTTTATGGATAAAATACCTGTGCCAACAGCATAGCTATTTCAAAAAGCGGCAACAGTATCAAAAGCGGGGCATTTATTGACAGGAACGGTAGTGCCGGATATCCGGCAAACCGTAATTATTCATTCGTAATTCGTAATGATTATGCAATGGTGGTTAAGCAATGCGAACGATACAACCGGTAAGGTGGCGGGCAACACTTCTATTGAAGAAGTAGTGCAGCAGAGTGTGATGCTGACATCTGTAGAAAGCCTGCTGGCCTGGGGCCGCAAAAACTCCCTCTGGCCTTTTCATTTCGGATTATCCTGCTGTTTTGTGGAAATGGCTACTGCCATGACACCTAAATATGATATGGCCAGGTTTGGTGCAGAAGTGATCAGGGGGACACCCAGAGAGGCAGATGTAATGATCATCGCAGGTACCGTATTTATAAAAATGGCCCCGGTAATAAAAAGATTATATGAACAGATGATGGAACCCCGCTGGGTCATTTCCATGGGCTCCTGTGCCAACTCAGGTGGTATGTATGATATCTATAGTGTAGTCCAGGGCGTTGACAAATTTTTACCGGTAGACGTATATGTACCCGGATGCCCGCCCAGGCCAGATGCTTTTATGAGCGGGCTGGTTCTGCTCCGGGATGCCGTAGGGAAGGAAAAACGCCCTTTAAGCTGGGTGATAGGAGAGCAGGGTGTGATCAAACCGGAAAAGATAGCGATGAAAGACGTGCTGCACGACAAACGCCAGCAGATGACAACCTTTAAAACACCGGATGAAATATAATGACGGTGATATAATGGATATTATCTAACAGTTAAGGTTATATGAAATAATCATGACAGGAAGCTAAAACAAAAATTCTTCCATCCTCTCTCAAAACTTAATACGCTATGCTTACTGGCATTGCAGCGGAATTAAGCGCCCGGTTTGGTGAAAATATTTTTCACGAACAGCTCACCCGGGATGAGACGCCCACTCTTTGGACGCCACAGGAGCACCTCTTGGCTGTGCTGCAATACCTGAAGTCGGAAATAACAATGCCCTATCCACTGCTGTATGACCTCACCGCTATTGATGAACGGGCATACAACCACCGGCAGAATGGCCAGCGCAGCAGCGATTTTACCCTGGTATATACCCTTTTCTCTTTTAGCCGTAACGCTTTTCTCCGGCTGAAAGTAGGCCTGAGAGGTGAATTTCCTTCACATCCCACTATAACACATATCTGGCCTGCAGCCAACTGGTACGAACGGGAAGTGTATGATATGTTTGGGATCCATTTTGATGGTCATCCTTTATTGAAACGCATTTTAATGCCGGTTACCTGGGAGGGGCATCCGCTCCGCAAGGAGCATCCGGCACGTGCCACTGAAATGGGGCCATTTAAGCTGTTTGACGACAAGATGGATAAGGAACACCAGGCCCTGCAGTTTAACCCCGAAGAATGGGGCTTAAAACGCCATACAGAGGATGCTGACTTCATGTTCCTTAACATCGGTCCCCAACATCCGGGTACACATGGGGTGCTGCGGATTATCCTGCAGCTGAACGGGGAAGATATCCTGGACGCTGTTCCGGATATCGGCTTCCATCACCGGGGAGCAGAAAAGATGGGAGAACGGCAGTCCTGGCACACCTATATACCTTATACCGACCGGATAGATTACCTGGGCGGGGTCAATAATAACCTTGCTTATTTATTGTCGGTAGAGCAACTGGCGGGTATTGAAGTGCCTTTGCGGGCGCAGGTGATCCGGGTAATGCTCTGCGAGCTGTTCAGGATAGCAAGTCACCTGGTATGGTACGGCACCTTTGCGCAGGACCTCGGACAGCTATCGCCGGTATTCTATATGTTCACCGACCGGGAACGTGTATTTGAAATCATAGAAGCTATTTGTGGGGGACGCATGCATCCCAACTGGTTCCGCATAGGCGGAGTAGCACAGGACCTTCCCAAAGGATGGGATAAAATGGTGCGTGATTTTGTGAATTACTTCCCTGCCAAACTCCGGGAGTACAACAAGATGGTGATGAAAAATGCCCTGTTCAAAGCACGGACGGTAGGAATTGGCATCTATACCCAGGAAGAAGCGATTGAATGGGGAGTAACCGGGCCAGGACTGCGTGCCTGTGGTATGGAATGGGATATGCGTAAAAAAAGACCGTACAGCGGTTATCAGAACTTTGCATTTGAAATACCCGTAGCACAAAACGGAGATTGTTACGACAGAGCAGTAGTGCGTGTGGAAGAAATGCGTCAGAGCCTGCGCATTATTGAACAATGCCTGGAATATATGCCGGAAGGGGATTTTAAAGCGCACCATCCGCTTACTACGCCACCCGTGAAGCAATATACGATGGAAGATATTGAAACACTGATCCATCATTTCCTCAACGTAAGCTGGGGCCCTGTGATGCCGGTGGGAGAAGCTATGGTATGCACAGAAGCCACCAAAGGCTGGAATAGTTACTACCTGGTAAGCGATGGCAATACTTCTTCCTATCGTACCAGGATACGTACCCCGTCATTTCCGCACATGCAGATGATCCCTTATATCAGCAAGGGATATACGGTGGCCGACCTGTTATCCATACTGGGGGGAATGGATTATGTGCTGGCGGATATTGACCGGTGAGTGTGCGGTGGTAGCAGAATGGTTAATTATCAAAAAAGCGATCATGTTATCCGAAACAGAAAAACAACAAATTGAACACGAGCTGGGGCATGTACCGGTAAAAAAAGCTGCTTGTATTGAGGCGTTGAAGATTGTACAGGAGCACCGGCGCTGGGTATCTGATGAGAGTATTGCAGATATCGCAGGGATCCTGGAGATGAGTACTGCAGAGGTGGATAGTGTGGCCACTTTTTATAACCTCATTTTCCGGAAACCGGTAGGCAGACATGTGATCCTGCTGTGTGATAGCATCAGTTGCTGGGTAATGGGATATAACGGGGTACTGAAAGAACTGACAGGATTACTGGAGATCAGCTATGGCGAAACCACTGCCGACGGCCGGTTTACCTTATTGCCGAATGCGTGTCTGGGGACCTGTGATCATGCACCGGCACTGATGATCGATAACGATCTGTACCGGGATCTGGAAGCAGGGACGCTCAGCAGTATTCTGGAAAAATACACCTGACAGGAAGGACTCACTGAGCAGCCCGTTACGAAGACAGTAAACAATATATTATGATGGAACGTCCTTTGACAGAACATATCAGCAGTACGCGTGCTCCGCTCAACTTGCAGGAGTACGAAGCGGTGGGCGGATACCAGGCGTTGCGAAAGGTAATGCAGCAAATGACGCCGCAGGAAGTAACTGCGCTGATCAAGGAGTCTAACCTGCGCGGCCGGGGAGGGGCCGGATTCAGCACGGGCATGAAGTGGAGCTTCGTACCGATGGAGGTAAGTGGTCCTAAATATCTCGTAGCGAATGCAGATGAAATGGAACCGGGTACTTTCAAAGACCGGTGGCTGTTGGAAGGTAACCCCCACCAGCTGATAGAAGGAATGATCATTTCCGCTTATGCCATACAAGCAACCCTCTCTTTTGTGTTTTTGCGCTGGGCTTATAAACAGGCGGCGCAGGAAATCCGGAAAGCCATCGCGGAAGCCTATGCAGCAGGGTATCTGGGAAATAATATACTGGGAAAAGATTTTCACCTGGAGATGCAATTACACACCGGCGTGGGCCGGTATATGTGCGGAGAAGAAACCGCCCTGCTTAATTCGCTGGAAGGCAAGCGGGCCACGCCCCGTGCCAAGCCTCCATTTCCGCAGGTAAGCGGATTGTTTGGTAAACCTACTATTGTAAATAATGTAGAAACATTATCCTTTATACCACATATCATTAACAAGGGCGCCTCCTGGTTTCAGTCGCTCAGTTATACCTCCGACGGGGGAACGAAGATATATGGGGTGAGCGGAAAGGTAAACAAACCGGGCGCGTGGGAGCTGCCAATGGGCGTAACGATGCGGGAGCTGCTGGAAGATCACGCAGGCGGGATGAAAAACGGGTACCGTTTCAGGGGGGCTTTACCTGGTGGGGCTTCCACCGATTTTCTGATTGAAGAACATCTGGATGTGAAGATGGATTTTACAGGTGTGGCAGCAGCCGGCAGCCGGCTGGGCACAGGTACGATGGTGGTGCTGGATGATAAAACCTGTCCGGTTGGATTTGTACATAACCTGGAACATTTTTTTGCGCAGGAGTCCTGCGGGTTTTGTACCCCCTGCCGGGAAGGTTTACCATGGACGGAGAAAATATTATACGCGTTGGAGCAGGGCAGAGGTACTGCTGCCGATCTGGAGCAACTGCTGCTACATACCAGGCTGTTAGGCCCGGGCAATACTTTTTGTGCATTGGCACCAGGCGCTATGGAACCATTGCAGAGCGCGCTGAAATATTTCCGGGAAGATTTTGAACAACATATTCAAGCTAAAAAATGCCCTTATGCCCACGATTCACATTGACAACCAGTCATACGAGGTAAAAGCCGGCAGTAACCTGCTGGAAGCGTGTTTATCGTTAGGGATGAACCTGCCCTACTTTTGCTGGCATCCGGCATTGGGGTCTGTAGGCGCCTGCCGGCAATGTGCGGTAAAGGTGTTTAAAGATGAGCAGGATAAAACCGGACGGCTGGTGATGGCATGTATGGAGCCGGTAAAGGACCAGATGCGCCTGGCCATTGCCGATGGAGAGGCCAGTACTTTCCGGGAACAGGTAATAGGGTGGCTGATGACCAACCACCCGCATGATTGTGCCGTGTGTGATGAAGGTGGTTCCTGCCATTTGCAGGATATGACGGTGATGACCGGCCATGCTTACCGCAATTATCATTTTACCAAGCGTACCTATAAAAATCAATACCTGGGCCCTTTCCTGAATCACGAGATGAACCGTTGCATCCAGTGTTATCGTTGTGTACGGTTTTATAAAGATTTTGCCGGCGGAAAAGACCTCGATGTATTTGCTGCCCGCAGTCATGTATATTTTGGGCGCCAGGAAGAAGGAACGCTGGAGAGTGAATTCAGTGGTAATCTGGCAGAAGTGTGCCCTACAGGCGTATTTACAGACAAAACATTGAAACAGCATTATACCCGTAAGTGGGACTTTACCTCCGCAGCTTCTGTATGCCAGGGATGTGGGCTGGGATGTAATATTATAGCCGGAGAGCGCTATGGTTCCCTGCGGCAGATTACCAGCCGGTATAATGGCGCCGTGAATGGTTATTTCCTGTGCGACCGCGGCCGCTTTGGATATGAATTTGTAAACAGTGCACAAAGGATCAGGGAAATCAGCATCAAGCTGCTGATGCCTGATGCCGGTGAGGGACCTGCATTGGCCTATCTGCGTAATAAAATTAACTCAGGGAAGGTGATAGGGATCGGATCCCCAAGAGCATCGCTGGAATCCAATTATGTATTGAAACAACTGGTTGGAGAAGACCAGTTTTACCTGGGGGTATCAGATACTGATCATGACCTTACCTCGCTCGCACTCCGTATCTTGCAGCAGGGACCGGTGCGCACGCCATCCCTGCAGGAAGCCGCCAAAGCAGATATGGTACTGATCCTGGGTGAAGATATTACCAATACGGCACCTATGCTGGCGTTGTCGGTAAGACAGGCCATACGGCAACAGCCGGAGCAGGATGCCATGCAGAAAGTACACCTGGCCCCCTGGCAGGATGCTGCCGTGAGAGAAGCCGTACAGGATAACAAAGGCCCCTTGTTTATATTGGGCATCCAGGAAAGCAAACTGGATGAGCTGGCTACGCTGGCATTTTATACCGCACCGGATAATATTGCCCGTGTAGGCTTTGCCGTAGCCCACCTGATTAATCCGTCGATGCCGGAGGTAACCGGTATGACAGACAAAGGGAAATCCCTGGCACAGGAAATTGCAGCCGGGTTGAGCAAAGCAAAAAATCCGCTTATCATTGCCGGTTACGGCAGTGGCAGCGAAGTGGTGATGAAAGCCGCCGCCAATATCAGCTGGGCATTACATCAGCAGGGGATAGATGCGATGCTGTCTTATACCGTACCGGAATGCAACAGCATGGGATTGGAAATGCTGGGAGGGCATCGCCTGGAATCTGCTTTACAGGCAGTGGCGCAGGATGCTATAGATACCGTTATCATCCTGGAAAATGATTTGTACCGGCGTATTGATCAGCCGCTGGCCGACCAGTTCTTTAATCATTGTAAAGAAGTGATTTTAATTGATCATTTATATTCCCCCACCGCAGAAAGGGCTACTGGTCTGATTCCTGCAGGTACGTTTGCAGAAAGTGATGGTACCCTGATCAACAATGAAGGCCGGGCACAACGGTTTTTCCAGGTGTTTGTACCAAATGGCGGGGTGCAGGAAAGCTGGAGATGGTTGTTGCAGTTGGGCAACTACGCGCATCATTCCGGACTGCAGGAAGCCGAGACGCTGGATGATGTTACAGGTATTATCTCCCGTAAGATGCCCATCTTTGCAGGAATAGCAGGAATTACCCCTTCTGCGGAGTTTCGTATAGCCGGACAAAAAATACCCCGGGAACCTCACCGGTATAGTGGCCGTACAGCTATGCTGGCCAATATTAATGTGAGCGAACCCCAACCTCCTGCTGACCCGGATACGGCGCTATCCTTTACGATGGAAGGTTATCAGGGCAGGCCCCCTTCTTCTATGACCCCTTTCTTCTGGGCGCCCGGATGGAATTCTGTGCAGTCGATTAATAAATTTCAGGTAGAAGTGGGCGGACCGCTACATGACGGTGATCCGGGGCTGCGGTTGATACACCCGGCTGCAAACGGCGAGATCCCCTTTTTTACAACCGTCCCCGAATTGTTTTTGCCATTAACAGGGCACCTGTTGCTCGTGCCCCTGTACCATATTTTCGGATCAGAAGAACTGAGTGTATATACGGAAGGAGTGGCAGCACGTATGCCATCACCTTATATCATGCTGCATAGTGAAGATGCACAGCGCTACCAGGTTACAGCGGGCAGTTTGTTGTACTTCCTGGTCAACGGGCAGCAGTATGCATTGCAGGTGAAAATCAATGATGCCTTGCAGTCAGGGATAGCCGGGGTACCGGTAGGATTGCCAGGTATGAAGCTGGTGGACGTCCCCCAGTGGGTAAAAATATAAGCAAACTGATAAAACTGATGGTATGAATTATTGGTGGATCATAGGAGGCGTATTATTTGTGCTGCTGAATACCGCAGCCGGATTGATATGGGTAGAACGCAGGATGCTGGCGCTCTGGCAGGACAGGTATGGCCCCAACCGGGCAGGCCCATTTGGATTGCTGGTAGTGTTGGCAGATACGATCAAACTCTTTTTCAAGGAAGATTGGGTACCGCCGTTTGCCGACAGGGTGGTATTTGTATTTGCCCCCGCTGTGGTAGTGATGAGTGTATTAATGAGTTTTGTCATTATCCCTTTTGCCCCGGGTATTATGGTAGCTGATTTTAATATTGGCATCCTGTTTTTCCTGGCGATGTCTTCCCTTGGCGTGTACAGTATTGTATTGGGTGGATGGGCTTCTAACAACAAGTATGCATTGCTGGGAGCCATGCGAGGGGCTTCACAGATGATCAGTTACGAAGTATTTATGGGCCTGGCATTGATGGGAGTGGTGGTGATGAGTGGGTCTTTTAACCTGCGGGAGATAGTGCTGGCACAAAAGGGGGGCTGGTATATCCTGCCGCAATGTGTAGGCTTCTTTATCTTTTTGCTGGCAGGTATCGCAGAAACACACCGGTTGCCTTTTGATATCCCTGAGGCAGAGAGTGAGCTGGTAGCAGGTTTTCATGCAGAGTATTCCAGCATGAAGTTCGGGATGTTTTTTATCGGGGAGTATCTGGGTGTTACGCTGATTTCCTGTATGGTAGTGGCACTGTATTTCGGGGGATGGCTGGGTCCTGCATTTCTGCCACCGCTGGTATGGTTTGCACTTAAAACGTTTGCTTTTATAGCCCTGTTCATTTTATTACGGGCATCCATGCCAAGGCCCCGTTATGATCAGTTAATGGAGTATGGCTGGAAAGTGTTGTTTCCACTGTCGCTGGCTAATTTGCTGATCACAGCAGCGATCAGGCTTTGGTTACATGGAGGTTAATCATTCATAGCAGTAGTTTTTCTGAAGGGAATCTCCGCTGCACAAACTTAAGATCATGTTCAGTCTATTCAGAAGCATGTGGCTTATTTTTCTGCATATGTTTCACAAGCGTGAAACATTCCAGTATCCGGAGCAAAGAGCACCGCTGCCTGCAAGGTGGAGAGGACGTATTGCGCTGACCCGTGATCCGGACGGCGCCGAGCGTTGTGTGGGCTGTTATCTCTGCGCCGCTGCCTGTCCGGTAGACTGTATTTCTCTGCAGGCAACAGAAATGGAGGACGGCCGTCGTTATCCCCTGTTTTTCCGGATCAATTTTTCCAGGTGCATCTTTTGTGGGTTTTGTGAAGAAGCCTGTCCTACTTATGCCATCCAGTTATTACCTGATTTTGAAATGGCAGAATACAACCGGCAAAACCTGGTATATGAAAAAGAGGATTTGCTGATCAACAGCCAGGGGAAATATCCGGGATACAATTATTACAAAGTAGCCGGGCTGGCTATCAGTGGAAAGGGTAAGGGAGATGCGCAGAATGAAGAGCCGCCGGTAGATACCAGGAGCTTATTACCATAATGATCATCTGTTATTAATTATCAGCACTATGGGCATTGCATTTTACATAGCAGCTGCAATTGCAGTCATCTCTACCGTGATGGTGATTACCCGGTATAACATCATGCATGCATTGTTGTACCTGATTGTTTCCCTCTTATCGGTGGCGGTGATCCTCTACATCTATGGAGCTCCCTTTGTGGCGGTATTGGAAATCATTGTATATGCAGGGGCTATCATGGTATTGATCATTTTTTTTGTGATGATGCTAAACCTGGGTGGCCCTTCGGCTGCGCAGGAAAAAGCGTGGCTGCAGCCGCGGATATGGATCGTGCCGGCCTTGTTCTGCCTGGTATTGTTAGGAGAGCTGGTGTACCTGATTCTGCAAACCAGGCAGCCCGAAACGGGGATGGTGGTGGTGGATCCCAAGGCTGTGGGGATCGCATTATTTGGTCCTTATATGCTGGCAGTAGAACTCACCGGGATGTTGCTGATGGCAGGCATTGTAGGCGCTTATCATCTGGGCAGGCAGAAGCAGAAGATCCTGCATCGTTTTCTTGAAAATAAGGCAACATGAGTATAAACCCAACAACTGCCGGGATGACGTTGGCAGGGATCTTATTTGTGCTGGGGCTGATCAGTGTGCTGATGCGGCGTAATATCATCTTCATGTTATTATCCGTAGAGATCATGCTGAACGCGGCCGCACTGGCCTTTGTCGTAGCAGGAGCGCATTGGGGGCAGGCAGAAGGGCAGGTGATGTTTATGTTCATCCTGGCTATGGCGGCAGCAGAAGTGTCGGTAGGACTGGCACTGATATTACAGTTGTATCACCAGCTGAAATCACTGGATAGTGATGAGGCAAGCAAAATGAAAGGATAATGATCTGGCTTATTCCCGCTTTACCCTTTGCAGGTGCTTTGATCCTGCTGTTATGCTGGAAACAGGTAAGCCGTATGGCTGTTTCCGTTATTGGTTGTGGCAGCGTAGGACTGGCCGCCCTGGTTACTTTTGTGGCAGGAGCACAACTCATGGGAGCAGGGGACGGGGGAATATGGCAGCATTTATGGACATGGATAGGGCTGGACGGATTTAATATTGGGATTGATTTCCGGTTGGATGCCTTATCGTTTGCCTTTGTAGGGGTGATTACGTTTGTAGGCTTTCTGATACATGTCTATTCTACCGGGTATATGGCAGATGATGAGGACTATGCCCGTTTCTTTGCCAGTATGAACCTGTTTGTAGGGGCTATGCTGATGCTGGTATTGGCGGATAACCTGTTATTGTTATACCTGGGCTGGGAAGGAGTGGGATTATGCAGTTACCTGTTGATCGGGTTCTGGTACAAAGATCCGGCAAACGGGTATGCTGCCAGAAAAGCGTTTATTGTTACCCGTGTAGGTGATACTGCGATGGCTATTGGCTTATTCCTGCTGTATCAGTACACCGGTACCTTACAGATTCCTGAAATACTGGAGAAAGCACCTCAGTTATGGCATAGTGGTGATCCGGTAGTGACGGTAATTGCTTTGTTACTATTAGGCGGCGCAGTAGGTAAATCAGCGCAACTACCCTTACAAACCTGGTTGCCCGATGCGATGGCGGGCCCTACCCCCGTCAGTGCATTGATACATGCGGCCACGATGGTTACCGCCGGGGTATACCTGGTAGCCCGCACACATACCTTATTTGAATTGTCACCTACTGCACAAACGGTGACGGCGATCATAGGTGCTGCTACTTTGTTATTATCCGGCTTCAGTGCTTTGGTGCAAACGGATATCAAGCGTGTACTCGCGTATTCCACCATGAGCCAGATAGGGTATATGTTCCTGGCGTTAGGCGTAGGTGCATGGTCGGCCGCTATTTTTCATTTTGTGATTCATGCTTTTTTCAAAGCTCTGTTGTTTATGGCGGCAGGGGCGGTGATCACTGCCTTGCATCATGAGCAGGATATGTTTAAAATGGGAGGGCTTAAAAAATTATTACCCCAGGTGTTCCAGGTGTTTCTGATAGGCTCGGCCTCACTGGCAGCCATTCCTTTTATCACCGCAGGTTTTTACAGTAAAGACCAGATCGTTTGGCTGGCAGGTGCTGCAGCCGGTGGTGGAAAAGTGTATTGGGCAGTGGCTGTGTTGGGGGCTTTCATCACTGCTATGTACACCTTCCGCATGGTATTCCTCACTTTTTATGGTCAGGCAAAAAGCCATGTAGGACATCTGCCTGGCAGCAATATGATGATCCCTTTGTATATCCTGGCATTGCTGTCTACCATAGGAGGCTTTATCGAGCTACCTCATACAATGGGGCATGTTACACTGTTCAGTCACTGGTTATTACCGGTATTACCGGCCACGGTGCTGACAGAAGAATCTCTTGCATTGGAATGGGCATCGCAAGGGATTGCCGCAGGACTATCTTTCATTGGCATTTATCTCGCCTATATATGGGTCATCAAACGGCCGGCGGGGATGGTAGACTTTTTCGAATCGGAGGTGATGGCCTGGTGCCGTCAGTGGTGGCTGCGGGGATGGGATTTTGATGCATTATACAACCGCCTGCTGGTACGTCCATTTGTGTATACTGCCCGCATGAACCGCAGGGATATGGTAGACAAAATATACACAGGTATCGCCCGGCTCACCACCTGGTTGCATGATGTTACCGCACGCACACAAAGCGGCATATTACGCTGGTATATTATGGGCGTGTTAGTTGGCGCTGTGGTGATTTTGTCGGTATTGATATGGAGACTGTATGAATAGCTCAAAACAAAACATAATCAGCTAAAGGCTAACAGCTAAAAGCTAATAGCTCAAAAAATTAACCATGGTATTGCTTATCCTTCTCTTAGTATTACTTGCCGGGGCATTGCTCTCCTGGATCGCATCGGCTTACAGCCGGTTGTTGTGCCGGTGTATTGCCTTGTGCAGTCTGTTGATCAACCTGGTAGTGATAGCATGTATATGGATCAGCGCGGATACCGGTACCTTGTTATCACAACAGCACTGGATGTACAACTGGCAACAGCAATGGGTACCGCAGTTTGGGATCAGCCTGCACCTGGCGATGGATGGATTGAGTATGCTGATGCTGGCACTTACTTTTTTTCTGGGTGCATTGTCAGTGTTGATTTCCTGGCGGGAGATAGATAAAAAAGTGGGGTTCTTTCATTTCAACCTGTTGTTTGTACTGGCAGGCATTACAGGTGTTTTTTTAACGATGGACCTGTTCCTGTTTTACTTTTTCTGGGAAATGATGCTGATCCCGATGTATTTCCTGATTGGTATCTGGGGGCATGAGCACCGGGAATATGCAGCCAACAAATTCTTCATTTTTACTCAGGCCGGTGGATTATTAATGCTGCTGTCCATATTAGGGTTGTACTTTGTACATGCGTATCACACTAATGTATACACGTTTAATTATTTTGATCTGCTGAATACAGATATGGCACAGGATACTGCACGGCTATTGCTGCTGGGATTCCTGATTGCCTTTGTGGTGAAACTGCCAGCCGTACCTTTCCATACCTGGTTGCCCGATGCACATACAGAAGCACCCACAGCAGGCAGTGTGGTGCTGGCAGGGTTATTATTAAAAACCGGTGCATATGGCATATTACGTTTTGCCTTGCCGTTATTTCCGGAAGCCGCCCGTGAAATTGCCCCGGCAGCGATGCTGATAGGAGTGATAGGGATTTTATATGGCGGACAGCTGGCTTTTGCACAAAGGGACTTTAAACGGTTGATTGCGTATACCAGTGTAAGCCACATGGGATTTGTGCTGCTAGGCGCCTTTGCCTTTAATGAGCTGGCTTACCAGGGAGTGGTAATGCAGATGATCACACATGGTATCAGTACAGGCGCCTTGTTTATACTGGCGGGTGCTTTGTATGAACGTATCCATACCAGGGAGTTGAAGAAAATGGGGGGGCTATGGCCATTGCTGCCGGTAATGGGAAGTACGACACTCATCTTTGTGATGGCATCGCTGGGACTGCCGGGGTTGGGCAACTTTGTAGCAGAGTTTCTTATTCTGGTAGGCAGCTGGCAGGCGAATAAAGTGCTTACCATATTAGCTACCACCGGGTTGGTGATCGCTACTATTTATTCCCTCCGGATTATGCAAAAGGTATTTTTTGGCACTACTAACCGGGAATATGCATTACCGGATTTAAATGTGCGGGAAAAATTGATTGTGGGTGCATTGATCATTGTTATTTTCTGGCTGGGGATCTATCCGCAACCAGTATTGAATGCCGTGAAAAGTAAAATGCCTGCAGTAAGTGAGGTCGTGAAAACAGGCTATCATTATACCATACGAAAAAGATAAAGTATGTCATTTGCTGATTTCATGAGTCTGGGCCCATTGATCACGTTGATCGCTGCAGCAATATTAGCGATGCTGCTGGTAGCCATAAAGCGTAATCACCGCATCGTATACAGTTTTACTGTGCTGGCTTTTATATTAACCATGCTATCTATTGTACCCATCACACAATATATTCCGCATGCCATACCCCCTTTGTTTGTGATTGATCTGTTTGCCTGGTTTAATACGGGACTGATTGTAACCGCAGGGTTTATCATCCTGTTATTGTCTTACAATTACTTTGAAGAGCGGGAAGAGCGGAAAGAAGAATATTACCTCCTGCTGATATTAGCTACTATAGGTGCACTGGTATTGATGATCAGCCGTCATTTTATGTCTTTATTCCTGGGATTGGAAACATTAAGTATCAGCTTATATGGATTGATTGCTTACCTGCGTGCGCGGGAGCGTTCTGATGAAGCAGGGATCAAGTACCTGATGCTGGCAGCCATATCTTCTGCGTTTTTGTTGTTTGGAATGGCGCTGGTGTACAGCTTTACCGGCAAAATGGATTTTCCGGGGATAGGTGCTGCCCTGCAAAACGCGCAATATATGCCGGTAACTGTGATGGCAGGATTTGCGATGATGCTGGTAGGAATAGGATTTAAGCTGGGGATTGTACCTTTTCATATGTGGGCTCCTGATATTTACGAAGGAGCGCCGTTGCCGGTATCTGCTTTTATTGCTACCATTTCAAAAGGGGGGGTACTGGTAGTGCTGATCCGGTTTTACCAGGATATTCATGCCAGCAGGTATACGGAGTTGTGGTGGATTATTGCGGTAATAGCGGTGGCATCTATGTTTGTCGGCAACTGGCTGGCTTTAACCCAGCAAAACATCAAACGTATATTAGCC
The DNA here is from genome assembly GCF_040567655.1 of Chitinophaga sp. H8. Lineage (NCBI taxonomy): Bacteria > Pseudomonadati > Bacteroidota > Chitinophagia > Chitinophagales > Chitinophagaceae > Chitinophaga > Chitinophaga defluvii. The sequence continues at coordinate 2,941,228 of NZ_JBEXAC010000001.1, read as the reverse complement.
TACTCTTCCATTGCACATATGGGATATTTGCTGGTTGCATTTTTATCGGGGGTGCAAACCGGATTGGAAGCTATTGCCTTTTACCTGGTTGCATATTTCATTACGAGTATCGGGGCTTTTGGGGTGCTCATTGTAATGTCGAGCAGTATACAGGATGCAGAAACCCTGGAGGATTACCGGGGGCTTTTCTGGCGTTATCCATGGATAGCCACCGTATTTACCGCTATGTTACTTTCCCTGGCAGGGATTCCGCTTACGGCCGGATTTATCGGGAAATTTTATATCGTGATGGCAGGCGTAAATGGCAACCTGTGGTTCCTCCTGTTTATGCTGGTGATCAATAGTGTGATCGGGTTGTATTATTATATCCGCATCATTGCCATTATGTTTAAAACTGCTGACACCGCACCTGTTACGGTAATCAAACCTTCTTTGCCCTTAGCAGGTAATATTACACTGGCTTTGCTGGTGATACTACTGGTAGGGCTGGGGATATATCCTACCAGTATTATGTTGCTCATCCAGCAGATGATGCAAATGATTAAGTAACGTATCAGCCTGCTCTTTTCTGTTCTGCAGAAGTACCGGTTTCCCTTTGGCGGGCGGCTTTTATTTCGCTGTTGCCAAATCGATAGGTCACAGAAAAATAAAATCTCCTGGTTTGCCATACGTTGTAAATCGTCATATCCACATTGTTGTATTTGGCAATGCCTCTGAATCTGTTTCCATCATTGAATACATCATTTACGTTAAACTTCAGGGTAGCCTTCTTTTTAAGGATACTTTTCTGTATCCCGGCATCTACACCAAACTGCGCTTTACCATTAAAGATTCCTTCAATAAAAGGGGAGTTGTAGAATACATTGGCTTCCAGCTTTATATCATGAGGCAAAGTAAAGGTGTTATTGCTGTTGATATTATATTGGAGTTTTTCATTTTGCAGGTCAAGGTTGTTTTCCCGGAGCACATAACGGTTGTAAACAAAGTTGGCGTTATTGCTGGAGTTCCACCATTTAGTGAAATCGAAAGGCAGGGTAAGCGCCAGGCTGTAATTATTCAGGCTGGTAAAGTTCAGCGCCGTACTGGTGGTAATTTTGGTTTCATCATTCTGGTCCAGGTATTCAAAAATAATATCGCTGGTATGGCTGTATCCGAGGGTAGCGATATATTTCTGTTTGAAGATATAAGACAGTTCGGTGTTATAGGCATATTCTGGCTTCAGGAAAGGGTTGCCATGCGCATAGGTATATTTATCCAGGAAAAACAGGAACGGGTTGAGTTGTTCATAATCCGGCCGGTTGATCCTGCTGGTATATGCCAGGGATAGCTTATGTGCATCACTGAATTTATAGTCAACGGAGCCGCTGGGGAACAGATCGAGATAAGTACGTTTTACCTGGTTTTTGAGTGTAACGGAATTGCCATCAGAGGTAGTTTGTTCCACCCGCAGTCCCACCTGGAAATCCAGTTTGGCAAATTGTTTTTTATAAGTGGCATAAGCTGCCAGGACATTTTCCTTGTAGGTGAACAGATTATTCTGTGAGAGCGCTGGCACATAGATACCATTTTGCAGGGAATCGTAGTTCAAGGCATTTTCAGTAGTTACAAAGCTCACTTTGGCACCAGCTTCCAGTTTGGAGGTTTTATTCAGCGCAAGTACAAGATCTGCCTTCAGGCTTTTGATATTGATAGTTGAAGCGGCCAGGTTGCGGATGCCGGTGGCATTTTTATTCAACTGGCTGCGGGTGTCGTACATACTATCATTCAGATGTACTAACCTGGTGCTTCCAAACCGGGCATAATCTCCGTCAACTGTGATTTCAGAGCCACTGGTATCCAGTTCTATTTTATAGTTTAAGTTGTATGTAGTGCTGTTGAAGCGGGAATTTCTGTTGTTAAGGGTATTGAGTACAGAATCCGGTTTGGCGCCTAAGCGGCTGATGTTTGTAGCACTGGTGGCGTTACCGTCAAATCCGCTTGAATAGCCCGTTACCAATACACCAATGGTTTGACGTGGGGTAATAAAATAATCTATCCCAGCTTTGTAGGCATTCCTGTTAAACAGGTTTTTCTGGTACACCTGTTGGTCAAAGAATAATATCTGATCACCGGTGATTTTCCGGGTAAGGTGGCGTGTCATGAAGGCTTCCCGGCTGGAATAGTCATAGTTGCCGAAGAGGTTAAATTTGTTGGTACGCCAGTTAAGGGTGGTACCAATATTATACCCCGGGTATCTGCCATCACCAATACCACCAGTGATAGTACCATTGATACCGGTCAGTTTTCCTTTTTTTGTTTTGATATTGATGATGCCACTGTTGCCGGCAGCATCATATTTTGCAGAAGGGCTGGTGATGATCTCTATCTGTGAGATGGTTTCACTGGGTGTACTTTTAAGCAGGTTGCTCAGTTGGTCACCGGTGAGGTAAGTCAGTTTGCCATCAATCATAATGGTCACACCCTGTTTACCTTTTATGAGCACGTTTTCATCTTTATCTATTGTTACGCCTGGTGCTTTCCGTAATACATCCAGGGCAGAATTTCCGCTGGCGGCGATGCTGCTTTCTACATTGAGGATGGTTTTACCACCACTTCTTTCAATAAAAGGTTTTTGGGCGGTTACATTCACTGCCTGCAGATTTTTAGGAGCTATTGGCAAGGAGAGGGGTTTGAGTTGGAGTGAGGTGCTTTGCCCATTTATGGTAAATGGCTGGGTTTTTTGTAAGGTATAACCCATTTGGGAAGCCTCTATAAAATAGTGGCCGGCGGGGACATTATCAAAAGTACATAGTCCGTCGGGGTTACTCATTTCCCCCTTCAGGAGGGTGGAATCCTTCACCTTACGGATCAGTACGCTGGCAAAGGGCAAAGCCTTGCCAGCGTCATCTGTGATCTTTATAGATATCCGGGCGGAAGGAGTATTTTGAGCGGTTATATTTTGCATAATAAGAAGCAATAGGCATCCTATTACTATGAATTTATTCATAATCTCAGTCTGAAAAAATGGTTTAAAAGGGCAGCTGGCTACAGTTGCAAGGGTTTCCTACTATGTGTGTACAGTTATGGGGATAAACAGGATTAATGAATCCTATAGGTGCCAACAGCATTGGTAATCACTGTTTTGAGCTTATTCCAGTCGAATGCTTCAGGTTTACGGCATTGGTAAATATCCGTGGGAAAAACAATATCGCTTGCAGGAGCTATATTGCCGCGGCCTTGCAGCGCATCCTGGAAGCAACTGGCGGTCATCAGGTACAATGGGACTATTTCCATATTGTAGTCCGGACCAGGAGGAGCCTGTTGATTGCTGGCAGTTTGCCAGGCAAAGGATACCACTGCAACAAGGCTCAGAAATGATAGTGCAAAAACCTTTTTCATATCCTCGTTTTTTATAAAGACGAATGGAAAGGAAAAAAGTTGCAAGAAAAGTTTAAAAAATATGGCACTGGATAATTTTACTTCATCAGCAACTGGATGGTGGCCGCAGATTTTTGTTCCAGCATTATGGTCCTGTTCCGGCTCAGCTCTTCCAGTAGCCCATTCTGGTAATAGCGTACAGTAAGGAGTTCCAGTCCTTCATTGTAGGAGATCTTGAAGCCCTGATGCAGGGTTTTGATCAGGAGCTCGATCTTTTCGGGGTTATTGTCAATACAGCAGGAAAAGCTGATGGCCCCGTTTTGCATGAGGTTGATCTTTATTTTAAGCCCGTGGAAGATCTCATAGATATCGCTGATCTTGTCTTCTGTAATAAAGGAGAAGTCGCGGGAGGTGATGGTGAGCAATACCTGGTTCTTTTTCAGCACAATGATAGGAGGGAGTTGTTTCACGTCTACCTCTTCCTTGATCACAGTACCTGGCAGGTTTTTATCCAGGAAACATTTTACGTACAGGGGGATCTGCTTGTTTTGCAGGGGCTTAATGGTTTTAGGGTGTATAACCTGTGCACCATAGAATGCCATTTCGATCACCTCGCTATAACTGATTTCGGGAATGTTGATGGTGTTGGGAAAGAGTTTAGGGTCGGCATTTTTAAGGCCTTCCACATCTTTCCAGATAGTTTGGCTTTCCGCGTCCAGCATATTGGCAAATACGGCTGCGGAATAGTCACTGCCTTCCCGTCCCAGGGTTACGCTTTCATTCTGGTCTGTACTGCCGATGAACCCCTGGGCAATGACAATCCCTGTTTTATTAAAAAGGGGGACCACCTTTTCTGTTACCTGGCGCTGGGTAAATTCCCAGTCGATATTCGCATCCCGGAAGTTGTTGTCCGTACGGAATACATCCCTTACGTCCAGCCAGATATTGGCTACCCCGATCTGGTTAAAATAGGCACTTACGATAGCGGTGCTCAGCAGTTCGCCCAGGCTTACCAGCTGATCATAGTAATAATCATAGTTACGGAGGGGTTTTTCTCCCAGGGTCCATTCCGCCTCTGTAAAGAATTGCTGGAGTTGTGTAAACAGGGGATGTTCACGGTTGCCCAGCAAGCCTTCGGCTACCTGGAGGTGCTGTTGTTCCACATTAAAAAGGAGTTGGGCGGCTATTTCCCGTTTACGCATGAAATAGTTCTGGGCCACTTTTTCCAGTTCATTGGTGGTTTTGCCCATGGCCGAAATAACAATCAACAGCTTTTCTTCCGGAAAAGCCTGTAATATTTTAGCTACCTGCTGAATACGTTCAACACTTTCTAAACTTGCCCCGCCAAACTTGAAAACCTTCATATGATTAATTGTCTTCTCTTGAAAAATTATTGGCAAAGTACGGCAACTTTAGAATTGTTTAAAAATGTGTTTACACAGAAATGACATTTCTATTGAAATCAGCCTAATTCCGTTAATTTCGCCCTACCGAAAAAAACCTATTAACGTTATGAACGACAAGCAAAATGTAATGACTCTGGACGAGTTTACTATTCAGGAATTACGGAATTACCCCGGCGCTACTGGTCAGTTATCAGGTTTATTGCGTGATATTGGGTTAGCAGCCAAGCGGGTAAACGTAGAAGTAAACAAGGCAGGGATTGCAGATATTTTAGGAGAAGCTGGTAAAACCAATGTGCAGGGAGAGTCGGTGAAGAAACTGGATGAGTTTGCGAACGACCAGTTTATCAACTCGCTGAGAAGCAGTATTTACTGTTGTGGAGTGGCCTCTGAAGAAAACGAAGACTTTATTCCCTTTAAAGACGAATACTCCAAAAATTCAAAATATGTGGTATTGATGGATCCCCTGGATGGCTCCAGCAATATTGATGTGAATGTATCTATAGGCACCATCTTTTCCGTTTACCGCAGGCTTACCCCTAATGGCACAGCGTGCCAGCTGGAGGATTTTCTGCAGCCGGGTACGCAGCAGATAGCAGCCGGGTATGTGATCTATGGTTCTTCTACCATGCTGGTATATGCTACCCGCCGTAGTGTACAGGGCTTTACCCTGGATCCGTCTATTGGAGAGTTTTGTTTATCGCATCCCAATCTGAAATGCCCTCCGGATAGTGATATTTTTTCTGTGAACATGGGGTACTATAATTTTTATGAGGAGAATGTGCGTCGTGCAGTCGACTTTTTCATCGCCCGCAATGAGAACGATAAAGTATACCGTCATCGTTTTATAGGATGTATGGTGGCAGAAATCCACCGCACCCTTATCCAGGGAGGTATCTTTATGTATCCAGCTTTTGGCAAGTATATATCCGGGCGTTTACGGCTTTGTTATGAGTGTAATCCCATGTCTTTCATTGTGGAAAAGGCAGGTGGGGTAGCGATGGCCAATGGACGCCAACGGTTGCTGGAACTGAAACCCATGCAGTTACATCAGCGGGTACCTATTTTTATCGGATCTAAAAACCTGATGGACATCTGGCAGGATGTAACCAATCAGAAATAATATTTGTTGTTAGTAATTGATTTAGAGGCTGTGTTCTTACAAAGGGCACAGCCTTTTAAACTTTGGCCCAATATTTTCATCTATACTTACGTTAAGTATTCATTTTAATCATAAATTATTAAAACCGTATGTTGAGTTATCAGCTCCGTAAATGGGCTTTGCTACTGGTTACATTTTTTGCTGTTATGGAAGCATCTGCCTGCAGCCGTCCGGTAACCGGAGGACGTGACAGCACCGAGGCTGTTTCCGGTAACATGGAAGAGCAGATTCTGTATTACACGAATAAATTCCGGAAGTCGAAAGGACTGGCACCTTTGCAACTGGAAGAAAACATCAGCCAGCAGGCGCGCCGGCATAGCCGGGATATGGCAAATGGCAGTACGGGATTCGGACATGAAGGCTTTGAGGAGCGGGTATCTGTTATTTCCAAGAAAATGGGCACCGTAGCCTCCGCAGCTGAAAACGTAGCCTATGGCAGCCTGGATGCTGAAGGGGTGGTAAACGGATGGATCAAAAGCCCGGGACACCGCCGCAATATGCTGGGTAATTATAACCTGATCGGTATAGGTACCGCAAAAGGTAAAGGCAAAATCACTTTCTTTACCCAGGTTTTTATTAAAAAGTAATAGCGCTGATGGAATAAATATGTCCTGAAAGCAATTAATCTTAACAAGGGGCTGGCCAACTGAAATGGCCAGCCCTTATTAATTCCGGGCCTGGATGGAAGCAAGCCATTGTTTGAGGGATTCCCAGCTCTTCACTTTACTTTTTGGTGCGCCCCGCTGTTATAAATATTTATTGCATGAACCCCCGCTTTGGTGTAATTTGGTGCCATGGAAAAGAAAAAGATTATTGAAGTAAAAAACCTGGTTAAAAAGTACGGGGATTTTACGGCGGTAAAGGGTATCAGCTTTGATGTTTATGAAAATGAAATCTTTGGTTTATTAGGACCTAATGGTGCTGGTAAGTCCACTACACTTGAAATTATTGAAACATTAAGGGATAAAACTTCCGGAACAGTAGTCGTGGATGGTATTAACCTGGATGAGGAGCCGGAAAGCATTAAGAAGATCATTGGGGTACAGCTGCAAAGCTCTGGTTATTATCCCGGGCTTAACCTGATGGAATTGATAGAATTGTTTGGGGGACTGTACAACAGGCCAGTAAATCCAAGAGAGTTGCTGGGCATGTTTAATCTGGAAGATAAAGCACGTGCCAAATATAAAGAGCTGTCCGGCGGGCAGAAACAACGTTTTTCCATTGCTACTACATTGATTAATAAGCCCAGGATCATTTTTCTGGATGAACCTACTACAGGGTTGGATCCGCAAGCCCGCCGCAATCTCTGGGATTTGATCCAGGAGGTAAGAAAGCAGGGTACTACGGTAGTGATCACCACACATTATATGGATGAAGCGGAGTTTTTATGTGATCGCTGTGCCATTGTGGACAGTGGGGAGATTATTGCGCTGGATTCTCCGGACGGGCTGATCGACAAGCTGGTAGCACAGGGATTTGACCGGAAAAAGGAAGTGAAGAAGGCCACGCTGGAAGATGTCTTTATTCAGCTTACAGGGAGGGATCTCCGGGAAGATTAATACTTTCCGCTATAAACCATTTAATCTATTATCATGGAAGCGCTTCAATATCCCATCGGCCGCTTTGAGGTATTGCCTCATTATTCAGCCGCAATGGTGATCGGTTATATTCATGATATCCGGCAGTTGCCCACTTTAATAGAGATTGCGGTACAGCACCTGGATGAATTTCAGCTGGAAACACCTTATCGCCCTGGAGGGTGGACACTAGCCCAGGTAGTGCATCATCTGGCTGATAGCCATATCAATGCTATTACCCGTTTTAAGCTGGCACTCACAGAAGATAATCCGGTGATAAAGCCATATGATCAGGATGCCTGGGTAAAGCTGGCAGATGTGCAATACACGCCGATCAATGTATCTATCACCTTGCTGCATGCCTTACATATGCGCTGGGCCAACCTGATGGACCGGCTGCCGGATGAAGCCTGGGACCGTACCTTTGTGCATCCGGAGCAGGGCAGGAGTTTTAACCTGAAAACCCAGGCCGCTAATTATGCCTGGCATGGCAAGCACCACCTGGCACATATCATGAACCTGAAAGCAAGCATGAACTGGTAAAATATACAGCGTACCGCTATGGTAAAGCTGTTGTGTAATATAACCGGCAAATTAATTTAAATGACTGCATTGGACTGGAAATTATTAGACTCTGAATACCTCTTCAAAGATGCCTGGCTTACCGCACGTAAAGACCGTTGTATCACACCGGGAGGCAAACTGGTAGATCCTTATTATGTATTGGAGTATGCCAATTGGGTAAATGCGGTAGCGATTACCGAAGATGGTATGGTAGTTATGATCCGGCAATACCGGCACGGATATGGGCAAACGATCCTGGAAGTGCCCGGAGGAACAATGGATCCTGATGATCCTTCTCCTGAATTTGCGATGCGCAGAGAACTGCTGGAAGAAACCGGTTATGCTTTTGATATCCTGATTCCTTTAGGGTCTATTGCACCTAATCCGGCGTCCAGCAATAACCTTACCTACATGTTCCTGGCTACCGGTGGAAAGAAAATACAGGCGCAGCAGTTAGATGATAATGAAGAAATAGAAGTGGTACTGATGCCTTTGGCAGATCTGAAGCAATTGTTGAAAGAAAATAAGATCCTGCAAAGCCTGCATGCCAACTGTATCTTTTATGCATTGCTGCACTTGAAAGAACTTTGCTGATTATCATTACTATCAACGCCTGGTAACCGGCCGCATCAGATGGCTTCGGCCACAATAAAACAACTGCCGCATACAAGCACCATATCGTCTTTATGAGCATGTTGTCTGGCCATTTGAAAGGCTTCCTGCACGGATGCATATGGATGGCCTTTTAATCCTTTTTGCAGGGCCATATTGGCCAGCTCTACCTCATCCAGTGCACGGGGAATCTGTGCTTTACAGAAATAATAGGTAGCAGCAGGAGGGAATAATGCGAGCGCTTTTTCTACTTCCTTATCTTTTACAAAACCCAGTACAATGTGTAGTTGCTGGTAGTTCACATGCATCAGTTGCTGCATGATTTCTGTGATACCCGCTTCATTATGTCCCACATCCAGTACAGTAAGCGGGTGGGTGTTGATCACATCCCAACGGCCGCGCAGGCCGGTCAGTTTTTTAACATGCATTAATGCCGTATTTACGGCATCCTCCGGCAAATGCCATCCTTGTTGCTGCATGATGCTGACCGCTGATAATACCGCCATTACATTTTTTTCCTGGTATTGACCATTGAGGTCCAGGGTGAGGTGTTTTACCTGGTTGTGCCGGGTATTTAACAGCGATAATTCCAGGTTGCTTACATTCAGTTTACTCTGTTCTACCAGCCATTCCTGGTCGGCAAAGGAAATGGGTGCCTCTTTGGCTGCCGCTGTGGCATTAAATACGGGTTGTGATTCCGTTTGGGTTTCGCTGATCACCACAGGAATTCCTTTCTTAATAATACCGGCTTTTTCCGCGGCTATTTCAGCCAGCGTATTGCCCAGTATATTCATATGGTCATAACTGATATTGGTGATAACAGACAGCGCCGGTGTAATAATGTTGGTGCTGTCTAACCTGCCGCCCAGACCTACTTCTATGACGGCAATATCCACTTTTTCCTGCTCAAAATACTGGAAGGCCATTGCCACGGTAAGCTCAAAAAAGGAAGGTTGGATAATCTCAATCTGTGGTTTGAGTGATTCCACGAAATTAACCACTTGCGCTTCCGGAATCATTTGCCCGTTTATTTTGATACGTTCTCTGAAATCAACCAGGTGAGGGGAGGTATATAATCCTGTTTTATAGCCCGCCTGCTGAAAGATAGCTGCCAGCATATGGCTGGTAGATCCTTTGCCATTGGTACCGGCGATATGTATGGATTTGAATTTTTCCTGGGGATTGTTCAGTAGTGCACAGAGTGCTATTGTATTATGCAGGTCTTTTTTTAATGCTGTAGCGCCTACCCTGGTAAACATGGGTAGCTGTTCGTACAGATATGTCAGCGTTTGTTGGTATGGAGTATTACTCATAAATAATTTACAGGTTTGTAGGGCAGCCCAGCTGGCCTTTCCTGCCGCCTCCGCTACCGCGTTCCTTCCGGTTAAAATGGATAGGAATTACCCGCAAAGCTACAAAAGCATCTGCATGATCAATGCGCTGCCGGAAAAGGTTGGAAAAAATACTATTGGACCCGATGAGTAACGGGCCAATGCGTATTCCGACACCGGCATCTGCCTGCCCGTTTTTATTGATCACCAAAGGCAGGTAAGCGCCAAAATGTTTGCTGTCAAAACGGGGAGTTACCTGCAGCTGGGTCATCATATAGGTTTTGCTGTAATCGCTTTTGCCACTGGTAATCGCGACTACCGCATTCGCATTCACAAAAAAACGGCCATCAATGTTATAGTCGGCCATCACGTGCAAGGCAGTGGGTAAGGTCATATAAAATTTGTCCTTGCGCTCCAGCGGGGTAAACAATTGATTGAGCCGCCGGCCATATTGCTGAAGACTTTCTTTCTTCTTTACTTTAAGTTCATTCGGGTTAATGTTCTCGCTGGTCAGGTCCAGGTCGGCACTTACATTTGATTTATCGTACATGATGCCACCGATGTCTGTAACGCTTACCCCGATACGTACTTTATATTCATCCGCATCCGGGTTGTAGCTGTCGTTATTGCCATAACTACCAAAACCATCTGCATCCGGCCGCCATTCATAGATCATGCCTATGTCAAGGCCTACACCAGGGTTTTCAAACAGTTTGTAATTACGCATATAGGGTTCTTCCCAATGATCTGCATCCATATTATAGGCATAGTGCATTGTACCGCTACCGATGGTACCACTGGTTCTTGAATTGAGTGTAAAGTTGGCATCTTTTACTACTCCATAGCCGGCCGCTATACCACTCAGGTATTTCAGGGTAGCGCCGGCTTTCCATCTATGGATCATGTCATCCTTGATCACGCGGGCATAGGTGAAGCCAAATTCGTTCCACATGTGCACCGATGCTGCACCGTAGTCTATTGAATAATGATTGCCATCAAATCTGGGATTAGGAAAGTCCAATCCAAAGAAATTAGCTGTTTTAGGATTGATATTACCCCCATTGGCAGCACTGCGGATACGCCAGGTAAAGGCTACGGATTGTTTTTCATCAATGGCATATAATGCAGATGGCATCAGCACTTCCGCAGTGCCCCAGCCATTTTGCTTGCGGGTAGCCGCAGTATCCAGAAAATAATTATCATTGCGTCGGAAGCTATCCGGAAAATTAAACAGTACATCTTTGGGGAAGCTGGCGTAAGTATTCCCTCCTTTTACATCTGCTCCAATAATATTCACATCCCATTTGTACCGGCTGCCGGCAGCACTGGCCGGATTGGAGAGTACGCCGTAGATACCGGCATAATGACTGTTGTGGTAACCAGCAAAAGATTGGGCCTGTGCTGTGGCTAACAAGCAACATAAAACAATAACGGACAAAAAGACACGGACAATACTCAATATCATATTGGAACCTGGATATGGTTGGAGTTATAACGCAAAAAACGCAAGCTTATTGGCAGTGTCATAGTTGGCAGCGTTAAAAGTGAATAATAAAAGTGGCAAAGGCAATTACAAAAATGACAGGCAAACCGGCTACAGGGTATTGTTTTCCGGGGTACCTGCCATTTATAAAAGCGGATATAAATTATTTTACTGCACTTTGAAATAGAACCGGATGGTACCGAATTGTACTTCAGGAGCATTGGGACTTGCATTATACTTAATTTCCCTTGCTGCTTTCTTCGCAATTTCTACAAGACGGGAGTTATTTAAAGTAGATCCTTTCAGGCTGTGAGCAGCTTCGATGACATTACCCTGCTGATCTACTTTAATATTGACTGCAATGTAACCGGATTCTGTTCCCTCATAAGTAGCCTGTGGGCGGCTGATCAGGTTTCTGCCATTGAGGCGGAAATCGGATTTACCACCTCCCAGTCCGCCGCCAGTATATCCACTCGCGTTAGGATCGCCATTGATTTGCCCCCGGTCGCCAGGGCGGCCGGTATTACCTTCGCCGGTGGAGTTATTGGATCCATTGGCATTATTGCCGCTATTGGCGTTATTGCCTGTTCCTCCGGTGTATACTGCCTTTGGTTTGGGAGCTGGCGGTGCCGGAGTAGGAGGCGTTGGTGTAGGCTTCTTTGTAGTTTTTACGGGTTTAGGTTCCAGGTTTTTAGGAATTTCCTTTGGTTTTACCACCGGTTTTTCCGGCTTGGTAATTTCAGGGGCATCTTCTTCATCCTGGGTAGCAATTTCTTCCGCGGTGGCATTGTCTTTAGATGCTACCGGTTCATTCTGTGCTGCTGCCGGGGTGGGCGCTGCCGCACTGGGAGGGTTAGGATTGAGTGGTTGTTCATCACCCATCCCATCATCAGAAGTACCGAGGTTTACTTCCATCCCCAGATCCTGATCCGGCAGGGGTGGAGGAGCTGAAAAGCCTGCAAATACAAGTGCCAGCAACACCAGCGCATGTACGCCGATGGTGATAGCAAAAGCTTTTATATTTTTCTGGTCGTTCTTTTCCTGCATAATAACATCATTAAAGGTATCCCCGCCACGAATATTTCAAAGTTAATATTTTATCTGTTAAATCCATGTTGTAAGTGATAAACTCCGGTTGTCATTTGCCCGTTGGCGGATGTTGGCGAACCCGCTAATTTCGTGGTGCATTATGAATTTTATACAACAAACCATACATCTTTACCGCAAAGCTTATACCGGATTATCTCCTTCTATCTGGTGGCTGTCTGTTGTACTGCTGATTAATCGTAGTGGCACGATGGTGATTCCTTTTATGACCATGTATCTCACCCTGGATCTGCACTTCAGCATAGCAGAAGCCGGATTGGCGATGGCATTTTTTGGAATGGGCTCAGTTTTAGGAGCTTATATAGGCGGACGCCTTGCCGACAAGATAGGATTTTCGCAGGTACAGTTCTGGAGTCTGTTCTTCACCGGGGTCTTGTTTATGACACTGGGGCAGATGCAGACATTGCCGCAGATATGCGCGTGTATATTTGTATTGAGTTCAGTAGGAGAGGCTTTCCGGCCAGCGAATGCTGCAGCAGTAGCTTATTACAGCGCACCGGCCAACAGGACCCGGTCGTACTCCCTGAACCGTCTGGCTGCTAACCTGGGCTGGTCGGTAGGTCCGGCAGTGGGCGGAATCCTGGCCAGTTACAGTTATCACCTGCTATTCTGGGTAGATGGCTTTACCTGTATTGTTGCGGCAATATTCCTGCGGCTCAGACTGCCGCAGGTACGGCAGGAGGCCATTGTCAAAGCGGCTACCCATCCAGCAACCGGCAAAAGTGCCTATAAGGATAAGCTATACCTCTGGTTTGTAGTATTGGTGATGTTAAACTCGCTGTGTTTCTTCCAGATGACTACGATTGTGCCTGTTTATCTTAAAAAAGTGGTGCATATCAGCGAATGGGGGATTGGCCTGATCCTGGCATTAAACGGCATCATTATAGCGTTGGTAGAGATGGTGCTGGTATATCGGCTGGAAGGTAAGCGGTCGAACCTGTATTACATTTCCCGTGGTGTGCTGGTGATCAGCATGGCCTATTGGATGTTATCCTTGTTGCCTCCCGTAACAGCGGTGGCGGTATTTTATATATTGTTTATCACGGTAGGGGAAATGCTGGGCATGCCTTTTATGAACAGTTTCTGGATCAGCAGGAGCACGGATCACAACAGGGGGCAGTATGCGGCACTTTATACCATGGCCTATGCTGTAGCCAATGTAGTGTCTCCTTCCTTAGGAGCCTATGTGGTAGGTCATTTAGGGTTTCCTGCCTGGTGGGGGATCACCGGTAGTATTTGTTTGCTGGCCGTGTTGGGATTTGTTCTCTTGCAGCGTAAGATAAAAGCTGCTGAACCGGAAGATGTGCCGCTGCCCATACCTGAAAAAATGGTAGTAGCCTCCTGAGGTGGAGCAGAATGACCAATCATGTACAGCGTGGATTAATAACAGTACTTTATAGAAGAATGGCTTTGAGCAACCGGGTAATTACCTCGTTTGTACTCAAAGCCATCTTGTTTTTATAGCTGCCGGTTTTTAAGTTAGGCAGTATTGTAAAAAGCTATTGCTGATCAGTAATGGGCAAAATCATGGGAGTAGTCACCTTTGATCCTCTCCATGGGAGGGTTGAAATAACCGAACTTCACATCAGGAAATTCTTCCTGGATGAGTTCCTGTAATTGTTTCATACCCAGGCAATCGCCGGTATCTGTAATACCGAGTTTTCCCATGTACCAGTCGGGGTCGATATTGAAATTACGCCACTGGATCATATTCAGTCCGGTATCTTTGATCAGTTTGCGCAGGGCCTCATATTCATCCGCACTGTCTGTCATTCCAGGGAATACAAAGTAATTGATAGATGTCCATCCTCCAAATTCCCGGACTACTTTCAGGCTTTCCACGATATCTTCAAAAGTGTAGTTATTAGGCCGGTAATAAGGCGTATAATATTTTTCCTGTGCAGAGTTTAAGCTTACCCGTATGCTGTTAAGCCCTGCTTCGCAAAGTGCGCGCACCGCATCCGGTTTGCTGCCGTTTGTGTTAATATTAATACTTCCCTTAGGGGTATGTTTGCGGATTTCAATAATTGATTCGCGAATGGTTTCCCACATCAGCAGGGGTTCGCCCTCACAGCCTTGTCCGAAGCTGACGATAGGGTAGGGTGCTGATTCCAGGTGAGGCACGGTATACTCTACAATTTCTTCTGCCGTAGGTTTAAACCGGAGGCGGTCCTGTGTGGATACAATGCTTTCCTCTTCGGGTTGAAAGGAAATACAGCCAACACAGTTAGCATTGCAGGCAGGAGAGGAAGGAATCGGGCATTCCCACCGGCCCATAAAGTAATTACGTGCTGCAGGGCAATGGTAGGTAAGTGCGCAATTGTCGGCCAAGTGCTGTACCAGGCGATTATGCGGATAGGCGGCCAGCAGCTGGCTGACTCCTTGTTTTACTTTTTTATCATCAAAGCCGGCACATTCCTGGCGGATATCCTGTTCGATACGGGTGGCAGGCACATAGAATTTGCCGTCCAGCCATCCTACAGCTGTATAGCAAAACAGGGGCAGGGTAGGTGCATCTGGCATGGTTTCATACGCTGCGAGGTAAAAGCCGGTATGAGCAGGCGGAATAAATGCCGCAACGGCCCATCCTTTCTCGCATAACTCCATTTCGCCGGTAGCAGCATTGATACCAATACCGCGGCGGCCAGGGAGTTCATATAAAGAGCCACCTTCCGGCAGTTCTATCCATTCTTCCGGTGGTACCGGCCATGCATCCCATCCACTACGTCCGGTAACGAAGGTGGTGGTATCTTCAAAGATGTTACCTGCTCCGTCGGAGTATAAAATATAAGGTGATTGTGTTAATCCTGCCATAAGTGTTTTAATAGCCTATGGTCACTGTTGAGTGGTCCATAGTTGCAATTGTTTTTTGTGCTGACCGTTGTCTGCGGTTATTGTATCCTGCTTTTACTGAATTCATTGATCGCTGCTGTCTTTGTTGCATCCAGCTCGTCCAGTATTTCCAGCTGCATAATCCTGTTGTTTTTAAAGTCAATTGTCAGCAGGTCGTTGCGCAAAATTACATTATTCAGCTGGTTCCAGCCAATCAGGCGCTTAGAGGCGGCACCCGGCAGCGTAATACCTGTATTATCCAGCGTAATATGTACGGGTTGGAAAATCCTGACCTCCGACCAGCCGATATAGCCTAAACCCAGGCCTACCAGGAATAACAGCAAACCAATCACCGGCATCATATGCGATAAAAAGTACAAACACCCCGTCAGGCATACAAACGCTTGTATTAACCGGGCAATGGTATTGACTGCGGTAAACTTCTTTATACGGCGCATGAAAAATGGAAATGCAATACTGGCTGCGCCGAACAGCAGGAAAAATACGGCCATGAGCCAGTTGGGCTGGGCACTGCGATAAATACCTATTCCGTTGAATAAAAACAAAATACCTACCAACCCATGCATAACGGGTTGTAACCGCAAGCGGGCAGGTGTATTTGGATGCAGAATACGAAGCGAGTAGTTCATAAGCTATTAGCTTTTAGCAGTTAGCTATTAGCTGTTTATGCTATGTTGTTTGTCGTTATGTTCTAACTGTTAGCCTTTAGCTGCCAGTGTTATGTTATATAGTGCTGTGCTGCTATGTTGTTTGTACTGCCTGTTTTATTCTTTTAGCTTTACGCCTTTTGTCCTACCAGCAGGTTGCACATTCTGAACAGAATGCGGGCCCCAACATTGGCATCCCATTCGTCGTGAGAGGTACTCACTTCATTCAGATCAAATCCAATCAGCTTACGGCCGCTGGCAATGACCTTTTTGAAGAGGTAGAGCACCTGCTCGGTTTCAAAACCACCGGAAACAGGTGTACCGGTATGCGGGCATAGTTTCGGATCCAGTCCATCAATATCAAAGCTGATATATACCTGCTGCGGTAATTTATCTATGATGCTGTCGCAGATGGATTTCCAGGTTTCGCCTTCAAACTGGCGTTCTTTAATCTCCTTATCAAAAAAGGTAGATACCCGTCCATTGCTGTTATTAATATAATCTACTTCTTCCTCACAATAATCCCGGATCCCTACCTGTACCAGTTTCTGTAACTGTGGTACTTCTTTCAGGGCATTGAACATGATGGAAGCGTGAGAGTATTGGAATCCTTCGTAGCTGTCGCGCAGGTCGCAATGGGCATCTATTTGTAAGATACCGAAATCGCCTTTGCTTTCTCCGATGGCCTTGAAAAAGCCCAGGGGAGTGCTGTGATCTCCACCTACGAGAGCTACCAGTTTGCCTTTGGCCAGCAGGGCTTTGGTTTGATTATAAACCCAGTCGTTCATAGCCCTGGTACCATTATTTACATCTACCAGCGTTTTCTTTAAGAATTCATTTTCTGAGATATCTCCCCCTTCGGTCAGGAACTTGATATACAATTCGGCTTCTTTACGGAGGTAATCGCTGCGGAGCAGGAGGTGTTTGTCCGGTTCACGCATGAAAAAACCTTGTTTCCAGCCATCTTTGGTGTCTGCATCGTAAAGGTCTACCTGGAGGGAGGCCCTGAATATTTGTTCAGGCCCGCGGGCAGTGCCATTATTATAAGAAACAGTTACTTCCCAGGGTACTGGTAAGAGTACCAGCTTTGCCTCTTCTTCAGAAAAAGGCAACCCAAAAACATTGTTGGATAACAAGCCCACCGAGTTGGGGTCAAATTGAGATAAATCAGCCATGATATTGTTATGCATTTCGTAATTGGCCGCAAAGATAGTGATCTGTTCATTTATAGCCCGTGCCGGGAAGAAAAAGAATTACCATTTATATAAATATTGTCTTTAAACGGTCATTTTGCGTTAATTTCGCGTTTGCAACAAAGGCTTTTAGAAGGGGAAAAAGGGCGATATTCAGCGGGGAAGCACGTTGCTGTTGAAGTCCAACGGAAACAAGTATCATGTTCATATATTATCAGGGGTATATATTGCCTGACAGGGAATAATAAACCAGGGGTGTAGGAGCATGAGAACACAAATATTTAGCAATGAAGAAAACGAATATTATTCTCCTGGTAGTGATTGCAGTGTCTATCGGTGTGATAGTGACACTGGTAGGGGATTTTAGTACCTATGAAACTTTTGCCACCGCCAGGGAAAAAGAAGGCAAGGAGTATCATGTGATCGGCGTGCTGGATACTGCCCAGGTAATGACCTATGATCCATTAAAAGATGCCAATTTTTTCAGCTTCTTTATGAAAGATAAAACCGGAGAAACCCATAAGGTGGTTTTTTACGGTACCAAACCAACAGATTTTGAGAAAGCAGAGCAGATTGTACTGACCGGCAGAATGCAGGGTGGCGAATTTCACTGCAACAAAATTCTGATGAAGTGCCCTTCGAAGTACAAAGAGGACCAGGTGGCCCTGAGTACAAAACAATTATAATATATACATTGATGACCGGTAACAGGTTTTTTCAGGAGGCCAATAACAGGCGTTGTGCTCCCCTGATGTGCTACCTGCTACCTGGGAACATTAAAGAATCCATTATCCCCCGTTATTCATTCATCATTCAGAACTAGTATCTTGGAAACACAATTTGTAGGGGAACACTTACTGCCCGGTCAACTAGGACATTTCTTCGCCATACTTGCATTTGTTGCATCGTTGGTGGCTACTATCGCTTATTTCCGCACGGTACAGATCAAAGAGGTAACATTACAGACCTCCTGGAAACGACTGGCCCGCTGGTCATTTATTATTCAGGTAGCATCCGTATTTGCAGTTTTCGGACTGTTGTATTTTGTATTGTACAATCATTATTTTGAATATAAATATGTATGGCGTAATTCCTCCCGTGATTTGCCGGTATCATACCTGCTGGCCAGTTTCTGGGCCGATCAGGAGGGAAGTTTTCTGTTGTGGAGTGTATGGCATAGTGTATTAGGCGTGGTATTGATCTGCACTGCCAAAAAATGGGAAGCACCGGTTATGACTGTGCTGTCATTTGCCCAGTTCTGTCTGGCCAGTATGCTCATTGGCATCTACATCTTTAACTATCGGGTGGGTAGTAATCCCTTTCTGTTACTGCGTCTGGCAGAAGAGAACCAGGCTGCGCCCATCTTCTCCCAGCCTAATTACCTGAGCTTTATAAAGGATGGTAACGGGCTGAATATATTACTGCAAAACTACTGGATGGTGATCCATCCACCGGTACTGTTCCTGGGTTTTGCGTCTACCATTATTCCATTTGCGTACGCATTTGCAGCACTGTGGACCAGGGATTATACTTCCTGGATAAAACCGGCATTACCCTGGACCTTGTTTGCTACCATGATATTGGGTACCGGTATTATGATGGGAGCTGCCTGGGCATATGAATCACTTACTTTTGGCGGATACTGGGCATGGGATCCGGTAGAAAATGCTTCTCTGGTACCATGGCTGACGCTGGTAGCCGGCCTGCATACTTTGCTGGCTTATAAGCATACCGGTCATGCATTGAAATCTACGTTCTTCTTTTTCACGATTTCCTTTATCCTCATTTTATACTCTACTTTCCTGACCCGTAGTGGCGTATTAGGCGAAACCTCTGTACACTCCTTTACCGATCTGGGTATGAGCGGACAGCTGCTGGTGTATATGGGGGTGTTTGTTATTCCTGCCTTTACCCTGTTTTTCCTGCGCAGGAAGGAGATCCCTACCAAAAACAAAGAGGAAAGTACTTATTCCCGTGAGTTCTGGATGTTTGTGGGTGCCCTGGTGTTGTTGATAGCAGCTATCCAGATTACTTTCACTACTTCCATACCGGTGTGGAACAAGCTGTTTAAGCTGAATATGGCCCCTCCGCTGGAGCCGGAATTCCATTATAATAAAATCCAGATCTGGATTGCTATTGTAATAGGTGTCCTGACCGCGGTGATCCAATACCTGAAATATAAGGATACGGAGAAACGCTTTTTCACTAAGCGGATCATGCTGCCATTGGTTGCCTCACTGGTGATTACGGTGCTGATAGGCTGGTTTGGAACAATTACTTATGATAAGTATGGTGCCGGGTTCCTGGTGGCCATCTATATCATGTTGTTTGCCAGTGTATTTGCAGTGGTGGCTAATCTGAGTTACCTGCTGCTGATACTGAAAGGTAAAATGAAAGTTGCAGGTGCTTCTGTAGCGCATATCGGCTTTGGTCTGGTATTGCTGGGAATCCTGATCTCTTCTTCCAAAAGTGAAGTGATTTCACTGGACCGTATGCGTATGCTGGATGGCGGTTTCTTTGGTAAAGAAAGCAAACAGAACCCGCGTGAAAACCTGATGCTGCCCAGAGGACTACAGGTGCAGATGGGGGAATACTATGTAACTTATGTGGGTGACTCTACCGCCCCTGGTGATGCTAAAACCTATTATGTAGTTAACTACGAGAGAAAGGATAAGAAAACAGGGGAGATAACAGAAAAATTCACCCTTTATCCGGATGCTTTTGTAAATAATAAAATGGGGGGGCTTACCCCTAATCCATCTTCCCGCCACTACCTTACCCGGGATATTTTTACCCACGTAACAGCGGTACCTATCAAGGATGATGGCAGCAGTGATACTGCACAATACAGTTCACATGTCATCCAGCAGGGGGATTCTATTTATTTCTCTAATGGATTTATGGTACTGAAAGGACTGGATACCAAGCCACAGAATAAAAACTATGTGCCTAAAGCCGGAGATCTGGCCGTAGGAGCACAGGTAGAGGTATTCAGCAAAAATAATGACCAGTATAACCTGCAACCGGTATATTATATCCGTGACAGCAGTTATCAGAATAATGTGGAGGATACCGTAGCACCGCTGGCACTATATGTTCGTTTCAGCAAAATACTGCCCAACGAAAATAAAGTAGAGCTGCAGGTGAAAGAGTCTGGTACCTTTAAAGATTACATTGTGTTGAAGGCCATTGTATTCCCGTACATTAATGTGTTATGGGGAGGTATTGTGATCATGATTATAGGATTTATCATGAGTATTTTCCAAAGGCTGAAGAGATAGTTTTATTAGCTGTTGGCAAACAGTACTTAGTGAACAAAGCGGAAAAGGTAACATTATTATTTATCTTTATCCTTTAGGAAGTGTTTATGCCCGTTGCTAAGCGCTGATTGCTAACAGCTAAAGTTTTTAAAATATGAAGCGTAGGTGGTTACGTATTTCTCTTTTTGTTCTGCTGGCATTGGTAATAGTTTACCTGTTAGGCCCCAAACCTGAAGATCCGGTTTATAACACCGGATTACCAGCTATACCTGAATCTCCCGCTGCCCTGGAGCAGTATATCCAAAACAAGGAAAGTAAACACAAGCTGAAGCCTGATAACCAGGCCCGTATCATCTGGTATGATTCTTTGCAAAAGAAGACCCCTTATAGTGTGGTATACCTGCATGGATTTTCTGCTAGTCAGAAGGAGGGAGATCCGGTGCACCTGGATTTTGCCCGCCAGTTTGGTTGTAACCTCTTTTTGTCGCGTCTGGACGGGCATGGTATTGATACGTCTGATCCTTTATTGCATATGACCGCCACCGGTTTATGGGAAGATGCAAAAGAAGCCCTGAGTATCGGAAAGGCATTGGGAGAAAAGGTAATTGTAATGGGAACCTCCACAGGAGGTACGCTGGCGCTGAAACTGGCTGCCGCTTTTCCCAATGATGTATTCGCCGTCATCAATATGTCGCCCAATATAGCGATCAATGATAATCTGGCTTTCCTGGCCAATAACCACTGGGGGCTGCAATTGGCCCGCCTGGCGCAAAATGGCAAATTCAAGGAATCCAAAGCCGCCAACCCGGCGGAAGACCAGTACTGGCACAATAAGTACAGACTGGAAGCAGTAGTGCAGCTGGAACATCTGCTGGAAAGTACCATGACACCTGCCACCTTTGCACAGATCCATCAGCCGGTGCTGAACCTCTATTATTATAAAGATGAAGCGCATCAGGATCCTACTGTCAAGGTTTCAGCTATCCTGGATATGGAAAAGGAACTGGGCACACCAGACAACCTCAAAGAGGCTGTTGCTATTCCAAATGCCGGTTCGCATGTAATGGGATGTTCAATTACCTCACATGACCTGCCTGCGGTGGAAAAGGCCATTACCTCATTTGCCATGAGTAAGCTGGGGCTGAAGCCGGTGCAGTAAAGAGCTGTTAGCTTTTAGCCTTTAGCTGTTAGCTTCATGCAGCGAATGGATTAAGGCGGGAGTATCCATACCTTTAGAACGCTTTTACTATGCCTTTACTATAGCTTAACCATGCTTTAACTATGCTTTAAGGTGGGAGTATCCATTAAGCTCGCAGTTCATTGCTTATGGCTCATAGCTCTTCTCCGCTGCATTAAGCTAACAGCTAAAGGCTAAAAGCTAAAAGCTCTCTATTGCATACTCCCAAACTTTTTTTAACTTGTGGTAACTAAAACTCCGGGGAGTCCGTTAATATTATATGTGCCGCTTGCAAATATTTGTATTTTCCTTTGCTTTATTGGGTTGTGTTTCCTTATGCCAGCAGGCTAAGGCGCAACAGCAGGAGGCAGGCAAGCTTGCATTCCCGGCCGTAGTGGTAGGTACGGATACCATGGCCTCAATTACCCTTAAGATTTTTGAAGTAACAGAAAAATTGCCCCGCCGGCTGCGTAAAGAGCGGGAACGCTGGACCCGTCTGCGTAATGCGGTATATGTTACTTACCCCTATGCCAGATCAGCTGCGGTGGTACTGAAAGATGTAAATGCACAACTGGCAACGCTGTCAAACAAGCGGCAGCGTAAGGAATACCTGAATGCCAAAGAAAAAGAGATGAAAGCCGCTTTTGGGGATAAATTACAGAACTTGTCTGTATACCAGGGCAAAGTGCTGATGAAGCTGATAGACCGGGAAACGGGGGAGAACTGTTATGAGATCATCAAGGAATTGAAAGGAGGATTTAATGCCCGCGTATGGCAAACGGTCGCCTTTTTCTTTGGAGGGAACCTGAAAAGCGAGTATGATCTGCAGGAAGATAAAGACATTGAAGACATTGTGCAGGAATTGCAACTGTACCATTATTACCGGGCATATAATTAACCGGAACAGCGGAAAGCAGTATTGGTGTTACCCATGATAAAGCTGGCCCGCTTTTGGAAGCTCCGTAAAAGTAAAGTTGATCAAATGAAAGCAGGGTATTTTTCCTTTATAATATTATTGGTGAGTATATCGGTGAAGGCACAATCGGTAGAGTATATAAATACAGAACCGGTATATGTGCTGGACAGTGTGGTAGTAACAGAAGCGGCTATCAGTAAGCTGGGGCCTGATGCCATTGCGATCATTACCATTGCCAAGGGGAAGAAAGCGGTGGCGATGTATGGGGAACAGGCCGAAAATGGGGTCATCTATATGGAAACCAAACCATTTGCACGTAACCGTATTAACCGTTTGCTGAGTGCTTTTTCTCCTGATTACAATAAATTATTGCGGCAATACGGTAGTGACAGTACCTTCCAGTATATTGTGAATAATAAGCTGATGACTCCCACGGAGGAATCGCAATTGGTAGCCCTTGAAAAGAAGTCGCTGCTGGGAGTAGAGATTCTGGGACCCAAAAAACTGGAGGAGCAGTACCAGGTAACCGGCAAAAATGCAGGCGTGGTCATTAAAGCGCTGAGTGAATAATTCGTGATTCCTGATTTTTCCC
Source organism: Chitinophaga sp. H8 (assembly GCF_040567655.1). Taxonomy (NCBI): domain Bacteria; kingdom Pseudomonadati; phylum Bacteroidota; class Chitinophagia; order Chitinophagales; family Chitinophagaceae; genus Chitinophaga; species Chitinophaga defluvii. The sequence continues at coordinate 2,917,994 of NZ_JBEXAC010000001.1, read as the reverse complement.
CATCTTTGCCCTCTTATTTGTTGCAACACTTAAGCGTGGGCAATTCCTTTTTATAGATTAATTATAACGCATGAAATTAGATATACTGGCTTTAGCCGTGCATCCGGACGATGTGGAACTGTCTTGCGCGGGTACATTGATGGCACATGCCGCACAAGGCATGCAGGTAGGTGTAGTAGACCTGACCAGAGGAGAACTGGGTACAAGAGGCACCCCGGAATTAAGAGCTAAAGAAGCACAGGCGGCAGCCAAGGTAATGGGGCTGGCAGTACGTGAAAATCTGGAACTGGCAGATGGCTTTTTCAGGAATGATACGATGGAACAGATGGCGATTATTAAGGCCATCCGTAAGTTTCAGCCGGATATTGTGCTGGCCAATGCTATAGATGACCGGCATCCGGATCATGGCAGGGCGGCCAAGCTGATAGCCGACAGTTGTTTCCTGGCTGGCTTACGTAAGGTGGAAACCACCCTGGACGGGTTGCCGCAAACGGCCTGGCGCCCCAAGCAGGTATTTCACTTTATACAGGACCGCTACCATACCCCGGATTTTGTAGTAGATATTACCCCTTTCATAGAAAGGAAAATGGAAGCGATCAAGAGCTTCAGCTCCCAGTTTCTGGCTGCCCAGGACAATGAGCCGCAAACCTATATTTCTTCACCCGCCTTTTTTGATAGTGTGGTAAACCGCGACCGGATGCTGGGAAAGATGGTAGGGGTGCAGTATGCGGAAGGATATACCTCTGCAAAGATGGTAGGAATCCGCAGCTTTGCCGATCTGATCAACGAAGTAACCTGATCATCACTAAATAAGATTACCTATGACCCGTATTGCGCATGGCATCCTCTTGTGGTGCCTTTTAACCGGTATGCACGCCGTGGCACAGCATAAGATGCCAGGTGAAAAGGAAGATGCCCGTTTAAGGGCCATTCTAGCTCCCATGCTGGAGCAATTCCGTGGAGAGGCAGGTATTTATGTACACCATTTGCGTACAGGTAAAACAGTGGCTATCAATGCGGATACGATCTTTCCTACCGCCAGTATGGTGAAAATTCCTATTCTCCTGGGGGTATTTGATAAAATAGCTAAGGGCGAATTAGCATACAAGCAGGAGCTGATCTATAAAGATTCTTTGCTATACGAAGGGGAAGATATTCTGGGTTCCTTCAAAAGCGGGGAAAAGATCACCTTAGATAAAGTTATGATGCTCATGCTAACGATGAGCGATAATACCGCCAGCCTTTGGCTGCAATCCCTGGCCGGTGGGGGAGCAGTGATCAACCAATGGCTGGAGCAGCATGGGTTGAAGGATACACGTGTTAATTCCCGTACAAAGGGGAGAGAAGGCAACCGTAGTATCTATGGCTGGGGACAAACAACGCCGCGGGAAATGGCAGGATTAATGGCCCGTATTTATAAAGGTGAAATGGTGAATAAAGCTGCCAGTGAGCGTATGTACAGAAACCTGACCCGTAATCACTGGGATGCAGAAGGGCTGCAGCAAGTGCCACCGGATGTGCGTACCGCTTCTAAAAATGGTTGCGTGGATGAAGCCCGCTCGGAAGTGATCCTGGTAAATGCGCCACATGGGGATTATGTGTACTGTATCTGTACCAAGAATAATGTGGATCAAAGATGGAAGCGTGACAATGAAGCATGGGTGTTAATGCGGGCGGCAGGGCAGGCCATCTGGAAGCATTTTGAACCAAAAAGCAAATGGAGTCCCGATCCCGCTATGGGGCAGTTCTGATACGGTCAATGGAGAACCCGCTAAACATTAGATGAACAGATCCTGGGTAGCGTCAAATTCATCGTGTTTGTTGATGCTGTTTTTGATAAACGGAATCAAAGCAAGGCCCACCGTAAGAATTACTAAAAGTGCGTATTTAATTTTCATATCCTGTCTGAATTTTCTTCTGTATATATAACTAAATAGCGTGCCAAATTGTTACCGGAATCGGATTAAAAAGTTAAATTTCTTTCACACTTTTTTTAAAGCAGATGGATCCCGTCCGGGAGAAAACTACAGGCCCTTTACTGCCAGCGGATTAGGCATGGAAAATGTATAGATATCTGCAGGGTATATAGACAAACTCAATACCGCATTTTAAAAATCTATTTGCTTAATAGTGAATGTACAAGGATCTTTGCGGCGGATTTATAACAGCTGCGGATATCCGGCAGTAATTTTTGGAGGGAACGGAAAGGAGGGAGCCGGAGTATTATTTCGCAGGGCATTAAACAGCAACTTAAAAACAGAAATAAATAGCATGAAAAACGTAATCTTATCCGTAGGATCTGAATTTCCAGAGTTTAAAAAAACGGCTGTAGTATCAATTGAAAAAGGCAAAGAATTTTATGAACTGTCTTCCGAAGAATTGAAAGCTTCCGGCAAATGGATGGTAATGTTCTGGTGGCCTAAGGATTTCACCTTTGTTTGTCCTACCGAAATAGCTGAATTTAACAAGCACAACCAGGATTTCGTTGACCGCGACGCCATTCTGATCGGTGCATCTACCGATAGCGAATTTGTACACGCTGCATGGAGAAGAGATCATGAAGACCTGAGAGGTTTGCAATTCCCTATGCTGGCAGATACTTCCAAATCACTGGCGGAAGAGCTGGGTATCCTGGAAGCTAATGAAAAAGTAGCTTACCGTGCTACCTTCATCGTAGACCCACAAGGTATCATCCGTTGGGTTTCCCTGTATGACCTGTCTGTAGGCCGTAGCGTAAAAGAAGTACTGCGTGTACTGGATGCGCTGCAAACAGATGAGCTGTGCCCTTGCAACTGGCAGAAAGGGGAAGCTACATTAGCAGTATAATCTGATTTTATTTCCTGGTCCATAGCAGGTAGTCTTCCGGACCACCCGCTATGGACCTCAATTTTTATATAATATAATATGTTCGCAACAAATAACCAGGATACGGCTATCCAGGTATTACAGGCAGTAGGCCTGGTAGATACCCAGTTATCTACCCGCTTGCATGCGCTGGTAGCTACCGATGCCCGTTATCTGAAAGATCTGAAAATAAATATTACCAATGCACTGGGTGCAGCCACCCTTTCCAAAAAAGAAGCTTACCTGATAGGCCTGGCAGTAGCAGTCAACGAGAAGCACAGTGATCTGCACGCTGCTTTTGAAAAACTGGCGGTACAGGAAGGTGCTACAGATAAGGAAATAGCAGAAGTGATCAGCTGTACTTCCCTGATGAATGCCAATAACGTATTTTACCGTTTCCGGCATTTTGTGAATAAGGAGTTTTACACCAGCACCCCTGCGGGTATCCGGATGAGTATTATGGCCAACCCGGTTTTAGGGAAAGAGTTTTTTGAGCTGTTGAGCCTGGCAATATCCGCGCTGAATGGTTGCGAAATGTGTGTTACTTCTCATGAAGAAGCCGTATTGAAACATGGCACTGAGCCACAAAGGGTATTGGATGCGGTGAGATTGGTCGCTGTGTTAAGAAGTTTGATAGTTTTATTGTAAATATAATATAGCCGCTGAGTATCTATTATAATTACTTGGTTATAAGTATGTTGTAGTGGTATTTGGAGAGCTGGTTCATGCTAAAAGTATCCAAATAATTGGACATTTGCAGGTATTGTTAATAAAATCAATTGATAATATTTGTAAAATCCATAAAAAAATTGGACTTTTGCATTCCTTAAATTTTTAGATCATGGCAAGAGTATGTCAGGTGACAGGAAAGAAGCCAATTACAGGTCATCATGTTTCCTTCTCCAACATCAAAACAAAGAGAAGGTTTTTACCAAACCTGCAAAAGAAACGTTTTTTCCTGGCGGAAGAAGACAAGTGGATATCTTTAAAAATATCTGCTGATGGTATCAGAACCATTAATAAGAAAGGTTTGTATGCAGTAGTAAAAGAATTACGCGCTGCAGGCGAGCATATTTAATTTTGAAGGAATCACTCTAATTTGTATACACAATGGCAAAAAAAGGTAACAGGGTGCAGGTAATTCTGGAATGTACAGAGCATAAAAACTCTGGCTTACCCGGAACTTCTCGTTACATCACCAACAAGAATAAGAAAAACACACCTGAACGTGTGGAATTGAAGAAGTACAATCCTATTTTAAGGAAAGTAACTGTTCATAAAGAAATTAAGTAGTTTTAATAGTTAAACGTTAATTGTTAGTGCCACATTGAATGATGCCATTGACTGTTAACCGCTAACGATTAACAATTAACCAATAACTTATATAAGAAATGGCAAAAGCAGCTAAAACCGCGATCAAGAAGGATGCTAAAGCAGCAGCAGAAGCGAAAGTGTGGACTAAAGTGATCAGAGCGGTACGTTCTCCTAAATCAGGTGCATACACTTTCAAAGAAGCGATTGTGCACAAGGATAAAGTACAAGACTACATTAATCAAAAGTAATTCGGCTTTACTAATCATACTGCACGAAAGCTGTTCTTTGATAGGACAGCTTTTTGTGTTTGGTATAGGACCGTAAGTCAATAACCCAGGACGAACAACCGGGAAGAGCCGGTGGATGGCTGATAGCGATGCATATTTTAGTATCTTGTGCCCTATAACCATCCTTGGGGCTATTCAGTATAGCCTGCGGATTATCAAATAAACCCAACTATCCATGCACCGCTACTACGGTCATGGACCCAAAAAATTACTATGAGCTTTTTCAACAAACTATTTTCCCGCGAGAAGAAGGAAAGCCTGGATCAGGGATTACAGAAAACCAAGGATAACTTCCTGACCAAAATGGGACGTGCCATTGCAGGAAAGTCTACCGTGGATGCAGAAGTATTGGATAATCTGGAAGATGCATTGGTCTCGGCTGACGTGGGAGTAGACACAACTGTAAAGATCATAGACAGGATTGAACAAAGAGTGGCGAAAGATAAATACCTGGGAACCAGTGAATTGAACAGGATACTTCAAGAAGAGATTGCAGCACTACTGGTGGATGCACCGGATAGCGGGTTTAAAGACTTTGATGTGCCTGCCGGCAAGAAGCCTTATGTGATCATGGTAGTGGGTGTGAATGGGGTAGGCAAAACGACCACCATCGGTAAGTTGGCTTATAACTTTAAAAAGGCAGGCAAAACAGTGCTGCTGGGGGCAGCAGATACCTTCCGCGCTGCTGCGGTAGATCAGCTCACTATTTGGAGCGACCGGGTAGGGGTGCCCATCGTAAAGCAACAAATGGGATCCGATCCGGGGGCTGTAGCGTTTGATACCGTTCAAAGCGGCGCCGCAAGAGAAGTGGATGTGATCATTATTGATACTGCGGGCCGTTTGCATAACAAAGCGCACCTGATGGACGAGCTGAGTAAGATAAAGCGGGTAATGAAGAAGGTAATCCCGGATGCGCCACATGAGGTGCTGCTGGTTCTGGATGGCTCTACCGGACAAAATGCCCTGGAACAGGCAAAACAGTTTACTGCTGCTACAGAAGTAACTTCACTGGCCATTACCAAATTAGATGGTACCGCCAAAGGTGGGGTAGTACTGGCCATCGCCAGCCAGTTTAAAATACCGGTTAAATATATTGGTATTGGCGAAAGAATGGAAGATTTACAAGTGTTTAATAAAGAAGAATTTGTAGATTCTTTGTTTAGTTTAAATGATTGATTATGAGATAAAAAGAAATGACACTTATTGTCTTTCTTTAAGCATACTTAAAGTATTACTTTAGATAAAGAGTGCCATACCGGTGCTCTTTATTTATTTAACTCCTCCTCCCACATCATGGTTCGATATTTGGAGTAACTGTTTGCAGAAGAGGTCAGCAATTGTGCATATTTTTTTTTGTTGGTGATTGCTGCCATTGTTTAAATTTGGTAATAGTTGTTTCTTCCTCTTTTTACAATTCGTTATTATGAATGTTCAAGCCATAGACCGAGTTGAAAATATTACCCCCGAAGCATTTAAGCAACAATATTATGATCCGCGCAAGCCGGTGGTCATCTCCGGGCTGAGTAAGCACTGGCCCGCCAGGGAAAAGTGGACCTGGGATTATTTTAAATCCATTCTGGGTAATGAAATAGTAGGCGTATATAATAATGAGAGGGCTGGTGCCAAAACATTGGTAAATGGTGCTGACGACTATATTTCCTTTGGGAGATACCTGGATATGATCCAGCAGGGCCCGGTCAAACTGCGTATTTTCCTCTTTAATATGTTTCAGCATGCTCCTCAGCTGGTAAAGGACATTACCTGGCCGGACGAACTGGCAAAGGGATTCCTGAAAAAGTACCCGATGTTATTTGTGGGAGGGGCCGGTTCTGTGGCACATATGCATTACGATATTGACCTGTCGCACATCTTTCATACACAGTTCATTGGCCGCAAGCGGGTATTATTGCTCGAAAATAATCAGTCACCCTACATTTACAGGATGCCACTCACGGTAGAGAGTGCTGCCAGTTTTGTCAACTGGCATGAAAAGCTGGACACCGCAGCCTTTCCGGCCCTGGCTTATGCCAGGGGATATACTACCATCCTGGAGCATGGGGATATGATGTTTATGCCTGCCGGTTACTGGCATCATATGGAGTACCTGGATGGCGGCTTTGCTATGAGCTTGCGGGCATTGGACCAAACACTGACCGGAAAACTGAATGGGTTATACCATCTGGTGGGGTTGCGGGGGATGAATAATCTCCTGATTAAACTGGCTCCGCAGTGGTGGTATCACTATAAACGCCGGGTAGCCAGAAAACGGGCCGACCGTTTATTAAATCATAGGGTAGGGTAATGTTATTTTTTCCACATTTTCTGACAAATCTCAGTTTTTGATTGATAATTCATTATTTATACTTACCTTTGCACCTTCCAAATTAACCCCCACTAAGGCTCAAAGTCACATACAGTAAGTCTGCTGTTTAATTCAATTCGTGTCTGTGTGTCTTCGTGGCGGTAAGCGGTATAATAACTAAATAGGTATTGTCCGCATGCTCTAAAACATTCGCCCTTGAAGACGAAAACTTTAAAGAAAGACAAAGTTAATATTATTACACTTGGTTGTTCCAAGAACATGGTGGATTCAGAAGTACTCAGCGGTCAGTTGCTGGCCAATGATATTGATGTAGTACACGAAAGTGCCAAACGTGATCATAATATAGTAGTGGTAAATACCTGCGGTTTTATAGATAAAGCCAAGGAGGAGTCTATCAATACCATATTAGAACAGGTAGAGCTGAAGCAGAGAGGGAAGCTGGATAAGGTATACGTTACCGGTTGTTTGAGTGAGCGGTACCGTGGCGACCTGGAATCAGAAGTAGGTGGGGTGGATGCCTGGTTTGGTACCATGGAATTACCATTATTACTCAAAAAATTAGAAGCAGATTATAAAGCAGAGTTGGTAGGTGAGCGTTTGTTGAGCACCCCTTCACACTATGCTTATTTAAAGATAGCAGAAGGCTGTAACCGCACCTGCTCTTTTTGTGCTATCCCACTGATGCGTGGCACTCATGTGTCCCGGCCCATTGAGGATCTGGTACTGGAGGCAGAAAAGCTGGTTAAGTCTGGTGTAAAGGAGATAATGCTGATTGCGCAGGAACTTACCTATTATGGTCTGGACTTGTATAAAAAGCGCCGCCTGGGCGATTTACTCCGTGCACTGGCAGGTATACAAGGACTGGAATGGATTAAGCTGCATTATGCTTACCCCACCAAATTTCCGATGGACATCCTGGACGTCATGAACGAGTTTCCCAACATCTGTAACTACCTGGATATGCCTTTGCAACATGCGTCCAACGCTATGTTAAAAGCAATGAAGCGCCAGATCACCCGGGAAGAAATAGAAGAACTGGTACATAACATCCGCGAAAAAGTGCCTGGTATTTGTTTAAGGACCACTTTGATTGCCGGTTTTCCGGGTGAAACCCTGGAAGATGTGGAGGAATTAAAGCAGTTCCTGGAAAGAATGCGGTTTGACCGGGTAGGGGTATTTACCTACAGCCATGAAGAAGGGACCAGTGCTTATGGATTGGAAGATGATGTGCCCGCAGCGGAAAAAGAACGGAGAGCGCAGGAAATCATGGAAGTACAGCAGGAAATCTCCCTGGAAAAGAACCAGGAAAAAGTAGGGCAGATCTTTAAAGTAATAGTAGATAAAAAAGAAGCCGGCCGCTATCTCGGCCGTACTGAATTTGACTCTGTGGAAGTAGATAATGAAGTGATCATCAATACCACCAAACGCCTGAAACCAGGAACGTTTGTACAGGTGAAGATTACCAAAGCATTTGATTACGACCTGGAGGGGGAATTAATATAGAGGTGTTAGCTATTAGCCGTTAGCATTTAGCTTTCGGCAGGATGAACTGCTAACAACTGATATAAACAATAAAAATAGGCAACTAATAGCTAACGGCTAATAGCTAATAGCTTTCACACTATAGCTCCCGACGGAGCTTGTTAATGCAAATCAATGACTACATTCGAATCACTGGGCTTAAATGAGCCTCTTTTGAAAGGAATCCAGGACCTGGGTTTTACATCTCCGACGCCGATACAGGAAAAAGCAATCCCCGTATTGCTGGGTGGCGACAGGGATTTTGTTGGGTTAGCCCAGACGGGCACCGGTAAAACAGCCGCTTTTGGCTTGCCTTTACTGCACCAGCTGGATGTTAAAGTACGGCAGCCACAGGGGCTGATATTATGCCCTACCCGTGAGCTTTGCCTGCAGATTACCAGCGATCTTAAAAATTTTAGCAAATACCTGGGCGATGTCAACATCGTAGCGGTATATGGCGGTTCCAGTATTGTACAACAACTGCGCGATCTGAAAAGAGGGGCACAGGTGGTAGTAGCAACGCCCGGCCGTTTGCTGGATATTATTGAGCGTAAAGCCATCAACTTTGACAATGTACGCTATGCGATACTGGACGAGGCGGATGAAATGCTGAATATGGGCTTCCAGGAAGATATTAACAGTATCCTGTCTAATACCCCTGAAACCAAAACTACCTGGTTATTCTCGGCTACTATGCCCCAGGAAGTACGCCGTATTTCCAAAAAATATATGACCGATCCGTTTGAGCTGACCGTAGGTAGCAAAAACACCGGTAATGCCAATATTGAGCATGAATATTACGTGGTACGCCCCCGTGATAAGTATGCTGCACTGAAACGTATCGTGGACTACAATCCGGATATCTTCAGTATCATCTTTACCCGTACTAAAATAGAAACACAGGAAATTGCGGAATCACTGATCCGTGACGGATATAATGCGGATGCTATTCATGGGGATCTTACCCAGCAACAGCGGGATAAGGTAATGAAGCGGTTCCGTGAAAAAGCAATTCAGATACTGGTGGCTACTGATGTGGCTGCCCGTGGTATCGACGTTGATAATGTTACACACGTTATCAATTACGAGCTGCCTGATGATGTGGAAAACTACACCCACCGTAGCGGCCGTACTGCCAGAGCTGGTAAATCCGGTATCTCTATTGCGATCGTAAGTGCCCGTGATCTTGGTAAAATCCGCCAGATCGAAAGGACGCTGGGTAAGAAATTTACAAAAGCTGAAGTACCTGATGGATTTGCAGTTTGTGAAAAGAAGCTATTCAGCCTGGTACATAAAGTACATAACGTAACAGTAAATGAAGACCAGATAGAGCCGTACCTGGAGCGTATCAACGAAGAGTTTGCCAGCATGTCAAAAGAAGAGCTGATCAAACGCTTCGCATCCCTGGAATTTAACCAATTCCTGGAGTACTACCAGAATGCACCTGATCTGAATGCGAAAGAAGACAGACGTGACCGTGCTTTTGGTGATGAAAATACCATGAGCAGAGGTTATGGTAAGTTTACCCGCCTGTTCATTAACCTGGGATCCGTAGATGATCTTAACAGGGGAGATATGCTGCGCTACCTTTGTGATACCACCGGTTTGCGTGGTAATAAGATTGGCCGCATTGACCTGAAAGGTGTTTATTCTTTCTTTGAAGTGGAAAATGATGTGGTAGACCAGGTAACGCAAAGCTTTAAAACAGCAGAGTACAACGGCAGAAGCGTACGTATCGAAATGTCTCAGGACGGCGATAAACGCAGAAGCGGTGGCGGTGGGCGCCGGGACGATGGCCCACGCAGAAGAACCTGGAGCGGCGGAGAAGGTGGTGAGCGCAGAAGCTATAGCGACAGACGCGAATCATCCGGTGGTTCCAGACCTCCTTTTAAGCGTAAATACTAATCAGTATTTCAGATATTAAAAAAGCTACCGTCAGGTAGCTTTTTTTTTGCCTTAATTAAACTATCTTGTTACTATTCACCTCAATCTAATAATGCCTCATATGACAGGAGATACTTACCGTCAGCTACAGCCTGTAGAGCCTTTTTCTCTGTTTTCTGCCAAAGATATCCAGCTGTTCCAGGAGGGTACGCATAGCAGGCTATACGAAAAATTCGGGGCTCATTTTCTGGAATATGAGGGGGTAAAAGGAACGTATTTTGCGGTATGGGCACCCAATGCGGCCTATGTTGCGGTAATGGGGGATTTTAACGGATGGAGCCATTATACACATACGCTGTTCCCCCGATGGGACAATTCCGGTATATGGGAAGGTTTCATTCCCAAGGTAGGTGCCGGTTGCTTATATAAATACTTTATCCGTTCGCACACGGGGGAAGAACTGCAAAAAGGAGACCCTTTTGCTCATTACTGGGAACTCCGGCCCAAAACGGCTTCTATTGCGCATGGACTGCAGCACCAATGGAAAGATAAGAAATGGATGGAGCGCCGCGCACAGCATAACAGCCTGCAAAGCCCCTTCTCCGTATATGAGGTACACCTGGGCTCCTGGCGCCGGCCGGATCCGTCTAATCATGAAGTATTTTATTCCTATACAGAGATTGCCACTATGCTGGTACCTTATGTTAAGGAAATGGGATTTACACACGTAGAGCTGATGCCGGTGATGGAACATCCCTTTGATGGTTCCTGGGGATACCAGGGTACCGGCTTTTATGCGCCTACTTCCCGGTATGGTACCCCGCAGGACTTTATGCGGATGATAGAAGCCTTCCACCAGGAAGGGATAGGGGTAATACTCGACTGGGTGCCTTCCCATTTTCCGTATGATGCTCATGGCTTGTTCCGGTTTGATGGATCACATACTTATGAATATGCTGATATGCGGAAAGGGTATCACCCCGACTGGAACAGCTATATTTTCAATTATGGGAGAAATGAAGTCCGGTCTTTCTTACTGAGCAATGCACTTTTCTGGCTGGATAAATTTCATATTGACGGGCTAAGGGTGGATGCCGTAGCCTCTATGATTCACCTCAATTACTCAAGGGAAGTAGGCCAATGGGAACCTAATGAACAGGGAGGGCACGAAAACCTGGAAGCGATCAGTTTTTTAAAACACCTGAACGAAACGATTTATCAGCAATTCCCGGATGTACAAACCATAGCGGAAGAGTCAACGTCTTTTTATGGGGTATCCAGACCCACTTTTATGGGTGGCCTGGGTTTTGGAATGAAGTGGATGATGGGCTGGATGAATGATACACTGGCCTATTTTAAAAGAGACCCTTTGCATCGCAAATGGCATCAGAACCAGCTTACCTTTAGCAGTGTGTATATGTTCAGCGAAAACTTTATGCTTCCGCTGAGTCATGATGAAGTAGTGCATGGCAAGTCTCCCATGATTTACAAAATGCCGGGAGATGAATGGCAGAAGTTTGCCAACCTGCGTTTAATGTACGGTTATATGTTTACCCATCCGGGTACTAAGCTGCTGTTCATGGGAGCAGAGTTTGCCCAGACCCAGGAATGGAATTTCAAGTCCGAGCTGGAATGGCACCTGTTAAAGTTTGCCCCCCACCAGGGTATACAGCAGTTTGTAAAGGATATTAATAAACTATACAGAACAGAACCGGCCTTATATATCAAACAGTTTGAACAGGATGGCTTTGAGTGGGTAAGCACAGCCGATCATGACAATAGTATACTGGCTTATCTGCGTAAAGGAACAAAAAGGGAGGACACCTTGCTGGTGGTATTGAATATGACCCCTGTAGCACATGAGCATTATTTGCTGGGGACTAACACAGCCGGTACCTGGAAAGAATTGTTTAACAGCGATGACCCTGTTTATTATGGCAGTGGTGTCCTTAATACCAGCCCCCTTACTACACAAAAACAGCCCTATAATGGAAAGGAATATACCCTGTTATTACGCCTGCCACCTCTGGGAGCGCTGATCATGAAGCTGCAAAAACAGTAGCCCCTGCAACTTACGGTTGGTGGCCAGGGTATCAGCTGTAATGATGCGTAATATGCTGAGCCAGGTATTACCCCAGCTTTTCATTTTTAAGATATTGCAGCCATTGCTGTGCAAATTCATTCTCCGGTTCCAGCGCCAATGTTTGTTCAAAAGCAGCTGCAGCCTGAGGAAACCGGTCCATATGGAAAAACAGGATGGCCCTGTTCAGGTGCACAAAAGCATTTTCAGGCGCGTTGGCCAGTGCAGCATCATAGCAGGCCAGTGCTTTTTCATATTGTTGGAGCAACATCCAGGCAGAGCCCTGATTGACTAACAAACCCGTATCATTTGGTGCAAGCGTTAAGCCCTGTGCCGCATATTCCAGCGCTGTTTTCAGTTGGCCGTCTATACTTGCCTGCAGCTGTTCATTCCCTCCCTGATCTTCCAGTTCGGCAATTGCGGTGTTCACTTCCTGCAAAATCCGCGCAACTTCCCGCTCATACCAGGCCGCACTTTTTTCTACCTTTTCTGAAAATGGTATTTCATCCAGATTGATCTCCGGTTCTTCATCAGCGGTAGCTTTCATCAAACCCAGGGCCGGTGCATACCACCATTGACAAAAGTCGCCAAAAGAACCGCCATCCGGAAGCTCATCTGCTGGAGGCAGCCCTTCCGCAAAAATGGCCTCATTGCTTACTACCAGGTCCAATACTGCTTTCAGGTCAGTATTGGCAGCCATATCATCCTCCTCATCTTCCTGCATGATAATGTAAGGTATCAGCTGGTACCACATGGCTAATAAGGCTTTATCCTGCTGCGCGGCTGCCGCTTTTGCTATTATAAGGGCCAAAGTAGTAACAGGTATTACCTGTGGAGGCCGGGCATCTTTACCCTGCAGTTTTTTGCTGTCTACCAGGCTTTTCCAGAGTATACTGCCGGCGTCTGCATAAAGGAGGTAGGTGGATTGAGCCTGGTCAAAACTGGCATAACCGGCCACAGGGTTATGATCGCTGTCCCATTTTTTCTGAGGGAATTCATATATAAAGCTAAACTTCTGAGCAGCTGCCAGTTGGTCAAAATAGGCTTTGTTTTTGGGGTAAGCGGGGTGATCGGTAATAGGTAAGGTGTAAACAAAGCGGTGTTTGATCAGGATATCCATGACCCGGAAATGGGTGAAGCCCGTATCAAATTGTTCCTGCAGGCAATACAGGTTATAAAAAAGGCTTCTGCAGTCAGGAGAGGAAGGTGAACTTTTGTCCAGGCAATAAACGGACATTTCTACCAGTGTTTCAATTTCATGCATAGCCATAATTCCAGCGCTTTTGTGTTGAGCCGCAAAACTAGGAATTATTTTTGTGTGCATTAAACCTTTCGGGTTGGCCTGCATCTAAAAAGTGCCGTTTCCCTGGGCTATAGCCAACAGCCTGATTGCAATAAGATCACCAGGATAAACGTTTTAGATAGTTATAAGTGTATTTCAGCCAAAGCCATTTTCAAGTATTCCAATCACTTATCTAAAAAAAACCATTTATTTATGAAAAGCTACCTCAGAAAATGGAGTATGCCACTGGCGTTTCTCACGTTTGTGCTGCTCATTGTACACGCTTGCAGAAAAGATGAGTCTGCCTCACAAACCACCCCACCCGGAAAACAAAAAGTAAGCCTTTTTCTGTCAGATGATCCTGGTTATTTTGACAAGGTATTGCTTGACATCCGTAAAGTGGAAGTGCTGGTAGACACCTGTTCACATGACGGTGACAATGATGATTGGGACGATAAAGACCGCTGCTGGTGGGACGAAGATCGTCGTGATGATCATGATCGCCGTGATAAAGACACCTGTAATGTGTGGGATTCCCTGGCTATCAGACCAGGTGTGTATGACTTGTTAACCCTGCGCAATGGTACCGATACGTTACTGGCAAATGGCCTCGTAACCAAAGGCTCCCTGAAGCAAATCCGTATTACGATAGGCGACCAGAATTCATTGGTCAAAGACAGCATCTCCTATCCGCTGAAAGCGCTCAAAGGACAGTCCAAAATTATTGTAAGGGTACGGCATAACGAATGGGATGAGTTGTCGCCGGATAACCTGCGCCTGTGGCTCGACTTTGATATCCAACGTTCCATTATCCAGGTAAGACACGGGCAGTTTATTCTGCGTCCTTACATCACCGTGTTTACTATCCTGAAAATGGGAAGCCTTTCCGGAAGGGTTACTCCTATGGAGGCCTTCCCGGTAATTTCTGTGTTTAATAACACCGATACTTTGTATGCCCTGCCATGGAGAGGCGGAGAATTTAAAGTACGTGGTATTAAAACAGGCAGCTATAGTGTATTTGTAAATGCATCCAATGGCTACCAGGACACAACGCTCACCGATGTGAAAATAGACAGGGGAAAAGATACGCAGCTCGGCACGATTACATTGCATAAATAGCGCAACATTATTCCTGAAGGTGGAAAGTACGTGACGGCTAAAAGCCACGGCTTTCCACCTTTTAATTTACTTATGATTAAAATGTTTAAATTGAGTAAAATTCACGTGCATGCAAAAGTTGTTATTATTGTTATGCTTACAGGGAAGTATACTGGGCGTATTTGCACAGGGAAAAGGAGTATCACAGGCAAAACCGGATGGAAAATATAAAGAGGAAGTGGCAGGCGTAAGGGGAGAACCAGGATATACCTGGGAAGGTACCTATAAGAACGGGCGTAAGGAAGGCGTCTGGATTAAAACATCTACCATTGGTAATGTGATGGCGGAAGAAACCTATAAGAATAATGTACTGGATGGCCTGGCAAAATATTATTACCCCAATGGCAAACCCAGTGCTGAAGGTATGTTTTTGTCTACCGAAGTGGAAGGACAGCGGGATACTGTCCGGGTGATAGACCCCATCTCCGGAGAAGAAACGCGCAGGGAAATTATCCGTATGGGCAACTCGGTAAGAAATGGAGTATGGAAACTCTATGATGAGGAAACCGGCAAGATGTTTAAGGAATACTACAAACGCGGAGAAATTGTAACACCGGATGAGTTGGGAGAAACACCTCCCGAAACCCCAGCCCAACCTGCTGGCACACCGCTGCACTTGCCTCATGAACAAACAGGAGGGAAGAAGAAAAAAGGTTAACCTCTTATTAAATTTATTGCCCTCGCGTTTATTAGCATGCAGCATTCACGGAAAAGCGTATGAACTGGTAGGTGCTTATTCATTAGCATGCAGCCCCATCTGCAGGAAGCACGTATAAATACTTGTTTTTTAAAATGAGTAAAAAAACGGATGTCTTCCGGCTATTTTGTTGTAATTTTATCTGGAGAGATCATAAGGAGTACCCTCATCCTTAGTGTATCGCATAACCATATTAACCGTAATAACCATAGTAACCAGAGACCCTTTAAATTGTTTGTAATGAAGATCCATAAGTACCGTCGCAGCAATTATCATCAGAGTATGGCTTTCCTGTATCGTTTTATTTTTACCCTGCTCATCTTTTGTGCACTGATATCTTTCGTGTTCATGACTATTTATTACTAGTCATAAAGGATTATTATACGCAAGCCTGATAGGTCTGTAATACTGGTGTATTGCGGCTTTAGGAAGAACTGCTGCGTGTAGTTATCACCGCATGTGAAGCGGCAGGTATTGCTGTGCATGTATCATCGCACGATAGTAAGCGTTGATTTTACACAGTTTAAGCATAAAGGCTGATGCTTCGAAATGGCCTGTGGTAAAGGGATTGGGAGGTAGGCCGTGTAATGTGCGTTTCGTTCTTGCTGCTGCACGCCATTCATTTCGTTCATTTTAGCCATTCAACTGCAGAACACTTTGCGCAAAGTAATTAACAAAGTAAATTTGATTCAACTCTAAAGTTGGCATAGGTTATGAAAAGGCACTGAGATTTCCATCTACAGTGCCTTGTTTTTTTATCGCATGATCAGATCTTCAAATTCCCGGTCCAATACCACTTTTACAACACCTACTGCAAAATTGCGGGCATTAAGTTTAAACACTTTTCCATCCACAACGTATTCTGTAGGAGTGAAGGGGAGTCCATGTACGCATACCCGGTGCTTCTTGTAGGTAGCTTCGTAGTTGCCATGAAATTTCTTCTTCAGATGAAACTGCTGTTTATCAGAAGCCTGTTTAAAGCGGATCACATTGTACTGCCCGTTTTTATAACCATAATGCTCTCCGGCATCTTCATACATGGTACTATGCGCGGGCTGATCATCATAAAACACCTGCAGTGTCATTTCTTCAATAGGCGCCTGTCCGGTATACTGTAATTTCGGATAGTTAGGTACTACTGCACCTGCTTTTACAAACAGCGGCATTTCTTCAATAGGTGTAGCTATTTTAACCAGTTGGCCACCTTCATAAGGTTTATCATTCCAGTAGTAATACCAGCGGCCGGTGGGCAGATACACTTCTTTTTCTTTCATGCCGGCTTCACTCACATGGCTGATCAGTAAGGCATCGCCAAACATAAACTCATGGGTGCAGTTATGCGTTTGTGGATCATGCTGTGCTACAAATGCCAATGGCCGCAACATAGGGGTACCGTAAGCCGCATTTTGCCAGAAAGTGGTATACAGGTAAGGCAGCAGCTGGTAACGCAGCTGGATGAACTTCTTCACCACAAATTCATATTTGCTGCCAAAGCTCCAGGGCTCCTGATTAAATCCGGTTTCATTGCTGGCAGAGTGGGTACGCATCAGCGGATGGAAAGTAGCCAGCTGAATCCAGCGGGTATACAATTCGCCATCCGGCTCCCCTATAAAACCACCGATATCACTTCCGGTAAAAGAGATGCCTGAAACTGCCAGGCGCTGACACTGCACGGAAGCCAGCCAGAGATGTTCCCAGCTGGAAACATTATCACCGGTCCATACAGATGACCAGCGCTGTACACCAGCATAACAGGAGCGGGTGATCAGGAAAGGCCGGTTAGGCATCAGGTACTTTTTCATACCGGCAGCAGTGGATTTACTCATCAGATGCCCGTATACATTATGTGCTTTACGATGGCTTACCTGCTCTCCATCATAGTCATGTCTTACATCTTCAGGAAAGGTGCCCAGCTCAAAAACGGCTGGTTCGTTCATGTCGTTCCATACACCTCTCACACCTGTATCTACCAGGCTTTTGAAAAGACTGCTCCACCATTCCCTTACACGGGGATTGGTATAGTCCGGAAATACACATTTGCCGGGCCATACATCTCCTTCCATTAATGCACCATCTGCCCGTTTACAGAAGTAATCATTCTTAACGCCTTCCTGATAGATGGCATAATTGGGATCTACTTTGATACCAGGGTCAATAATCACTACAACTTTGAACCCCTGGGCGGATAGCTCCTTAATGAGCCCTGCAGGGTCCGGAAAGCCTTCTTTACTCCAGGTAAAACAACGGAAGCCTTCCATATAATCTATATCCAGGTAGATTACATCACAGGGAATCTGTCGTTTGCGGAATTCGGCTGCAATCTCTTTTACGCGGGTATCCGGATAATAGCTCCACCGGCATTGGTGATAGCCCAGCGCCCATAATGGCGGCAATTCCGGCGTACCTGTAATCTTGGTATAGGCTTCTGCTACCTGCAGCAGTTCCGGGCCATAAATGAAATAATAATTCATTTCTCCGCCACGCGCCCAAAAGCTCTGTACATCTTCCCGCTCTTCCCCAAAATCAAAAATGGTGCGGAAGCTGTTATCAAAGAAGATGCCATAGCCAATGCCATGATGGAGGCCGTAATAAAATGGAATATTCCGGTACAGCGGATCCGTATCCTTGTGATAGCCATACGCATCTGTACCATAGTTCTCCAGCCGTTTGCCACGAAGGTTCAGATCGGTAGGTTTATCCCCCAGGCCATAGAAACACTCTCCTTCCTGGATCATTTTACTGCAGTACACGATCTTTCCACCTTTTTGCAGATAAGATTGCCAGTGAAAACCCATTTCATCCTGGTTGATCACACGCCCTTCCTTATCTGTGATGGTGAGGCGCAGATTATCTTTGGCAATAAATATCTTTATCGCATCTGTATCTATCTGGAATACTTCTTCAAATTCCTTGATCTCAAAACAAATAGGCGCGTCTTCCATTTTCTCACTGGTGGCATAGGAAAAATCACGCTGGAAAGTACCATCTGCTGCATAGCGGAAACGTACTATTTTGTCTGAGATAACCCTTATTTCAAGGATGGTTTCGGTGGTGTAAAAATAGAAGTAGTTACCTTCCTGTTTCCATTCTTTGACTGTGTCGGGGTAGTGTTTAACCGAATATTTACCTGACGAGGTGGCTACTTGCATAATTCACATTTTTCGTTATGATAGGAGGTAAACGATTAACTATCAGTTGTTTAATCTATATGACCCCATTCACCGGCTGTAAGTTAAAAAAAAATAATGTGGCAACATCTTTTTACGGTGGCGAAGGTTATCCACTCGTTTACGATTTAAAATACCATATTGACAAAAAACTGCTGAAAAAAATATAAAATACTCGTTAACTTCATATTAATAAATGTACTTTTTGCTTTAACCTATTGCATCGGTGCGCCTTTCCAGGAGCACCTTTTTATTGGCCAGCCAAAGATTTTCCTATTACCAGTTTTGCAATACGTCCTCCGGCGCCTGCCAGATAAACATATGATTTTTCTTTGGTTTGCACGACATGAAATCCTTCCTTGCTGATATTATACCAATGTTTACCTCCGTCGGCCGACAGATCGGTACCGGACGGCCCCGTAGCTACCAGTAATTGCGGGGTGATATATGCTACACAGGAACGGTATCCATGTGGGGATACAGCAGGAATGGCCCACGAAATACCGCCGTCATGGGTGAGGGCACAGTTGCCTGTACGCAAGGCATCATTTTGATAGTTGCCGCCTACCGTAATACCATGCTGTGCATCCCGGAAAGCGATAGAAAATGCGCCGGTAGTACTTTCTCCCTGTATTAAAGGTAAAGGGTAAGTATGCCAGGCCTTTTGCTGCCACCTGAAAAAGCGGGAAGTGGTACCGCCGGTGGCAAAATAAACAGCCTCTCCGGGAAGTGCCAGTATACCGGTGCCACTGGCGGCAAATAAAGCCTCTCCGGGATTGGCTTCCGGTAATGCTGCCGGCTTGCGTGGTGTCCAGCTTTTTCCGCCGTTCACCGTATGCAGCATGGCAAACTTCCCCTGCATAGGATCACCGATTGCCACGCCTTCCTGGTTGTTTACAAAAGAAAGGCCATCGAAGAAAATGCCTTGGGTATCATCAAAATAAACACGTTGCCAGCTTTTACCCCCGTTTTCTGTGAGGAAAATATGTGCAGGTGCTCCTGCATTCATGACAATGGCTTTATGGCGGCTGAAGGCTTTAATACTACGCCAGTCGCAGCTGTCGCAACCGGTTACCTGCATCCACTGCCAGTCTTTACCATGGTTGGTACTATAGCCTACCATCCCTCCGGTACCAGATACCCAAACCGACTGATCGGCTGCGATGCTTAGTCCGCGTATACTTTTTATAGGGGCAGTAGCAATGGTTTTCAGGGAAAAATCAGGGAGGGATTGGGTATTACCTGCTACAGTGAATAACAATAATAACAAGAGGCATGCACTTCTTTTTAAACAGCTCCTTATTGCTACCATCTCCTGCCACCTGCTTTGCGCCATCATTTTCATCGCTAAGAATATTTATTTCAAGTTGTTAGCCACAAGAAAAATACAAAATCATTAGAAAGTGCCAAGCAGATTTATATATTTGCACATAGCCTTACCTGCTTCACCGATATAAATTTTCGTAGTGCAAATATTTTGTCAATGTAAAAAAAATATCCTGATCCTCCTATTTACCCTTTGCAGGGCGGCTATGCTATTTGCCCAGGACAAACCCTATATATTTGATGGTTATAGTGTAAATGAAGGACTCTCTCAAAGTACTGCCTACGATATTATCCAGGATGAACAAGGTTTTATGTGGATTGCCACACGCGATGGAGTAAACCGTTTTGATGGGTATATCTTTAATGAATACCGTTATAAACCCAGCCAGCAATATAAAAAAGGAGAAGGGCAGGGGGAGCTGGTACCCAGGGGCACTAACGGAGGAAGGGCCGTGATCAACCGCTTTGACCTGAAAGGAGATAAGAACTATTCTTTTTATAAAGACAGCCGGCATCAGCTGCTGTTGGCACATAACAACGGTATCAGCGTTTACGACCGCTTCCGTAACAGCTTCCGCCCGGTACTGGAAGATACGTCCAACATTAATGAACAGGAGCGTGACAGTGAAATAAAATTCCGTATCCTGGGAGAAGACACGGCTGCTCATCATCTCTGGATCTGGCGCCCGTTAAGGGGTTTGTATGTGCTGGACAATCACACGTACGCAGTAAAAAGAATGATCCTCTATCCGCCGCAATTCAAGGCCAGGAGGATGATCCCCAAAGCTATTCTGAAAGATGGGAATACCATCTGGATGAATTGCCAGCCAGGCGAACTGATTGCCTTTAATACGGATAATCTCCGCCTTACTACTTATTGCCTGCCGGGAATATCCCACGACCCTATTATGCGAAGCCTCAACAAGGATTCCCTTTTTATAGTGAGCAACGGGCATATAACAGTCTTCAATAAAAGTAAAAATAAGTTTACCGATCTGCCCTTTGATGTGACCAACCAGCGGGGAGAGGCCTTTATTCCGTTTGTAACAGAGTTGGACCAGAATGGTAATGTATGGATAGGCGGGAATGATGGAGTGCTGGTGTATAACATTGCCAAAAACGAAATCACCCGTCATGTAGTCAGCTTTAATACTTTTGAAACCCGCTCTCTTAACATCGTTTTTTCACTGTACCGGGATGCTGCAGATAATATGTGGGTAGGCACGGACGGGGATGGCATCAAAAAATATTCTCCTCATAAAAAAGTATTCAATTTATATCGTTCTCCCTTTATTACACATAACCTCGTCAAGTCTATTTACAAGCACGATGATGGCAAATTGTATGTAGGCCTGATGCTGGACGGGCTGGATATTTATGGAGAAGGCGGGAAGTTCCTGGAAAGGATCTCCAATGATAATACGCCCGGTAAATTTCCGGGTAATAGTATCAACGCCATCTGCCGGGAAGACTATGCTAATATATGGCTGCATTTCCAGGATATGCATATTGGCCTGTTTAATGTACAGCAGAATACGTTTACAGACCTTACCGGCAAACTTAAAGCACTGGGACTGGAAGAGCAGCCGGATATCTATCCGTTTTTGTTCAAACGTACCACCGGTGAAGTGTATTTTAACTATGGTGCTTATCTGCTGAAATTTCAGCAGGAGGGCAAGTCTTACAATATTGGCGTGGTCCATAAATTTGTAAATGAGCAACTGACCGCTTATTTCGAAGATTTTATGGGCAACCAGTATGTGGGTACAAAATCATGCTTGTATACACAAAGTGCCAGCACGCCAGGCTGGCGGCAAATAATACTGCCGGCAGGAACCGTGGTAAAATCCATCAATAAAAATGCACACAAGCAATTATTGCTGGCTACCAACAAAGGCCTGTATATCATGGATGCTGCAGAGCATATCATCGCCCATTACAATAGTTATGATCATACCGCAATGATCAATGATTATCTCTATGGTGTGCTGCTGGATGATAAAGACAAAATATGGGTAAGCCATAATAAAGGACTTTCCCAGATCAATCCCGTTACAGGAGAAGTGACCACCTTTAATCATGAAGATGGATTACAATCCAATGAATTTAATACAGGCGCCTTCTTTAAATCGCTGGATGGAGAATTGTTCTTTGGAGGAATACGTGGGGTAAATGGTTTTTATCCCAAGAACTTCCGTAACAATCCTTTTGTGCCTAAAGTAATTATCAAAAGGATGGAGGTGCTGGACAGGCCTTATGAATCTGATACTGCTATCTCCCTGCTGAAACATATTTCCTTACCGTATAATCAAAATACGCTGGCCATTGAATTTGTTCCACTGGAATATACCAATCCATTAAAGAATAAGGTACAATACAAACTGGAAGGTGCTGATGAAGACTGGGTACAGGCGGGTACTTTCCGCATGGCCCGTTATACCAACCTGCATCCGGGCACTTATGTATTTAAAGTACGGGCATCCAATAATGATGATATCTGGAATACAACGCCTACCACATTGGAAATTGTTATTAAGATTCCTTTCTGGCAATCGCTGTGGTTCAGGTTCCTGTTATTGTTGTTACTGTTAGGAATTGCTTATTACTTTTCTACGCTGTACCTGGATTATAAGATCCGGCATGAAAAGCTGAAGCTGGAAAAAGAGCAGGCGGTAGACCAGGAGCGGGCGCGTATTTCCAGTGATATGCATGATGACCTTGGTTCCGGATTATCTACTATCCGCCTGCTGAGCGAGATTGCCAAACGAAAAATTAAAGACCCGGATCAAACCCGCGAGATCGTACGGATTTCAGAGGCTGCAGGAGAAATGATTGATAAAATGAGCGAGATCATCTGGGCAATGAATTCATCCAATGACTCGCTGGAAAATCTGATCGCTTATATGCGCAGCTTTGCTGCCGACTTCCTGGAACACGCACACATCACCCACCAGTTTTACATACCGGAGAGCATTCCCCATGTTAAGCTTAGCGGAGGCACCCGCCGTAATATCTACCTGGCTGTAAAAGAATCATTGCATAATGTCGTAAAACATGCCAAAGCAACGGAAGTGAAGATCGAAATTATGGTGCAGCGTAATATGACCATCCTGATAAAAGATAATGGACAAGGCTTTAATCAGGAAAAGGTACGCTTGTTTGGTAATGGGTTAAAGAATATTCAAAAACGGATGGAGGCAATTGGTGGTCAGGCAGATATCACTTCTGATAACGGTACGATAGTTTTTCTTGATATACCGTTAAATTAATATAAATTTGTTTTTCGTAACATTTAAGTGTTATAATCCTATAAAAGTATGACGGTATACTCTAAGAAAAAGTCCCAGGATAATATGGATATCATTTCTATCGCAATTGTAGAAGATAACCATGATATCCGCACGGCTATGGAATTGCTGATTAATGGTTCTGACGGATACGCATGTGTTGGTACTTACAACAATGGAGAGACCGCGCTGGAGCAAATCCCCAATCTGTTGCCTAATGTGGTTTTGATGGACTTTAATCTTCCTGGTGGTATGAATGGCATTCAATGTATTGCCAAGTTGAAAGCAGAATACCAGGATATGCAATTCATGATGCTCACGGTGTATGAAGATGATGATAAAATATTCCAGGCATTGGAAGCAGGTGCCAGTGGATATATCCTCAAGAAAACACCTCCGGGCGAATTGCTGGAAGCTATCCGCGACTTGCATGATGGAGGTTCTCCTATGAGTTCACAGATTGCCAGAAGGGTAGTGGCGTTTTTTCAGAAACAGGCCAAGCCTAATCCGGCATTGGAAGCATTAACGACCCGTGAAAAAGAAATCCTGGACCAGCTTTCCAAAGGTTTTCTTTACAAGGAAATTGCCAGCAATCTTTTTATCAGTATAGAAACGGTGCGCCGTCATGTGCACAATATCTACGAGAAGCTGCATGTACGTAGCAGAACAGATGCTGTGAATAAATACTATAACAGATAAGTAGTGGAAGTATGACTAATGTGCCGGTGGAAATACAATAAATATTGCACTTGTTCCATTGGCACTTTAGCCCCTCAATTAACCAGGATCTCATCTACAAATACCCATCCCGTTTGACCTTTCCCGGGATGCCAGTCGGGTAAACGCATCGTTGGTTTCGCAATAATTTTAATGCATTTTACAGTAGCGGGTGCAAAACTGCAGTCGACCGAAATATTGGCATTAGGATCATGCTGATTCGCAGCAGGAGGTATCGTTTTCTTTAATAGTTTCATGCTGCTGGCATCATCACCTCCCCATATCTCTACAGAAGAGGGCGGAAATATATAGCTACCGGTATTTCTCAGCATGCTGAGCGTTACGTCCTGCACGGCTTTCGGCTCGTTAAACAGTAACAGTACCTGCATGGTATTATCTTTAAAACCTTGCCATTTTCCACTGGCAAATTCAAAGTCCCCTTTTTCTCTGTCCAGTAACACTTTCGGACTATTTCCGGGATATTCCTTGTTAGGCTTGCCCAGATAAACGATGCTATCTGGCTGATAGGTGTTTTTGTAGAAATTATATTGCACCATTTCACTGCCCATCCAGCCTGGCTTAAAAGCCCTGGCTTTTACCACGGTAGCCTGTTGCAATAGTACACTGTCTTTAAACAGTGGAGAATGAACACTGTCCGGCGCTGTGCCATCTACGGTATAACGTATTTCTGTACCTGCTATCGGATGTTTCAGCCGTAGCTGCATCGCATTGTTAAATATGAGTGCGGTGTTTTCCAGTACAGGTGCATTTAATTTCAACGGTATTTTTCCATCATCCTTGAATCCTTTGATGAATGCAATGTGTTTTACTTCTTTCGCCAGCTGGTCCAGTTGTGCCGGTGTAACAGGCGTATTCCATACCTGCACTTCTTTCAGACTTTTACTGGTGCTTAAACGTTGTAATGCCGCCAGGGTAACAGGGGTGCCGGAAAGCGTGACGTGTTCCAGGTAGGGTAATGCTGCCAGCATTTCAAATTGCTGTCCGGTAATTTGTGTAAAGGAGAGGTTCAGTCTTCTGAGTTGTTCAAATTTGGCGATGGTTTTAATCTCTTCATCTTTCACCGGCATTTTTTGCAGGTGGAGTTCTGTAATCTGTTGTTTTAAAGGTAAGAGTTCTTCCAGTGCTTTGGCATTGTATACTTCCTTGTTATAGAAGTTTACGACCAGGGCCGGTACATGCAGAGCTACCGGATAAATCACCCGGTAGTTGTTATTGAGTTTAGCAATTGTTTTTTCATCCGCTTCCGGAAAGTCATATACCGGTGTGGTGCTGGCAGGAGGTTGTAAAAGTGTATTAGCCAGCAGGC
Organism: Chitinophaga sp. H8; assembly: GCF_040567655.1. Taxonomy (NCBI): domain Bacteria; kingdom Pseudomonadati; phylum Bacteroidota; class Chitinophagia; order Chitinophagales; family Chitinophagaceae; genus Chitinophaga; species Chitinophaga defluvii. Next base: position 2,892,780 of record NZ_JBEXAC010000001.1, on the reverse strand, counting down.
GCAGGCTGTCTGCCGGTGGCAGTGCTGTGACCATGGTTTTAAAGTCGGCTCCCGCTTTGATCCAGTAGGTCAGGAGCTGGACTTCATTTGCTGTGAGCTGGGGTTTGCCGGTAGGAGGCATGTGCTTTTTTTCTTCCAGCGGGAGGTGTACCCGCTGCAGTAAGAGGCTGGCATCCGGTTGTCCCGCTACCCATAACTTTCCATTTTTCCCGCCGCGCAGTAACTGTTCCGGCGTTTCCATGATCAGCTCCCCTTTTGCTTTGGTTTTATTATGACAGCCCATACATTTCTCTTCCAGTACAGGCTTTACCAGATGTTCATATACGATAGCCTGCTCAATAGGCACCATAGGAGCTGTTTGCGGGCCGGTAACGGGTGCCAGCACAAAGTTACTGCCATGCGTAAGGTTGGCCCCAAAATGACCTGCAATGACCAGCCCTGCGGCAGTCAGTAAGGCGCCTGTTTTAATCAGCATAGGTGGGACAGCAGGCAACTGCTTGATCCAGTATATGGCCGAAGCCAGCCATAAAACACCTACACCTGCCCACTTATGCCATCCCAGCAGCTCTCCGCTGTAACCTTCTTCTTTTGATAAAAACAAGCCCATCACTACGGTAACAGCGGCCGTCAATGCTCCTATCAGCAACAGGGTGGAAGAGAGGTTTTGGTGCCATTGGTGTGCCGCAGGTTCTTTATGCGGCAAAAATTCCATAAAGAGGGCTACCAATATCAGCACAATAGGAAAATGCAGGAATAAGGGATGCATGCGGCCAATCACCTGCAACCAGCCAGGAAGTACCAGTCTGCTTTCAAATACCAGCAAAAAAAGGATAAAAATATTTGCCGTAAATAACAAATTACCGGCCAGTTGCTTTAGTTTACTCATCGAATGGAAAGCTTTTTTTTTAGCTTTTAGCTGTTGGCTATTAGCTTTTAGCTATATAATTATGTCCGATCGCAAACTGCTATCTCACAACAAAACATATAATAACTAAAAGCTAATAGCCAACAGCAAATAGCTCTACAACAAAACATATTAGCTAAAAGCTAACAGCTAATAGCTAACTGCTCCTTCTAAACTTATAGGGATACACTTTCCCGGAACTCCATTGTGCTACGTATAAATTTTCGTCATTGTCCACACATACATCATGCGGATGTACAAAGATCTTTTCCGCCTGTGCCATTGGTTGCAGGGTACCATTTACGTATACCGGTGCAGTACCACCTATATTGGATACCACTTTATTTTCTTTGTTGAGGATGGTTACAAAGCCGGAGCCTGAAGTATCCAGGTTAGGGGAGCGCAGTACGGCTGCATAGAGGTTATTGCCCCTGATCACCGGGCGGCATACACAGGCGCCGGGCAGGGCTATTACTTCCAGCAGCTTACCATCCATGCTGAACCGTTTGAAGCAGTTGCGGGTGCGGTCAGTGATCAGCAAGGTAGGGGTACCATTCCTTTTATCAATACATACGCCATGGGCATTGTCCAGGTGTTCATCACCGGTACCTCTGCCACCAAAGAAGTGCAGCAGTTTACCGGAGGCATCATAATGCATGATATACTGGGAACCATAACCATCGGCAATATAAAAATCACCATTATCAGCTACTGCTGTTTCAGTAGGTACAAAGGCTTCCTTTTTCTCGTATACCCCTGTTTCGGCCGGGTAGTCGATGGTGAGCAGAATTTTACCATCCATCGTAGTTTTGTATACCTGGTGTTTGTCTGTATCGGTGATAAAGAGAAATTCTGTTCCATTTTCATTTGCCAGTGTAAGGCCATGGGCGCCTGGAAATTCATGCCCCCACGATTCGAGGAATTTGCCCGACTTGTTATAGATCAGGATATTGTTTTTTGTTTCATTGGTGAGCAGGATGATCCGCCCTTTTTTATCCTGTACCATTTCATGGCAGTCGTTTACAGGGTGCTGGGCCGGATTCAGGGCGCCCCATTTATTATCCATGTAATATCGCATGTTGCCATGCCCGTAAACAGGGCCTTTGGGTTTTGCAAACAGATCCTTGGCAATAATGAAGCTGCCTGATAATAACGCTGAAGTATATATGAATTTCTTTCGGTTCATGAATGATGTATTTACAGTTTGTAGTGAGCGATCCGGCAATTGAGTTATTTATGCTAAAAGGTCCTGTATTACTTTGCCTGCCACATCTGTCAGACGATATCTTCTGCCCAGGTGTTTGAAAGTGAGTTTTTCATGATCAAGTCCCAGCTGGTGGAGGATGGTAGCATGGAAGTCGTGCACATGAACCGGGTCCTTAATAACGTTGTAACCGAACTCGTCGGTTTCGCCATATACCAGTCCTGGTTTGATGCCACCACCGGCCATCCATACGGAAAAGCAACGAGGGTGATGATCACGGCCATAGTTATCCGCTTTGATCGTACCCTGGCAGAAGTTGGTTCGTCCAAATTCGCCGCCCCAGATCACCAGTGTTTCATCCAGCAGTCCCCGTTGTTTCAGGTCTGTTACCAATGCGGCGGAGGCCTGGTCTACATCCAGTGCCTGTCCTGCCATTTCATTGGGCAGATTACCATGCTGGTCCCATCCCTGGTGATACAGCTGGATAAAGCGTACCCCATTTTCAGAGAGTTTACGTGCCAGCAGGCAGTTGGCCGCAAAGGTGCCTGGCACCAGGCAATTAGGACCATATAGTTTGATAATATCATCTGGTTCTTTAGAGAGGTCGGTGATCTCAGGTACTGCCGTTTGCATCCGGTAAGCCATCTCATATTGCTGGATCTTGGTACTGATTTCCGGATCGCCAAACTGCTCGTAAGAAAGCTGGTTCATCTCCGCCAGCTTATCCAGCATTTTACGGCGGTTGGCGGAACTCATCCCTTCCGGGTTGTTCAGATAGAGTACCGGGCTTTCCCCACTGCTGAATTGCACCCCCTGGTGTACGCTGTCGAGGAACCCGTTGGACCACAGTTTGGAATATACCCCCTGACCATTGCCCTTGCCCTTGGACAGCAGCACACAGAAGGCAGGGAGGTTTTTATTTTCACTTCCCAGGCCATAGCTGAGCCAGGAGCCCATACTGGGACGGTTGCCTTGCTGGGAGCCTGTCTGGAAAAAGGTAAGTGCCGGATCGTGATTGATCGCCTCCGTATGTAAGGACCGGATGATGCAGATATCGTCTACCACTTTGGCCGTGTAGGGAAACAGGTCACTGATCCATGCTTTGGCTTCGCCGTATTGTTTAAAGTCATAGTAAGAGCCTACCAGCGGGAAGGAACTCTGTCCGGAAGTCATCCCGGTGAGGCGTTGCCCCTGGCGGATAGAAGCCGGTAATTCCTGGCCCATCATTTCCCGGAGCTTTGGCTTATAGTCGAATGATTCCAGCTGGGAGGGTGCACCATTCTGAAACAGGTAGATCACTCTTTTTGCCTTGGGCGCAAAGTGAGGGATACCTGGTGCAAAAGGGCTGTCACCTGCATCGGCGCTGCCGCTGAAGAGGTCTGGTATCAGGAGGGAACCCAGCGCTACACTTCCCAGTCCCAGGCTTAACCTGGAGAGAAATTTGCGCCTGTTCATATTCAGTCCGTGCTCTAAAAATGTTTTATCCATGATCAGGATTTTGAGATGGTTTCTTCCAGGTTATAAATAGTGGTCACTACCTGCATCATTGCTGCTAATACGGGCAAATCACCTTTAGCAGGTAATGGATATTCTCCCACCGCCAGTACTTTAGCGGCCATTACCGGTTGTTGTCTGAATTCTTTTTGTTGATCCTCGTAGTATTCCTGCAGCAGTTTTACTTCTTTTTCTACCGGGGTACGGCAGGTGATCAGCCGGAATGCTTTAACGATCTTATCGGTGGTGTTGCTGTTATCTTCCAGCAAACGTGCGGCCAGCACACGGGATGCTTCCAGTACCTGCGGATCATTGAGCATAATAAGTGCCTGCAGGGGCGTGTTGGTGGTAAGCCTTTTTACCTCGCACTGGTCCCGGTTGCTGGCATCAAAGATCATCATAGACGGTGGTGGTACGGTACGCTTGATCAGGGTATAGAGGCCGCGGCGATAAAGTTTATCTCCATGATCCTGTATATAGGTCGCCAGTTGTCCGCGACCGGAAGAGGCCAGTTCCCATAATCCTTTAGGCTGATAAGGTTTTACACTGGGGCCGCCGATGCTGTGGTTCAGCAATCCGCTGCTTTCCAGTACCAGATCACGTATCAGCTCTGCCGGCAAACGGAAACGTGGTGCACGGGAGAGATATACATTATCAGGATCCCTTTTCAGCTTTTCTTTTTCAATAACGGAAGACTGCCGGTAGGTGGCTGTCATTACAATCTGTTTGATCAGGCGTTTGATATTCCAGCCGTTGTTTTCAAAATCTACCGCCAGCCAGTCCAGCAGTTCCGGATGGGAGGGCAGCTCACCCTGCATACCAAAATCACCGGATGTTTTTACGATACCCCGGCCAAATATTTCCTGCCACATCTGGTTTACAAATACTCTGGCAGTAAGCGGGTTGCGCTTGTCAAACAACCATTGCGATAACCCCAGCCGGTTTGATGGATAGGCTTTGGTATCAAATGGTAAAATGGAATGAGGGGTACCAGGCACTACTTCTTCCGTATGGGCATCATAGTTACCCCGGCCCAGAATATACGTTTTGCGGACACTGTCCTGATCACCCATGATAGAAACGATCAGGCGGTTGCTATCCTGCTGGTTAATAAAACTCAGTACCCCCTTCAGGTCCGCTTTGGTAATTTCCATGAGCGGTTTTTTGGCATATGTTTCGGGGCCTCCCACCGTAGATTCCAGCCCTACTTCCTTTACATTGTTGAAGAAGGCATACAGCTCATAATATTCTTTTTGTGAAAAAGGATCGTATTTATGATCATGGCAGTGGGCACATTCCATAGTGATGCCCAGCAGGCTTTTGCCAAAGGTATTGGTCCTGTCAGATACATATTCTACGCGGTATTCTTCATCAATCACCCCGCCTTCTTCCGTAATCTTATGATTGCGGTTAAAGCCGGTAGCGAGCAGTTGTTCGGGCCCTGCACCAGGGAGGAGATCGCCCGCCAGTTGCCAGGTAATGAACTGGTTATAGGGCATGTTGGTATTGAAAGCGTGGATCACCCAATCGCGCCACGGCCATTGTGTACGGTAGTTATCATCCTGGTAGCCATGTGAATCTGCATAGCGGGCTACATCCATCCAATGGATGGCCATTTTTTCCCCGAAAGTGGGTTTTTGTAGTAGCTGGTCTACCATCTTTTCATAAGCAGCAGCGCTGGTATCTGCGGCAAACCTGGTCATCTCTTCCAGGGAAGGGGGCAGGCCGGTAATATCATAACACAAGCGTTTCAGCAGGCGTTCTTGGTCGGCGAGGCCGTTCGGCTTTAAGCCCACTTCTTCCATTTTATGCAGTACAAAGCGGTCAATGTCATTGCGTGGCCACTGCTGATCCGTTACTTCCGGCAATGCAGGTTTTTCCGGAGGTACAAATGCCCAGTGGGGCTTAAACTTGGCACCCTGTTGTATCCATTTTTCAATCACCTTGATTTCATAGGTCGAAAGCTGAAGGTTGGAGGAAGGGGGCGGCATTTTAATAGCAGTGTCGGAAGAGCTGATCCGCAGGTATACCTGCGACTCCAACGGCTTGCCCGGCACAATGGCATGGGTACCGGGTGTTTCCTTCAGTAATTTATAGGCACTATCTGCAATATCCAGCCTCAGGCCCGCCTCGCGTTTGTTGGCGTCCGGACCATGACAGGTATAACATTTATCGGAAAGTATAGGCCTTACATGAAAATTGTAGTCTACAATGTCCGGCACACGTCCTTCCTGGTTGACGGGAGAACGGGAGGGCGCATTACATGCCAGCACTCCTAAAAGCAAAGCAACAGGCAACAAGCTGTTCAAACGTGGAATATGTAGCATGACATAACGGATAACTGTAAAAGGTAGGTCGCTAAAAGACCTGTTGGTTAATTTACGATCATATTTCCATGCTTGCAAGTATGCGCAAATATTATTGTATAAACGGTCAATATCCTACTAATGACCGCCTGAATGACGCTCTTCCCGGCTCCATCTTCGCTTCCTCTAGTAAGTTAAGCTATTCCAGGCATACTTTAACCGCATGGTCCCGCCTGGACAACCCATATTATAATACCTATATATTACCCAGATAAAACCTGGATAAAACCCAGATAAAGCCTCTCTTATTAACTAGATTTTATCTGGGCTTTATATAGGCTTCATATAGGCTTTATATAGGCTTTATCTATAGGGAAAGGTAGTGTGGATAAGGGGTTTAGTATAGGTTTGAATGCAAGTAGCCTGTTGACAGGGCGTTTGGGAGGCCGTGGATCCTCCTGAAATGAAAAAAGAATTACTCCGGCACCGTGCGGGAATAATTCTTTTTCTGACAGTTATTTACACTTTAGCGCATCATGCGCTCACCGGATCAGGCGGCACTGCGTTTAACACGCACTTTGCCCAGGTACTGGCGTAATAAATGTGCAGATAATACCATTGAGGCAATAAGCAAACAGGCAAGTTTAAATAATAAACCGGTTTTCATAGGGTATAGGGATTATAAGGTTAGAATAAGTGTGATCTCGGATTTTATGTTAACGCATCATCTGCCAGGAATCAAATTTCCGGATGAGTTTCAGGAATTTATTTCCAATATTCGACTGTTGCTCTTTTTTAACGACATAAGTGAGTATTAGTGCTGCGGCAAATATGCATAACAAGAGGATAAGGCATAGCGTTTTCATAGTTAGGATAGGTTTGCGTTGTGTGAATACGAATGTATGTAAATATAGATGTTTTATTAATATAAAGTATAAGTTGAATAAAAATTTTTTTGCACCTAAAACAATGTTATCCTTTGTATTTCGTTCCTGTATTGGCTTAAATACGGCTTAAACGGGAAAAGATGCTCCAAAATGAGTATGTTAATTTATTGATTTACAGGAAAATAAGCATAGTGCATAACTTCTACTTGGGATGATTCCCTGAATCCTTTATTTTTGCCAGCAATCTGATTTTGCTAAAAGATTTAGTACCCGCAGCAAATGTTGCTGGTGTTCACTAAGTTTGTTAGTCAAATAATGGGAAAACAGAGACTTGTAAATTGTTGTATAATATAGATTATGGCAAATACTGACAAAACGGATAAAGATAATAAGGACCTTTTTGCCGCCTATACCGAAGACTCTATTCGTTCGCTGGACTGGCGGGAACATATCCGCCTGCGTCCGGGAATGTATATTGGTAAACTGGGAGATGGGTCCAGTATGGATGATGGTATTTACATTTTGCTGAAAGAGGTAACAGACAACTGTATCGATGAGCATACCATGGGATTTGGTAAGCAGGTGGATATCAAGGTTACAGAGCATAGTGTTACCATCCGTGATTATGGCCGTGGTATCCCGTTGGGGAAAGTGGTAGATGTGGTGAGTAAAATAAATACCGGTGCAAAATATGATAGCAAAGCCTTTCAGAAATCAGTAGGACTGAACGGGGTGGGTACCAAAGCGGTCAACGCATTATCCAGCTATTTCAAGGTGCAGTCTGTGCGGGAAGGTAAGATGAAGGTGGCGGAGTTCGAAAGAGGGGTACTGGTAAAAGAACATAAAGAAACAGCTACCAATGAAGCGAATGGTACCCTGGTTACCTTCGTACCGGATGATACCGTATTTAAAAATTACCGGTATATCCCCGAATTCCTGGAAAACCAGATCTGGAATTATTGTTTCCTGAACGCGGGATTAACCGTGGTCTTCAATGGCAAAAAATATCTCTCCAAAAATGGTTTGCTGGATTTGTTGCAGCGTAAAACCAATGAGGAAGACCTGCGTTATCCCATCATTCACCTGAAAGGGGATGATATAGAGGTGGCTATTACCCATGAAAATCAATACGGAGAAGAATATTATTCCTTTGTAAACGGCCAGCATACCACCCAGGGAGGTACTCACCTGGCTGCTTTCCGGGAGGCGTACGTAAAAACTATCCGCGATTTTTACAAGAAGGATTATGATGCTACAGATATCAGGGCTTCTATCTGCGCGGCGATTTCTGTTCGCGTACAGGAGCCGGTGTTTGAGTCCCAGACTAAAACCAAGCTGGGCTCTCTGGTAGTACATGATGGTGGTCCTTCTGTAAAAGCGTTTGTACTGGACTTCCTGTCTAAACACCTGGATGATTACCTGCATAAGAACCCGGCCATTGCAGATGCGCTGAAGAAAAGGATCGAGCAGAGCGAACGGGAACGTAAAGAGCTGGCGGGAATCAAGAAGCTGGCGAATGAGAGAGCGAAAAAAGCCAATCTGCATAATAAGAAACTGCGGGATTGCCGCATTCACCTGAATGATGAGCTGACCGGGAAAGATAAGGTAGAACAGGAAGCAAAGAAACTGGAAACGACCATCTTCATTACAGAGGGAGACTCTGCGAGTGGTTCTATCACCAAATCGCGTAATGTGGAAACCCAGGCGGTATTCAGCCTGCGTGGTAAACCACTGAACAGCTTTGGGCTGACCAAGAAAATTGTATACGAAAACGAAGAGTTCAACCTTCTGCAGCATGCCCTCAATATTGAAGAAGGGCTGGAGGGATTACGGTATTCCAATATCGTGGTAGCAACCGATGCGGATGTGGATGGTATGCATATCCGTTTATTGATCCTCACCTTCTTTTTACAGTTTTTCCCTGACCTGGTGAAAAACGGTCACGTATATATTTTACAGACACCGTTGTTCCGGGTGCGTAATAAACAGCAAACCATTTATTGCTATAGTGAGGAAGAGAAGCTGAAAGCGGTGAAGAAGCTGGGCAATAAGCCGGAGATTACCCGCTTTAAAGGGTTGGGCGAAATTTCTCCCGGAGAGTTTGGCCAGTTTATTGGGGAAAGCATGCGTATTGACCCTATCATTTTATCCAAAGACATTCATATTCAGAAGTTGCTGGAATATTATATGGGCAAAAATACCATGACGCGGCAGGAGTTTATTATCAGCAACCTGCGGTATGAAAAAGATCTGATCGAAGAATAACGGCAGTACCATCGCTGACAGCGGATGGCAGGCAATCATCTATAACTGTATTAAATGAGTTTAAATCATATCGTATTTGGTCAGGTGTCCGTACCGGTGCTGGCAGCAGCATTCGAGATGGATGAAAGCATGAAAGGAGAGATCCTGTGCTTTGAAGACGACTTGTCGGTGGGACCGTTGTTTATCCTGGATACGAAAGAAGGACTTGCCAACAGGAAACTGTGGTGGCAGCAGCTGGCTGGTGTACAACCGGTACCGGTAGCAGAAAACGGGGAAGTACCTGCGGAAGGGGAAATTACCCCGGAAGCCCCCGGTGATACGGAACGTTTAGCACAGTTAAAGGCACAGCTGAAAGAAGATCCCGAATTGGAAATATGGATATGGGCAGGACAAAATGCCAGAGATGTATGCGGATACTACTGGCTGGTAAGCCAGCTGTATGATTTTTCCGGAAGGATACATATCATCTACCTGAATAACTTACCCTTCCTGAATGAAAAAGGCGCGGTGTTTTATCCTACTCACCTGCACCAGATCCTGCCTAAAGAATTTCTGAAGGCAAAGAAACTGGCCAGAGCAGTATCCCTGGCGGAGTTTGAACTGGACGGCGAGGAGTGGCAAAAGATGATGAACGAAAATGCAGGACTCCGGTTGCTGGAAGGAGGGAAGAAAATAAAAGGAGAGCCGGCAGCATATTATGATAAGGAACTGCTGCAGCAAAGCAGTAAAGAGTTCCAGAAAGCGCATAAGGTAGTAGGGCAGGTGACCGGCAAATTCAAATACCCCGTAATGGACCAGTTCCTGGGCTGGCGTATCAAAGAACTGATCAAAGCAGAACAGCTGGAAAGCAAAGGAGAGCTGAAAACCATCCGGGATTTTGAAGTGAAATTACCTGGCGGACCAGCAATAGCAGCAGAGCATAGTGAACCGGAGGCATAATGCCTGCATACGCAGGAGGAACGATAGCCAAACAGATCAATAACCGTTAAAAGTAAATGTTCAGATGATAAAGATAACGCCATTACAACTTTGTGGAGCAGACGACAGAGGTAGCAATTATTTGTGGTCTTCCGATAGAACCGGTGAATTTACACTTTGCTACCGGCATGCTGGTAGTAGCAGCGGACAGCATTATCATGAAGGAGTAAGCGCCAGTAAAAACCCGGAAATATTATACCTGATCAGCGGTAAGGCTACCATTCACTGGTGTCCGCTGGGAGGAAGTAAAATAGAAACAGTTCAGGTAGAAGCGCCGGCAAGGGTGGAAACGCCTATTAATGTATGGCACCAGCTGATCGCTGTCACGGATTGCTCTTTTATTGAATTGAACTCTCTGGAAGATGTGCAAAAGGATTCCATCCGGGTATGGCGGGAAGACTTTGAAAAAACACTGGTTAGCAAACCGTAGCAACACATGAATACCAGAAAATAATACGCTTAGATAAGCTAAATACTAACAGCTAACAGCTAAAGAAATATGAGTGATAACGAAAATGCCCTCCCACCAGACGAATCGCTGCACAATGTCATCCATGTGGGTGGTATGTATGAAAGCTGGTTCCTGGATTACGCCTCTTATGTGATCCTGGAGCGTGCGGTACCTGGTGTGGAAGATGGCCTGAAACCGGTACAACGGCGTATCATGCATGCCATGAAAGAAATGGACGATGGCCGCTTTAATAAGGTGGCTAACGTGATCGGGCAAACGATGCAGTATCACCCCCATGGGGATGCTTCTATCAGCGATGCTATTGTAAACCTGGGACAGAAAGACCTGCTGATAGAAACCCAGGGTAACTGGGGGGATGTAAGAACCGGTGATGATGCGGCAGCAGCCAGGTATATTGAGGCCCGCCTATCTAAATTTGCACTGGATGTAGCCTTCAACGCAAAAACTACCCGCTGGCAACTGAGCTATGATGGCCGTAAGAACGAACCCCTTTCATTGCCGATGAAGTTCCCCCTGCTGCTGGCACAGGGAGCGGAAGGTATTGCTGTAGGCCTTTCTACCAAAATATTACCACACAACTTTTGCGAGCTGATAGAGGCATCTATCAAATACCTCCGTGGTAAAAAGTTTGAACTGTTCCCCGATTTTGCTACCGGTGGTATGATAGATGCTGCCAACTATAATGATGGCAAGCGGGGTGGTAAAGTAAGGGTACGTGCACATATTGAAGAGAAGGATAAGAAAACCCTGTTGATTAAGGATGTGCCTTATGGTGTTACCACTACCCAATTGATGGAATCTATTGTTAAAGCCAACGACAATAGTAAGATCAAGATCAAGAAGGTGGTAGATAACACTGCCAGCGAAGTAGAAATAGAGGTACAGCTGGCGCCGGGTATTTCGCCGGATATTACCATCGATGCCTTGTATGCATTTACTGATTGCGAAATCTCCATCTCACCCAATGCCTGTGTGATCGTGGAAGATAAACCGCATTTCCTCACCGTGTCTGAACTGCTGAAATATGCTACTGATTTTACACGGGAACTGCTGAAAAAAGAACTGGAAATCAGGCTGGCAGAGCTGGACGAAAAATGGCATTATACTTCCCTGGAAAAGATCTTCTTTGAAAAGCAGATCTATAAGGAATTAGAACAAAAACATAAAGATTGGGATACCGTATTGGCGGCTATTGATAAGGGCTTTAATCCTTATAAAAAACTGCTGAAGCGGGAGATCACCAAAGAAGATATTGTAAAGCTGACAGAAAAGCCTGTTCGCCGCATTTACCGCCTGGACATTAATGAACTGAATGAACAGATCAAAGGAATAGAAGGCGATATCAAGCAGGTAAAACATGACCTGGCTAATCTGGTAGATTTTACAGTGAGCTACTATGAAGGTTTGCTGAAGAAATATGGTAAAGGCCGAGAAAGGAAAACAGAACTGAAAGCCTTTGATACCATACAGGTACAGCAGGTGGCTATCGCCAATACCAAGATCTATGTAAACCGTGCAGACGGTTTCATTGGTACTTCTCTCAAGAAGGATGAGTTTATCGCAGAATGTTCCGACCTGGACAACATCATCGTTTTCCGCAGGGACGGTAAAATGCTGGTAACGAAAGTAGCGGATAAGACCTTTGTAGGAAAAGACATCATCCATGTAGACGTATTCCGCAAGAATGATGAACGTACTACCTACAATATGATCTATGTAGATGGTAAAACAGGGGTGAGCTATGCAAAACGTTTTAACGTTACCGGTATTACCCGTGATAAAGAGTATGATCTGGCAAACAAAGGCGAAAAGAACTCCAAGGTGCATTATTTTTCTGCCAACCCTAACGGAGAGGCGGAGGTAGTGACCCTTAAGCTGAGTCCTAACTGCTCTGCACGTAATAAGGAATTTGACCTGTTTTTTGAAACCATTGCGATCAAGGGACGTAACTCCATGGGTAACCAGGTTACCAAGTATCCTATCCGTAGTGTGAAATTCAAGGAAAAAGGCATCTCTACCTTATCCGGACAGAAAATATGGTATGATGATGCGATCGGGCGTTTGAATACAGATGAACGGGGCGTATATATTGGTAGTTTTGATGGAGAAGATAAGATCTTTGTAGCGTATAAGAACGGTACTTATGAACTCACCAGTTTTGAGCTGACCAACCGTTATGAGCCGGATGATGTGATATACATCGAAAAGTTCAACCCGGACAAGATCGTATCAGCCATTTATTTTGATGATGATAAGAAACAATACAATGTAAAACGTTTCAAGATAGAAACGCAGACATTGAACAACAAGTTCCTGTTTATCAAAGAAGGCAAGGGCAATTACCTGGAAATGATTACTACGCATTCCAACCCGGTAATATTGCTGAAATCAGGAAAGAAACGTGATCCGGAAGAAGAAGAGGTAACACTCTCTGAGTTTGTGGAAGTAACCGGCTGGAAAACGGTAGGTACCCGTATTGCCGGTGATGATCTGATCAGCGCAGAGTTGCTGTCGGAAGAAGAAGGGCCTGATGAAGAAGAAGGACAAATACAGGGTGAACTGTTTTAACAGTACCAGACACCCGGAAGGATATTAATCCACCTGCGTATGCAGTAGCAGGCAAAGCAGGTTAAAAAGAACGAGGCTGTTCCTGAAGGGGAGCAGCCTCGTTTCGTATAATAGCAGTGAAGGTTTAACCTTTTTTTCTGGCCGCTTTTTGCTGTTCCTGTTTGGCTTTTTTCTCAGCCTCCATATCTTCTTCTGTTTGCGGGTGCATGATATTCTTCTTGCGCTGATCCAGAGGTTGCTGTACCGGTACTTTTCCCTGGGGCAAAGCATCATTGAATACTTTGTTTACGTGTACCCATTTACCGGCTTTCCATTTAAATCCTTCATAGTCCATATCGGGCACGTAGGTGTATTTTTTACCAGGTTCATCCGTTTGTGAAATCAGGTGGTCATATACCACCATATCCATTTCTGCATTGTAGTTAAGCGTAGCGGAAGCATCCTTTTTATACTCTATGATAAATCTGTTTTGGGTGCGTTTAGGAACACTATCTTCTGCAAAGCTGAAAAACGGGCCACCAAATATGGGCCGTCCGTTTTTAAAGCGGAGCATTTCCATTATTTTCTTCTGACTGCGCAGGTTATTGGCATCCCATCCGAAGAGGGTATAATATTCCTGGTTAAAGAAGTGTTGCTGACTGATATTGTAATACAGGCAGCCGAACCAGGCTTTGTTATCACCTACTGTATCCACATTGGCGGCATAGTCTGAATTGTCGAAGAGGGGGAACAGTTTCAGTTGTCCGTCTTTGGTATTCATTTGAATAGCCCCATAATGGCGGTAAAAACCATTGTCTTTTTCCAGCGCCCAGGTAAAAATGCGGAAGGTACTGTCTTTGGGATACTGGGTAGACACTGTTTTGAGGGAGTCGAATGGGAAATAGAAGGAATATGGCGTTTTCAGGGCATGTACCAGCGCAGGTATCAGCCGGTCGCATGCTTTTTGCCGGGTATCTTCATCTTTTCCGCCAAAAGTTTGCTGGCTCAGGTATTGAAGGGAGTCCTGCTGTTGCTGTAATTGGGCATACCCTGCAGGATTTAAGCGTTGCGCCTGCAGGCAGGAGCCTGAAATAACCAGTAATAGTAGCAGGAATATGTTTTTTACCATATCAATATTACGGTTTGAGTAGTGAAATTATTGTATTGCCTGTGCAAACTCCCACAGACCGGCATACCGCGCATCAATCAGGGGATGGGGGAATGGCGTATCTGGCAGGGTGGAAGGGATGAATACGGTAGTCATACCCATATTCCTGCCAAACTGCATGTCGCTCAGGGTATTACCCACCATGATCGCCTGTGAAAAGTCGATCTCCGGATAATCCTGTTGCGCCTGGAGTGCCATCCCATTGTTGGGCTTACGGCAAGGATGATTGCTTTCCACTTCGGGGCAAAAATAGATTTTATCAATACGGCCGTTGTGGAGTGCAATTTCATCCAGCATATGTTGGTGGATCTCCTGTAATCCGGCAGTGGTAAGCATGCCTTTGCCAATACAACGCTGGTTGGTGACCACCAGGATACGGGAAAATTGTTTTGTCAGCAGGGCCAGTGCCGGCAGTACTCCTTCATTGAAGCGGAACATTCCGGTATGCAGCACATAGGATTGCGGGATTTCTTCATTGATCACCCCATCCCGGTCGAGGAACAAGGTACTGGCTGTTCGCAATGGCAGGTCCTGCTGTGCCTGTTCATAATCAGCCGGAATGCCGATATCAATGAAATAGGCAGGGCTGGTAAAGCCATATAGTTGTCGGGAAGTAGCCTGTGTTTCCAGTACAGCCTGCTCAAAAGAAAACTTTTGGGGCAGCCTGAGGCTTTTCAGGTAGGTAGCGGTAGTAAGATATACCCCTCCGTTGATCAGTCCGGTTTCACAGTATTGTTTCTCGCGGAAAGCGATGATCTGCTGGGCAGCGTTGGTAGCAATACTGCCATACCGTTCAAACTGCTGCATAGGCTTTAGCGCCAGGGATAATGCCGCCTGCTGGTCTTTGTGAAATGCATAGAATGCCGGCAGGGAAACGTTGAAAAAAGTATCTCCGTTTACAATAAAATGCGCATCATTTTCCAGGAATGGCAAAGCATGCAGGATAGCCCCGCCTGTACCCAGTGGTTCGGGCTCTACGGCAAAGGACACACGTAACGGGAGTGGGGTATGATTGCACCAGTCTATCACCTGTTCTGATTTATAGCCCAGGGACAGTACGGCATGGGTAATACCTTGTTTGTGGAGGTAATGCAGGAGATAAAATAAAAAAGGCCGCCCGTGTACGGGAGCCATGCATTTGGGTTTATCGGCCACTACGCTGCGCAGGCGTGTACCCAGGCCACCTGCCAGTACGATACATTCCCGGATCATGCGCCAAAGAGATTTGTTTCTACAATTTCGCAGATGATATGTCCGATAGTAATATGCGCTTCCTGGATGCGGGGAGTATCCTGGGAGGGGACATTGATCAGGAAGTCACTGCCTGCTTTCATTTTTCCTCCGGAGCTGCCTGTCATACTTACGACAATCATGCCTTTGTCTTTAGCCACTTTCATTCCTTCCAGGATGTTGACAGAATTGCCGGAAGTAGAAATACCCACCAGTACATCACCGGGTTTGCCTATGCCTCTTAAAATGCGGGAATATACCTGATCATAGCCATAGTCGTTTCCTACGGCAGTAAGATAGGAGGTATTGCAATGTAATGCTTCTGCGTATAGTGGTTCCCGGTCTTTATAAAACCGGCCGGAAAATTCTGCTGCCAGGTGTTGTGCATCAGCCGCGCTGCCGCCATTGCCGCAAAAGAGCACTTTATGGTCTGCCTTCAGGCTGTTGGTAATAGCCATCGCTACGGCCTGTATGGTATTGAGCAATGTTTCATCCTGGCAGATCGCCTGCTTTACAGCAATGCTTTCCTGTATAGTATTGTTTATCTTAGTGATCAGGTCCATGACTTTAAAATTTAGATACTCCAGGTTTGTATACCGTTATTGGTAAAATGATAACGTTTTACATCCCCGCCAAATTTATTTAATGCTTCCACTACCTGGAAACGGGTATTGCGGGGGCAGTAGAATATCATAAATCCGCCACCACCGGCACCGGATATTTTGCCACCACTGGCACCAGCTTGTTTGGCAGCATCGTAAATCTCATCCAGCTGGGAATTGGAGATACCCTGGGCCATTTGTTTTTTGAATTTAAAGCCGTAATCCAGGATCTCACCAATCTGGTCTATCGTACCCCGCAACAGGGCCTCTTTCATCATGATGGCCTGCTCTTTCAGCTGGTGCATAGCTTCAATAGAACCTTCCTTTTTATCGTTTACGTTCTTTTGCTGTTCGGAGATGATGCTGGAAGACAAGCGGCTGGTAGAAGTATAGAACAGTACCAGGTTATTTTCCAGTTCATGGAGGTAGATATCCCTGATGCGGAGCGGATTTACGATCACTTTGTCACCTTTATAAAACTCCATGAAGTTGACCCCGCCAAAAGTGGCCGCATATTGGTCCTGCTTACCACCTGCCTGCTGCAGATCTTCCCTTTCAATAGAATAAGCCAGGTGGGCCATATCATATTCGCCCAGCGGGAGTTTCCGCCATTCGGCAAAAGCGCCCAGCACTGCCACCACAAGAGTAGAGGAGGTGCCCAGGCCGGAGCCGGAGGGCGCATCTACATAAGTGGTGAGTTTAAAGCCGGAAGGCAGGGCGCCATAATCCTTCACCACCCTGTTTACCACGCCTTTCAGGATATCGAGCTGCCCATCCATTGGAAGCGGATATACTGCATCGTAAGTATATGATTCCTTTTTATCCGCCGATTCAAAAATAACTTTGTTATCCGCCAGGAGCTCTATGGATGCACGGGCATACAAAGAGATGGTAGCATTCAGGATAGCCCCTCCAAACAAATCGGAATAAGGGCTTACATCTGTACCACCACCGGCAAGGCCTAAACGTAAAGGTGCTTTGCTTCTGTATATCACGGGAAAATTTATCGGTTTAGATTTTTGCTAAGGTATGTATTTCCGTGGCAAGTCTGCTCCAGGAGTACTGTTGCTTTTCTATGCGCAGGTTGTCAATCATCTCTTCTTCCCGGTTTTCCAGGTAATATTTTTCAATCGCTGCTGCAATGGCGGCAGGATCAGGCGCACTCTGGTAGCCTACTTTTCCATGCGGTACCATTTCTGTTAGGCCGCCTACACTGGTTACCACCATGGGTTTCTCAAAGTGGTAGGCAATCTGGGAAATACCACTTTGTGTGGCACTTTTATAGGGTTGTACCACCAAGTCGGCCGCACCGAAGTAATATTTTACTGTTTCATTTGGAATGAAGTCGGTATGCATAATGATCCGGTTGCCCAATTGTAATTTTTCCAGCAGCTGATGATAAGGCGCAGCATCTTCATAAAATTCTCCCGCAACAATGGCATGCACGTCCAGTTTTTTCATCCTTTCATCTGCCATGGCCTGTAATAGCAGATCAAGTCCTTTGTATTGGCGGATAAATCCGAAGAAGAGGATATACCGTTTATCAGGATCCAGCTTTAAATGCTCCCTGGCCACCTGTTTGGATACCCTGGCACCATAGTTATCGTAGATAGGATGGGGGATCAGGGAGATGGGTCTGTTGGGCTGAAATTGTTTGAGATCGTTCAGCACCGACTGGCTCATAGCAATGAAAGCATCCACCGGTTTCAGGAAATATTTGGTAAAAGCAACATCCCCTGGTCTTTTTTCATGCGGTACCACATTATCCAGGATGGCAATCACTTTGGTAGGATGCCCTTTCTTTCCTAAGCGCAGCAATGTTCCCAGGCAGGGGCCCATAAAGGGCAACCAGTATTTAACGATAATAATATCCGGCGCCATTTTTCTGATTTGCCGGCCCACTTTCCACCAGTTGAATGGATTTACCGCATTGATCATGCGGCGTATCTTCAGGTGTGCAGGCGGAGGATCGGTAGAATACTGGCTTTTACCGGGGAACAGGAAATTGGGGTATTGCACGGTGAAAGTCCAGATATCCACTTCATCCGTTTGTTGTAATTCTTCTGCCAGGCGCTCATTATAAGCAGCCAGCCCACCCCGGAAGGGGTAGGCTGTACCTAGTATTAATATTTTCTTCTTAGTTAGCAACATGATTCAGATTAGGAATGATGGACTAGTCTTTTTGTTCCAGCCGGGTTTCCACCAGGTAGGTATTCCTTTCAGTAGCATTGCGGGCCACCAGTTCACCTATAAAACCTGTGAGGAACAGCTGGGATCCTATTACCATCGCCACCAGTGCCAGGTAAAAGATAGGCCGGTCTGTCATATTATATTGATCATAAAAAATTTTGGCAAAGCCCAGGTAAAAAGCGATCAGGAACCCTACCAGGAAAAAGAGGGTACCCAATGCGCCAAACAGGTGCATGGGGCGTTTACCAAATTTGCTGATGAACATAATAGACGCCAGGTCCAAAAAGCCGTTGATAAAACGTTCCAGGCCGAATTTGGTTACACCGTATTTACGGGCGCGGTGTTCCACTACTTTTTCACCAATGTTCCGGAAGCCGTTCCATTTGGCGATAACGGGGATATAGCGATGCATTTCGCCATATACCTCGATGGATTTCACGACTTTCTTCCGGTATGATTTAAGGCCGCAGTTCATATCATGCAGCGCTACACCACTCATTTTGGTGGTAGTATAATTATATAATTTGGAGGGGAGGTTTTTGGTAAAGGTATTATCGAAGCGTTTCTTTTTCCAGCCACTCACCACATCATACCCATCTTCCACGATCATCCGGTAAAGTTCAGGCACTTCATCCGGGCTATCCTGCAGATCGGCATCCATGGTAATCACCACATTCCCCTGTGCTGCACGGAAACCTTCATTCAGCGCTGCCGACTTGCCATAATTACGCTGAAATTTGATGCCTTTTATGTTTTTATTCTGCGCAGCGAGTTGTTGTATCACCTGCCAGGAATTATCTGTGCTGCCATCATCTACCATCCATACTTCGTAGGAGAAATGATGAGCCTGCATTACCCTATCAATCCAGGCTACCAGCTCGGGGAGAGATTCTTCTTCGTTTTTTAAGGGAACGATGATGGATATATCTAAACTCATACTAGCTAAGGAGTGATTTATAATTTAGGTGATGGTGTATTTGTATTTTTTTTGGCTACCAGTGCACCAATCAGGGCCGCTACTATACCAAAGGACAAGATACCATATAACAGCTTGCCGATCATCACCACGGTATACTTTCCCTGTGCGGCTGCGATGGCCTCCGCAGATTGTCCCTGATTTTGCATTTCCAGGGCGATGTTGGCCATCGCCTGTGCTTTGATATCCGGAAAAATGGTGATAAAAATCAGGGCGAATATTACAAAGATCAGGGTGATGACCGCTACTGTTTTAAATCCGTTTGAAAAAGTAGTGCTGAAGGTTACCTCCCGGCGATGTATTTTGGAAAAGTTGATACAGGAGAGGATTACACCTCCCAGGATGATGGCTAAAGGCGCATACTGTGCCCATTCGTGTTGTATTACCCCAAGCAGGTAGCAGATGATGGTAATAACAATCATCACAACACCTGTAGTTGCTCCGTATATAAGATGGTTTTTGCTGGTCATGGTCACGCTGTTTCTATGCGGATTAATTATAGTGTACCTGGCTGTTATTGATAACTGCCACTACTTTACCTTTCAGCGTTGTACCGAGGTACGCCGAATTCTTAGACCGGGAAGCGATTGCTGCGGTAGTAAATTCCCAGTCTGTTTCCGGATCAAAGATAGTAAGATTCGCTGCAGCACCTTCCTGTACATTTACGGGTGACAGTCCGAACACTTTACGCGGTTGCTCGCTCATCATGCCCACCAGGGTATCCAGAGAAATACCGGAGAGGTGCTTTCTAAGCACGCCAAAACAGCTTTCCAGGCCTATCATACCATTTTTAGCATATTCAAACTCCAGTTGTTTGGCATCCCAGTCCTGTGGCAGGTGATGGGTAGCAAAACAATCGATCACCCCGTTTTGCAGGGCTTCCTGCAGTGCCTGTACATCATCAGCAGTACGCAGGGGAGGATTTACTTTTAAATGTGTATCGTAATTAACCAGGTGTGCATCGGTAAGCGACAGGTGGTAAGGCGTTACGGAGCAGGTTACTTTGATACCTTCCGCTTTAGCTGCTGCAATGAGTGCGATCCCTTTACGGGTGCTCACACCGGTAAAGTGGATGCGGGAATCGGTATACCGGGCCAGCTCCAGGTCGCGCTGAATAATCAGCTCTTCAGAGAGTGCCGGTTTGCCGGGCATGCCCAGTTGGGTAGAATAGAGGCCTTCGTGCATCAGTCCGTGACCAGAGATACTTTGTTCGTCCGGCAGCTGGATAAGGATGCCATTGAAGGCTTTAATATATTGCAAGGCCTTGAGTACCAGGCCAGGAGATTGAATCGGTTTAAGCCCGTCAGAGAAAGCCACTGCTCCTGCCTGCTGCATTTCATACATTTCTGCCAGGGAAGTACCTTCCAGGTTTTTGGTGGCAGCCCCTATGGGTAAAACATTCACCGCAGTATGACGGGTTTTGCTGAGTACGTATTCGATCTGAGGTTTGGTATATAATGCTGGTTGCGTGTTAGGAACGATCATCACCGTAGTAAAACCTCCTTTGGCAGCGGCCTTTATCCCGCTTTGCAGGTCTTCTTTATGTTCCTGCCCCGGATCACAGAAATGTGCAAAAAGGTCCACCCAGCCGGCAGAAACATGGAGGTTTTCGCCGGAAATAACGGTAGCCGTCCCTGCCTCCAGCTTATCTGCGATCTGGTGGATGGTGCCGTTTTGAATGGAAATGTCTTTTTGCTGCCCGTGAAAGGGAGAGGATGGTGCTACTATCTTAACGTTTTTGAGTAATATGTGCATGCTGTACGATCTATATCAAACCTGTCGGAAAAAGAGTGGTTTTTCTCAAAAATACCGGGGCAAATGTAATATAAAACTGTTAATTCTGGTGCCATGAAGGGGGATTATAGGGGTGATAAATACCAGCTTTAACGTTCTTTTGATAAAGATTTAACAGGACAGATTAAATTTTTTCAAAAGAAAAGGGGGCAAAATTTTTAGAAATCAAATTAATGTTTACTTTTGCATCCCGCTGGTAAAAAGACTGGTGGTAACGTTTAAGAATAAACATACCGGTAATAATTCGGGACGTAGCGCAGCCCGGTAGCGCGCTTGCATGGGGTGCAAGAGGTCGCAAGTTCGAATCTTGTCGTCCCGACAAAAAGGCTAAAATCATTGTAACGCTTTGTTACGCGATATGCCGAAAAGCCCGCAGATATTGTATCTGCGGGCTTTTTCATTTTTGCCCCATATCATCTTATATCATCGAATTTCAAGTTGTCGGCAGAGTAATACCGTGAGTAGGTTTCAGAGTAACTTTATCTACTCTACGTAGATTCCTCGTCATATGTATTAATTTGTATTTCAAATTATTACAAACGATATCATCTTATTTCAAATGATATCAACGGCTTTGTTTCTACTCATTTTTTGGGCTTGTGAGCCACGATCCAGAGAACATGATTTGTCCATTTAAAATGAAGAAGAAATGAGAAGTGAAAACACTTTCGGCGTACGCTATGCCCTGCGCCAAAACAAGAACAAAAGAAAAGACTACTCAGTGTACGCAAGAATTGCCTGTAATAATTCTCCGGAGAGAGAACTTACAATCAAGGGTAGTTTTCAGCTGGAAAATTGGGATGCAGAAAAAGGTGGCCCCTACCTTACCTCAAAGGAATTAAAGGAATTCGCCACTTATCTGGAAAAAGTAAAATCAAAATTAACTGGCATTTTCCAGGATCTTGAATTGAAGGAAGGTGTGCTGACAGCCGAGAATATCAAAAATTGTTATCTCGGTATTGGCCCTGACATCCAAAAAGTCACCATGCTCCAACTTTGCAAAATCGCTTATGAAAAGTTTAAAACAGAGATTAAAAAAGGAAGCATCAAGAACTATGGCGCTACAAACGGCTATGTAGAAAGGTACTGTAAATGGAAATACGCTGCGGGTGATATCCCCCTTCGCCATCTTAATTTTAATTTCATTGACGGCCTATATACCTACATACTTCAAAATCCAATTAAGCCGAATGATCCTTGTAATAAGAATGGAGCCATGAAGCACATGGAGAGGGTTAAAAAGATGGTTAAATGGGCGGGAAAGAACGGCTGGTGTGAAAAGGACGCCCTTAGTGATTTTTCAGTCAATTTCAAACGGAAAGAGACAGAATATCTAACGTGGGAGCAACTACGCATCATCGAAGATGTAATCCTTATTAATCCAATACATAAGCTAGTACGGGCCATTTTTGTTTTCTGCTGTTATACCGGTATGGCTCCAATAGATGTGCAGTCTCTTAAACCAGAGCAATTATCTACAGACATAAACGGAAATATTTGGATGACCTATACCAGGGTAAAGAGTGAAATCCCAGCATGGGTACCACTTTTAGAGAAGGCGAAGGAAATAATTCAGGAATACGGTCTTGAGCCAGGTGCATCGTATAGAGAAACTGTGTTCCATTTTGTGAGCAACAAGGTTCTTAATGATAACCTAAAGGTAATCGGGCTTATATGTGGATTTTCAGTGGAACTTCATCCGTATATGGCTCGACATACATTCGGAACCACGGTAACTATGCAGCTGGGGGTGCCTCCGGAAGTAGTGCAAATCATGATGGGACATGAAAAGTTGGCTACTACTATGATTTATGCACGGGTAGGAAATCCGCTGGTATTGATGTATATGCAACGAGTACAACAGAAGATTAACAGCGGTCAGACGATCGGGATACAAGGGATCAATGAAGAGCAATTTGCGTTACTACTAGAGCAGATTGCCCCGACTGTACTGGAAAAAGTATTCACAACAGTACTAATGCCTAAACTCATGGAAATTATCGATACAAGTCCGAAAATAAAAAATCCAGTCCTTCACTTAGAATATGAAGAGATTGGCCGGTAAAATAATTCGCCTTGAAATAGCTCACCAATGGGCTATTTCAAGGATTGAATTTAATCTACCGGCATTACTTTCAAGAGTTACTGGTACTTTTTAAATCAAAAGAATCCATCAAATTGTCTGATATTTTCTTTAATACTTTAATATTAATATCCAATTCAACTTCATCTGACAACAATTCGAGAAAACTTATATTTACATCATGAAAAACCGCTATTGTAAGCTGCATAGGGTCTATTAACTTTCTAATATCAGTAGTTTGCAGGGTGATAATATCAAGAGCAAAATTATCATCTCGCTGATATTCCTGAATATTTGCAAATCCAGTATGCGCATATCCAGATGCTTTTATATAGAACGCACGATACCTGCCAAAATCAACTAGATCTTCTAAATCCCTTGCAGTTGCACGTTTCTTTCCTGGGAACAAATGATCCGCCCAGCCGTACTCATTATCTAAGAACTTCTTACCGTGTTGGGAAGCGACTGCATCAAAAAATTCATTAATATCATTTTTCTTCTCATCTTCCAAAACCCGGAAGCCTAAAGGTTGAAGGCGCTCCTGATAACTCTCCATTTGCTTTTTAAGGTTTCTAATTCTATGATGATAAAACCGCATTGTTAAATCTTCCTCATCTTTATCACATAATAATTTAAGGGTTAGAGCATATTCATAAAATGATCTCCAAAGAACTAAAGCTCCATCATTGTAGCCCGACAAAAGCATATGTCCAACTTGATCTGCCTGCCGTAACATGAATCCATACAAAGTTAAAAGTACAACATCCGATGTCGAAACTTTATTCCCTCTGATGACCTTCTCAACATTCTTCAATACAACATGGCAAGTATTAATATAGGAAAAAAAGTGACTAAGGCTAGAGTTGTTCAATGCAGAATTAGTACGTTGATTATCCAAACATAAACTAAAAAATTTATCATACTGGATTGTAAACTTTCTATTACTCTCTTCTATAAGATACTTCTCAAATACCTCGTTAAATTCATCTGAATTCTCATTGACATAAGATAAATAAACGTCCTTGCTCAACCCTGAATCCAATTGAGCTACCGTAATAAAATTAGAATACAACTCTTGAATATTTTCTATCAAAAGGCCACTAAAACTATTTCTTTTCATATTTAACTACTTGGTTGGGGTGATTAAAGGCATCTGCTGCCAGGTAAAAGTTATGAAAATAATAATAATTCTTACCGAAATGACAAATTATACCTACAACCGACCTTTAGATATTCTCCTTTTCTCCATTAGTTCCGCAATATCACTATAATCATAGTAAGCCAAATTTCCAATCATCGAAAACTTCAGCGTCCCATTATTCCGCATAGTCTGCAATGTCCCTGCTGATAGCCCCAGCATCTTCTTTACTTCATACGTTTTAAGCCACCTTTTCGGTTCTTCCGGCGTATGCCTGGACAACATCGCCTCTATTTCCTGGAGAAGCTCTTTCTTAAAATTAGCTAAATCATCCTTCGTCACAATTTCAACCACACCCATAGCACGATATTTATAAAAGCATAAAATAACCAAAGCCTCATACGAGGCTTTGGCAGGTTATCCCCATCTACATGGACTATCGCTGGCCGGCGTACTCCTACAAACCGGCGTCCTTTTCACCCATGTAATCTGATTGGTGCATTGTTTGGAGAATTTCCACCAGTCCACTCGGACATATAAACAATGCTTCCTAGTATCGGATGGTAAGAGGGTATATACTTAATATATCCCTGGTCGTGCAAGTCATTGATACATCGCTGGTAGGTGGATCTACTTATTTTAGCCAGTTCCAACACCTCTTTACGATCTATTGAAACCGGTTCGTCGAAGTCATTCATACACCATAGCTGGAATAAGGCCAGATAAAGACTTAAATGCGGAGCGCCGATTTTATTGTCATTTTTTATGACAGCATACAATGCTGTGATCCTGTCCCTTGCTTTTTCCATATCATCACATTTTCAATTTCACAATAATTAGTTTAGCTTATCGATGGCCCTTTTTGCCGCTCCTGCTTCTGTGAAGAAGCGTTGTTAGCAACTCCCTGCCTATTCGCCTGATCAGTGGATTGGGTGATACCGGCAGCCTTCTTTAATTCTTCAATACTTGATTTTTGCAGGCTGGCAGTATAAACACGTAGCGTGTCATGCTTAGGTAGTGCCTCAATAAAAAAAGACTTTTCGCCAGCCTGCACATGCTGTCTGTTCCCTCTTTCCAGTGAAGCATATAAATCTTCTGCTTTTTCCGGATCTTTCAGGTCGTTGATTGGCAGAGGGCCTGCGACTTTTCTAATATCAAAGCCTTTAACAGTTTCAAGAGGATGATTACCCTGTTTGTCAGTTTCTTTGAAATTAAGATAAGCCCATTCGTTAGTGTCCTTATTCAGAAGAAAGGATCGCTGCTGCATAGCATTGTAGGCGTTTTTTATGGTAATGTTTCCGGCATCCTTTCCAATAACAAAAGTTTGTTTCTGAATTTCCCCAACTTTGGGACGCACCAATAATTCCATTCCATTTCGGAAAACCAGGTCACTACCTTCCCTGGTAGATCGTTTATAAGGAAATGTGACAACAACTAAGTCTTCGCCGAACTGTTTTGTATCATATAATTTAAACTCCGGCTTACCGCTTTTTGTGTTTATTGCCAGGGCATCATCAAGCGAATTCCCTGCACCGATTTTACGAAGATCATTCTTATGATACTCCAATACTTTCTCACTCATTTCGCTGGTAAATTTGTTAGTTAGTAATACGGGAGAAACACTTTCATACCATTCTACTGAAGGAGCGCCATAAATAATCCCTTTTACTGCCATCGGGATTGATTTCAATTCTACCACCTCCTTAACACTGTATTCCTCACCCAGATTCACTGATTTATGCTCTGCTCCCCATTTATTTACAGAAAAGGCAAAATCATTTACGTTCAGTTCACCTTTTCTTGTATCAAACGCCATCCAGACATTTCCATTATTGTACTCCTGCTGCATTAAATCATATATATCCTTATTGATCGACACCTCCGGTCCATCAAAACGGAGTTCATTCGAGTAATATCCTGCCGGATATTTAAGAGCAAAAGGTGCAGAAGGATTATAAACCTGTTCTACAGTCCATTGCTGATCATTCCATCGGTTAGGAGGAAATGCACTGGCTACATAGAAACCAGTATCCCCCATAATCTCTCCGTCATATTCATATTTCATTTTCGTACCCTGATAAGTAGCGTATAGACTAAAGGCTACAAATCCATGTACAGGAATCGGTTCGTCTTTAAGAGCATCAAACAGTCCTTTGTAGCCACTCTGATAATCTTCATGAGAACTGATAGTATATAGCTGGTGCCCTGTTTCATAAACCAAATGTCCCGGATGGGTGTGTTTAACAACCTTATAGGAATCAATAATGTGGTCTGGAATAAATATCACCTTATCGTCACCACCTCGGTGTTCAATGTTATTTACCATAAAACACGATTTTAATTGGTAATAGGAATTGCATTAACCAGATGACGGTTCTTAATTTTCAGCTTTAGGTTCCTTCCACCGTCTTCTTCAGACAGAAAGAGGAAGAGTTGTTTTTTATCTGGTATGGTAAATTTCGGGACAGCAAGTACCAAACCTCCTTTATCCCTGGCTTTTACTACAGTTGAATTTCCGGTAATATAACGGGGCACTACGTCAATCTCCTGACTAGCTGTACGCCGGGCAACCTTTCTATCTCTGACGGAAAGTTTTAACTGATCGATGTAATAATTAATAGAGGATTTATTTTCCAGGAATACCTGAAAATAAAAGAGGTCATTTTTAATATAGACGGAAGTTAATTTTGCTTCAATCTCAAATTTCTTGTCATGTGGCCCACGGCGCTTTGTTTTACTGATCTTTACCAAGTCCGCTGTCCTCTCCACATCAGCAGCGTTCAGGGTATCTCTAGTTAAACGTGCCGGTTCATCATCGGTCCCCTGACTATACTTAGAAAATTGCAGATTCAAAATAGATGGTTTACTGTCATACCCCACCAGGAAAGAATAAAACTTCCCATCCTCCGTAACGATACTCAAATTAGTCTCTGAAAAATTTTCCTTACCAGCTTTCACCTGCAAAATATTTTTTACCCCCTTTGCCTTCTGGACCATTAGATCCCTGCTGCCACGATCAACGCTGCTGATAGCGAACGGGAATATAATATTTGAGGTTTTACTGTACGCGACATATAAACGTGTCGGTTCAATAACCCGATAATCCGCTGTTTGTGCCTGTACAGCACCATTTCCTATTATGCAGAATAAGCCTGCAATTCCAACTGCACATTTCATCATCACTAGGAATTTTTATTGTAAGAAAATATCAATTCTGCCGGTTCTTCAACAATACCTGATAACCGGCCTTTATATTGACCTTAATTAATCGAACTTTTTTGCTGAGTAAGGATTTCGCAGTTTCTATACCTGCGCTGGCGGCCTGAACACCTAAAGACGGGTCCATAGACATGATAGGTATACCTTGTATGGCCTGATCTGCGGAGTTCTTCGTAACATCGCGGGCGATGGCTCCCGGTATATATATACCGGCCATGCCATCAAGATCATAGGCAGACAGTGATATTGGAAGGATGGAGTTATCTATTCTTATTGAATTGATCTCCACCTGCAACCGCTCTCCATTAATAGAGGCAACACCATACACACAACTATTCTTTGGTATTAACCGACCTGCGATATAAACATCACTGGTGATACGCATCTTTACAGTAGATCCGGAAACTAACGTCTGATACTCCGGAATCTCCGCTGAGACAGCATTATCTTCTTCCCCGGATGTTATGTCATCATCAACAGAATAAAATCTGTTTGGCGGCTGATGACCAATAACCAGGGAATCACCAGGATAATGGTTACGTTCAGAAAGAGCGGGTTGCAGGGATGATACAGGAACGATGTCTTCGCTATAACGGTTAACAGGATAGGCAAGTTGCTTATGCTCGGCTGACTGCTTCTTCATTTTATCCTGGATACGAGACGGATACTGTATGTCAAGGATTTTATCCAGCATTCCGTCCAGCTTTGCCATCTCCGGATCGCTCTGAGAACCATCCTGCAATACCTGCATCATTTTTTCCAGCTGCCCGACCTCGGAGGGCACCGCAGGAATAACGGAAGGAGAATCTTTTACGGGCAAAAGGCTCTCTTTATTGAGAGGTTGTATATCCTCCTTACGTTGAAGCTCTTTATTAAGCTGCGCCAGCTTTTGCTGCACCCGTATGACATTTTTATCTGGTTCACTATTGTCTGAATATGGGGATTCAACCACACCATCCTTTAATGAATTATTTACGCTGCCTTCCTTTTTATAGCTATTAAAATCTAAATCATGAACATCGGCTGCATTGCCTCCATTCATCTTGTCATAATAAGGATCTCGTTTGGCTATTTCCCTCCATCGGGCAGAATCACGATCTGCCTTTTCGTAATAGTCAATTTTACCCATACGACTATCATCCTGAAGAATAGGCGCCGGTAATTCATAATTAAAGGCGTCTTTACCTTTCTGCATGGGTGCTGCAACTCCTTTACCGCCTCCTAAAAGGGAAAAGATGACAGTTACAAAGGGAAATATTATAAGAGGTGCAATAACTGCAAATCTTCTTTTTCTTAAATATTCTTCTGATAATGATTGCGTCTTTTCCATAACTCACATTTTTTCGATGACACATTTAGGGCAATCCTATTGTTTTATCAACCAGCAAAAGGCTATCAAAGATGCCAGGATACCGGGCGTAGAGGCTATCAATGGTCCTTTCACCATTTGGCACTGATCTCAGACTATCGAGATAATATCTAAATCGGACTATGCTGCGATAGCTCCTACTATTTTTCAAATCTGCCGGCGTGTATACCGGATCGGCTGATATTATATTGGCTGGCCGGCTTATTGAATACGGCTTAATTTTTAAGCTGTTACCCGGAGAATCTCTGCTAAGTCCGATATATACAAAAGCACAAGTACCAATGCCAAAAAAACAGAGAACAACAACCTTCAAATACCTTTTAGGAAGCCGGTTCAATTTATCTGAAAATAGATTAGTAGATTTCCTGATAGCAGGGAAATATTTCTGGATGAAAGTATCCAGCCACCTATAAAGAATACCTTGCTGACTATTCTCCGTTTCATTCTTGGGCACCTTCCATCTCCACCTCATAGCTCAACGATTTATCACATTAATATCATCATTCCGCAGTATTGACCAGTGCAGGATTAAAAAGCCGTGAGAATTATTATCCGTACTCTTTGCATCCTGGAGATAACCTTCAGTAACAAGGCTTCTGGTGGTGATACTGGTTGGCCTCCGGATCTGAAGTGTTGCGTAGCATTTAAAATAATATGGTTTCTGATTAAAATCCACATTTACGCTATCAACCTCAATGCGCTGGCTTACATTACCTGAAATAACGCTGGTATAAAACCCGCTCTCTTTAAGGCTGCGGTACTTTTCCCTCGCTGATGCGTCAGCCAGGTACATAGACTTCGCAATATTTGATTGAATAATCTTCTCATCCGGGTCAAGGGTAAAAAACAGCCTGTGAAAATCCTTTACATGCGCCCTGGCTTCTACTGGAAGGTAGTTTCTACGGTCATCTGCAAAAGCCTCTATCACTTTATCTCCATAAAGTACATATATCATTCCCTGAACTTTTGCTGCCAGCTGGTAGCTTTTATAGTAACAGAAGCAGGAAATAATAATGTTACTTATAACAACAGCAATAGTAAAACTGCGTATGTATTTAAAGGCAGTATCTATATTTCTCAATTGTTTAAACATGGCACAACATTTACTTACCCGCTAATTCATCATACAAATGGGAACCACCTAATCCTGCAACCCGGCCAATATCTGCCATCACTCCGGAACCGGGATTCTTTCCGCTATATCCCTCATTGAAGTTCTTGGGAGCATTGTATGCGTTAGATATACCCTGACCGAGCCGGGAAGCTGCCATGCCAGCACCACCGGTGGCGGCGGAAGTTGCGATGCCGGTTATTTTCTGCAACATCGGGTTACTACCTGCAACGTGAACAATATATCCAGCGATACTTGGGACGGTAAAGTAACCAACGATGCCTAAGACAAGAAAGATCAGGTAAGCAGTATCATTGGCTCCGAAAGACGTATCTCCATACTTCTTTATCTGTTCAATATCCATCAGCAGCATATTGATCTGAATCTTATTGATGATCGCTCCGAAAATGTTAGCAACAGGCAACCATAAAAAATAATTTATATACCTACCAACCCAACTAATCAATGATTGCTGAAAGCCATCAAACACACTCATACCGAGAACCAGCGGCCCCATTATCGCCAACACGATGAGATAAAATGTTCTAACTGTATTAATACATAGTGACGCCGCCTGAAATAATATCTGTAGCGCTTCAGAAAGAAACTGTTTTACAGAATTACGGATACTGTAAGCGGTTTGTTCCAGGCTAAATTTTATATCATTGCCAAGTCTTTCAAACATGCCTTCATTTGTTCTAGTGGAATCTTTCGGATGATAATATTTATACCATTTATCCTTATCTCCCTGTCCGTTGGTACCGATATACATTTCATAGATATCAGACCGTTTTATCGCATCTTCCTTCTGTTTCAGCAGTACCGCGATAGCCGTATCAGAATTCTTAACTATTCCCGCTGTCGCTACCGCAACCGGCTTCATAATACCGTTCATTACGCCGAGGACCAGGGGCACATATAAGCCAATAGCCACAGCTATAACGAAAGGACGCAGAAGCGGATACAGGTCCACCGGCTCCGCACGGGCAATCTGCCCCCACACTCTGCTGGATATAAACCAAATAGCACCAAAACCAGCAATAGCCTGACCGATCTCAATCATATCGCTACACAGAGGAATCATCTCGTCGTACAGCTTATCCAGCACACCATGTAGACCACCGATACTATCCGCTATTCCCTGAGCATAACAGTATCCGGGAAAAATAATTCCTGCTGCCAGGAACACACAAATCAACCCTGCACTTTTCATACATAATTATTTAGTAACTGATACCATGAAGCAAACGAACCATGCCTACATCATTTCTTTCTTTTGCCCGTTGCAATCCCAGCATCTGCGCACCAGAATTAAACTCTTTGAGAAAAAGTAATTTATCTTCCATATTATAAAAAATACGGTCAATACCCTCCAGCCGTTCATCATCAGACATACGGAGCTTGTTGGCCGTTACTATCATAATCAGTTCATCCAGATTCTTTAAACTTTCATTAGTTATCTGACCGTAGACAGCAGCCATATATTCCAGTTCTTCCACACTGAATAAATTGCTGGTTCTGAAAGCACCAAATGCACTTTTATACTGTTTCAGAATAGCACCCTGATAATTGATGATTTCAGGAACACGCCTGTAACTCCTGATGGCAGGATTTATAGCAAACAACTCATTAAGAAAAGTTTCATGCAGATTAAAATTCCCCTTTGAAAGATCCTTAACGGTATTATATCCTTTGCTCACAATCTTATATCCATCATACATATTCTGTAGAATCTTTTTCAGCTGACTTAGTTTTTGAATATTTAAAGCCAATTGAGCGAGTTCATCTGCCTGTGCGGAAGCATGTGTTGGAAACAACTGCACAGAAAAGAACAACAACATCACAAAACCCCATACTCGCATACAAATCTATTTTAACCCATAAAGTACTTTTTGAACCTCAATATCCTGTATGTCTGATCTGCGCTGCTTTTCCAACAATCCAATCTCATCACAAAAGGAGCCAATAAATGCCTGCCTGTCCAATACTTCAACATATAGATCATCCAGCTTTTTTAATCTCTCATCATCAGACAATTGAAGTTTATCAGGAGTGATTACAAGCAGGAAAACGTTAATTGATTCTTCATTCTCAGTCCTTACATTCTCCAGTACAGCTAAGGCATACTCTACATCACCGGCTGAGAGGAACCCGGATGAATTCACTTTTCTGATTGTGTTCCTGCAGGTAGCTTCTGACCAGGTAAAAGAAGAAAGTAGCGCTTCAGCTTTGGGATACTCTGAAATAAGTGGATTAACCTGCTTCAAAGCCTGGAAAAAAAAGCTATGCAATGAAAAATCTCCGTTCTTAATCTGAGAAATGGTAGTCAGTCCTTTCTGAGCAATATCATATCCTTTCTTTGCATAGCCCATATACTGCTGTAGCAAAACAATCTGCTTCAGCAGGTATTCCCGCTGGGTCTTTTTCTGGCGGAACCATTCGTCAAAAGTCTGTGCATTTAATGCCGGGGAGACTGTAATAAACAATAAAAACAAGAAGCACATTTTCATACCATCACCATTTAATATGATCATTGCAGTCCGTATAACCGCTTCACCATTTCTATCTCACTCGAACCTTTGGACCGCTGCATACTGATACCTATATTATAGGTAGTAAACTGCCTTAATGCTGTATAGTTATCGCTGATCTGAGAGCCGGCATCAGCTATAATCTGTAGGCGCTTCCCGTCAGACATTTTAGTGCTGAAAGAATTAATTACCAGTTGTAGCTGATCAATATTTTTCAAACTCTCGGATAGTATGCCGGAGTAAACTTTATACATATACTCTATTTCCTCCGGTGTAAAATGATTATCCTGCCTGAGTAGCTGAAATGACCGTTGATACTCATTTACAAGCGCCACCTGTAGCTGTACAACGTCTTTTATCTTTTTATAGGTAGCAATGGCATTTTTGACTTTCCACAGTTCGTCAAAGTATCCGGAATACAGCTGCCGTTGCTTCTCTGTCCAACTGCCTATTTCCTCCAGCTTTAATTTGGAAAGCGTATTTTCCAGCGTCTTCTGCACGTTTTGTAGAACAATAGTATTATTCTGAATTCGCTGTACCTGGAGGTCCATTGCACGTATGACCTTTTTTAAAGCAGCCTTCACAACCACCCAAACAATTGCATGGCTTCTTTGTGTGGGTAGAATAACAAGACAGAAACTAAGCACAAGGCAGATCGAAATTCTATGCACACATTTCATACATCACGATTAAACAGTTAAT
Organism: Chitinophaga sp. H8; assembly: GCF_040567655.1. Taxonomy (NCBI): domain Bacteria; kingdom Pseudomonadati; phylum Bacteroidota; class Chitinophagia; order Chitinophagales; family Chitinophagaceae; genus Chitinophaga; species Chitinophaga defluvii. Next base: position 2,859,610 of record NZ_JBEXAC010000001.1, on the reverse strand, counting down.
TCAAATCCTGCACTAATGCGGAGATGCCCCGTTGTATATCTCCACCGTATCTCTCAGTGTACGCCATCACTTTTATCTTTTCCGATTCTTCGGTGCTATAAGCGTAGTATTCCTCCGGGGAAGGTTCAAAGCGATATACTTTCATTATCTGCCCGCCCAGGTCAATAAAAACCTCTCTATAACGCCGCCCCGGCTCATTTGCTCTGTTTACAGAAAGTACCATATCTCTTGCCTTGTCAGACAAACCAAGCATCGCCTGGATTTCCTGAAACTTGTTCTGGAATCTCCGGAGGTCCAAGAGGATCTTGCAGTCGGCATTGGAGATAATAGCCTCTTTGACGATACTGGAGCTAATCAGGTCCGACAACTCTTGTGTTACAGTAATAGCTTCCCCATAATGTTTCCTGACAGTCTTATATAAGTACTTCATGAACTCCGCCATACCGCTGCGCATAATGGCTTTCCAGGCTTCCTCTATGGTAATTACCTTATGGACACCTTTCAGTTTCCTCATTTTGGAAATAAACATTTCCATGACCAGCAGCGTAACGGCAGGAAAAATCGGATGGTCCTTAATATTGTCCAGCTCTACGACTACAAACCGCTCTTCCAGCAGGTTCAGGTTCTCCCTTGCGTTCAATAGGTATGAAAATTCACCGCCCCGGAAATATGGTTTCAGTACATACAGGAGGTTGTTGATGTCGAAATCCTTCTGCTGAACACGCTCACGTTCCAATACAGTCACATACTCAGTCTGTAGAAACTCATAGAAACTGTCAAAGCAGGGAAATATAGATTTATCACTATCCAATTTTTCATAGTACAGCTGCAAAGCATTTGACAGCGCCACATATTCTGACTGGTTGAATGTTTCGCTCTCTCGTTTCCATAGCGACAATAACAAGGTTTTGATCGATTCTTTTTTTTCGATGTCCAGGGTATCATGCTCGGATATGAAGAACGGATTAAACTTGATCGGGGATTCCTCTGTATAACTGAAATAATAACCATTTACCAGTTTACACAAGCCGGCATAGCTACCACCAACGTCCAAGATCACTACATGCGCTCCCTGTTCGTAGTAATTCCGAAGCAACGACTGCATGAACATGCTCTTACCGCTACCACTACCACCTATAACAATTTTATTCCTGTTGGCTATCTGCGATAGCTTCATAGGCTCATGGGTAATGTCTACGTGCAGTGGCTTTCCCGTCTGCCTGTCACCCAGCCGGATACCGTAGGGACTGATGCTGCTTTTATAGGCTGTCTCTAAACTCAGGAAGCAACATGCCTGTTCACAGAAGGAATCGAAACAGTCATTTTGTGGGAAATCTCCCTCGTTACCTGGTATCCCCGCCCAATAAAGCTGGGGACCGCCTATGGTTTCCTGCTTGGCAGAGGCGTCAAGCGCGGAAAATGCCGTTGCCACCTGGTTCCTGATATCTTTCAGCTCATTTTTATCCGCAGACCAGGTACATAAATTGAAATGTGCCTTTACCGGCAAACGCTGGTCACTTACAGCTTCCTGCAAAAAAGCATTGACAGCATCCCTTGCAACAGCATTGCTTCGGCTGTATGCAGATAAGGACTGAAGTCGCAGCCGCTTTTTTTCCAGCTGCTGGATCTTCTTTGCCGGATCACCGATAATTATAAACTGATTATACAGGTGATTACAGGATAGCAGTTGACCAAGACTGGCGGCAAAGCCAATACTGTATTTATAGTTGTCACTGGAATATTTATCATAATTGATCCTGCTACCACATAACCCCGGTAGGCTTTCTGCGTCGGACAAGGTATATATCTGCAGATAGTCATCCCCAATCCGGATATCATCCCCAAAAAGAATATCCTTGCTAAAAGGGCTACTTGCGTCAGGCAGAAGGTTACAATACCGTTCTATAATGCCAGCCTTTCTTTGCGTGCTAAGTAGATCTTCATTCTGCAGGCGTTTTAGCTTCATCAGCCCACTGCCTTCAAGAATACTTTTAAACTGACCGGCGCTATCCAAAAAATCACGCAGTACAGTATCATTCTGATGCGCAGCCGGAATAATTGACTTCCGGCACAGATTTGACATCAGCGATGTTGATGGCCTCCTGTCGTTTACCATCTTCGTCAGCATAATAAAACAGGAATGGTCCAGAAAAGGCCGCTCGTTGAAAAACCGGGTGCTGCTGCGGGACAGAAAAGAATCGATGTCCTTTTCACCATCGCCGGAATACTTCTTATTGATATACCAATCCTGCTTATGAAAAACAGTAAATTGTGGTAATACCTTTATTGCCTTGATAAAAGTCTGATGCAGCACTTCATAGTCTGTCGCTGACAGCGTAAATATCTCAGGAAGCTCTAATTCATACGCGACAGTTATATCTGCATTCTTTGATAAAATGCAATCATGTTCTACGGCCATTATTGGCAACATTTCCTCCATCACTCTTTCCATAACTCACATTTAAATTGCCCATAAAAAGATTCCGGCTATAAGCCGCACGTATACAGGTTGGAATCTGCTTTCTTGCCCACTTTTTTGCTAACCCGAATTCACCGTATGTGTTACTTAATTTGTAAACCTTAGCAGTAAGCCCAGTACCACTGCCGCCAGCAATCGCCAGACATATGTAAGTGTTCAGGCCACATACATACATAATGGCAAACAGTATCATTATTGCTAACATGCCAGCTGCCAGATACCAGATATATTGCGCCTTCAACCCGCGGAATTCTATGCTGAGATTAATTCCCTTGTTTACAGAATAGATACTGTTTGCCATAAAAAGGATTTAAGAAAACACCATTGTACACTCAGTTAAGACCAAAAAAGCTCTTCAACACCGTGGCTACAACAACAAGGAAAATGCAGCTACCAAACCAGCTGGCGGCAACCCGTGAGGTATCGGGATCTCCACTCGACCATTTTTGATACACCTTTACAGCCCCGATTAATCCAACGACCGCGCCTACACCGTACATGAGGTCTACGCCGGTATCAAAATATCCCCTCACTTTATCGCTGGCCTCCTTGATGCCAGCTTTTCCATCTGCCTGTCCCTGAGCCATGACAGAGAGATTCACTAATTCCAGTAACAATGTTGTACTGGCAAGCAACACTGTTCTTTTGTGTTGTTCTAAATTCAACCACTTCACTTTCATACACACAGTTTTTAAAATCACACATTGCTGTTGCAGCCGGCATTTATATAATGGAGTACCGGAGGTATCATGCTACCATAATGCTAACACATCATCATCCTGTAGGCTATTTGAACCTAATTCTTTACTCTCACCCAAAATCACGTTGTTGATGGCAACCTGAAACGCTGTTCCCTTAATGGCAGGGTACTCGGAGATTAGCTTTCTGAGAATAATAATAAGACCGGCCTTGCTATATCTTTCTGCTGCTGCAACTTCCATCACCATCTTGATCCTGGCAGACAGTTCAAATGCGAGAGAAAAAAGGTCCACTGATTCATTGGGAAGCCGCGTATCATCTGTGCTTTCAAATAATGACAGCTGGTTAGATTCAGGCTTAGATGATGTAGGCTCATGTTCTGCCGGACGCCGGGTGATAAAATTCTTTATCTCCTTCCGGTAGTAGCGTACCAGCACATAGCAATAATAAATTCCAAGAAGAAGGGCGGCTACAATTAAGTAGCACGCCCATGAGATTGAACTTAACATAGGCTGCTTCCTTTTTATTCCACAAACTCATACCATCACGCAGCCTATGTTAATCAGTACACCACTCTTTCACACATCAACTGCACCAGGTATAATGAACTATCTGGATGCAAATATGTGCCTGATTGAAAGCAAAAAAACCTGACAACACTAGTAGTAGGGTGCCTAACCTGTTATATAACAGGATATATAGATTTAGAAATAATTTATTTTCTGATTCTTTTTAAAGGAAGGAAATGCCCGGCAAACGAAAAGCGTGTAGATATCTGATACACCTCATTTACAGGTATACATGTATAATTGATTTGATTATTTAAATCATTTTGCTAAATTTAGGATCATAATGAAAGAACGACTGTAATAGACAGTATTCCCCTTATATTCTTCCCCCTGACATAACAGCATGACAACTATCAGCGAAAGCTGATGGTACTACGTATGCCCATATATTAAAATCAAAAAAAGGTTATGACTTTAATCGAGCAATTATTTATGCTATTGGAATTATTTATGAAAAAAACTGAAGAAGAAAGACAACAGAAGGCATGGAACATGTTTCATTCATTCTTCATTCTGTTCCCACCTGCAACAATAAAAAATATGATTAATGATTTGGCCGCATTCTCGCAAGACAGAAAGGATATTGCTGAATCAGAAAAACAAAAGCTACTCGCGTTTTGCAAGTATTTAAGCGTCAGCTTAAGCCTTCTGCGCAATGAGGTACATAATCGTAGAGCCATTACTGATATTAGAGCAGAAATATTTTCTGACAACGACCGTTCATTGTAACGTTAGCCACTATTACCTAAGCAACCTTAGTTCTCCCCACAGTTTTTCCATATTATCAATTAAAATCAAATTGTATGTTAAACAGACATGAAAAGCTACCAGGCTGGTTAAACCAGCCTTACAAACTATCTATGACTGAAGTGGAGAACCCTTTTGCAGTAGTAGAAGACTTCTTTGATCATGATTACTTATATGGTCACAGGGATAGTCTTTGGGAAATGATGAAATCAAATGTGACAGGAAACTATTCCAAACGGTTATCTACTAGGGAAAGAGAAAATATGGTCACATCATATGAAATGATAGAAAGACTGATAGAATCATGTTATCTGATAAATGAATTACATAAATCAGGTAAAATTGTTTTTAATAAAACGGCGGAAAACACTGTCCAGTGTGAAGAAGAGTATCCTGATCAACATAATCCTATTATTGAAGGAATCATGGTGGTTGGTGATAAAATTCCGGGTATAGAAAAAGTATATCTAATTAAATACCATTCCCGGATAGACTATACCGCTTCGCTTTTGGTGCTTACGCATGGCAATACCACTAACCATGAGCAGCTGGAACAAAATATAAGGGCACATTTTCAGGAGGATTGGCCTGTGAATATTCTGATAAGGACAGCGACCGAGGTATTCAACCTATGGAAAGAGGGGAATATTTTTTATAACCGGGTATGCTGGAAAGAAAGGCTTATATATGATGCTGGGAATATAGCCCTGCCGGATTCCAAATTGTACTCATTGGATGATATAAAAAATAAGGCAATAGGTCTGTTTGAAAATATTAGCTCCGTTGTTCCTGGATTTCTTCTTGGGGCAAAGAACTACGCAAGTGAAAAGATGAATGCCTTATCCGCTTTCTCCTTGCATCAGGCAGCAGAACATAGTTTGCGGGCACTACTTATATCCATAATGGGATTTTCGCCAAATAAGCACAACCTACGTCCCTTCTTAAAATCCAGCCTATTTCTGACGGAAAAGTTGATTGAAGTATTCAATGAGGAAGATATCAAAGAGGAAGAATTTATTTGCCTGTTAAATAAAGCATACGTGAAAGCCCGCTACGTGAATGAGGACCAATTTATTATTACAGATGAAGATTTGGCGCTACTTCACTCAAAAGTACATGCACTTGTTATAGCGACAGAGAAAGTATTTTATGAGGTGACTAGCCAGACTGGAACTCTATCATCATCACCTTATTTCACCAAAGCAGATTGTGACTTATGAGAACAATATTCAGAAATGCCAAACTTCATTCAAAAGCTGCCCGCAGGCAGGAAAGGACTGTTGATGTACCGTGGCTTAACCTATCCGGTCATTGGCTTGTAAAGGCAGGGTTTAATATTGGTGATGATATCTGCATAATGGTGCAGCATAATTATCTGCGAATTACAAAACCCGGACAGGTATCGAAAAGTGATCATCCCGTTAAATATAAAATCAAATGAAAAATGCAGAAGATATCCGCATGGCTTCTATAGCCGGTCGTAGCTACCGCCGAAAAGCTACTACTGAAAAAACACCGCTACTCACACTTTCCGGGAAATGGCTCACGGAAGCTGGTTTTGTGATGAACGATAAAGTACAGGTAAAAATATTCCCAGGTAAACTGATTATTACCCAATTAATTAAACTACCGGGATATAAAAGGCAAATAAGACGGTACCTGGAGAAGTTAAACGGAACTATTTAATTACTTATTTGATAACTCTACAATAATACATCATGGCAACAAAATCCAAATTGAAATTGATACAGCAATCCACCCATTACCTGAAAGTACGCCAGGACAGGGTGCCTCCATTTATTATGGAAGGCTCATATGTATTTGCTGAAAAAGTAGAAGCAAACGCTATTAGCCTGAAACCAGATATTTTTCTTGTTTCATTCCTAAACGGTGGAAAGAGATTTATAAAAGGTCAACGGAAGAACGGAAATCTTCTATTCTCTGATATCCGTTCTGGCCGGGCTGTACCGTCTTATAAAAATGAAATCAATGGTATCTACCGACTTAAACTTGTTTCAGATACAGAAGTGGATATTCCAGTTCACCTGAAATCGCTCCATGATCAAATATCTTAAGTAACGTGAGTTTTGGTGAAAAACTAAAATAACAGGCACCGTGTATTCCTGCACCCGCCTGCCTTTTATCATGCTATTCTACCAGGAAATCAAGATCCGGTTTATCAACAATGCGCCATCCATCGTCATACAAGGCGAAATATGCTTTCCTGCTTTCCTTTGGTTCAATTTTTAAATTGGAAATGGCAACAAAGGGAGTGACGTTCTTATACACATATGTATATTCAACAATGGCTTTCTTATCGTTCTTCAGCATCTGCATTCCGGTAATCTCTCCAAAATGCTGCTCAGCAAGTTTTACCTTCTGAACCATTATTTTTTTATCTTTCTCCGGCGTTTCCATAAGATACGGTTGGGCCTTATCTGTAAAGAAAATAAAAGGAGTGCCTATTTCAGCTAAGGTCTGCTTCCGCTTTAAAGTAATATACCCTTCCTGTTCCAATTTTGTATCCAATGCTCTGGCGGCATGGTCAGGATCAGCAGTGTAGATATCCCAATCAATGGTAACAGGATATTTTGCCTTAAATAATTCCGCCGCGTGTTCTCTGGTAAGTTTCTTTGAGCCGCATGAAATAAATAGAATTGCCGCTACAATAAAAGAGAGTGTCTTCATATAGTGGTTATTTTGAGTTACTAAATAAACCGATTATCGGTTCTGGTTAACAATACAAATAGGGTTTTTCTATCTTTTTCGCTTCGGTATTTTACCCATTCCTTTAAAAACCTCTTCATCGGAGATCTTTTCACAATGTAGTAAGAACGTACTAAGGGGAATCCCTAACCCTTCAGCGATAAATTCTAAGGTTGTGTATTCCGGGTTACGTCTTCCTAGCTTAATTTCAGTGATAGCATTCTTAGCCACCCCGGAGGATGCCACAAGGTTTCCCTCGCTTTTAACCAGGTTTATATCTTCAATCCCATTCAATTTATTCAACTTTGCCTGCTTCTTATTAGCATCTAACCATTTTGTAAGACCTAAACCCAGTCTGTACGTATAAAACTCTTTAGTTTTTTCCATAGGTGGAAAATGCCATATTTAGAAAAATATTTTACCCCACAATTGTGGGGTAAAGTGATTTTTTTCATATCTTTATACCACAAGCGGCATTAAAAAGCTGCTGAATCACTTAGGATATACGAAATAAATTAGACATGAGAACGATAGTATTTGTAAATACGTCTTGATGATGTATTTTGCGATCTTATAAAATAATGATATTAAGCGATTTGCTTTTGTTTACGGCGCTCTACAAACTACGACCTTGAAGGCACACCCGGAAACTGAGTGAAACGCTCACGCTATGGCGTGGGCGTCTTCTATTCGGTGTGTCAGGGTGTCGTAGCCCCGTAGAGCCGGTAGGGACTAACCCACGTCTTTTTTTTGTCCCTACCAGTAATCACCCTCTTTATTCTATAATCTCGCGCATCCCCACTTCTGGCATATATAATTAACGGTTGTTTTTCAAATCTAAATGGGGTAAGAATTAAGGCAGCCCGTGAATGTCTATTCACCGGGGCTTAATAATCCAACAGACAGTGTTATAAAAAGTATGTAACCGCTAAATCTATTACAGGCAGCGTAACAAACTAACATCTTCCATAATCATTAAACCACGTCATCATGAAAAGATTATTTTTCCTGATAGGGATACTATTGCCATTCCTGCACTGCTTGTCGCAGACCATTCCTGTCAGCAGCCTAAATATTGGTGATCAGATGCCGGCAGTATCACCAACTCATACCGTAAACTTTTCAAGTAGTCAGATTTCGTTTGATTTATACCAGGGCAAACTTCTGCTTCTGGACTTCTGGACAACAAATTGCAGTAGCTGTATAGCAGGTCTTGCAAAATTGGATAGCCTGCAACAGCAATTTAATGGACGGGTACAGATAATATCTGTTACCCAGGAGAAAAATGCCATCGTTAGAAGATTTTTTGCCAATAGCAAAATTCACCGCCCCCAATTAGCCACCATTACAGATGATAGCTTGCTGCACAGTTATTTCCCTCATGCTTCCATACCTCATGTAGTATGGATTGATTCCACCGGAAAAGTGCTATCATTCACTTACGCGGAATATGTAACGGCAGATAATATACGAATGGCATTAACTGGCAAAATGAATCACCTGCCGGTAAAGAGTGATATCATACCTCATGATTATTCCCAACCATTCATGAAACCTGCAATTGCCATCGGCTCTAATGCTTCTGTATTTTACAGCATTCTTACTGGCTATTCGCCTGGCCTGGTCATGAAATCAGGCATTGAGATCGACAGTACCAGTCAGACCATACGCAGATATGCAACAAACTGGTCTGCCATTGAACTATATCTAATGGCCCTCCAGAAACTAATAAACTTTCCACGTAACCAGGTGCGGCTTGATGTCGCCCATCCGGAAAGATACCTGTATTCGCCAGATCAGGGTTACTTCTTTGACTGGCAACGACGGAACGCGCATTGTTATGAAATCCGTTGCCCCCCTGGCACTACAAGAACGCAACTGCAAGCCTATATGCTGGATGATCTTAACCGCTATCTGCATGTAAGTGGCGGCATACATGTACTGCCTGTTAAATGCCTGATCCTGAAAAAAAGTCCCTCATTTATTGCCCTATCCTCAAAAGGTGGCCCGGCTGAAATAAAGACAGGTGCCAACGGAGAGATATTATTCATAAGAAATACGACCATTGCGGCATTATTGTATCAGCTCAACAACATACAGGGCATACCACCTATAATAGACAGCACCGGCATAGCTGATAACCTGGACCTTTCACTAAATATCCCATACGGAAACACTGCTGCGTTAAAGACCGCCCTTTCCCGTTATGGCCTCACGATGACAGAAGAACTACGGCAAGTAGAAATGCTTGTAATCTCGGGCCACCCTGTTTTGTAAAAATTATCAACCAACTACCAAACCATTAAAATCCACGAATATGCAAAGAAACACTCATAGCTTTTGCCGTTATGCCCACCTGATCGGCCTTCTGATAATGCTTCTGGCAACATGGAGTTTTGCTGCAGGTCAGGATAGTAGCAACACTGCCATCCAGGGACGCATAACAAACCAGCAAAATGGCCTTCCGATGTCAGGAGCATCTATCCGATATATATTGGCTAACTATACAGCGCGAACTAATGCTGATGGCTATTTTACCATAAGTAGGGCAGCAAAAACAGACAGCCTTATCATTACTTATGTTGGCTTCACTACCTTAAAAATGTCGGTTAAAGCCATCAGCGGCACTACTACTATCAACATCCAGCTATCACCAAAGCAAACAGGACTAAAGGAGGTAATAGTTTCCACCGGATACCAATTACTATCGCGGGAAAGAGTGACCGGCTCATTTGAAAAGGTAAGTCAGGAAATTATAGACAGGAGAATCAGTACCGACCTTATTTCCCGGCTGGATGGTACCACCAGCATTTTATTTGATCATAGAAATAAAGGCCACGAACTGCTGTTCAGAGGACGAAGTACATTGTTTGGCAACAATGCTCCATTGGTGGTAGTGGATGATTTTCCCATCGAGGGAGATCTAAACCAGATTAATCCTAATGATATTGCCAGCGTAACACTACTCAAAGATGCAGCCGCATCTTCCATTTGGGGCGTCCGTGCCGGTAATGGCGTATTAGTAATCACCACCAAGAAAGGACGATACGGCCAGACACAGCGAATAAATGTTACGTCCAATGTTACTATAACCGGTAAGCCTAACCTTTATAATGACAATGCCATTTCATCCGGGGATTTTATCGATGTGGAAAAAGAGTTGTTTCGCAAAGGGTATTATACCGGCACCCTAAACAATACCTATAGCCGCCCTCCGGTAACACCTGTCGTAGAAATATTGCAACAGGAAGCCAGTGGAACTATTACCCATGCCCAGGCTGTTGCTCAGATTGATGCGTTTAGAAATAAGGACATACGCAGCGATTTTCAAAAATATCTTTACCGTACTGCTATTACGCAGCAACACGCAGTCGGTATCAGCGGCGGCAGCCCGACAGTGAACTACTATCTCAGCATCGGCTATGATGCTCTGCAAAGTAATCTGGTCCGTAATGGGTCTCAAAGAGTAACCCTACAATCAGAAAACAGTTTTCATCTTTCAAAGCGATTTGAGCTACAGGCAGGATTACAGTACGCCACCAGCAGAATTGACAATAATAACCCCGGCCCGCAGATGATCATACCAGGTGCGGATAAAGTCAGGTATTTTCCATATGCACAGCTTGCAGATCCAACGGGAAAGCCCTTACCAATGGTGAAAGATTATCGCTATAGCTTTATAGACACCACTGGATCTGGATTACTTAGAGATTGGCGGTATTACCCATTGCTAGATCTCAGACTGGCTGATAATTATAGTAACCTAAATACATATCGCTTTAAAATAGGCGGTACTTATTCAATTTTGCCTGGGCTTTCAGGAGAAATGAGGTACCAGTATGAACAGCAGACAAGTTCTACGTGGAACATGAGTAACGCTGAATCATACTATAGCCGTAATCTAATCAATCTTTACACACAGCTGCAGGATGGCAAACCACTATATGGAATTCCTATTGGAGGCATACTGGATCAAAGTTCCGAGCAACTAACTACGCATTCAGGACGCGGACAGTTAAACTATACCCGATTCTGGAGTAAACACCAGCTGGCAGCTTTGGCGGGAATTGAGGCAAAACAATCCCAAACACTTTTCAACACAGGTAGAACATATGGATATGATCCTGATCTACTGACTTATTCAAATATCAACTATGTAGACTATCTGCCAACATACATGAACCTGAAAGGTGACCAACAGGTATTTGACCCAAAGGATTTTAATAAGTTTTTATACCGCTTCGTTTCCTATTATGCCAATGCTTCTTATACTTATGATGACCGCTATATTATTTCAGCCAGCGCCAGAAAGGACGCCAGTAACCTCTTTGGTGTCAGGAGCAATAAAAAAGGTGTTCCATTATGGTCAGCAGGGCTGCGTTGGAATATTTCTCAGGAAAACTTTTACAAATCTGCCGTCTTCCCGATGCTGGCAGTACGATTGACATATGGCTATAGTGGAAATACCAGCAACCGGTTATCAGCACATACCATTATTAGTTATAATCCAGCCGGAAATAATTATCTGATCAATGAACCATTTGCCACCATTACCACCCCGCCAAATCCCGACCTGCGATGGGAGAAAACGGCTACTTTAAACATTGGTATTGATTTCAGAACAAAAGGAGATATGCTCACAGGGAGCATTGATCTATATAATAAAAAAAGCATGGACCTGATTGGTAATTCGCCATTAGACCCTACTACCGGTATATCGAGCATGAATATGAATGCTGCTACCATCAATGGACACGGGATAGATATTTCCTTAACAGGTAAATTTATCGATAGCAAACAGTTTAAGGTGGAAACTAATCTGCTTTTCAGTTATAATACCAACAAAGTTACCAGATACCAATATAAGTATAGTAAGGCTATCAGCTATTTGGGGTCAGGTATTAATCCACTGGAGGGAAAGCCTACAGATGCACTGTTAAGCTACCGCTGGGAAGGGCTGGACAATCAGGGTGATCCTCAAGGCTGGCTCTCAGGTAAGGTAAGTAAAGATTATTCAGCTATCCGCAGTAACACATTGTTGGATGACTTGGTTTACAGCGGAAGAACCCTACCTCCATTTTACGGCGCACTGCGACCTGCTATTACCTTTCGGCAGTGGAGTATAAGTGCCAACATTACCTACAAGCTGGGCCACTATTTCAGGAGGAATTCCATCAGCTATTCCGCCTTATATCAAAGTTGGAACGGTCATAGCGATTTTGCCAACAGATGGAAGCTGCCTGGTGATGAAAAAAGAACCAGCATACCATCAATGACATATCCTGTTAGCAGCTACCGGGATGAATTTTACCTACAATCTGCTGTACTGGTAGATAAAGCCGATATCATCCGTTTGAAGGACATAAACCTGCAATACAACTACCTTCCTGCAGGAAAATCTTTTTTTAAGCAATTACAATTCTTCCTGTACCTGGACAACATCGGTACAATATATCGGGCTACAAATTATGATATAGACCCTGAGTATGGTACAGCCGTTCCCCCGCGTGGCATATCATTCGGCATCAAATCCTCTTTTTAAATTCCTAAATATTTAAGCCATGAGATACTATAAGCATATATCTATCATCTGTTTTCCTTTGACAGTATTACTGTTCCTAAATGCCTGCCGTAAATACCTGGATGCAAAACCGGACAGTAAGATGGAAATACCATCAACTATAAAAGATCTGCGGGCAATGCTGGATGATGTGGCAACGATGAACCTTTCCTGGCCTATTGCCGGTGAGGTAGCTGCTGATAACTATTATCTGGTTTCTAACAACTGGTCCAGCCTTTCGTCTGTAACAGACAGGGACAATTATATATGGAAAGCAGATGTAAGTAACGATATGGACTGGAGCCTTTCGTACCGTGTGGTATTCAAAGCCAATGTAGTGCTGGAAAAATTAAATGATATTGTTCCGACACCAGCAGAACAGGAAGAATGGTCAAGACTAAAAGGTAGCGCTCTATTTTACCGGGCATTTGCCTTTTATATGGTCACCCAGGAATTCACCCCTCCGTATGACCATAATACCGCATCGGTCTCGCCGGGCATTCCGCTAAGGCTATCAGCTGATGTAAATGAGATTTCTACCCGCGCATCAGTGGAAAGTACATATTCCACTATAATAAACGATCTTGAAAATGCGGCCCTGCTGCTGCCTGTCAATGTACCGTATAAAACCCGTCCATCCAGATTAGCAGTTTTTGCCTTATTATCGCGTGTTCATCTCACGATGGGAGATTTCACAAAAGCAGCTTCATATGCGGATTACTGCATGAAAAACGGTACTCAACTCCTGGACTATAATGATGTAAACCCCAATACAGACGAACCGTTGAAGCGATTTAACAATGAGGTCATTTTTCATGTGGCGGCTAATTATTCGTATTGCCTCGATCCGTCTATTTGTAAGGTTGATACAACGCTCGTCACATCTTATACCAACGCCGATCTGCGAAAACCAATATTTTACAGAATCAATAGCGATGGTAGCGCAGCTTTTCGCGGAAATTATGACGGCAGTAACTCATATCAGCTGTTCACTGGTCTTGCTGCTGACGAGGTTTTTATTACTGCTGCTGAATGCCTTGCCAGACAGGGAAAAAATACGGAAGCTCGGCAAATACTGAATGTGTTTTTGAGAACCAGGTATGATAAATCGACATTTCTCCCTGTGACGGAAACAGATAAGGATCGCCTTCTGTCCATAATTCTGTTAGAAAGAAGAAAGGAACTACCATTCCGGGGGACAAGATGGATAGACCTACGCCGGCTAAATAATGCCGGTACCGAAAATATCACCATTCGCCGGCAGATCAATGGAGTGGTGTATACCTTACCTCCCCATGATCTGCGCTATGCCATGCAGATTCCCAGTAGCGTAACAGCCATTGTTCCAACCATACCGAAAAACCCAAGATGAAGATGGCAGGTGTATATCACCTGCCATCTTGTTTTACGGTTTAAAAACCACTCTTCCCGCTATCGGTGTACCCGCATCAATATCCCCCTGGATATTATTTAAGGCAGTAGCGTCAGGTAACCCATTACTGGCGTTCTTTTCCACCCTTATAGCACACAGCTGGCTACCATTTAAGCAACCTGTAGAGGACACCTCATGATAATTGGCCGGATTGGTAGTTCCACCTGGTTGTGTGGGTGAATATTGAAACCATGCCATCGCCCTACTTGTTGCACTTACAGATGAAGATGCCTTAGTAGCATATGCCCCGCCTATACCTGCAACAATTGCAAGAGCAGCAAACAGCAACTTTACTTTTTTCATAACATTGTTTTTAAAATGGTGAAAGAAATGATTCCGCCTATTTTTCTGTACGCAGGTAATGAGCATGACCTGCATTGCGCCGCAATATTTTGTGTCTTATATGGATAGCCTTATAGTTAGTGTTATGCAGGAACAAAGAAAGGAATTACCGGGCACTGTAAAGGCTACCACACCTAGTAGTAGCCTTTATAAGAGATTGGTTTTCTGGTCATATTAGAAACAAATATCTCCGAAATGGGTTCCCCGGAAATATCTTATCTTCAGGCACTCATTTAACCTCTTACTGAACTATATGACGATTACTGGATATCTTGATGAAACAGTATATGCGACCGAAGTATTGCTAAATTCAATTTGGCAGGATCATCAAAGAATAAAGGAATTAAACCAACAGATCCACGCAGAAGCTCTTATCGTAGAAAGGGAATATCAGGCTGCACAGTGGATGCAAACAGAAGCTGAGGACTCTGATGACGTCATGGCCGGTGTAGGTAGACATTTTGAAAACTATTGGGGTCCAGACAAAGTATTGCATGAAAAAAAGGAAAAATCAAACGAATTAGCTGATCTACTTAATACACGGAAGTATTCGATAGCTAACTTATCTGGTAGCCTTCTTGACATCGCCAAAAAGGGGTTATCAACTGCGTACGGCGCTCCCAATTTATGGCCTCAGAACCACATTGTCGCTGGATTACCTGCAGCAACTATTATTAGGGTTTCAAGAAACCAGTCCACACATGTGGATGAGGCTATTCGGACGGGCACCTTCAAGAATGACGAAATAAAAACGGTCTTTGATGCCCTTTCCAATTCAGACCCCATTTTTGCAGATTTTCTGATCAGAGATATGTCCTTTGAAGTAGTGCAATTACTCGGCTGGACTGATTATGATAGCTATAGAAATGGAATAATTAATATTTAGCTGATTACATCCTTTTACTATTATTTGCTAATTGTACTAACAGGTCATAAAGCCGCTGCTTGTTCTTTGGATCAATATCATAATAACTGCTATGAAGGTGTGTGTAACTGATCTGGTCCGATTTCATACTGGTATAATGAGTAGCCACAAACTCCAGGAGCTTTTTTACATTTCCATTCTGTATCGCGCCAGTCTCTTTAAACACCCGGAAAATTGCCGCCAGGATGGGGACAGACAGGGTTGTTTGTACCTTATAATCACTGGCATTTGATAGCCCGGTTTCAGAGGGGGCGGCTACCGGGTGCAATAGTTGTATTTCTTCATCTATTTGTTCTATGATTTGCCGAACAATTCCCGGCAAATCCGGCATCAACTTACCTGTTGGTTGTACTACCACTTCATTTACCATTCTTTTATAATTATGCAGCAGCTTTATTTTATCATCAATATTGTCCAAAGGAGATTGTTTCTTCTTAATAAGATGTTGCACAAAATAATTGGTGAATAATGGCGTGTTATAATTTATGCGTAGCAATAGCTCATCCAGCAAGGGTAATTCCCCATAGTGCGCCTCATATAAGGAAGAATTCCGTAATTCAAACCAGGCAGCTTTCAGATAAAAGAAAATCCGATATGGAAGATGTACTCTATCATTTGAGGCAAATGAACGTAGGTTATTTAATACAAGATCCACCAAGACCGGATCTTGTTTATAATCATATAATTTCTTTTCCAACAATGGGAGTTCTTTTGTAATCAGATCCCGGCAGACGGTATGATAACTTTCTGGCACCCGCTGCTCCAGGTCAAAATATTTTAAAAAATCATTCTCAATAAAAGCCAATAGCTCTGCAAGACATTGTTGCAGCTTTTTATACAGGAAGACAGATAAACGGCTATTACTGCTGGCGTCAGCCCCTTGACTAAGCATATCGAGCAGATGAATTAAAAGAATCTGATATCGGTTAATCAATACCTGCATGTTCATCTCGTCCCTTGTATTAAACATATCTTCCAATAGCGCAAGCCTGATTTTAACTTTTTCATCTACTGCTACAGTTAAGGTCTGTCTTACAAATGCTGCATCCAGGGCGGAAGGGTTACTGTTTATGGCTGGCAAGGTCTGATTAACGAGCAAATCAAACCACTCTAAAGAATATTTTCTCTGCATAGGATTTAAGTTTTTCAATGTATGATCTGATTTCTAAGTTACTATAGCTAACAGATCAATTGTTTAGCAAAAAGGAGAGAAAATAACGCAATCGGGAGCATCTTACAAAACCCCATTCTTACGATAAGCAGCCGGTGTAATCCCTACTCGTTGCTTAAATGCTGCAATAAAACTCGATAAATACTGATACCCTGTTGCAGTGGCGATTTCCTCCAGGCTCAACTCTGTTTCCCGTAACCATTGCTGGGCCACCTGTATTCGCCGGCTCAACTGGTAGTCAAAGATTGATGATCCGGTAAGCAGCTGGAACCCTTTCTTCAGTTTATATTCATTGATATAGATCATGCGCGAGAGGTCTTTAATGGTATAATGAGTATCCAGATTTTCGGCCAACAAATCTTTGAGCGCCATAATCCGCTGTCGCTCTTCATGTGTTAATGCTATCTCCGACCTATTGCTGCCATGAGCTATGGTAAACACCTCCGTCATAATATCCATGACCCTTGCATCTGCATACATACCCCGCAGGCTTCCCATATAATTACAATGCAACAGTTTATCTATGCAATCCAGGAGTGTCATAGGGGCATCAACCGGCGCCGATGTAAGACTTACGGGAGTACTTCCATTTATTTTACCCATAAATTCCTTCAATACGGGATAGTAGTCAACAAAGTGGTTCAAATACTCAATAGGCATCGCTATGTCCAGCGTAGCATAAATTCCGCTATCTCTAAATTGGAAAGCACTTTCTGGATAGGGGTGATAGAACAATAAAAACTGACCAGGTGAAAGCACAAACTGACCTAATTGTTTTACTTCAACATTTAACAAATTATCCAGTGCTATTCGGAATACCAGTTTAGGAGTGTCACAGTGACTTTCTAACATGTCATCTTTCTCTAAACTGAATACATTATACCATACTGCGTAATCGTTGCTTTCAGCAATGCACTGAAATAATAACTCACCATTGTTATAGTTCATAGCAGATCTTCTCTGAGATACTATCTGATGGTGTAATAATTCAGCTGAAATATTCTCTGTATAACGAAATGGCATACCGCTGCTTGAGGTCACTTTACAAAGCATGATCATCACATTTGGTGAATTAATGGGCTTACTAAACATTCATTTGTATTCCGGCAATAGGTGCTGCAGTAATACTGCAAAAAAGGGAATCTGTTTGTTATGGTTACTTTAACAGGCGCTGTGCAATCTTAATTTACAAAAAACTGCGGTATTAAATCATGATGATTCTGTACAAGATAAATAAATACATAAATTCCAGTAGCTTGATAATCAGTGAAAAGTGTTTAGCTTGCAGCTCGATAAATTAATGATAAGATGCCAGCAATAGACATTAAAAAATTTACTAAAGCAATTAATGTGGACGGAGCGGATGTTGAATTTAACTTTCAACCTATGAACATCAGGAAAAAGCAACTGTATCAGGTATATTGTAATTACAATGGAAGCCAGGTACGATTCCACCTGCAAAGCAAGGATGAACAAAATTTTATGATTGCCAGCAAAGCATCCTGCCCAAAGGAGTATCATGGATTGGAACCGGAATTCTCAGAGGCCATTTGTAACAATTGATTATAATAAGTGAGGCCATTCCTATTAGGAATGGCCTCACTTATTATGTGCTACAAATCTACTTTAAGAATAATAATTAGTCCAGTTTCTTCCACTATAAAAATCTATCAGATGAATCACGTCGGATAAAAATACTATACTATTAACAGTACGTTGAAAGTCGAAGCTAATCTTGCCGGTATGTACCAACGTATTTCTATTACCTATAATCTTCCTGATTTCCTCCAGTTGCATAGCGGTTAAAAGGAAACGGTTGTCCAATCTAGGCACGTACTCTTTTAAAATCTTATGGATGTCAGGTGAAGGCATAGTTTCAATTAACCAATCAGCATCTGGAACCTTTCTACTTATATAATGCTTCACTGCCACTTCAACCGCGGAAACCGCCGTGATAAAAGCGCTTTTGGGGCTGCTGAATTGTTGTCCCTCCGCTTCCCTGATCATTGCGTGATAAATAGGTTCAGAAGCTCCTTCCTGTAATAGTTTAACCATCTCTTCTCTAATCTGGTCGGCAGTCAGCTCCACCGCAATCATCATTCGTACTGTACCTACAGGGGCATCTAAGAAATTAAGAGAATGCCAGGTATTCCCATCCTCGGACCATTCGTATTTTTTTGATAATATCTTATTTTCATCTCCGGATAAATTAAACCGCCACCGCGCTAACCCAAACACCCGGTCCACCATTGCAATGCAGTTAGGTAAACTCTCGCTTAATGTGGCCGCTATCAACGTGTCAGGATCTGCCATCCTTACAACTTCACCTTTGGCCAGTTTGGCCATGAAAGCATCCATTCTTTTCTTAGTAACTAATACTTCCAGAATACCATCTACAAGTAAACCATATCGTTCCCAGCCATCAGGTAAGGTTTCAACAATGTTGCTTATTGTGCAAGAGGCAATCTCTGATACAGGAAAGGTAACTGGTCCTTCTGTATTCAATGCTTTTAAATCATTCCCTGACGTCCTATAAACATATTTTGTTCTGACCCAAATTCTTTCTTGTTTTTGTCCTGGTTGCTTAGTTTCCATAGTGCATTTTAAGAAAACTAATTTAAGAAAATAATATCAACGAACCATTGTTTTAGAGCCATAATCCGCATCTGTATTTACTTTGTTGTGGAAATTCAATTTTGATACCAACGGTATCTCCTGATACAGCATCCGTTGCGACGCTCCGTTTATAATCCACCAATTCATATCAGCTTTCCTTTTGAAGATATAGGATATTATAGCATTCTTCCCCTTCAAAAGCTATTGTGCCTGTCAGCTCATACGAAAGTCTGCGCCTTCGCGTTGCTGCGGCTGGCCTCCGGTTGAGCAAAAAAAATCTCCACCACGTTCATGATGATTTTTCCAGCTGACTGTGGTCGTATTTTTTTTCCTCAAACTTTCTCCTTCCTTCCCGGCCCAATCTGCTTGTCGCTACGGGGAAATCGCAAGGCAGGGTGCCGAGCATTACAGATTTTCTAACCGTAAATTTAGCGACTATGACACATCACTTTTTTTCCCGCGTTATGCGGCTATCATGGCGAATCCAGCGACAACGCCATGTAACAAGGTCTAAAGCTCTCTTCTCCGCATGGGCTATTCTCTTAAATGAAGATGTCACCGTTTGGTTTCTTGTTAAAAAACACAGCCATACCAATTACGCCAACCGCGTAAACCCGGAACAGCTAACACTTTTAAGCGACTAACCAAGTACCATTTTTTCACCTTTAAATTTTCAAGTCATGGAAATCATTGGAAGATTAACCGCAGATGCAACTATAGCAACGGTTACAGGAAACAAGCAGGTAGTAAATTTTAGTATTGCAGTTAACGACTATTACCGCCCGAAAGGTAGCACAGAAACAAAGAAACTGACTACTTATATATCCTGCGCGTACTGGATCAGTACCAAAGTTGCCGACCTCTTAAAAAAGGGAACGCTGGTACAGGTAGACGGCAGAATAGGTATAAATGCCTACTCCGTAGCAGGGGAACCACGGGCCAAAATTACCCTGCATGTAAATAAGATAAAGATCTATCCGGTAAAAAGCAGCCCGGCAGCCGCGCCGGTCGTGGCTGGTGCTACTGCGCCGGCGGATGATCTGCCCTTTTAAACTCCCAGGTATCCGCCCGGTGTCCGGGTGGATACCCTTTTCCCAAATCATTTTATAATAATCTTTACCACAGCGTCCCCTGCTGCGGCCTACAAATCAAAACAGGGGTATTTTATGGCACATAATATTTTCTTCAACGAGCAAACAGGAAAACATAGTTTCTTTTCCGTACAACAAAAGGCATGGCATGGATTAGGCCAGATTGTCGAAAGTTATCCTACCAGCGCGGAAGCAATCCAATTTGCCGGGCTGGATTATACTGTAGAAAAACGCCGCTTGTTTACATTAGACAATGGACAAGTCAACGAACAAGAGGAATTAATTCATAATGAAATTGAGGTACCCAACTATTACGCCACCCTTCGCACCGATACACAAGCCGTGTTGGGGGTAGTGGGAAAGGATTACCAGGTAGTACAGAACACGGACGCCTTTACCTTCTTTGATTCCATTGTAGGCGGTGACGGTATTTTTTACGAAACAGCCGGGGCGCTGGGTCAGGGCGAACGTATATTTATCACGGCTAAACTGCCGAATTATATTAAAGTGGGTAATGATGACCTGATAGAACAATATCTTTTCTTAACTACCAGCCATAACGGTATGGGAAGCATCACCGCCGCATTTACACCTATCCGTATTGTATGTAACAATACACTGAATGCGGCCATGCGTAACCATTCCAACAGCATCAAAATACGGCATACCGTAAATGCAAAGGACAGGCTCGCACAGGCTCATAAAGTAATGGGCCTTGCTAACACCTTGTCTGTGCAGATGGAAGAAGTTTTTAACCGCTGGTCCAAAGTGCGTATTACTGACCCGGAAGTAAAAAAACTTATTCAGCTGGCTATGGTGCCTAACAAAGAAGTATTGCAAAACATACAATCCGGTAAAGTAGATGAACTGTCCACCGCCTTTACTAACATCGTGGATAATGTTTACGATTACGCCATGAGCGACAGCACCCAGCAGACAGATACCACACGCGGCACTCTCTTTGGTGCTTATAATGCAGTTAGCGGTTACTTTCAGAATGTACGCAGTTATAAGACGCAGGAAGTAAAACTAAATTCCATCATGAACGGTACCGCGCAATTGCGGACGCAAAGCGCCTTTAACCTCTGCGAATCATTTGCCAGCAAAGGATCTGCCGGGCTGATTTTTAACTAAAGGCATATAGCGGGGAGAATAACTCCCCGCTATATCTTTATCACTTCCGGGATTGGTGTCTTTTTGCCGCCAAAAAACGGCCTGCCCTACGGGACAGGCCGTTGTGGATATCTGATAAAGATCAATTCGGACTTTGCTGTTCAATAAAAATCCGGGCAGGAATGCCCGGAACACATCTATAACTGAAAACTACGAAAAACATTGTTATCCCTTGAAGCCTATGGCTCATTACTTATACGTTACCCATTGCCAGTATGAATTATATCAGCCTGACGTAATACAATATTGCCATTGGTGTTTTTATCGGAAGTCAGCTGATATAGGATATTTAAAGGACACACCCTGAAATCAATTTTCCCATCATCTAATATATACTGCTCGTTATCCTTTCTTCTGAAAACAGTCAGCCGGAATTTTCGTTCCGTTTTTTCATCACGAAAGAAACAGGTAATCCCTGCACCGCTCTTCGTCCATATTTTAAAATCAAGAAAGGCGTGAACAATGCCCGTAGGAAGATGGGCCGTATCATAAAGGTAGCTCCTGGGTTCGTACCCGGCGGCGATGGCCTCATTAAAGGTCTGCACATTTCCACTCATCACATTTTGTTTTAGTTGAACAATATGAAGGCAAAACTAATATAAACTACTATGTCATAGCTGTATAGAATTGATACAGGTGATCGCCAGAATGCTGTGCAACATTAGTTTTGCAGGGATAGATACTGATTTGTGAAAATTAAAAATGACGAGGTATGATAATCAGTAAAGACATATTCGTGAGAAAAACAAGAAGCTGGAGAGGCTGCTGTGCTGTCAATATTTCAGTACTTCATTTTAAAAGAATAGCCAACCCGCATATTCATTTACATATTTTCTGCCACTGCTTTCTATGCTCCATCCAGCGTTTTTTTTCCAATGGTGGCAAAGCTATTCGATACCATCCTCCAGACATGCTGTTGCAATATTTCTCCAGACAACCGGTAGCCGCCCCGCAAGACTTCCAATACTTCCGGAAGACAGATCAGGATGCCGGTACCCGCACCCGGCGAGATGTACCGTTGTTGCACAACGGGATCTCGCCCCGCCTCCAAAGTCGGCAGGGTATAGTAATAATCCCGCTCGGAACTCGCCGGATTTTTTAAGACTAAAGACTTTTTTATATGGAAAAGACACCCAAGAAATGGATAAGTATCCGCACAAAACCTGCGGAATATGATATCATATATAGTCAATATCAGCAGACGACCTGCCGTAATCTGAGCCAGTATGCAAGACAGGTATTGCTAAAGAAACCCGTAGTAATGAAGTATCGGAATCAGTCTGCAGATGAAATATTGTCAGCCCTCATTGCAATAAAAAATGAGATGGCTGCCATCGGCAATAACTATAACCAGGCAGTAAAAAAGTTGCACACCATGAAGGATATACCGGAAATGCTAACCTGGATTTTATCTAACGACCTGCGGCAGCAACAGCTGGTTGACTTCTCACGGGACATGTTACACCAACTTGAAAAAATTCATAGCCTATGTATGCAGAAATAGGTAAACCCACCGCCAATATTGGAAAAATGTTGAATTATAATGAACAGAAGGTAAAGGCAGGGACAGCTGCGCTGCTTCATGCCGGCAACTTTTTGCAGGAGAAGGAACATCTCAGTTTCTATGATAAGATGAAACGATTCACGGATTTGAATGAACTCAATACTCGGACCAACAAGAATGCCGTGCATATCATCCTGAATTTTCATCCTACCGATAAATTAAATGATGACTTGATGAAGACTATCGGTACCGACTATATGAATAGAATTGGTATGGGCAATCAACCTTATCTCTTATACCGACATTCAGATACAGCGCTACCGCACATCCACATTGTTACCAACCTGATTAATGAAACTGGCAGGCGGATACCAACTCACAACATCGGCAGAGATAAATCAGATCCGGCCAGGAAGAATATTGAGGCAGAGTATGGACTGGCAAGAGCAGCCGACCATCCGGAAGAACAGCAACGTTTTCTTCCAGTGCTAAATCTGGGAAATGTTATATACGGCAAAAGTGAAACTAAACGCCGCATCTCCAATGTGCTGGCTAATGTGGTAGATATCTATAAATACAGCTCACTTCCTGAACTGAATGCTATTCTTCAGTTGAGTAACGTCTATGCTGATCCCTGTAAAGATAACTCACGGGTATTTCGTAACAAGGGTCTGTATTACCGCGCACTTGATGTAAATGGGAAGAAGGCAGGCGTACCTATTAAGGCCAGCTCCATCTATCTCAAGCCTACGTTAGGTTATCTGGAAAATAAATTCCTGGAAAATGCCTGCCTGAAAAAGCCGGAAGATGAAATGCGGATTAAGGCGCTTATAGACTGGCATTTCCATCAACATGCCGGCGGCTCCTTATCTGATCTATTCCGGTCGCTGGAAAAGCAGGGTATTTCTTCCGTGCGTAGGATAAATGAGGACGGCAGGCTGTATGGCGTCACTTTCGTTGATCATATCAAAAAGACAGTATATAACGGCAGTTCCCTGGGTAAAGGCTATAGCGCCGCAGCATTGAGTAAAAAAGCGAATGAACCCCAACATACCATACAAGCAAACCAACATCAGGAAACTTCATTACTGCCGACAAAGCCGGTCCAGATAGATTCACCTGGTTTACAGAAAGCGCAGCTTTCAGATGACAACATATTGGCGCTTTCAACTGTCAGCGGAAAAGTGATTGAGCAGCTAACAGGACCGGAAAATTCCTTTCAGGGACCAGAACTGAACAAAAAGAAGAAGAGACGGAAACGCCCGTCCATTGATTAGTGATACATAAACCAGCGCATATGCTGAGAAAGAGTGGAGGAAGTGAGTTATGCGTACCGGAGAAAATGAACAGGGTCTTCGCAAGATCCTGGACCTTACCAGGTTAATCAGCCTGACTGTTTTAGTCATGCACTTTTATTTTTATTGTTATGCTGCGTTTCACAGCTGGCAATTAACGTCGGCTATCACAGACCGGCTCCTGGAGAACATCGCTAAAACAGGTTTGTTCTCTTATTTCCTGAAATCAAAATTAATTGCGCTAGGATTTTTGGGGATCACTCTGCTCGGCGCCCAGGGTAGGAAAGATGAAACGGTAAAGTTCAATACTGTCTGCCTCTATGTAATAGCCGGATTGGTACTATACTTCATCAGTTATTATGCGCTGTTGTTTCCAACCGATCTGCAGATTCGTGTCTGCATCTATATTGCCGGTACCGGATCCGGCTATATATTAATTCTCACTGGCGGCACACTACTTTCCAGAATAATTAAGTTGAAAATTGACCGCGATGATATTTTCAACAAGAAAAGCCAAACATTTCCCCAGGAAGAACGCCTGATGACAAATGAATACTCCATTAATATACCAGCTACCTACCAGTTAAAAAACAAGGTCAGGAAAAGCTATATAAATCTTATAAATCCAGCACGTGGGCTACTTTTGGCCGGCCAGCCCGGAAGCGGTAAAACCTGGTACATTTTAGAGGAAGTCATTAAGCAACAGATAGAGAAAGGCTATTGTCAATTCATATATGATTGGAAGTATCCAGATCTTACCACCATTGCATATAACCACTATCTAAAGTATCGCCATAGATATAAAGTACCGGTTAAGTTTAATGCGATAATCCCGGAAGATCCAACAAGAACGGGAAGGTGCAATCCCCTCGAACCTTCTACGATGACGGACATAACAGATGCCGCTGAATCTGCCCGCACCATTCTTTATGGCCTTAACCGTAGCTGGATTTTACGCAATGGGGATTTTTTCGTGGAATCTCCAATAATCCTGTTGACAGCGGTGATCTGGTATTTACGCAAATACCGTAATGGGGAGTATTGTACACTGCCTCACGTAATTGAACTACTCCAAGTTGAATACAGTAAGCTGTTCACCATGATCCGGTGTGAACCTGAGCTTGAAATTTTAATTTCTCCGTTTATCTCCGCACTGGAAGCGGGAGTAATGGAGCAATTGGAGGGACAGATAGCCGCAGCAAAAATTGCTATGGCGAGATTATCCAGTCCAGAGCTGTACTTCGTGCTTTCCGGCAATGATTTTAACCTGGATATTAATAACCCATCTGCTCCGCAGATTTTGTGCATGGGAAATAATCCCCAAAAGCAGGCCACTTACGGTGCGGTACTTTCCCTATACATCAACCGCCTGATAAAACAGATCAATAAAAAGGGGAAAATGAAGTGTGGCGTGAACTTCGAGGAATTTCCCACCCTTACCGTGCAGGGCATTGATGCCCTGATCGGGACAGGAAGATCCAACCTCATAGCCACTACCGTAGTAATACAGAATCTGGACCAGGTAAGAAAGGACTATTCCCGTGAAATGGCGGATGTGCTAATGAATCTCTGTGGTAATATTATCTGTGGTCAGGCTTCCGGAGACACTGCACGGCAAATGAGTGAACGGGTGGGTAAGATTATGCAGGATCGATCCAGCACTACCATCAATAGCTCTGATACCTCCATCAATCATTCCCAGCAGCTGGACATGGCAATTCCTGCCAGTGTTATCAGCAACCTCTCTGCTGGTGAATTCGTAGGGATTGTATCCGACAATCCCGGACAGGAAATAAAACAGAAGATTTTTCACAATAAAGTAACGAAGGATGCTAAAGCAGCTGACCGTGAACGGAAAGGTTATAAAGACTTGCCGGTGGTTCGTAGTATGGAAAACGGGATTGTGCAGAAAACCTTTCTGCAGATCAAGGAGGATGTTGATGATATAGTAAATGCTGAGATTAGTAGTATAATGAGTGATCCGGGGAAAGCGCATTTAGTAGTTAAGAATAAAAGCTGCCAGTGAATTCTATTATACAATTCACTGGCAGCTTTTATTCTTTGAGTGATGATTAATTGTGAGTGCTTCTTACAACTCTCAATCGAACAGAATCTAAATTAAAGTAGTCCTGGAAATCACGATGGTTTAAATGCAACAAGTTCCCCATGTCCTCCGTCGAATAACCCAGCTGTTCTTTATACACTTGAAGAATTTCCTTTATCAACATTGGATACTCTTTGGCAGGACTCAGCTCTGGAGGTTCTTGTAACTTAAATCCCAGTGCTGATAATTGAGAAAATAAATATTTAGCCTGGTTCTCAGTTATACTTCCAATTTGTTTAGCCTTCATCACTAACGAAGACATAGACACTCTCCAATATAATTTTAGATTGGTCAACGCTTTGAAATCTAAGTTTTCAAAACTCCTCCTGAAATCTATAGATGGCACCAGCAATTCACTGGCGAACTTAAATGCCTCCAATTCAACATCTCGATCCTCTGCAATAGGATTGCCAAAATGGAATATAAGATGCCCCAATTCATGAGCTACCGTTAGCCTGTATCTATCAGGGCTAAGTTTATTATTTACAAAAATAAGAGGATGGTTCTTTTCAGTATATAGACTGATCCCATCAATTTTATCACCGCCAAAATCGAAAGGGACAATAACGATTCCATTATCTTCGATTACTTTAGTGAGATTATCAATTTTCCCTTTGGGTATTCTCCACTTCTCTCGTAATAAGAGAGCAGCATCTTCCGGGCTTCCATGAGTAGCAATATCCCATCGGAATAAGTTGGTTTCCGGCAAATCAATGCTGTCTAATAATTTTTCGATACTTATTCGAATGATATTCCGTTTGGCCTCAGAAACAGAAAGATTCTTCTTTGTCATACTAAGCCTTTTACGGTAGTAAATGTAGCTTGTAGCATAAACATTATCTTTCTGACTGAAAAATGAACTAGGGTAGTCGAGGACTTTACACAGGTTTTGAATAAGTTCAGGTGATGGCTGCATTAAACCATTCTCAATTTTTGAAATAGTTCCTTGAGCCACTCCTAACAAAGTACACAGATCACCTTGATTAAGCCCCCGAGATTCCCTTGCGAGTTTTATCATCTCCGGGTTAATGGCAGTCATATATAGTAGATTATTACGCTAAAATAAAAATCACTTATCGTCCGTTCCCGTTTTCTGGATACCCTTCTTAACTGAAACGCGATTGGTAGTAGTTGTATTCTGTTCCTCTTCCATCGTAAACATTGATGTTTGCTTTACTTCGGATGTCAGATCCTTTTGCCAAATGATTACATCACCAGCGCGACATACAACATGGATATTTAGAATTGATGTCCATGACTTATCAGGACGATACCCAGCTGTCAACAATGTGGGTTCACCACCAAAACCAGCGAAGTTTGCCTGCTTATTGTAGTTTTCGCTCTGATCAGTTTTAACGTTTGAGGTTGTTAAATCGTCATTGAATTTTTTAAACCTTATAAAGACGCTCCCCTGGACTAAAATGCCGAAAATGCCATTAAACTCTCCAAGAGAAATGTCTGCATCTTCACCTATCTGCTCTTTTATTCTCACCTTGATGAAATCATGAATGAGTGAAGCACATGTCCTCGGCTTAAAATCAACCACACCTGTAGATGATCCCTGCGCTCTTAATGCCATATAATCTGCAAAAGCATCTGCAATCGCGGAAGCAATTTTCGGATAGTACTGCCGCGCGATATTTTCAACCTGTTCCTGTGATAAAATCATACTATCAAATTATAATGCAAATATAGTGTTTTTTTCCAAAACAACAAAAAATATTCCTTATAATATTCTTCCAGATTTGTTAAAAATATTCCAATTGATATAACTAATTTATTATCAATATTTTATACGATATATAAAAAAGCGTCAGTGGAATTACATATAATATTTAATGTATAAGATCTAACCCATAACGCCTAATCTTGTTTTGCTAATTTTTTTAGTATTTTTGTTCCAAATCAAAGATATGAAAGGAATTGAGCTGGAACAGGCGAATGAGGGATTTTATTTCAGGTACCAGGGTTCCGTCATCCGAATCCAGGAGGCCCATTATCCTTTTCTTCCATCCATGCGCCATTTCCTGGAACCCATTATTATTGACCGGAATGAACTTTCCATGCTAAACTTTACCAGTGTAAGGGATTCAAAATATGGCATGTTCGAGAAATTTTCCACAACAGGTGACCGGCTTTTCGTCAAAAAACACGAGAAAGATACCTGGAGCATCGGTATTGGTACCTATGAATCAAAAACGGTAGTTAAATACGTACATCAGCTACAGCGGCTTTATTTTGGGATGTTTGAGGAAATTCTTCGCCGCAGAGGCGATGAACCAGCTCCGGCGCAAAAAAACACCTATTATCTACTGACGGGAAAAGACGTGAGTGTTCCTGCAGGATTCAGTGAGGCTCCTGGAAAATATCACGGCACGCCGGAATTATACAAGGAGCATATTGCTTATCAGGGACAGCTTTATTATGTTGTATGGGATTGCTGGTTGTTGGTCCGTAATATAGATTATGCAATCTGGCGTATTTCTCAGGAATCACCTCTATTTGAATATAAGGGTAGAAAGTGGGGGCTTGCTTTAGTAGGAGGTAAACAGATTAAGCAGGAAGATACATTGGCCGCAGGTAGATGGCTCCAAAATCATCTGGCAGAAAACAACTTGGTAATACAAGGGCTTCATGTTGTATAGCCAGGGTAAAGCGAGTTCCTATAAGTCCATGAATCACTTAACATACCATTAAAATATAATACTCATTTCCTAACAGCAATCATTATCGGCTTCCTTCACCTCCACAAAGAAACCGGCAAACATGTCCCGATACCGCGCCCAATATTCCGGGTTAATACAATAGCAAACGCTCGTCCCCTCAATAGTCCCCTTAATCAACCCTGCATTTTTGAGTTCCTTTAGATGCTGGGACACTGTTGGCTGCGCTAGTCCTAATTCATCTACCAGATCCCCACAAATACAAGTATTCGCTTTTATAAGGTATTGGAGAATCGCAATTCGTGCTGGATGTGCAATTGCCTTTGCCATCTGTGCCAGGTCGTTCTGTTTCTTATTAAATAAATCCGTTTTCGTTAGTCCCATTTTTCCAATTACTTATTGCAATATTACAATACTTGTTTTAAAACCCGATGCTTTGTAGTAATATATTAATCACCTTCTAATCCAGAGTTAATAATTTCTTAACACTATCTGTACATTACTATATTGCGATATAACGATATTTGCCCCGAAATAAAACCAAATCCCGCGATGTATAAAAATCTACTTAGTGTAGCATTGCTTTTCCTTTTATCCCAACTTGTATTCGCACAGAATGGAAAGATTACCGGGCGGGTTGTTGATGATAAAAACGCTCCTATAATTGGCGCATATACACAGATTCCTGCGAGCGGGCTTAAAACAGTTACTGATGTAGAAGGACGCTTTATCTTTAAAGTTGCTGCCGGCCAAAAATACAGTGTCCAGGTTTCTGCAATGAGTTATGTTGCAAAAACTATTAATGATATTGAAGTAAAGGCAGACGGTCAGGAAGATATAGTCATTACACTGGCGCAGAATGTATCCAACCTTAAAGAGGTTAATATCACCACCACTTACAGGAAAGAATCCATCAATTCACTGATTAGTTTTCAGAAAAACACTAATGCAGTTGCGCAGGTAGTATCCGCTGAAGCTATCCGACGATCTCCGGATAAGAATACCAGTGAGGTTTTAAAAAGGATTCCCGGCACCAGTGTACAGGAAGGTAAGTACCTCGTAGTTAGAGGGTTGGCTGATCGGTACAACCAGGCCATGTTAAATGGGGTATTGCTTTCCAGTACCGAACCAGATAGAAAAACATTTTCTTTCGATCTCTTCCCGTCCAATATGATTGATAATATAATTATCAACAATACTTTTATTCCGGAGTATCCGGGTGAATGGGCCGGTGGATTAGTACAGGTAAATACAAAAGATATCCCCAATAATAAGTTTCTCAATATCCAGATCGGAACGAATTTCAATAGTAATACTATTGGAAATGATTTTTACTCCTATAAAGGTGGAAAAACAGACTGGCTTGGATTTGACGATGGAACACGCGCTTTGCCCAAAGGAATGCCGACAAAATCAGTATTTGCAGGGCTAAGTGAGGCAGATAAAATAAACTACGGAAAACAGATGGCTGGTAACGCTTTTTCTGTTAATAAGAATACGAATCCTTTAGCCAGATTAGGGCAGCAGTTTTTAATCAGCGGCGGTACCCGTACCACTATTTTTAACAAAGAGTTTGGGGCTGTATTCGCGGTGAATTATAATCGCTCTATACGCAGGTTGCAATATGACAACGGCTTTTATGTAATAAATGGTATGTCTGCACCTCCCAGCTTTGAATACCAAAATAATAAGTACAGCACGGATATTCTGGAAGGAGCTATGGCAAACTTCTCACTAAAGCTCAACCAGAATAACAAGATTTCATTGAAGAATATCTTCAACGTTACAACCAGTGATTACACCAATTTGCGTGTGGGAAAGGATTATGAGGCTCAACCTACTGATAACATACGTGCAAGAGAGCTGGGATTCAGAGCGAATACTTTCTTCAATACGGTGTTATCTGGTGAACATAACCTACCAACGTACAAGCTCAAACTCGATTGGTACGGCAGCTTCAATATTCTGGATCAGTATATCCCCATGCAGAGACGCATTCAGTATAATCAGACAACAGAAACTAAAGATGCTCCTTACTTGGCATTGTTGTCAAATACACTTTCTCAGAAAAGCGGTAGCATTTATTACTCCACACTTTCCGATTACATATATACTGCCGGTGGCAATCTTACAAAGTCATTCCAACTTTGGGATAGAAAGCAATCTATTAAAGGTGGTTACATGTTGCAGATAAAGGATAGGTTGTTCGATGGTCGGCCATTTGCGGTTAATCTACCTTCCGATAACCTGGCTCTGAGAATGCAGGACGAAGATCACATTTTTGCACCTGAGAATTTCGGTACTGCGGATAATCAACTGGGCTTTAACGAAACTGTAGGGATTCAGTATCGTTACCTGGCAAACTCCATTTTAAACGCAGGTTACATACAGTTTGACAACTCATTTACAGATTGGTTACGTGTTGTATGGGGAGTGCGGTATGAAAACTTCGATCAGTTGGTGGGTAGTACCAGAAAATCAGATGAGCGGTTCAATCATACGCAAGTAGGTGACTTCCTTCCTTCCGTAAATGCCACATTTAAGCTAAATGATAAAACCAATATCCGGGTAGCAGAGTCTCAGACATTGGTTAGACCGGAGTTCCGCGAACTCACTAACCTCGCATTCTATGACTTTGAGATGGGTGCTATCATTACCGGGAGCAAAACTTTGCAGCGGACAAAGATAACTAATCTTGATGCGCGATATGAATATTATCCACGCCCTGGAGAGGTTATTACATTCGGATTATTTTATAAGGACTTTAAAAATCCTATTGAGCTGAAATTTAATCAATCCGGAGTGAATTCATATGCTTTTAACTATGTAAATGCGTTGTCTGCGAAGAGCTACGGTGTTGAACTGGAAGTCAGGAAGAAACTTGATTTTGTAGATGAAAGTCTAAAGAACGTCAGTTTCCAGGGGAATGCCTCTTATATATACAATCGGGTAAATTTTGAAAATAAACAGCAGGACAGACCGATGCAGGGGCAATCACCATATCTTATAAACGCGGGATTTTTATATGATGCAGAAAAAATTGGTCTAACCTCTACTATACTGTTCAATCAAATAGGCCGCAGAATATTATTTGTTGGTAACGACCAGAACCCGGCTATATGGGAAGCGCCAAGACCCTTACTTGACCTGCAAATAGCGAAGAAAATATTGAATTCAAAAGGCGAGATTAAACTGAACATCACTGATCTCATTAATCAAAATGCCAACTTCTATCAGGATCTTGATGATAATAAACGATTCAGTAAATCAAAAGATGTATTAGCGCTCAGGCGTACTTACGGTACAAATTTCAGTCTCATATTTGGATACAATTTTTAATTCTCCTATACAACACGATAAACAATAACGAACACACACACAAACAACAATATGAAAAAATTATTAGTATTTGCAGCTGTTATCGGTTTATTCACCAGCTCCTGCCGTAAAATTGAAGCTGATAACATCATCATTGGTGGTGATGGCAGCAACAATAACGGAACAGAAGTGACACTGCTGGAAGGTAAGATTACTAAAGATCGTACCTTAAAAGCAGGGAATACTTATACTTTGAGAGGAATTGTATATGTGACAGGTGGTGCAAAACTGACGATTGAACCAGGCACAGTTATTCATGGTGAAACTTCATCCAAAGGCGCTCTGGTGATTACCAGGGGGGCGCAGATTAATGCGGATGGCACCAAAGACAAGCCTATCGTTTTTACTTCTGATGCTGGTAGCCCTAAACGTGGTGACTGGGGGGGCGTAGTGATTTGCGGAAAAGCGCCTACCAATGCTTCTTTCAATGGAACACAAGGCGTAGGCCAGGTAGAAGGTGGTGTTAATAACGGAGAGGGATTAGGTTTATATGGTGGTACAGATGCAGCTGATAACTCAGGAACACTGAAATATGTTCGGATCGAGTACGCAGGATACGCATATCTTCCGGATAATGAATTGAATGGTTTAACGCTTGCCGGTGTTGGTAGTGGCACCACAATAGACTATGTAGAGATCTTTAAAGCTAACGATGATGCTATCGAATGCTTCGGTGGCACTGTAAACCTGCGCCATACTATCTTTATCAGCACACTGGATGATGATTTTGATACAGATAATGGTTACAGCGGTACAGTTCAATTCGGCATTGTTCTTCGTGATTCTGCCATTGCTGATGTTTCTAAATCTGAAAGCTGGGAAAGTGATAACGATGCAAACGGTAGTGCGCTTACTCCACAGACAAGTGCTGTATATAGTAATATAACCGCCATCGGTCCACGTGCAACAACAACTAGTGTAGGTAACAGTTTATTCTTATGTGGTGCGCAGATCAGAAGAAATTCCTCTATCTCCATCTACAACTCCGTTATTATGGGATACCCAGTTGGTGTGCTGATTGATGCAAGCAAAGGAGTACCTACAGACAATAACATTCAATCCGGCAAACTCAATATCAAAAATACTATTGTCGCCGGTTGCGCAACACCAGTTAACTACGCAGTCAGTGCTACTCCTACGGGCTGGACGCCGGCTGACGCCAAAACATGGTTTACCACCGCATTATACGGCAATTCCATTTTAGCAACAAACGATGAAGTTAAACTTGCAGCAGCATTTAACTATACAAATCCAGATTTTACTCCACAAGCCGGGTCTCCTTTGCTTACAGGAGGTGCATTTTCAATGGGTAATGCGTCTTCATTCTCCACTGTTACTTTCCGTGGAGCGGTAGGTCCAGCAGGTACACCAGAAGGTGATTGGTGGAAAGGCTGGTCTAAACTTAATCTGACACTCTAAGCAATATCGAGAGAGAGCATAAAAAAGCCGGATTCATCATCCGGCTTTTTTTATGCTCTTCTAATTACTTTCCTGAATTGCGAAGCTGCTGTCGTCTTAGCTTTACCCGCGCCTGATTCTGAATATTAAAATATTCCCGCTGTATCTGTTGAAGTTGTTCTAAATGCTGTTGATAATTAAAATGGAGCATTTCGAGACGTTCCCGATCCTCATCCAACTGATCTTTT
Organism: Chitinophaga sp. H8; assembly: GCF_040567655.1. Taxonomy (NCBI): domain Bacteria; kingdom Pseudomonadati; phylum Bacteroidota; class Chitinophagia; order Chitinophagales; family Chitinophagaceae; genus Chitinophaga; species Chitinophaga defluvii. Next base: position 2,825,510 of record NZ_JBEXAC010000001.1, on the reverse strand, counting down.
ATTTGAGTATCCCTTATTATTTGATTGTTCACCAGATCAGGCTCAACAGACAGTGATTTTAGTTTATCGCAAAACTTATTGTGTGTGGAGGTTGTAATATGTCGCATACACTTATGGTTAATATAGGTTGACAAATACCATAACATTGTTACATTGCAATATTACAATAAAAGGAGCTATTTTTTACCTTTTTACGTCATATTTTATTCAAAAAAATCGCTAATAGTTGCCGGGGATGCGGCTGGGTGAAGGTGGAAAAGGTTAAGGGTGAGGAATTAACAGTCGTAATGTCCAGAAATAAGAAAGGCTATAGCTCCTGCCCCGGAACTATAGCCATTAAATTAATTACAGCAATGTTGATTAGGGCAGCAATTGCTTTTCTTTTCGCAACACTGTTCCTTTTGAGCAGCTGGTTTCTTTGCTTTAGCTTTCTTTTCAACACCTCCTGCCATAGCAGCAGTCAGGCTCAGTGCGCAAAGGCTTGCGAATACTAAACGTTTCATCTGGATAAGTTTAAAATTAATAATATATTATCCAGAGTAAGACGAGAAAAGGAAGAAAAGGACGCAGGATTCTCAACAATATTTTTTACCCGGAGCTGAATTTTTGCAACAGGCAACGATGTTGCCGTATTTATCAAATTCATATTCACAGCAGTTGATGATTTCCTCTTTTAGTTTCTCTCTGGCCCTTTGCACCCTTGACTTAGCACCTGACAAAGAAATTCCCATTTTTTCGGCAAACTGCTTCTGCGTTAGCCCCTCCAGTTCGGTAAGAATAAGCGCCTCCCTGTAAATTTGAGGTAAAGATTCAATCATTGGCCGGAGACAATCTGCCAACCGGTATTCGTTATTTATAGCAGTAACTTCACCTTCCCGGTCCGACACAGGTTCTTCTTCATAAGATACAACTTTGCAAACCCGGCGATAGTAATCTGTAACTGCGTTATTTGCCACCTGGTATAGGTATGCCCGAATATTTTGAGCTTTTTCTACCTTTCCCATGTTGATAAACATTTTAAGGTAGACATCCTGCAAAATATCATTACAATGATCGCCGTTTTTCACCTTTTGGCAAATGAACTTCTTCAATTCAGTATTAAACTCATTCCAAATTAAGATATGGGAGGGTTGCATAATTACAGGATTAAATCACTTTATATAATTGGATGGCATTATAGGTAAATCATTACTCCATCCAATGAATATAATTGTAATTAGTATGCCTTTCTAAGCATATCTGCGAAGTCATCAGGTAGTGGGCTATTTTCGACTGCCTGGGCTGCTTTTTCAATATCATAATCAAATCTGATAAACTCCACCTGAATGCTGTCTTTATCTAAGGTACTACTGTTATCCTTAATGTGCAAAAGCACATAACCACCCTGTGGGTTACCATCTTTGGGCTTTCCTATAGAACCGGTATTGATGGCGTGAAGAAACCGGGGGTGTTCCTCTCCATTAGCCAGCACGATCCTGTGATATGGCTTATGAGAATGACCAAAACATAAAATATCTGTACGAGCCTCCAAAAAGGTATTCAGCAGTGCGGCTTCTTCCATATCCTCCAGCAGGTATTCATCAATACTTCTCGGACTACCGTGTACCAGCAGGATAGTGAGAATATCGTTATTTAGTTGGAAGGATATCCGTAAATGCGCTGGTAATGTTTGAAGATAAACCCGGTTATCATTATCTATAATATCGTAAGCATATCCCTTGCCTCCTTTTGATGGTTCTGCAGGTTGTACCCCCTTTACCTTTGCATCATGATTTCCCGCAATAGTCGCAATGCCCCGTTGACGGATCTCCTGAATTACTTCGTTAGGCCAGATGTTGTATCCCACCAGGTCACCCAGGCAATAGATGGCATCCGGATTGTGTTTTGATACATCTTCAAAAAAAGACTGTAAAGCCGGTAGATTGGCGTGAATGTCGCTAAATAATGCAATTTTCATTTGATCGATAGCAGTAAGAAAGTATTTCATGCGGCTGATATTTCATCAGCCGCATGATTTTAAATAAATTATCAATGAAGAGACTTAGATACCAGTTCTCAGGCTTTCTGCATAAGCATCAGGCAGGGGACTGTCCTCCACCGCTTTAGCAGCCTTCTCCACATCATACTCAAAGCGGATGAACTCCACCTGTATGCTGTCTTTGTCATGAATGCTGCTATTGTCATTAATATGCAGCATTACATAGCCTCCACGTGGATCGCCGTCTTTAGGTTTACCAACGGAGCCAATGTTAATGGCGTGTCTGTAGTGCGGGTTTTCGTCCGGCACGGAGGGTAATATCCGGTGATACGGCTTATGTGTATGTCCAAAACACATGATATCCGCATCTGCATCTACCATAATCCTCATCATACTTTTTTCTTCCCTGTCTTCAAATAAATACTCATTGATCTTACGCGGACTACCGTGGACCAGCAGCAAGTTCAACTTATCATTGTTTAGCTGAAACTCCACTTTGATATGGGCCGGTAATGTACGTAGATATTTGCGCTCGTCCTCTGTGACAACCTGATTCGTATAAGATATGGAAACACTTCCATTAGCCTTTTCAGTGTCAGTTTTATAAGCACAACCACAGTCGTCGCTCGTTCTACCGATACCAAAATCATAGTTGCCGGCTATTGCAGGAATACCGCGCTTTCTGATTTCGTTGATCACCTCATTGGGCCATATGTTATATCCCACAAAATCACCCAGGCAGTATATAGCATCAGGCTTTCTTTGGTCTACATCCTTAAAGAACGCTTCCAGGGCCGGTAAATTTGCATGAATGTCGCTGAACAAAGCTATTTTCATAAATAGAATATTGAAGATTGGATAAGATAATTTTATAGATATTGTTCAACAAAATCTTTTGTATAATCCTTGATTGTTTGTCTTACGCTTCTGAACTCAGACATTATCTCATCCTCGCTACCGGTTGCCTTTGCAGGGTCCGGAAAATTCTCATGCAACTTTCTGGCAGACGTAGGGAAAAATGGACATCTTTCCTTTGCATTATCACACACCGTAATTACATAGTCAAAATCAATTCCCTGATATTCATTGATATTATTGGAAGTGTGCTTTGAAATATCAATACCATCTTCTGCCATTGTGGCTATAGCCCGTGGATTCACACCATGTGTTTCAACGCCGGCGCTATAAACTTCTGCTTTATCACCTGCAAAATATCTCAGGTAACCTTCTGCTATCTGACTGCGGCAGCTGTTGCCGGTGCAAAGCACTAATACTTTCTTCATGTGTTGATTTTATAATTTAGCAGCAACCGCCTCCTGGAGTGCAGGACTGACCTGCTTCCATAGCTACCGGTATTTCCAGTGTTTTAGTTTTAGGTGTTCCACAGGTCATACCGCGATCCGTTGCTTTACATTGAGTAGCATCCGGCTGCAGATTAATGACAAGATTTTCTCCTTCTAATAGAAACTCATTAGGATACATTTGGCGGGTATCAAATTCAGAATTACCGAATTCGATCTTCACTGTAGCTTTAGGATTCAAGTCAATATTACTCTCCACCAAGTTTACTATTTTCAGTGCTTTGTTTACAGCCATTGCCCGGTCGGTTTGTTCTTCTTCCGGCTCCCATAACTGAACGATTATTTCAGTCCATGCGTTTACTTTACCGCCACAATCAACAGAGGTGATAGGCGCTTGTTTGATTTCGGTAATATGATAAGAAGGGGCTACCAGTTTGTCCGCCGCATATTGAAACTGCAAAATTTGTTCTGGATATTGTTGCAGCTGATCTTTAAAAGCCTGCCAGGTCATTTTTGAATTACTCATTGTATAATAATTTAAGTTTTTTTTGAAAAATTATGCTTTGGCTGTACTTGCGGGAGCCTCTGTATTACCATACCAGCGTTTACGGAGCCAGAAGGCCACGTTTACCAAAGCAATCAGCGCAGGTACTTCCACTAGTGGCCCGATAACACCGACAAAGGCTTGTCCGGAATTGATACCAAATACGCCGATGGCTACTGCTATCGCCAGTTCAAAGTTGTTACCGGCAGCTGTAAATGCAATGGAAGCGTTTTTGGAATAATCTGCTCCGGCAGCTTTGCCTAAAATAAAGCTCACCAGGAACATGATGGCAAAGTAAACCATCAATGGTATAGCAATCCTTACTACGTCCATCGGGATCTGTACGATCAGCTCACCTTTGAGACTGAACATTACGATAATGGTAAACAGTAATGCAATCAGGGTAATGGGGGAAATAAACGGAATAAACTTCTCCTGAAACCATTCTTCACCTTTTATTGCAATCAGGCTGTATCTGCTGATCACACCGGCTGCGAACGGAATACCAAGATAGATACCAACGCTTTTAGCGATTTCTCCAATGGACACTTCCACTGTTATACCTTTCATACCGAATACTGTAGGAAGCCATGTGATGAAAACGTAAGCATACACGCTATAAAGTAACACCTGGAAAATACTGTTGAGTGCTACAAGTCCGGCTGCATATTCACGGCTACCATCGGCCAGCTCGTTCCATACGATTACCATTGCAATACATCTCGCAAGACCAATAAGAATCAGGCCGGTCATATATTCGGGATATCCATGCAGAAACAACACCGCTAAACCAAACATCAGGATCGGGCCAATCACCCAATTCAGTAAAAGTGATAATGATAGTACTTTGGTGTTGCGGAAAACTTCACCCATCTTATCATACTTAACTTTCGCAAGTGGTGGGTACATCATTAAGATCAAGCCTATCGCCAGCGGTATGTTTGTTGTACCGGTAGAGAAGGAGTTTATGAATCCTGAAGAAGATGGGAAAAAATATCCAATGCTTACGCCAATAGCCATAGCCAGGAATATCCATAATGTCAGGTAACGATCTAAAAAGCTCAATTTCTTACGTTGAGCAGGATTGCAGTTTTGCATGGTTTTATCAGTATATTATTAAATGCCAATTATTGTGCTTCTTCTTTCAAGTAAAACGGTGTCTCGCCAGGTATCGCCCATTTTGCCGATTCGCTCCCGTCTTCCTACCAGGCGGAATCCGCAGGCTTCATGTATTTTAATGCTACCGGTATTTTCAGGAAATATGCCTGCCTGTAAAGTCCAGAGCTTGTTTTCTTCACTTTCAGTAATTAGTGCCTGTAGCAATGCTTTCCCTATTCCTTTACCTTGTGCATCCGGCGCTACATAAACACTTACTTCTGCAACGCCAGCGTACACACATCTACCGGAAACCGGTGTTAATGCTGCCCATCCAAGAACCTTACTATCTTCAACTGTCACCAGACGGCAACTTTTTAAATGTGACTGGTCCCATTCTTCCCATGAAGGAGCAGCGGTTTGAAATGTAGCATTGCCGGTGGAAATACCTTCTTCATATATTGATAGTACCTCTGGGCCATGTGCCGATGTCATTGGAAGGATAGTCATATAAATCACCATTTTGAGTGTTAAAATATAACTACAAGATAATTATTTTAGGCACTCAGTAACTATGTATGACATTTCCTTTGCTATCGTATTAAACTCTTCCTGCAAAGCCTTGTCTTCCGTAATGGTAGCCGGATTGCTGTATTCCAGCTGATCCTTATGGAGGGCACCGGTTAAGTCACTGCAACCATTTTCCTGTTGGTCGCAGGTTTTGAATAAATAGAAACCTGCCTTTTCAACTCCCGCATCAGTCGCGCTTTTAGCGTAAACAACAAGCGGAGTGAATTTATCACCAAATGATACCGAATAGCCAGTACTTCCACTTGGAGCATTGGCCGCTATAGTCGGAAGAGATACCACTTTATAACCAGCTGCTGTAAGTAGCTTAATCAATCGGGGATCAATCTGACCAGTAGTATTTCCAGCTGAAACAACATTCACTCTTTTGATACCATTTGCTGTAATCAAACTTTGGAGCAATATCTGCGCCGCCTGACTTCGGAAAGAATTATCCGGACAGGTGAACATTATTGAAACATCTTTATCTCCCAAACTGCTAGTGATTACTGATTCCAGGTGTTTGATAGCCAGATTATGCTTTTCCGGTATAGATACATTGCTAACGGAAGAAAAATACTTTTCGATAGCCGGATACATCTTTGGCTGACCTGGTGCTGCTGGCGTAAAGCTAAAAGCAATCACCGAAAGCAGTAAAACAATAAGAGGATACAAGAACTTTTTCATAAAAGTGTTTTTATTTCACAGGGTAAATTGTTTAGCAACAGCCTGGAGCGCAACAGGCTGCATCAGCCGGTTTTTCAGCATAAACTGTTATACTGTAGATGCCTGTATCTCCCGCCCTGAAAGCATCGATCTCCTCTTTGCTCATATAGTTGGACAGCAGATCATTGGGAATGTTTATGACTTTTTCTTTTTGGACTGTAATATTCTGGAAGCCATTTGTTTCTATCAATTCCAGATAGACTTGTTTCTGTATCGCGCCAGATACACAGCCTACATACATTTCAGCAGCTCCACGGATACTTTCCGGTAAAGTGCCTTGTAGCACAACATCTGAAATACTGAAATGACCACCAGGTTTCAACACCCGGAATATCTCTTTAACAACTCCGTTCTTATTCGGTACAAGGTTCAGTACACAATTACTTACAACCACATCTGCAACATTGGCGGTTACAGGCATTTTTTCAATATCACCCTGGCGGAATTCAACGTTATTAAAACCCAACTTATCCGCATTCGCTCTGGCTTTTTCCAGCATGGCAGGTGTAAAGTCTATTCCGATTACTTTACCGCTTTCACCAGTTTCCTGACGCGCAACAAAGCAATCATTACCAGCGCCGGAACCAAGATCTATCACAGTATCACCCTTCTTGATTTTTGCAAACTGGGTAGGAAGGCCACAGCCCAGTCCGAGGTCTGCATCAGGATTATACCCTTCGAGGGAGGTATAATCGTCACTCATGATATGATATACTTCTGTTGAGCAGCAGCCGGAGCCACAGCAGGAAGATTCGTTTGTAGCTTTGTCCTGCAATGCAATTTCACTGTATTTCTGTCTTACGATCTCCTTCATTTGTTCATCGGTAGCCATAGTATAAAAGTTATTGTATAATTGCAATATTGCGATATATTTAAGCAAATTTTTTTAGCAACAAGATTTTGCCTCAGCAGCTTCTTTGAAGAATGCACCGAGGATGTTGTGATATTGGTTCCATACCTTCGGGTTGATGCAGTAACATACACTGGCACCTTCAATAGTTCCTTGAATAAGACCAGCCGTTTTCAACTCTTTCAAATGTTGAGAAGTAGTTGCCTGTGCCAAACCAAGCTCGTCCACAAGATCACCACATACGCAGGCGTTCTTTTTAACGAGATATTGCAAAATAGCTATCCGGGCTGGATGCGCCAGCGCTTTAGCCATATTGGCTATGTCGTTCTGTTGTTTAGTAAATAAGTCTGATTTTGTAGCTCCCATAAAATTATATCATTAGCACATCGCAATATTACGATTACTTTCTAAATTTGCAAAGAAAAGTTCACTTTCTTAATATAAAATTCACATGATGTACGGTAAAGTCAATATGGAGGCGGGTCCGGAAGTTTTCTACCAGTTTTTAAAGAATCTGGCCCCTGTGAATAAATCAGAGTTTATGCAAAGCATGGCATTTTTCCATACTAAAACACTGAAAAAGGGCGATGTCTTCATTCACCACCAGGAGATTGCGCGGAAAGCGGCATTTATAGTTTCAGGTATACTCCGTTCTTATTATATTACTGACAATGGGGCGGAAATTACCTACTGCTTTTGTACTGAAAGTAGGTTTTCAACATCTTTTAAGAGTTTTATTTCGCAAACACCTTCTCAGTATATCATGGAAGCCTCTACAGATGCAGAATTACTTATAATTAGCTACGAGGATCTGCAGTACCTCTACTCAACGTTCCCCGTTTGGCAGCAGATTGGAAGGATAGCGACGGAACAGGAATACATGGAGCTGGAGAAATTCACTTCAATTCTTCAGGGAGAAAATGCTATACAGAAGTATCAGAGAATGTTGAATGAAGCACCGGAGATCATTCAACAAGTTCCAGTAAACCATATCGCCAGCTACCTCGGAGTTACCAGGGAAACATTAAGCAGAATCAGAAAACAAGTCAGTGCGGAAATTCGGTGACAAATATCAATTATTCTGGTACTGACTGATCATAGCTTTGAATCAAAATCTGAGCTATGGAATTCGCATTCATTACAACAGCATTACTGCTTATTGCATTTGGGGTATTAGGGATATTTGATGGAGTATATCTCCACTTGATAAAATACAGGTTATACAATCATCCTGAAAGCCGCATGGAGCATTTAACTCATACCATCCGAATGATATTTTTTCCCCCGATCTTATATTTTCTTTATATGGGGAATGATAATAACAGCTTCATTGTTGGACTAGTGCTGGTTTTAGCCGATATTATTGTCCTCGGTCTTGACGCCTATTTAGAGGGCGACAGTAGGAAATTTATGGGTGGCCTTCCTCGATGGGAATATATCATCCATCTTTTTGTAAATGGCTTTCATTTCGCTGCTGTAGCTGTTTTTCTGGTTATTAAAGTTGATTTATCTGGAGGACATTTTGATATCCGTAATAATTTATCTGATCTCCCTGGTTATTCAGTTATGTTATTCGTGGCAAAGAATTTCATACCAGGGTCAATCGTATTCGCAGCTTTGCATGTACTGGGCCTGTTTAAATCCGGGGCAGCTTGGCTAAATGCTATCAATGATAGACTTTTGAGTAGAAAAACAATATCCGAGCAGGTGAAATAAAACTCCAATGACACCAGCAAAATCAACATCTATTTATGAAAATAATATTCTCATTTGGATATAAGAATTGTTATTAGGATCATGGCTCCAATTATACAAAAAGGTATATTACATGGATTCATCGCGCCTGTATCCAATAATCTAATATTACCAAACCTACACACAGTTATAATATGGCTAATTTTCTTGATCAAATTCCATTATCTGATGAAAACCTTCCAGAGAAATTAACCCCTGAAATGCTCCGTGGCTATCCAGGTTGTGAACATTATAATGATGAACAAGCTCACGAAATTATAAACACAATAGAGAAATTAGCTATTATTTTACTTGATGTAACTGTCCCACCAAGTAATTTACCGGAAAATAAGGACGAAGATTTGTTGAGTGATTAGGCTATTAATGCCTTGCACAAAATCAATTAGTGGCCTAACGTAGATACGCAGATACATTGCGTATTGAACTCTTATCTTATTCCTGTTTATCTCAAATAAAAAATGACTATGGCACTGACAGATTTTTTCAGAATTAACCTGCCTTATGGCATCGCCAAAAATGAAAATGGCCATTGGATGGCGTTTAACCGTGAATATTTACCAATCGGCTTTTCCGAAGAAGGGGTAAAAAGGAATTTCAACATTAATTCCGTCTCTGAGTTTCCTGTGCATACGTTCTATAAGGGAATGACCGATGACTTTCTGCTTAAATTAGGATGGGGTGGAGAGGATTCAATAACAAGAAAAGATGATGGAGAGATTATAACAGTATTCTTTTATAATGATGCTACTAATCCGCGAAACCAGTCTAAGGATATTCCGGAGCTATGGAACAATTATTTTGAGAGGTTAAAACTGCTATCCAGCAAGGAAAGAAAGTGAAATTAATTGCAACTATCGGTAACATTATCAAATTTCTATAACTTTCCTATCGACAGGTTGGTACGAGGAAAACAAGATAGCCACCACCGTAGTGAGAATTATTTAACAACTAACTACGACGAGATATTGATGCTCAGAACTAAGGAGTTCCTGATCTGGCTTTATCCCATGACTCTCTAGTACACTACTACATTTTGGAATTAATTGACACAAATTATATCTTGCGATAGATACTCTTCGTGATCGCAAGTGCAATACAGTGAGTAGATCCAAAGCTATTTATTCAACATGTTGAAATTCAATATATTGCGATATCAGGGCGTCGTCCAGTCGTCCCGACTGAAATTAAAAAGCTCTAAAGTCTTTAGTGATAAAGGTTTTAGAGCTTTTTTGTTTTGGATAAATCTTCACTTGCTGTAGTAGTAGGTAACCCAAAAATGCCCTTTAAATACCCTGTTTGGGCTGTAAAATGGGTTGCTCCAAATAAATCAAAAAAAGGCGAAATCATTATTGCCAATAATATTAAACCTATAGCTACTCCTGCTATAATAGAAGAGGTTAAACCCCTATTTTTAAATGATCTGGTACAAAAGTTTAACCATTGGGGTAATAATATCAGTATATTTAACGATGTGTAGAAACACACCACATGCTTAATGACAATCTATGATCTATCCTATTATCAGGCACCTCACCTTCCTTACGGCATGCCTGCTGACCCTGATTCAACCAGCCTTTGCGCAATATAGCAGTGCGGGTGCCCTTACCGCTAAATTGGAGAATATTCAAAAGAAAAGCGGTCTTACCGGTTTCGCTGTAGCGGTAGTAACGCCGGATAGTATCCTTTATCAGCATGCCTTTGGTTTTTCTGATGTAGCTGCACAACAGCCATATACGGTTCATACACTGCAGCCTATTGCTTCTGTTAGTAAAACCTTTGTAGGAGTGGCCATTGTAAAAGCCATTGAACTGGGGTTATTTACGCTGGAAACACCTGTAAATGATATCCTGCCGTTCCCGATAATAAACCCGGACTACCCTACGGCAGTTATCAGGGTAAAGCACCTGGTAAGCCATACCTCCGGCATTACAGACCGGCCGGAAGCATTTAAAAAGGGGTATGTAATATGTGACGATGCTACCAGGGGGAATTCACTACTACAGCAATTGTTAAAAGCCGGGTATGGCAACGGTGATAATAGGTACACGCTGCCGGCTTATCTCACAGATTATTTGCAGGCAACCGGAAAACTTTACAGCAAAAAAAACTTCAAAAAAGCAAAGCCAGGAACAGTTTATGAATATAGTAACGTTGGAACAGCTTTGGCGGCATGGCTCATTGCATTAAAGTCCGGTATGACTTTCCCCGAATTTAGCAGTCGCTATATTTTTACTCCCCTCAAAATGGAACATACTTCCTGGCGCACCTCCTGTGAGTCGCCGGCTGGGATGGCGCAGTTGTACGATGAAGCCGGAAATGTATATCCGCGTTACCGGGAAGCTTCTTATCCGGATGGAGGACTTGTTACCTCCTGTAGCGAACTCTCCGTTTACTTACAGGAAATGATAAAAGGATATACAGGGAAAGATGGATTACTGAAAAAAGAGTCTTATAAATTGTTGTATAAACCTATGTTTCCTGCAGGCGAAGCACCTAAAGGGATCGATGAAAAGGAACCCAATATCGGTGTCCTGTGGATACACCGCATGAATGGTGTAATAGGTCATACAGGCTCCGACGCAGGAGTAGGTGCCTTTATGTTTTTTAAACCGGAAAAACAATTGGGGTTGATCCTGATCACAAATACAGACATCGAAAATATGCAGCACGGCGCTACCCGGCAACTGGCAGATTTTGTGGCAGTCTGGAAGGAAATCGGGGATTACGGAAAACAGGTACTCCCCTAAATCTGTCGTCCCACGCGCAGCAGTAAGAATAGATTTCATATTAACTAACGAAATGCAAACAAAACTAACAGTTTACAACAAATCATACCCAAAGCCAAGCGTATTTATCTAAAAGAACTGGGCCATATTGCGGCCGACAACAGTGAGCAACCGTTAAAAGTGGCGAATGTACTTTTAGATTTTTTTAAATTTCAAGATCGTTTGCCAATTACTGATTAATGAATGTATTTAAAATAAAACGATAAATTTATTTTGTTTTATTTTAAATATTATTACTTTTGAGGCATAAATAACATTCCAATGCCTAAAGTAGCCTTCTCTAAATTATTCCTTATTAAATTGGTTTTGTGGGGTGCCATTTTTTTTTCCGCACAAGCACTGATCTATCATATCCGGTGGTTCATCCCTTTTCTAAATCATCAGACCACACCTATGCTTTTTATTGGTAAAATCCCTACGTTATGGTTCGTTGTTCAGATTTGTAGCAATTCCATTTTTTTGATCGTGGGGCTTCTGTTGCTTAATCTGTTTAGAAAATACCAGCGAACCGGTTTTTTTGACAAACAAACGCTGCAAATATTCAATGCGATTATCTATAGTTGTCTCGGACTTGCTTTACTAGGAATTATCCAGACGATTGCTAATAATTTGTACGAAGTACACCTTCAACAGTGGACATCGCCAGTAAGCATTGCCAACCTTGCTTTACGATCCTTTACCAGACTATTGATTTTTAAAGAACCGCAAACGATGTATTTGCTGCTGGCAATTATCCTGTGGTCGGTTAAGCAATTTGTTACAAAGGCCTTGATTATTAAGCAGGAGAATGAATCATTTGTATAAATATAAATATGGCGATAATAATCAATTTAGATGTGATGATGGCAAAGCGGAAGATGTCACTGAATGAGCTTTCTCAAAGGGTGGGCCTTACAAATGTGAATTTATCCATTTTGAAAAATGGTAAAGCCAAAGGAGTGAGGTTTGATACATTGGAAGCGATTTGTAAAGTGCTGGATTGTCAGCCTGGTGATATTCTTGAATATCGCGAATAATCAAACTTGTGTTGTTTTTACTACTGATTCAGCCGCTGAAAAGTTAAATTTAGCAGATCAGCAATAACCTGCTTTGTCCGGGTTTTTCCTTTGGTGCACGGTGAAGGCAAGGAGGAACCCGGCTTTCAGGATGATCTACAGCCAGCCTCCATAGGTTTCCTGAGCCTAAGCTTATTGGTCGTGCATTAGGTTTAGCCTGATAGTGCAGATCAAAGAAATGTTCGCTTAAGAATGATTCAAAACCTTCATCTGCTCCATCATATAGTTTTTTCAGTTCATTACGTATTTCGGGAATGAGTACTTTCTTTTCGCCTTGTGAATTAGGCAATATTTCACTGGACTCGCCATAATAGGTACATAAAAAGGTATCGGTTGGTATAGGAGAGCGATCTACATGAAAAGAATAAACATCGGTTGGGAAAAAGGGGAGGGTATTATCCCGGTCATAGTATCCGATCACATTAAGGATTGGCGATGCACCATGAGTTTTCAATGCCTTCAAGTCATTTAAAAGAATTTCACAGGCAAGTTGCCCCTGTTCACTCAACTGAAGTGCACGAAGTGCCTCTGGTTCAATTTCCGTTATGTTTCCGTTTAGCGATACCTTTTTAACAATTTCAGAAAAATCACCTATTAGGTTACGGGTCCAACAAATGGCATTGATTTCTCCATTAAATGGTGTGGACACAAGGTCTTGAAAATTCGTAACACAGTGAATATGTTTCTCAGCAGGAGATAAATCTGTCATGATAGTCAATATAAAATCCTCTGACAATGAAGTACGGCTATTTTCGTTTATAACTGAAATTTTTCCATAGTCGCCAAATCTCTTAAAATGTATCCAATCGATCTAATCTTCCAAAATCTGGCATGCATGATCCTTACTTCTACTCTCGAGATCTATATCTCCTGCTGTGTCGCCGAAGATGGCAATCAGTCCAGCCAAGTCTGTGTGAGTGGTTAATTGCTTGAAAATCCACAATTAGTTTTCAATTGATAGTCAAAGTCAAAAGCCTCATCCTTTCCTTGAGATGGTAAATAGTCAATCAGTGCTTGCGAATCTATTGCATTTGAATGGCTTTTTAGTGCCTATTCATATCTAGTGTAAATAATTTTTTAAAAAACAGGGATTGCATAACAGGCGTTTTTTTCAAGTTCGTATATTTGGAACCACAATAGCCCTAATCATGAAAACTCGAAAAATATGCCTGCTATTGGCATCGTTGTTACCCAATGTTATTGCTTTCCCTGTTATTGCACAAAAATCAGATGTAGCGCTTAAAGATAGAATTACCCAGGTAGAGAACTCTCTGGCGACTGCTATCGTGTATAGCCAGGATAGTATGATCCCCGCCGTTAACCTTCTCCAAAGGATGAAAGAATTGAACGTAAAGGGTGTCAGTATTGCTGTTATCAATAATTATAAAATTGACTGGGCAAAAGCTTATGGATGGGCCGACGAGTCGGAACATAAACAAGCTGATATCCATACCCTTTTTCAGGCTGCTTCTATTAGCAAGACCATTAACAGCATGGGCCTGCTTAAATTAGTTCAGATGGGAAAAGTTGACCTGGACACTGATGTGAATCAATATCTTAAGACCTGGAAAGTGCCCTATGACAGCATAGGGGCAGGTACAGTTATCACTTTAAGAAATCTACTGAGTCATTCAGGGGGAATGAGCGTATCAGGATTTTCGGGTTACGAGCGTGGCGCGAGCATACCCCGTATTGATCAGATCCTGGATGGTATTCCTCCCGCCAACTCGGCAGCAGTCAGGCATATCTCAAAGCCAGGCAATAAGTTTGAATATTCAGGTGGCGGTATAACGATCTCACAATTGTTGTTAACAGATGTTACCGGGGAAAGATATGACAACTTTATGTCCAGGGAAGTATTCCAACCACTACAAATGACCGATAGCCGGTATGTATTAAATGGTGACACCTCTAATGTAGCCGCTGGTTATTATAGCGATGGTAAACCCGTAAAAGGTAAATACCACATTTATCCTGAGTATGCAGCAGCAGGACTCTGGACTACCCCTACCGATCTGGCAAAGTATATAATCGACTGCCAGCTGACACTAGCGGGAAAATCTGGGAAGGTATTATCCCCAGCGATGATGCAGGAGCGTTTTCAGCCGGTAGTCATGTACAATGAAAGCAAGGTGGCACTCGGTGTATTTCTGCGGTATAAAAATGGGGCTTTTTATTTTAATCATAATGGAGGAAACGAGGGATTCACCTGTGCTTCATATGGTAGTCTCAAAGATGGGTATGGCGTAGTCGTTATGACCAACAGTAACAATAGTCAGCTGATGCTGGAAGTTTGTAACAGTGTTGCCAGGGTTTACAATTGGGACCGTTTCTACATCCCCAGGATCGAGAAGGGAGTTAAGCCTGCAAAAGATAACAACCGGTGATCATACGATCATCGTAACCAGGCAGGAGGTAAAGAACCGTGCCAGGTGCATTTCCGTTTTATATCAGAAAAGCATTTAAAAGATGCTGTCAGCCTATTCTGCAGTGGCAGGATCAATAATCGCAGCTACTTCATTGATGGCGTTGGCTGGAAATCCTCCGTGTTTTGCGTGCTCACGGATCATTTCTTCATTAGGTGCGATATAAACACAATAAATCTTATCGCCAGTCACATAGCTATGGATCCATTGAATTTGTGGGCCCATATTGCTGAGGACGCCGCAGGAAGTTTGCGAAATTGCTTTTAATTGTTCTCCTGTGAGTTTACCTGCACCAGGTATTTCCCTTTCGATAACATACTTAGGCATAAGTTCAGGTTTTAATTTTTTAACACATGACAGTTAAAATGTTGCTGGGGTTTTTACAGGTTCTGGCGTTTGAAGGATCATCAATGGGGTAGTAAAAAATATGCATCCTAAATATACGGAATTTTTTTAAAAGATGCGCTGGATTTGCCACCATCACCGGGCCTTATTGGCTATATTTGTAAAGTATGCGTATTCAAATCCATGATATTATTCCTGCCTTGCAGCCGTATATCAGGTTGATCTGCACCATGGCGTGTGACGATGCAGCTGAAACAACCTGTATTCGTGTGCTGCCTGATGCTTGTGTGGAATTGTTTCTGAACTATACCAGTACGCCTGTGGCCATCATTAGTCATGAATTACATCAACGCAGTATCGCTACTTTCCGGATGAGCCGGCCTATGGATGTGCAGATGCGGAAGGGGGCCGGGGTGGTGGCCGTCTGTTTCCACCCAGGCATGGCTTACCGGTTTATGCAAGTCCCTATGCATGGATTATCGGATACCACTACTGCGCTTGCTGATATATGGAAAGGTACGGCGGCAGAGATAGAAGAAAAAATGGCAGGTGCTGATAATAATGAGGTGCGGGTAGGGTTGGTACAACAGTACCTGTTTAAGCAACTGGCTCATGGTGAAAGTGATTTGCAGCTAACTTATTGTCTTACACAGGCACGATTGTCCGGTGGATTGGTACCGGTAGGAAGGCTTGCTGGAGATACCGGGCTCAGCCAGCGCCATCTTTCAAGAAAATTTCAGGAGTATGTTGGGTTGTCGCCTAAAGAATTCCTGCGTGTTTCCCGGTTCATATTTTCCCTTGATCATCTGAAAAAATATCCTGTATACTCCCTTACTGAAATTGCTTACAAAAGCGGTTATTACGACCAGGCTCACTTTATCCGTGATTACAGGCGCTACTCAGGTTACACACCGGGCCAGGTAGTGCAAAACCGGCACATTTTATACTGATGTCCGTTTTGTACAATTAATTATAAGCAACCCTATGCATTTTTGCAATTCAAATATTAACCGTATGAGAAAATTAATATTGGGATTGGCCATCACGTTGGATGGATATATTGAAGGCCCTAATGGAGAGTACGACTGGTGTTTTACAGATCAGGACTATGGATTAAACGAATTTTTTGACCGCATTGATGCGATCTTCATTGGCCGGAAGAGCTATGAAATAGCGGAGCAGCAGCGTGAAGGGAATAACGGAGAAATGATACCAGGAATGCCTGCGTTGACGGAATATGTGTTTTCTAAAACACTGACATCGGTGAAGGAAGGTGCTGTACTGATATCAGGAAATAGTATTGCTGAAGCACGAAGAATTAAGCATCTGCCAGGGAAAGACATCTGGCTATTTGGCGGCGCGGTGTTATTTGATGCTTTTATGAAGGCGGGGCTCGTAGATGAATTATGGATGTCAGTGCATCCGATATTGCTTGGCAGCGGTAAACTCCTGTTCCGTGAACTGGAGGGAAGAAGCCACCTCAAACTGCTGGAAAGTAAAACATATGATACCGGGTTGGTATCCTTACGCTATAGCATAGAAAACGGAAAAACGTTGTAACAGAGAACGGCAGCCTTATGGTTGCCGTTCTCTGTTACTGTATTGTTTACATAAACTTAATATCGCGTTAATATTTAAACACCCATTTTTGTATCGGTAATGAATAAATCCGATGGACTATAAGCAAGCATCTGATATGGAGTTGTTGCTATGTTGTAAGAAAGACGACATCAGGGCATACAATGAGCTGGTAGATCGTTATGCGCCCCGTCTGTATAAAATTGGATTACGCTACCTCCGGGATGGGTTTATAGTAGAAGAACTGGCAATGGATCTGCTGTTTAATATATGGGAACGCAGAAATGATATTCAGATTGATTATAGTTTTTCCGCCTATCTTTTCAAGGCTTTTCGCAATATGATTGTTAGGCAGTTAAGTAAAAATATTCCACTTACCGGTCCAATAGAAGCCGTAACAGAGCAAGAATTACCTTTTTCTACCAGAACTGCTGATGACAACCTGATCTGTGAACAGACGGAGCTGCTTTATCATAAAAACCTGGCCCGGCTAAGCCCTCAGCGAAGAATCGTATTTGAGCTGAGCCGGGAAGAAAATCTTAGCTATAAAGCTATTGCAGAACGCACCGGACTTTCCCTGAATACTGTTGAAAATTACATGGCTGCTGCACTGGAGAGCCTGCGCAAGAATTTCAGTAAATACACGATTCATTTTTGGATAACGATGTTGTTAGTACTATAACCCCTCACACCTGCTTTTATTCCAATTTTCTTTTCTTTTTTATCTGGGATATAAAAATATTCTACAGACAGGTTGCATTTAAGCACTATTCCAAAAAAAAATTCTCCGGAGTAGGTGGTAGAGGTATCCTTTTGGTAACTATATAGATAGAAGCAAGCAAATAATGAACGATTACCCTACCGGATTATTAAAAAAATTTTTGGATAACCGATGTTCTCCGGAAGAGTTGGAACAGGTGCGGCTGCTACTGCAACATCCAGAGAACAGCGAATTACTGGACAGCCTCATTGCCGGCCAGGCTGCTGCCGATTGGGAAGCCACCGGTTATGCGAATGAGGAATTACAGCCTACAGTGGCACGCTGGAAAAAGCAGCTGAATGAACGTATATACAGGCAATCCGGGGGCAGCGTTAAGCACCTATGGATCCGCAAGCTACGTATTGCCGCCGCTGTTATAGCCGGGGTATTGCTTTTAGGTGGTATTGCTTTCCGGAGCCTGAAAAATACAGTACCCACTTATGTACAACAGCGTAATCCGGGTGGGATACCAGTAAAGTATATACTGCCAGACAGTACGGAGGTGCACCTGGCGGCAGGTAGCCAAATTCGTTATCCAGTAAGGTTTTCAGAAAATAAAAGGGTAATCTTTTTAGAGGGGGAAGCATTTTTCGATGTAAAACCTGATCCGGAAAAACCTTTCATCATTCAAACAGGTGAGGTACATACCAGGGTGCTGGGAACCTCTTTCCGGATCACAGCATTTAAGGGCGCATTGCTGGAAGTTGCGGTAGCCACTGGTAAGGTACAGGTTACAGATCATCAAAAAGGACAGCTCCGGGAGTTGGCAGTGCTGAGCCAAGGGCGTAAGGTGAGCTACAACCCTGTAAACGGATCGGTTGAGCAGAAAGCGGTAGATCCGGCTTCATTGGAAAAATGGGCAACGGGTGAAGTATATTTTGAAGAACAACGTCTGGACAGTATTACAGAAGTGCTACAGCGTATCTATGGTGTGGAATTCCGGCTGGAGCAGTCAACACTTGGGATAAGTCGTGTCAGCGCTGCTTTCTCGGCTACAGAGCCATTGGAAAGTGTGATGGAGATGCTGGCCTTTGTTGGTAAGTTCCAATATAGCTATGATATGGAAAAGCAATTGTATACACTTTACCTAAATAAGAAGCCTATAGATAAAAAATAAAGCAATGTATAACAAAAAAACATTCCTGCCGTAAGGCAGGAACGCTGATAGTACATCTGGCCGTTACGATTGGTAGTCCGACCGGCCTTATGCACAATGCTCACAGATCAATAGAAATTAAACCCGTAAACATTATACAAAAATATGCAAAAAAGCACTTATCTGCTTTATAAAATCAGATCAGCACACCGATTTATGGCTATGCCATTATCTGCAATCGCACTATTTATATTCCTGGCCATCCTGCCCGTAGCAGCTAATAGTCAGAACATGGCTACAATGAAAATATCTGTCAGGGCACAAAATATCCCTATCAAAACCGCCCTGCGGGAGATACAACAACACAGCAAGATTAAGTTCTTTTATGGTAAAGATGTAGATCGCTATGACCATATCAGGGTGAGCCTTTCCGATAAGGAGAGCAGTGTATTACAGGCCATTGAACAGGTGTTGCGGCCTACAAGTCTCCGGTACATACAAAAGGGCGCTCATGTAATGATTGATGAAAAGCCCGGAGGAACTACCACTGCACCTAAACAGGAACAGGACAAAGTTCAGCCCCGGCAACCCGGCCGTATCAGCGGAAAAGTTGTGGATGACCGTGGTGAACCGCTCATCGGTGCTTCTATCCGTATCGCAGGCAATAATAATCAGGCTACACAATCCGCTACAGACGGGAGTTATACCCTCAGCCTACCTCCGGGAACCTATACTTTGGAAATAAGCTATATTTCTTTTCAAACCCAGCGCATTACAGGAGTAGTGGTAAAAGATAACAGCAATACACCGCTCATCGTGTCTATGAAATTAGCCACGAGCACTTTAAGCCAGGTAGTGGTAACATCGGGATATAAAAAAGCATCAGTTGCCGGGTTGTATGCTGCACAAAAGAACATGGCTCCAATCAGCAACGGTATATCGGCGGAGCAGATTGCAGCTACACCAGATCGCAATGTGGGGGAGTCCTTAAAGCGAATTTCAGGAATCAATACAGCGGATAATAAATTTGTTATTGTGCGTGGTATTGGCGAAAGATATAATGCGGCCTCACTCGATGGAACTGCTTTACCAAGTACGGAAGCGCAAAAACGCAGCTTCTCTTTTGATATGATTCCCAATGCTATTGTCGACAATGTTGTTGTTGTGAAGACCGTGACACCCGATATGAACATGGGCTTTGGTGGTGGTGCAATCCAGATTAATACCAGGGACATTCCCACGGAAAACTTTATTACCATTGGTATTGGAACCACTATCAACGATCAGTCTTTTGGCAAAGATTTCCTGAGTCATAAGCGGGGTAAACATGATTATTGGGGATTTGATGATGGCCGCAGGGCTTTCCCCAATAATTTAAAAACAATGTCTAATGAAACGCCTTTGGAAGAACTTGCTGAGCAGAGTAAGCGTTTTACGAACGATAATTTTACGGTGTATAAATACAAAGCAGCACCTGCTCAAAATTACCAGTTCAGCATTGGACAGCTGTTTAAGCTGGAAGATAAAAGACAATATAAATTTGGATTTACCGGAGCCCTGAGCTATCGAAACAACCAAACCATCAGTAATATAGAGGAGATACGGCGCGGAAAATGGAATACCAATACAGCCATTGCGGCAGAGGGAGCATCGTACAATTTTAATACTACGCTGGGGGGGATGCTTAACATGGGTTTACAACTTGGAAAACACCGTTTTAGCCTGCGTAATACTTATACCCATTTGTTTGACAATGCCTTTACAAGGATTAAAGGAGTTAATTCGGATAACGACTTTAACGAGCAGCCCAATCAAATCCGGGAAATGGATGACCCAACATTTACGACATTGGTGCAGAATAAACTGACTGGTCAGCATCAATTACAAAAGATCAAAGTAGAATGGGATTTCGCCCGGACAGCTATTGACCGTAAACAAAAAGATATTGGTATTGCCACCCAGGCGCCTCATGTAATGGGAGAAGACACCTTGTTTTTTTACAGTTATGGCCAATTGTCGGGGCCACGGTTTACACCTGCATCACGACATACCTATTCCAATAGTGAAACGCATTATTCCTGGAACGTATCGGCTTCAAGGCCATTTAAGTTTGGAAATTTTAGCAATACTGTCAAGGCAGGTTATTTTGGAACCCAACGCAAATCCCGGTTTGATTGGAAGATTCTGCCATTGGTCGTGGACGAAAGGGTATTTGACCAGTCGTTAATGTACTTGCCTGTTACAGATTGGTTGAAGCCCGAAAATATCCGTGCTGATGGTTACCTGTTTCTATTAGATGGATGGGGGAATGATTATTACGCGGGGAAAAGCCAAAACCATGCAGGTTACCTGATGTTCGACAATAAACTCAATAACCAATGGCGTCTGGTGTGGGGATTACGGGCGGAATATTATGATTACCAGGAAATCAATAATGGTTCCAACGCAGAAAAGAAAGGTGCAAATGGAGATTTTGAATTACCTGAAGAAAAAAAATGGCAATGGCTGCCTTCAGTAAATCTGACTTACAGTCCCATCAATACACTGAATATTCGTGCTGCTTATTCCAGCACCGTGGTGCGTCCTGAAATGATGGACAATAGCCAATTCTTTCGTTACAGTGCTTATTATGAAGGCTTGGTAGGCAGCTTAGGGCTCAGCAGTACCCGTATCACCAACTGGGATTTCAAGGCCGAATGGTTTCCAGGGTTAGGTGAGGTGCTCTCCATCGGAGGGTATTACAAGTATTTTGACAAGCCCGCAGAAATGATTGCTATGGAAACACTTGATTTTGGATTTCGATATACTTTAAAAAATTCCAATTGGGCCAAGGTATATGGGCTTGAACTGGAAGCCCGGAAAAACCTGGGTTTTATCAGGGATGTGGCTGTATTACGTAATCTCACCGTCTATGGAAACCTGACCTGGCAGCAGTCTAAAGTGGAGGGTTTGTATCAAACAAATGAAAATGACCCTGTTACAGGAAAACCAGTGATGGCATCCATGAAACAGAAACGGGCGCTCTACGGGCAAGCTCCTTACTTATTAAATGGGGGCCTTCAATATCAAAGCGAAAAGTTGGGTTTCAATATTGTCTATAATAAATCAGGGCGAAAAACTTATTTCGTGACAACTTCACCTGCTAATACCGAATATGAGCAACCACGGGAGCTGCTGGATGCACAGATTAGCTATAAATTCTTAAAATCAGGTCTGGAAATCAGGGTGAATGGAGGAAACCTGTTAAATGCAGCCTCCGTATTTTATAACAACAGGGGGAGCTATGAGACAAATCCGGATCATCAGCCAGGATCGTCAGATGGCAGTAATGCACAAAGATTAAAGCCTGGATTTACAGATAATTATGAAGAGGGAGATTTATATACGTTCAGACAGCGGTTTGGAAGAACCTTTGGTGCAACATTAACCTATAAATTTTAAGAAGCATGAAGTGGCAGACGCTTAAAAAGCAATTTATGCTGATGGAAAAAAATTACAAAAAGCACTTATATACAAGAGTAGTGGTATTTATATTCCTGATGATGGCCCTGCAAGCCTGTCAAAAGGGAGAGCTTTTTGAAGCAGTTACTCCAAAAATCGTAGAAGTAACCTTTACTGGTGCTACCTCTTTGCCGTTGGAATTTGTTTACAATAATAACATTATAGCCAGCACAGTGGGACAAAATAACAGCTTTCCCACTCCCTTTAAAATGAATGTTTCAACAGGAGATCAAAAAATACAAGTTCGGGAAAAAGGGAAAACTACCATATTAAGAACCTATCTTATCAATACGGACACTTTCAAGCAGCATTTCGGGATACTGTATGAAGAAGGGGAAATATATGATGAGGCTATAGATTTTAATCTTTTTATTAATCCCCTTGGCAAGGATGTGGAGATTTTTTTAGATGGTAAAATAAAAGATCAAAGTTTATATGGAGGCGCACTTCAGAGCAAATTGACCATTCCATTAAACAAGGAGCAGAAAAGGGAACTCACAGTTAAAATAAAGGGTGAAAAAGAAATCATCCTGACCAGAACAATAACAGCAGCAGATGAAAATAAGACGTTGAAGTTCTTCCTGGACGGAAAAAAGCCAGTACAAAATATAACATTGCCTCCCCTGAAAAACCCAAACGGGATGCTGTTGACCTTTAAACTATTACCAGATGTGGAGTTTGGCCAAACTACTTTTCTCGGTACCGATGTGGATTTTGTTTTTTATTTACGCGATCTGAATACCGATGAGGTAACCAACCTGAGCCCGGAATTTCGGGTAACTGTGCCTGGAAATCAGTCCTTTGTTACCATGGAGCTGCCACCGCTGCCTGACTCGAAATTTTACACTTTTGATATAGTTAAAAAAGGAACCAATGAAGTGGCTTTCAAAGCAAAGGATCCGAACCAGAAAGTAAGCCGGGGATTCGGAAAATATGGTATGTTTTATTTTATGATAGGAGAGTTAAAGTTTATACTCCCGGGAGAAAAATTAATATTTACCCTTGTTCCATATGAGGAACTTGGGGGGGCCAATTTTGACGAGATTTATGTTACACCTTTTATAAGAGATTATCTTAATGATTGGGTCGATATTTCCGAATAATATTACCTCCGGTAAAACCTGATCAGTTGTCAACAGGTTGGTAAAAAGGGCTCCCTCTGCTATAGCTGAGGGAGCCCTTTTTATATCTATTGGGAATGGTGAAGGCCTCTCGTCAAAATAGGGCATATTATTCCGGATAAAAGTATTATTATGTTAAGGAAAGTGATAGCCTGACATCCTTATATCTGTATTTTATGACAGCAGTAATTTTTTACAAAAGCATATGCCGCATACTTTTTGGCATGTTGTTATGCCCACTGTTCTTACCCGCGCAGCAAACATCCTCACCGGTTATTTATGTTTCGCCAAATGGTAATGATGCAAACGTGGGCACGAAATCCCGACCGGTAGCTACGCTGGCAACGGCACTGGATCGCAGCAGGGTGCTCCGTAAAGCACAGATCTGGGATACTCCCCTGGAAATAAGGATTGCCCCTGGTACTTATCCGTTACAAGCTCCTTTGATGCTGACAGCGGAAGATGCCGGTTCTGCTCAATCGCCACTGATTTTTAAAGGAGAAGGAAAGATGGCGCCGGTGATTTCCGGAGGCGTACAGCTCCCTGCATTTGAGAAAGTTAATCCGCAGCTCTGGAAAGTCCGTGTTCCCGCTAATGCAGGAAAGGATCAGGTGCAACAATTATTTGTTAATGGCAAACGGGCCATCCGTGCACGTACGCCGAATATAGAAGCGCCCTGGTTTGAAACACAACGGGTCACGGAAATCATCACGGATACGACCAGCCCGAAAAAACTGGCCCAACAGCGGGTTCGGTTGACAGCAGCGCAGTGGCAGGTCCTGGAAGACATTCCGGATGCAGACCTCCCACAGGTAACGATCTCCGTGCATCATGCCTGGGACCTTACCCGGAAATTTATCCACGGAAGATCTGCTGCGGATTCCAGCATCACCCTGATTGGTGAGCCTATGCAACCATGGAATAAATTAGACAATACCTCCCTGTTCTTTTTTGGAAATGCCCGGAAAATGCTGGATGTACCTGGCGAATGGTGGCAGGATGAAGCACATACAATCTGGTATGTGCCGCGAAGGGGGGAGGAGATCGGACGTGTGACAGCAGTTGTTCCGGTCATTGACCAGTTAATGACGATAAAAGGAGACAGCAGCCGGAAGGCAGCATACATCAGCTTTGAAAACCTTTCTTTTCAATACTGCCGCTATCTCATGCCGGCAACGGGTGATGATCCGCTGCAAGCAGCCGCCAGAGTCCCCGCAGTGATCATGATCGATGATGCGCAACACATCACCTTTAACAATTGTGAAATAGCCCATACTGGTACTAATACCCTGTGGTTCAGAACAGACTGTGCGGATAGTAAAGTGGTGCATTGTTATTTTCATGACCTGGGCGCAGGCGGTGTGCTTATTGGTAATACCACGCTACCGGCAAATGATGCCACCGTTACCCGCAACATTACCATAGATAATAATATCCTCCGTGCAGGTGGGCGGGAATTTCCAACCGGTGTTGGCGTGCTTATTTTCAATGGCCGCGATAATACGATTTCACACAATGATATCTCAGATTTCTATTACACAGGTGTATCAGTCGGCTGGGTATGGGGCTATTCATACAGCCCGTCCCGGGGAAATAAGATTATCTATAACCGTATCTATCATCTGGGCCAGAACCGTTTAAGCGACATGGGAGGCGTATATACGTTGGGGATATCTCCCGGCACCGTTGTGTCCAATAATGTTATCCATGATATTTCTTCTTATGGATATGGCGGATGGGGGCTTTACACCGATGAAGGTTCTACAGGCATCGTCATGGAAAATAACCTGGTATATCGCTGTAAAAGCGCTGGTTTTCATCAACACTACGGGGAGAAGAACATCATCCGGAACAATATTTTTGTTTCACAGGTAAAAGCCCAGCTGGAAGCTTCCAGGGTAGAAGACCATCTCTCTTTTTCCTTTACCAATAATATTATTTATTTTGATAAAGGCAATAGTCTTATAGATAAGCGGGGTTGGGAGCTGGTCCGCTTCAGGTCGGATAGTAACAGTTACTGGAATCCGGTTACGCAAGACATCCGGTTTGGGCAAAAAGATTTTGCCACCTGGCAGCAATCTACCGGGAAGGATATCCACTCTGTGATCGCTGATCCCGGTTTCGCAGATCTTTCCCGCGACGACTACCATATTGGCAACAAAACACTTATGTCGCGCATTGGTTTTACTCCCTTTAACTATGAGGTAGCAGGCGTTTACGGGGAGAATGCCTGGCGGAAACTGGCTGATACCAACAATACACCGGAATATACGTTTAGCATACTGCCCTGATGATCCGGTATTTTACTTTTGGCATTTACGGCTTAATATATGGTGCAACTTATTTCATCTGAAAGCACACCTTGTAAACGGAAGATGCATTTCGTTAGGATTTAAGGAAATTCCTTATTAGTTTGTGCAATGGTATTTTTTTCCACGTTATAGCACTACATGGTAGGCTATCATCTTAGTATTTGCAACCTGAAGCACCATGGAGGAGAAGTATTTAGACAATGAATCCCGTCCATTTCATGAATTATCCGCGGCGGAAACCGAGGAATTCAGCCTTGTTTTTAAGAAGTATTACCCGCGCCTTTGCCATTTTGCATTCAAGATTACGGGATGCAGGGCACTGAGTGAAGATATCTGTCAGGAAGCGTTTATCCGTTACTGGAACTACCGGCATCATATTGCAGAGGAGGAAGAGGCCGTCAGGAGCTATCTTTATATCATGATTCGTAATGCCTGTATCAGCAAATTGCGACATGATAAAGTGGTAAAACGTTATCTGAAGAGCCAGGATGCAGCGGACACGGATGAGATTGGTATCGATCATGCCATAATCCGCTCCGAGGTGGCCGCAGAGATTTACAGCGCATTGGAAAAATTACCACAGGGTTGCCGGCAGGTGGTGCAGATGGCTTACCTGGAAGGTATGAAGAATAAAGAGATTGCCTCCAAACTGGGGGTTTCTGTTAATACTGTCAAAACCCAGCGTCAGCGGGCTATTCACCTGCTCAGGTCTTCGTTGAAACCAGGGGTGCTGGCCCTACTGCTTTTCGGTCCTTTCTGAGGCCGTTTTTTTTCTTTTCACTCTTTTCACCTCTTTTTCCGGTTAAAGCGTCTTAGTACAGTAACAAGGAAACGAATTGCCCATATGGACCCAAGGGAACGTAATGCCTCCAATTTTGAGAAAGCGGAGCTGATACTGAAATTTCTTCGCGACGGGCTGAGCCAGGAAGAGGAAGACAAGCTTCATGCGTGGCTGGCAGAAGATGAGCGAAACCGGGTATTTCTGGAGTCGCTTACGGATGAAGCGTCGCTCGAAGAATGTGTCGACTTTTTAGCAGCCGTGGATGTGCCTGCCGCACTGGAAAAAACACTGGCAAGGATGCAGGGAGGACCTGTAGCCTCCGAACCCGTGAAAGGTGGTCTGCTGCGGCGGATGCCCCGCTGGAAAAGTGCTGCAGCCATATTATTTATACTGGCAACAGGCCTGGTCTTTCTGTGGCGGTATACGCAGCAGCAGGAACCAGCCCCAGTGGCTATTATACAACAGGAGGTGCCGCCCGGTGGCTGGAAGGCGACGCTGCGCCTGGCAGACGGCTCCGTGATTGCCCTCCAGGATACTGGTACCAGTATGGTGAAGACAGGGAACGGCATCCGCATTACTCAGCAGAACGGAGAAGTGATTTATGAAAATACCGGAGCAGGCACTGCTGCTGTACAAGGCCGGTGGAATACCATTTCAACGCCCCTGGGAGGAAAATACAAACTGCTGCTGCCGGATGGGAGCAGGGTATGGCTAAATGCAGGCTCAGATCTGCGTTTTCCCGCAGTTTTTGAAGACTCCCGGCGCGAAGTGGAGCTGACAGGAGAAGCCTACTTCGATGTGGCCCGCAATGAACACGCGCCCTTCCGCGTAAAAGTGAACGGACTCACCGTGGATGTGCTGGGCACACATTTTAACGTGAAAGCATATAGCGACGAGCCGCTGGTACAGGCGACGCTGATCGAGGGCAGCGTAAAAGTGAGCACGCATGCCGGAGCGGAATTGCTGTATCCTGGCAAGCAGGCCAGTCTTGATAAAGCTAAAAAGCAGCTGGAGATAAGAGCGGCCAATATAAAAGATGTGCTGGCCTGGAAAAATGATCTATTCCACTTTTCAAAAGAATCCCTGGAAGACGTTATGCGGAAAATAGGGCGCTGGTATAATGTAGAGATTATTTATAGTGGTGTAGCAACGGATACGAAGTTTTCCGGCATGATCTCCCGTAATGTGCCGCTTTCGCAGGTGTTGGGGATGCTGGAGATGACGGGTGGGGCAAAATTCCGTGTGGAGGGAAAGAAAGTAACGGTGCTTCCATGATAGTATGTAATACAACCAAAATATAAAAAAATCCAGGAGCGGACCAACGCTCCCGGATAATCGTTGATTAGACTTAAACCGGATTGACTAAACCAGATTTTATCTAAAAACATTCCAAAGTTATGAAAGAAGATTCAGATTGCCCCGGCATGCTTTCTTGCCGTTGTAAGAGTCGTACCCAGAAATTCTTTTTAATCATGAAGCTGGTCACTTTTTTTGTACTGGTTGCCGCTATGCAGGTAAGTGCTACGGCCTATTCTCAAAAACTCTCCCTTTCCGCTAAAGGAGCGGAGCTGGAGAAGGTATTTGAGGAAATATACAACCAGAGCGGCTATTTATTTTTGTATACCAGTAAGCTGATGACGAATGCAAAGCCGGTATCCCTGCGGGTGAAGAATGCGTCGCTGGAAAAAGTGCTGGAGCTTTGTTTCAGGGATCAGCCCTTCACTTATTCCATTGTGGAAAAAACAGTGGTGGTAAAACCTATTGTGCAACGGAACACCACACCTGCCCCGCCGGTCATAACGCAGGCAGTGCAGCCTGTTACTGTTGGCGGACAGGTAACGGATGCGGAAACCGGCGAACGGCTTCCCGGTGTCAGTATAGGTCTGAAAGGCACGAATAAAGGTACTTCCACCTCGGAGGATGGTACTTACCAGTTTGTAATACCGGAATCTGAACCGCATCAGGTACTGGTATTTTCCCTGGTGGGTTATACCAGCCGGGAGATAACGCTGAGTGGGCAGTCTACGCTGAATGTTAAACTGACAAAAGATATCGGCAAACTGGAAGAGGTGGTGGTAGTGGGGTATGGTAAGCAGAAAAAGACCAGCCTTACCAGTGCTGTTGCTTCTATTGATACCAAAGAGCTGAGCAAGGCGCCGGTGGCAAATGTCAGCAATGCCCTTGTAGGCCGCCTGCCTGGTCTAATTGCGGTGAATGGCAATGGGAAACCAGGTTCGGGCTCCAGTATTTCTATCCGGGGAGCCAGTACTTTTGGTGATAATAGTGCGCTGGTGTTGGTGGATGGTATCGTTCGTGATTTCCAGTTCATTGATCCCAACGAAATAGAAAGCATTTCCATTTTGAAAGATGCCTCGGCTACGGCTGTATATGGCTCCAGGGCGGCCAATGGCGTAATCCTCGTTACTACAAAGCGGGGCAGCACGGGGAAACCCACCTTCAACTACAACGGCTTCGTGGGCTTGCAGTCGCCCACCCGTTACCCGGATGTACTGAGCGCTTACGAATACGCCGTCATGAAGAATGAGGCGGTAAAGAACATGGGCAAACCTGCACAGTACACTGACCAGGAGCTGGAAGACATACGTACAGGCGTAATTCCCGAAACGGACTGGTATGGCCTTACGATGAAAGACCAGTCGTTCCAGACACAACAGAATATCAGCGTAAATGGTGGCTCCGACGCCATCAAATATTATCTTTCGCTGGGTTACCTTAACCAGGACGGTATGTACGACCGTATCAATTTCAAACGGTACTCTATCCGTTCCAACGTAGATGCGAACATCAACAGCAATCTCACCATCTCCGCAGATTTCGACGCCAGCACGCGGGATCACAAGGGGAGCGCCTACGCAGCGGAAGCCATCTTCTCTGATATTGTGGCCGCCTATCCCATGGACAAGGCCTATAATCCTGATGGTACCATCTATTACACGCATGAACAGCATCCCGTGGAAGAGATCAAAACAGGGTACAATAATACTAAAGTGAATGTGCTGCAGGCCACTTTATCTCTCAAACAAAAGCTGCCTTTCATAGAAGGGTTGTCCGTATCAGGAAAAGCTTCTTTTGGGAAAGAATACTCGAACAATAAACATTACAACGTACCCGTGCTCATGAACCGGCAGGATGCGGAAGGGAATACGCTGGAGATTTATCCGTATGGTGGATGGAATGGTAAAACCGCCCTTAACCAGGGGTTTGATGAATACAATACAATTACCCTGAATGCCGCGCTGAATTACCAACGGACCTTCGGTGAGCATGATGTTAGCGGGTTGTTGCTGTTCGAGCAGTTTGATGCGAAGGCCAACAACTTTTATGCCTTCAGAACCAACTTCCCGGCTAAAGACCTCGATGAATTATTTTACGGAGGAGAAGCGCAGAAGGATGCGAACGGTGGCTCCTTTAACGATGGGCGGCGCAGCGCTGTAGCAAGGGTTAACTACACGTATAAACAGCGTTACCTGTTCGAAGCATCATTCCGCCGGGATGGTTCGGTGGCTTTTCCGGAAAGCAAAAAATATGGCTTCTTTCCTGCTGTTTCCGCCGGCTGGCGTATCGGGGAAGAATCTTTTATCCGCAATAGTGCCGGTATGGGATTCGTGGATGATCTGAAGCTACGGGTATCCTACGGGAAAGTGGGCAATGACCGTAACGTTTATGTTGGAAGAACACCTACGTTCCAGTATCTGCAGGTTTATAATCCTTCCGGTACCCTGGTGTCCGGCAGTGAAGGGCTGACCAGTATTACGCCTGGTATTCTGCCAAATCCGGATGTGACCTGGGAAACAGCTACCATTGCTGATGTGGGCCTGGAAGGCTCCTTATGGAAAAGCAAGCTCCAGTTTGTAGTGGATCTCTTTTACAAACGCACCTCCGACATTCTTCTTAAACGCATCCGCTCCATTCCGGCTACAGTGGGGGCACAGTTGCCGGCAGAGAACTATGCCGTGGTAGACAACAAGGGTATAGAGCTGTCATTAACACATCGCAACCGTATAGGAGCACTGGACTTTTATATTACCCTGAACGGCAGTTATGCCAGGAGTAAAGTGATCACGCTCGATGAGCCTGCCAACATTCCGGACTATCTGTTGCAAACCGGACGGCCACTGAATTTTATCACCGGTTACAAAGCGCTCGGCTACTTCCAGTCGGCCGAAGATGTGGCATCCTATTATCCGCAATTCAATGGAGGTCAGCAACCTGGGGATGTGAAATATGCAGACATCAACGGTGACAAAAAAGTGGACGCCAATGATATCACTATTATATCCATGGACAACAGCACGCCCAAAGTGATTGGTGGCTTGTCATTCGGCGGTTCCATAAAAGGTTTCGACTTTGCGGTGCTGTTCCAGGGCGCCACGAAGGTAAACCGCTTGCTGGACGGTATGGCCAGAACCTTTTTTCAGGGGGGATCCTGGAATAACTTTGTGGACCTGAAAGATCACTGGACACCGGACAATCCCAATGCGCGTTACCCACGGCCATGGGAAGGGCCTCATCCGAATAATTCGCAGAATTCCAGTTTGTACCTGCGCGATGCGAGTTACATCCGTCTGCGGTCTGTAGACATAGGCTATACGTTGCCATCGGCAACCATGAAGCGGATAGGAGTGGACAGGCTACGGGTTTATCTTTCCGGATCCAACCTTTTCCTGATCGACAAACTGAAAATGTTTGATCCGGAGGTAGAAAATCCAAGCGGTTCCTACTACCCACAACAGCGGAGCATGAACCTGGGCGTTAATCTCACCTTCTGACCTTTAATCCACGAGCATTATGAAAAAATTACATCACCATATATTATTGCTGGCCGCCTTGATTTGCATGTGTGCCTGCAAACGCGACTTTTTGCAACGGCAGGCTACCAATGCTATTCCTGAAGAAAATGTGTTTAAAGATCCTGCATTGATGCAGTTGTTTGTCAACAATATGTACCTCGACATACCATCGTTTGACGCTACCTTGTATGATAATATCACCGACGAATCCCGTAGTTACTGGGGTGGCTATCCGCTGAATGTAGTGCAGGGACAGTGGTTTGCCGACAATAATCCCATGGAATACTGGCCCTATGAGGCTATACGGAAGGCTAATATGTTCCTGGAAAAGATTGATGATGCACCTGTAGAAGAAGAGGAGAGAGCCGCGCTGAAAGGGCAGGTGAAATTTCTTCGCGCGATGCATTATTTTAACATGGTAAAAAGGTACGGCGGCGTACCCATCATTACCGAGCCGCAGGAGCTGACGGACGATCTGTTCGTAAAACGGCAGACAACAGATGCGTGTTTTGACTTCATCATTCGTGAGCTGGAAGAAGCCGCTGAACTGTTGCCCAAAACATACGGAGGTGCCACTATAGATGTAGGGAAAGCCAATCAATATTCTGCAAAGGCTTTCCTGGGGAGAGTGCATCTGTTCCGTGCCAGCCCTTTGTTTAACCCTTCCGGAGATGTGGCCAAATGGGAAAAAGCAGCTGCTGCCAATAAAGAGGTGATGGATGCGGACGTGTATGATCTGCACCCGAACTTCCGGAGCATTATGCTGGATAAAAATAACGAAGAAGAGATCTTCAGTGTACAGTTCCTGCGGCCTTACCGCGAACATGGCTGGGATTCCTGGGCTATGCCCGATTCCCGGTCCAAGCAGTCGGCCGTTTGCCGCAGCCCCCTGCAGGAGTTCGTAGATGCTTTTGAGATGAAGAACGGGAAAGCCATCAATGAACCAGGTTCCGGCTACGATGCCACAAATCCATACGTGAACAGGGATCCGCGCTTCGATGCTACGCTGATCGTGAACGGTTCTACCTTCGGCTACCAGGGCTTGCCGGTGTACATGTATGTTGACGCACCGATAGATGGCATCAACAAACCCTATGCTACCATTACCGGTTATCTGATGCGGAAGGGAACGAATGAAAGCAATAAGGATTATTATGGCAACTCCGGCAGTGATCAGAACTGGCAGGAGTTGCGCTACGCTGAAGTGCTGCTCAACTATGCGGAGGCACGCAATGAGGTATTAGGAGCTCCTGATCAAAGTGTGTATGATGCTATTGAACGTATCCGCCAGAGAGCGGGACTAACGCCATACCAGCTGCCTGCAGGACTAAGTAAGACAGTCATGAGAGAACGTATCCGGCACGAGCGGTATATCGAGCTGGCCTTTGAACAAAAACGTTACTGGGATTTGCGGCGATGGAAAATAGCGGCAGACAAGCTGAATGGGAAAACCTTTCATGCTATGTACATCACCCGGCAAAACAACGGTACTTATACTTACGAAGCCAAACCGGCTACGCAGGGACCTTATGTGTTTCAGGAGAAGATGTACTTTATGCCGATTCCACAAAGAGAGATTGAAAAGAATCCCAATCTTGAACAAAATACCGGCTGGTAAAGCCATGTATCATATTTAACGCTAAACAGACCATTACCCGAAATGATCAAATCTTCATTGACTCAACGGTTCATTTTGCTGGCAGCGGTACTTTTCTTTTCCTGTGGGAAGCAAAGTGTCGTATACCAGCTGGACCCACAGGAGAACAGCAGCATTGTTTTTATCGGCAACACTTTTGCCGAGCGCATGCAGGAAAACAATTATTTTGAAACGCTTTTATACAAAAGCTTTCCGGACCGGCACCTTCGTGTCAGAAACCTGGCATGGAGTGCCGATGAGGTGGATCTGCGGCCCCGTCCGCTGAACTTCGGAACGCTTGATGAGCACCTGAAGCAGCAGGAAGCAGATATTATTTTTGCCTGCTTCGGATTGAATGAAGCCTTCAAAGGTCCCGACAGCCTGGAAAGTTTCAAACAGCACCTCAGCGGCCTGTTGTCTCATCTGCAGCAGCAATCCTTCAATGGGAAGGGGAAATCCCGCATCATTCTCGTATCACCTATTGCGCATGAAGCACTGGGCGGATTGCTGCCGGACCCTGCTAAACATAACAGCAACCTTATCCTGTATGTGAAAGGTATGAAAGCGGTAGCCAGTCAGCTGGACATTCCTTTCATTGATCTTTATGAGCCTACCGCAAAGCTGGAAAAAGGCAATGATTCTCTTACCATCAACGGCATTCATCTGAATGATAGGGGATACCGGGAGGTAAGTGAGATCATGGCACGTGCGCTGGCCCTGCCAGCAGCTTCGTGGACGGAGGACGAACATTCGCGTCTGCTACGTGAAGTGGTGGCAAAAAAGAACCAGCATTTCTTTTATCGTTTCAAAGCACAAAATGGAGAATATATTTACGGCAGGCGCCGGGAATGGGCCGGCGGACAAACCCTGCCCGAAGAGGCGATGAAGATCGACCAGATTGTGGCAAGGCTCGACAGTGTGATATGGGCTGGCAGTGCTGCGAATACCACTCCTGATATTCAGAAAGCTAAGCAGATCACTACATTCAGCCGGGAGCAGATGACACCTGCAAAAAGTGGTGACGCGGAAGCTGCCAAATCACAATTTATTCTGCAAAAGGGTTATGAAATTGAATTGTTCGCTTCGGAAGCAGACTTTCCTATCGTGAATCCGGTGAGTATTACCTTCGATGCCAAAGGGCGGATGTGGGTAGCCTGTATGCCGGCTTATCCGCATTATTTCCCGGGTAGTCCTCCTGATGACCGCCTCGTTATATTGGAAGATACCAACGGAGATGGAAAGGCAGATCATCATGCTGTATTTGCAGACAGCCTTTATCTTCCCACCGGTTTTGAACTGGGACATGGAGGCGTATTCGTAACGCAGGCGCCAAACTTCGTTTTCCTGAAAGATACCAATGGAGATGGACGCGCCGATTTCCGGCAAACGTTGCTCAGCGGCTTTGGTACAGAAGATTCCCATCATGTGCTCAACGCCTACACCTGGGGGCCTGACGGTGCTTTATATATGCACTCAGGCACTTTTCTGCATTCGCAGATAGAAACACCATATGGCCCTCAGAGAGGCGCCTATGGCGTAACCTGGCGTTATGAACCCCGTACCATGAAGCTGGAACCTTATATTTCTTATCCTTATGCTAACCCCTGGGGCAATGTATTTACCCGCAATGGCACGCACATTATCGCAGATGTGTCTACCGGTATGAATTACTTTGCACCACCTCTCACCGTGGCCATCGACTATCCCAAAAAACACATGGGTATGAAGGATTTTCTGACTACCAAAGTGAAACCCAAAACCTGTGGTGTGGAAATTATTTCCTCCAGGGCCTTTCCGGAAAGTGCGCAGGGCAATGTGCTGTTCAATACTTTCATCGGTTTCCAGGGTGTTCGTCAGCATGTGCCCCGTGAAGAAGGAAGTGGTATTGTAGCCGATGAAACTACACCGCTACTGCAGTCCAAAGATCCTAATTTCCGGCCGGTAGATATCAAGTTCGGTCCTGATGGTGCCTTATACGTGGTGGACTGGTATGATCCGATCATCCAGCACGGTGAACAGGGTTTTCGTGATCCTCTGCGTGACCATACCCGTGGCCGTATCTGGAGAATTACCTATAAGGGAAAAGCGCCTCTCAAAACTGTGGACCTTACGCAACTGGGTACCCTGCAGCTCCTGGATCAGCTGAAAGTATATGAAGACAGGGAACGTTACCGTGCCCGCGTAAGACTGGGTGAGCTGCCAGCAAATGAAGTGCTCCCTGCACTCCAACAATGGCTCAGCGCACTGGATAAAAAAGATTCTGCCTACGATTATCACCGGCTGGAAGGGCTCTGGCTGCACCAGCAGTTCCATCAGCCGGATGAGGCGCTGCTGGCCAGCCTCCTTGGTTCCAGTGACCCGCATATCAGGGCCGCTGCCACCCGTGTGCTCTACTACTGGGCAGATCATATAAAAGGTGCACAGGAAAAACTGGCCGCACTTGCAGTAGATGCAGCTCCTAGGGTTAGGGTGGAAGCCATTGCTGCCCTGAGCCACTTTAAAAATGAAGCCACGGTAAAAGCCCTGTTGGCCGCCACCAAGTCTCCGGTAGACGATTACATCGGTTATGCACTGATAGAGTCCTTTAAGCACCTGAAACCGGTATGGATGGAAATGTTCAGGAAAGATAAGGACTTCCTTGCCGGCGAACCGGAGCAGGCAAACTTCTTATTCAGGCCACTCCTTTCTGTAAAAGAATTGCAGGTGCCAGGATTCATCACGGATGACCCGGATTATGCAAAATATGGTGTAGCACCACTTTCAGCTAAAGAAATCAAGGCATTGACCGGGGTGCCTGTCTTTGATAAGTTTAGAGAAAATAATCCGGATTTGTTCAGTGAAACAACCGCACCGCCAACAAAAACGCCGGAGGCGCCTGTGCAGCAAATGGGAGAAATAGTAGTGCACCTCGCCAGCCTGCCAGGTAAAATGCTTTATGATAAAGACATACTTACGGTTACTGCCGGAAAAACAGTGTCCCTGATCTTTGATAACCGGGATCAAATGGCACATAACGTGGTTATAGTGAAGCCCGGCTCATTGGAAAAGGTAGGCCAGGCCGCTGATAAGATGGCGGTGGAAGATGATGGGTACGAACGGAATTTTGTACCGGATATGCAGGAAGTGCTGTTCCACACACCGTTGGTGAGCGCAGGTACATCTTACCAGCTGAATTTCACTGCACCTGGCAGCGCAGGGAATTACCCTTTTATCTGTACGTTTCCCGGACACTGGAGGATGATGAAGGGGATGATCAAGGTAGTGAAATGATATTTATGCTAAAGGGGCACCTCGTTTTTTTGAGGTGCTCTTTTTCGCTGCCTGTTTAATTGCTTTTTTAGCAGGTGTCCCTTCCACATCCAGAGACCACTTAATACAACTATTGGCAAAAACACCCAACGTACTGCCATGGCAGCAGGAGGATTAGCCGCCACGGGGCCATAGATGTAGCCCAGGATCGGAATGCTGAGTATGATATGTAACCAGCGGATTAGCTTACGTTCTGTGGCTGCTTTCATAAAAATGTTTATTGCACAAAAGTAGCTGGTGGGATTGGAGATAGCTATGTGAAATAGACATGGCAGTTAAATGTGCCGACAAAACAGGTAATGTGCATGTGTGGCCGTTGCCCATGCCGGTACCCATTATAAATCGCCTCTTCCATATGCATAAAAAAAACGTGGTAGTACTTAAACAACTACCACGTTTTTTTATTTACTGAAAGCAGTTATGCCTGGTTATTCCAGGATACCTTTGCCGAAATTTAAATGACGATTACCTATAAAGAGGTCCATTGACTGGTAGATTTTAACCTGTTTAATACGTGTATCCATTGTCTGGAAATAGGTGGTAAAATCCCTGATCAGGTAAATGTGTGGATACGGATCCTTGGGGCTGAATGGTTGCGTACCAACACGTCCTTCCTGCGAAAAATCAGTAAAAATAGGGAAGGCTGCGCTGGAGGCGCTGATCGGAAATTCAGCTATTTCCCTGTTATCGTATGTTAAAGCTAACGTAATAGAGTCGTTATTGTCAAACTTTAAGTGGTAAGTACCTGACCGGTCAA
This sequence comes from Chitinophaga sp. H8, assembly GCF_040567655.1. Taxonomy (NCBI): domain Bacteria; kingdom Pseudomonadati; phylum Bacteroidota; class Chitinophagia; order Chitinophagales; family Chitinophagaceae; genus Chitinophaga; species Chitinophaga defluvii. The sequence continues at coordinate 2,788,420 of NZ_JBEXAC010000001.1, read as the reverse complement.
TTATCCCACGAGCGATATCGGCCTCACTTTTAAAGGTAGAAAATTGCTGTGTTGCATTGTTACGCAGTATTAGAAATTCACCATCCTGAAAATTCCCGAATTTTTGTGAATCATCCCGGATTTTCTTTCTGATAGATTGATCAGCGTCTGTATTGGCACCTTCAATGTATGGAATGAGACTATTTTCTGCTTTCAGGACAAGATAAGGATCTACTACATGGATTTGCAGTACAGCTGACTGGCCGGTTACTTCATCCCTGACAGTAAGTTGTGTATTTCCTTTCTTCAGACCGCTGATCCGCAGGTTACCTGCCGGCGGGTTAGCGGTTTGAATGGTTGTTTGTAATAATTTGTCGTCCTTGGCACTTACGGTATATTTTTGGTTTCCTTGTTGCACATCTATGGACAGTTCTCCGCCCACAGGTACATAATAGGTATCCAGTGGGAATTTCAGATCACTGATCTCAACAGCTTTATCTTTTTTGCAGGAAAGGAAGATAAGTGGGAAAAACAGGCATGCCACGATAAGTCTCGCATAGGGTGGACAAAAGCCGGATCTTAACAGGTTGGAAAATGGAATTACTTTCATTTTTATCTCTTATTTAATGATTGTTTTAATACCCTTCTGAAAAGCATGACATATACTGCTATCCAATCTGAGGGGGCAAATATAAAGATATCTAGCGGATTATTATGTCTTTATGTGATAAGGTCAACGCTGTAAGTTGGTCGCAAATACCCCGTTAGAATGTCTCATTTGGCCTCTTTCAAAATCAGATTTTCCTGTCATCTTTGTAATGCTGAAGTTAACCGGCAGAATAATTAAACAAAATAAGTGGAGCAGCTACCATATCAAAAACGGGCGGAACCGAAAAGCCAGACGAGTAGGGAATGAAAAAATGATTTTATGTCAGACAATAACGTTTCATTACACAGAGTAATTAAAGCATCTCCGGAAAAGGTATACCGTGCATTTACCGAAGCCCTGGCAATCGCTTCCTGGCTGCCCCCGTATGGCTTTCTTTGTACCGTTCATGAAATGAATGTAAAGACAGGTGGTTCCTTTAAAATGTCATTTCAGAATTTTTCCACTGGCAACAGCCATTCATTCGGAGGGAAATACCTGGAGCTTAAACCCAATGAATTTTTGAAATATACGGATACATTCGATGATCCTAATCTTCCCGGAGAGATGATCACTACGGTGTGGCTTCGGAAAACAATGGTAGGCACAGACATCAAAATTACACAGGAAGGCATCCCAGCGGTAATCCCAGCGGAAATGTGTTATTTAGGCTGGCAGGAATCACTGGAAAAGCTGGCTAAGCTGGTAGAGCCTGAGATTCCGGATGCCTGATCCGGTGTTTACCGGAATTTATAGGCAACACTTCCCACAAAGTTGCGGGGCTTTTGTGGATTTACAGACCAGTAGCCGGTGTAATACACTTCGTTGGTGATATTATTAACGTTGAAAGATACCCGGAAATGTTTTGCGTTGTAGAATACTCCGGCATTCATCAGTGCATAGTCTGGCAAATAGAAGATGCCTGTTTTGCTGTTGTCAATGACTTTATATCTGCTGGCATAGTTGCCACCTGCACCAACACCGAAGTGTTTTAATGGTCCATTGGTAAATTTATAGGTAGCCCAGAGGTTGGCAAGGTTTTGTGGTCCTTGCCCGCCTGGCGCCCTGCCTGGTTCACTATAGAAATCGTTTTGATTTCCCTCTAATACCCTTGTATGATTGTAGCTGTAACCAGCAATGATATGTAATGCCGGGGTAGGTTGGGCATTCAGGTCTACCTCAAATCCAGTGCTACCGAATTTTCCCCCCTGGGTGGAGTTCATCGGGTTTTTACTGTCGGGCACCACCTTGTTACCAACTTTGATATCATAAACGGAGAGGGTAGCGTATAATTTATCCGTAAAGATGTCTGTTTTGATACCAAATTCCACCTGGTTGGCATGCTCAGGTTTGAATGATTGCGTACGCTGATAATTACCATCCATATCATAGACAGCAGATGGAGATACGTTCAGGAATGCATTCATATAGCTACCGAAAACGGATACTTTATCCGGCAGGATCTGGTAAACCAATCCAAACTTGGGAGACAATGCAAATTGGCTGTAGCCATCATCATCCGCCGCATTTTTATCTCCTTTTGAATCGAAGTAGTCAGCTCTGAGGCTTACCATCGCGATGAGCGCGGGAGTGATATTCAGCACGTCCGATACATAAGCGCTGTAGAAGCCGTTGGTAACATTGGAATTATTACCTGAAGTACCGGCGAGAAGGGCATACACTGCGTCCTTTGTCAGCGGAACGATGGGGTGTACTTCTCCCGTAGACGGGTCCGTATAGTTGGTCACCTCACCCTGAGGGCTTACGTTTCTGCCGGTTGCCCAGTCCGAGCCATTATCCACTACATTACGATGAAAGTAATCCAGTCCGATCAGCAAACGGTTACGCAGTGTCCCGATTTTGAAATCACCATTGAAGTTTTGTTGTATATCGAATGTTTTGGTCGTTTGATTTTCGATGTGGAAATCCTGACCGAACCATTTATCCCCCGGGTCCTGGTCCCACATATAGGTATAAATGCCGTCGGATTTTACCCTGCCACCGGAAAAAACTGTCTGGGAAGTCCATTTACCGGAGAGCTTGTATAACATTTGCGCCTGGAAGTTTATCCGGGGATTTTTAATAGTAAGTTCATTGCTGGTGAATGATTCCTTTACATTCAGATTAAGCTCCCGGATATTTTTGAAGTCAAGCGCGGTATCACGATTGGAATGAAAGAATACCGGCGGTACTGCTCTTTTCTCCTGGAGTATTTCGGCCATCACCTGGAAGGAAAGGCGGTCATTCACTTCGTAGGAGAAGGAGGGCGCAATGAAAAAACTTTTCCGGAAGCCTGCATTTTGAAAGGACTGCTCGGAAGTGTAAGCTGCATTTACCCTCATGGCGATTTTTTGTTTTTTGCTGAGGAGGGTATTTACGTCCGCAGTAATACGGTGAAGGCCGAAGCTGCCGATGCTATATCCCACTTCGCTACCGAAACCATAGTAAGGTTTTTTTGTGATCGTATTGATGATACCGCCATAGCTGTAGAAGCTGGCACCAAAGAGAGTGCCGGAGGGACCTTTCATTACCTGCACTTCTTCTACATCCGCAGGGTCCAGGTTGCCACTGGTAAGACCGGGTAGGCCATTGATAAGGGAGGGTTGTGCATCAAAGCCCCGGAGTGCGAAGTAGGATGCCCCATCACCTGATCTTCCGGTGGACTGCCAGGTTTGAAAGATGCCAGGAACATTACGCATAATATCATCGTAAGAGGTAATACCTTGCTGCTTCATGATCTCGGTGGAAACCGTATTATAGACCTGAGGATTTTCGAGATTTTTAAGTGGCATTTTGGCTACTATCCTGCTTTCCGTGTTCATATTGCGGGAAGAAACGGTTACCTCATTCAATTGCGCAGCACTTTCATTGAGGACAAAATTCAGTTGCTGTGTTTGCCCGGAAGCTATAGTTATTGCTTTTAGCTGTGTAGCGGCGCCCACGGACGTAATGCGCAAGGTCCAGTTGCCAGGTTTTATATTTTTGATGGCATATACTCCGTTTTCGTCACTGATACTCCCCAACCTGGTGCGTTCAACACTAATAGTAACATTAATAGCCGGGTGGCCATCGCTGGTGGTAACTGTACCATAGATAGTACCGCTTTGTGCATATACTGCTGCCGTACAGAGGGAGGCAAGCAGGAATAATAGCATTCTCGTCATTAGATTGGTTGATTATAATTATCTCAAAGTTCCGGCGACGAAAAGGGAAAAGTTTACGCAATCGGGAAAATTTGAGAAGGGGAAAGGCTGCCTGTTCCAGAGAAAAACAATGTATCGTGTTTCTTTTTTCACTGCGCTGTAAAAATAAATTTGTGCAGTTAAATGGCTGCGCGTATATTTGCAGTCAAATAGCTGCATAATGGAATTAAGAAGAGATGTATTTCAAGCGATAGCTGATCCAACCAGAAGGATGATCATTACTTTGGTAGCCCTTCAGGCGATGACGCCCACGGCGATAGCGGGGAATTTTGACTCGTCGAGGCAAACCATTTCCAAGCATATACAGATTCTTACGGAATGTGAAATACTTAAACAGGAACAAAACGGACGGGAAATATATTATCACATTAATGCCATAAAGATGAAAGAGATAGCCGATTTTATTGAACCATTCCGTCAATTATGGGATGACAGGTTCAATAAATTAGAAACCATCATGAAAAAATATAAATCAAATAAATAGCACATTATGGAACAAAAAACCAAAATCAATGCCGAAGACGGCAAACAGGAATTAGTGATAACACGGGAATTTGACCTGCCACTGGATTTGCTTTTCAAGGCATATGTAGTACCCGAAATAGTGGAGCAGTGGATGGGAACGAAAGTGCTGCAACTCAGGAATGAAAGGCATGGTGGTTATCAGTTTGAGACAACTGATCCTAAAGGAAACAAGCATGGGTTTAATGGGGTTATACACGAATTTATCCTTAATCAGAGAATCACGCGGACCTTTGAAATGGAAAATACCCCTTTTGGTGTTCAGCTGGAATTTTTAGAGTTTGAGCCACTTACAGAAGATACGAGTAAACTTACCATGCATGTAGTATACAAATCTGTAGCGATCAGAGACCAGATATTGCAGATGCCTTTTGCGCAAGGCATCAATATGGCACATAACAGACTGGAAAGTACCGTAAGCAAATTAAAATAACTTGTTATGACAAAGAGAAATAAAATTATCTATTGGATTGCTACGCTCTGGCTCGCATTGGGTATGTTTTCAACCGGATTGGTACAGTTGCTTAAAGTGGAAAAAGATGCCAACACTATTAGACAACTGGGCTATCCCTTATATTTTTTAACGATAATAGGTATCTGGAAAATACTGGGAGTGGTGGCAGTGCTTATTCCAAAATACCCTTTATTGAAAGAATGGACTTATGGTGGATTCTTTTTTGCGATGTCCGGAGCTATATTTTCACATATTGCATCGGGTAATTCCATGAGCGAAATTGCCCCACCGCTACTATTGCTGGTCTTAACCATAACATCCTGGTATTTCAGACCTGCTGACAGAAAAGTTGTTTTAGCTCATTAATAAATGCGGACCATATGAATCCCAAAGTTGATTTTTACTTCGTTAAAGTTGAAAAGTGGCGGAGAGAACTAGCGCAATTAAGAAAGATCATACTTGACTGTATGCTGACAGAAGAATTGAAATGGGGCACTCCCTGCTACACATTTCAGGATAGCAATATCGTTTTAATACATGTATTTAAGGAGTATTGTGCGGTGCTATTCTTTAAAGGTGCTTTGCTGAATGACGCTCATGGAATGTTGGTCCAACAGTCAAAGCATACGCAGGCTACACGTCAGATGAGGTTCACGAATGTAAAGGAGATTGTTGAGGCGAAAGCCATTCTAAAAGCCTATGTTTATGAAGCTATTGAAGTAGAAAAAGCTGGTTTGAAGGTGAAATTTAAAGCGGCATCTGAATTTGCCGTTCCTGAAGAATTTCAGAATAGATTAGATAAGCTTCCTGCATTGAAAAAGGCGTTTCATGCACTAACGCCTGGACGACAAAGAGGATACCTGCTTTACTTTGCCGGAGCTAAACAATCCAAGACCCGGGAGTCAAGGGTTGAAAAGTACACAGAGAAAATACTTGACGGCAAGGGATTGGATGATTAAGCATCATCCCGGCGATGAAAAGCGCAGGTAGCTGTCAGGGACGTTTCTTGGACCTCGGAATTACTTTGGGCTGTCCATTTGCCTCGAATGGGTCAGGAAGATAAGTACCATTTAACTTCTTTTCCGTTTTTTCTGTTAGTGCTGCATCAAGTGTAATCTTACCTTTTTTAATTTCATAGAATCTTGCAGGAGTATAGTATATGGAATCTGGTGAGGAGTGGACTTTAACGAGATCGCTGCCTCCAAATTCGAGGTTGCCATCCTGATCCCAGTCTTTCACATCCGAGCTGACGGTATTCAATAGGGAATCTGCCAGGGAATGATCAATATTGAATACCATCAGCCTGTTTTTATTCGGGCTGCCGTCTACCTCCAGGAAAAGAAATACTGTACGCCCATCTTCTATCAAGCGGTTACGCCTGCTCTTGTAATTAATGATGTCTTTAGGGAAAATAAAGGCTTTATTACCATTGACGAAAATGGTTCCTTTATATACCGTGATCATTTGCTGCTGGCTGCTGGTAAAGTGTAATTCATTACCTGATTTTTGCGCCGCTGCAGGCAAACAAAAAGTAAATATCAGGCACAGGTGAAGTAAGTGACGCATCCTATCTTTTTATAAGGCTTCAATTTAGGCAAATCTCTGCAAATATGAATAGCTATTCTCATCGAATGATCAGGTTCTTATTTCCCTTCGCATAAAGAGATAATAGGAAAGGGCAAAGCATACTACTGTTGCCGCAATAAGGCCACTTACCTGAGGCCATACTACCAGCAGGCTTTCCCGCAGGGACAATGGTGATGGAATGGCACCTGCCATTTGCTCCATGGTAAGCGGGCCCAGGCTGCGGATGGAAGGCATCAGCAGGGTAGTGGTGGCATCTGTGTACAACTGGCTTGGTACAAAACGTAGAAAAGTCAGGATGATTTCGTTATAGGAAATTAACTGATCCTGCGTGAGTGTATTGGGATTGGGTAGGAATGCTTTTATAAGAATATTCAGCAGTATCTGATAGAAAACAGTGAAAAATAACCAGATAGCAATAGCGGTCAATGCAGATGTGGCAGTTTGCCGGAACTTTACTGATAAAAGGATGGAAAGGTTGAGCCAGAACGCTACATAAATAATGCTCAGCATCACAAAACAGAGGATACGTATCAGCTCGGACGGTGCTATCTCTACGCCTGTTATAATCAGTCCACCCCCAATCATCAACAAATTAAGGGATAAAAAAAGTGTACTGATAACAACCAGGGAGGCTACAAATTTGGCATTAATAATAGCATCGCGGTAAACAGGCTGCGCCATCAGCCGGATCAGTGTACCATTGGACTGCTCGGAATTAATTGCATCAAAACCAAGACTAATGCCGAGCAATGGCCCCAGAAAACCAATAAATACATGAAATGGAGGCAGGGAGCCGTCAGTGGTAGTCAGCAATTTCAGGTATAAAAACAACCGGTCAGGATCGTTTGTATTTGAAACCGCATTGCTGATATTTGATAGGGACACATACATGGATCCAAGGAAGGTAAACAGTATAAGCCCTGCCAGAATGATAAAGCGCCAGCTATGCACCTGATCGGCTACTTCTTTACGTACCATTACGAAAAACGGACCGGCAGCATTTTGATCTTCCTGTTTAATGCTTTTTGAATCTGCCGAAAAAAGACCGTTGAAAAAGACCACTTGACTTTTCATTGGATATGTTTTCCTTTAAATTAGTTTCAAAATATCGCTGGTATATCTCATCCAGACCATAGGTTTTCTGTTGCACCCCCATCACGTCAAAACCTTTTCCTACAAAGAACCTGACAATGTCGGGCGTAATATCCTCCCCGCCTGAAATTTCCACTGTATTGGCGGCAACCGTTACCTTTTTAACGGCAGGTAACCGCATAAGTTCGTTTTCCAGTGTTTCGCGTTGGCCCACATCTGATTTCAATGTTACCGCTACCACGTATGGCGCTGTTTGGAACAGATTGCCCGCCAGTGTTGCTATGTTGCCTTCTGCCAGTAAACGGCCGGCCACAAAGATGCCGACACGATTGCAGACTTGTTGTACCTGGTGCAGATGATGAGAAGATAATAGTATGGTGATCCCCTGACGCTGGCTCAGCTGGCGGATCAGTTCCAGGAAGTCCCTGACACCGGCCGGGTCAATACCCAGTGTAGGTTCATCCAGGATAATTACTTCAGGCTGTTTGATCAGGACATCTGCGAGCCCCAGGCGTTGTTTCATCCCGCGGGAAAATGTTCCGGCTTTTTGGTCCATCGCAGCTTCCAATCCTACTTCTATCAGCATGTCACGAGCAAGTTGTCTGATTTCCGTTTCCGGAATACCGTTCAACCGTCCTATGTATACAAGATTTTCCAGTGCAGTCAGTTCGTGGTAGAACCCTACATTGTCGGGCATATAGCCCACCTTGCGCTTGATGGGAATCGGATTTCGGGCGGGATTAAGTCCACAGATACGTGCTTCTCCGGCTGACGGCTCCGTCAGGCCAAGCAGCATTAATATAGTCGTTGATTTTCCTGCACCATTGGGACCAAGCAACCCAAATATTTCTCCTTTTCCAATAGACAGATGGAGATCGTCCACAGCCTTCAGTGAGCCGTAGTATTTACTCAGCCCGTTTATCTCAATAATTGGTTGTTCCATAGTTTTACTATCTTCTTCCATATTTACGGATCAGGTAATACACGGCTCCTAATGCCAGTAATATTACGAGTATGCCCAGCCATCCTGTAAGGACGGATGTTTTGACCGTCATACGGAAAACAGCGTTGGAGGTAGCATTGGTGTTTTTAACAGAGAAGGTAGTGACATAATCACCCGCAATGGTTTTATTCGGCACGTGCAGGGTGGCTGTAATCTCCGTTTCTTTACCCGGCTCCAGCCGCTCAACGGTGGAGGGAGCAAACGTAGCTTCCCACTGAGGAGGAGCTTGAGCCGAAAGATCCAGTTTGTCGAGAGGAATGGTGCCTGTATTTTTTATCAGCAGCTGAATTTCTTTCCGGCTTCCTTCCGTTACATCATCGCTGAGCCTGCCGCTGGGAGTTGTCAGCGAAACCCCGTAAGTACCTTTAACAACTGCCTCCAGGTTTAATCTGGAAGAGTCGGTTCCCGCCAGCGCCAGGACAGGAATAGCGTATTTACCCGGCCTTACTTCCAGGGCTGGAATAATTTCTACCGTGATATCCTGGGTTCTTCCGGAATCAATGTTGATCGAAGTTACCTGCGCTCCTTCCACTTTGAAGGAAAGATTCCAGCCGGCCGGCACCTCTGCGGAGAGTTGGAAAATACGGGGAGTGGTAGCTTTATTACGAAGCTGGGTATTATAAGTAAACGTACTATTGGCTGCTGCTTCTATGTTCATCAGCCTTGCTGTAAAGGGGGGCCCTGAACGGCTGCTTACCTGCGCGATGCCTTGCTTGCTGAATAAAATGAGTAGGAATAAAGAACAAAGAAGAGAATACGGATACCATGAAATCCGTTGCCGATAGTGGTCGTTACTTACTGACATTGCTAATTTAAGATTAATAAATAATAATTATATTCTTGATGAAATAATGCCTATTTACTTTTCCATACAGCGATGAAAATAGGAACCAGATGTCCTGAACGGTACCCAAATTAGTAAGAAATATTAAAAGCAAATGCAAAAAAAATGTGAAAATTCGGCAGCGCGAACATAAAGGTAGTTGGATAGATATACCTGTTTCGGCAGGCTGCCTCATTTATTTTCTCAGTGTGATGACGACATTTCCGGTTTTTTTACCGGCTTCTACATACTTATATGCGGCAACGATTTCTTCTAATGCATAATACCTGTCAATGACTGGTTTATACTTACCGGTAACAACCAGTTCTTTCAGGAAAACAACATCTTCCTTACTGATTGTTGGAATGGGGAACAACACTCTTTTACCACCTAATAAGGGCGTAATGAGTGCCAGGAATGGATTTTGGGACATATAGCCGAGTTCGGTCGACATGTAAATGCCATTTTTCTTCAGCAGGGGTTTGCATTTTCCAAATGAGCTTTTGCCAACCGCATCAAATACAACATCAAATGATTGGGGTAGCTGGGTAAAGTCCTGTTGTGTATAATCAATGACTTCATCAGCGCCCAGTGATTTTACGAGTGCTATATTGGGGGTATCACATACGGCAGTAACTTCGGCACCTAAATGTTTTACAAGCTGTACTGCGGCTGATCCAATAGCGCCGGTGGCACCATTGATTAAGACCTGCTGACCAGACTTTATTTTAGCAGCTCTTATATCACATAAAGCATAGTGTGCACCCTCGGTGACAGGCGCAGCTTCTTCATAAGTGATATTGTCAGGCATCGTTGTAATGGCACCCTGCGCTGCCATCACCATATATTCTGCATGTGCGCCAAACCTGGTGTCATTATAACCAAATACCTTATCGCCGGGAGCAAATAAGGTCACATCTTTACCAACCTTCTCAATTTCACCGGCAAATTCATTTCCCAATACTTTGTTTTTGGGCCTGAATAAGCCACTGAAAAAACGGACGATAAAATACTCTGCACTTCTGAAGCCACAGTCGGTCCGGTTCACGGTAGTAGCATGTACCTTTATAAGTACCTCATGGTCCTGGGGAACCGGAGGAGCGATCTCTTCCAACTGCGCAACTTCCGGTGAGCCATATTTTCTGTATACAATTGCTCTCATGAAATAGGGATCTTATGTTTGGTATTTTATTGAAAGAAGATACCGCTAATAGCTGCATCATCCCCCTGAAGATGGCTTATCCTTATCCGTACAGATTGTTTAGCAGTAAAGGTATAGTAACTGCCCGCTGAAAATGTATCCACCAGTACCGTTGGATGAATCAGGTTTTTAGTTTGGGCATCAAAAATATCAATAACGAACCTTGTGCTGTTATTGGCTTTTTCGGCTGCCCGGATGGTAAAAGTATAATCCCGTGCTGTGGCTGCTGTAATATCTACATAGAATGTTTGCATGCAAGCCGCAGGGTTCTGTGTGGCTAATGTCCCCGGATTAGTGGGGGCGCCTGTCCGGGATACGGGTTTATCGAGTCTTGGACTACCCAGGGCCTTCTTCTTCCAGGATACCTCAGTAATGTAGTCAGGTAATTTTATTTGGTTATCACCAGTGTCAAACAGCACATATCCATCTTTACCATACCTTCCTTTCCAGCTGGCTTTGGTAACGCTATCTGTTTTCGTTAAGGTAATTGTGTATTGTCTGGTGGATACCGGCTTGATAGGGATTTTATGTTCTTTCGCTACATAATCGATGACCAGGTGATGAGTACCCGGTGTCAGTTGCTTCAGGTGCACGAATTCCTTATCTTCTTCCACTGCTTTTGTTGCAATGGTAGTTGGCCTCCCGTGATCCCATACTACCTTGTTGTTGATCGTAATACGGCTAATCGCTTTACCTGTTTTGGGTATTGCCAGGTGTCCTTCACTGCCTGGTGGTGATATTAGCTGGCCGATTCCTTTTTCAGTATCAAGTTCAAATGAGATATCTCCGAGGGGTGTTGGCATTTTACCTTTTACCCGGGTCAGATTATCGTTGAGATGAGGGATGATCTGGTAAGTTTTGAACCCCGGGGAGGAGGGTTTAATACCCAGTATTTCTTCCGACAACCATTTAGTAATACCACTGCTCCAGGGATGGCAAAGGCTGGTGTAACCATGTTGCCCGTTTGGTACGGGGTCATTGGGTTTAAGAAAGTTTTCCCATTCAGGGCGAAAACATTCCCAGAAAGTAGTGGCACCCAGCCGGAGTTGTCCTCCCCAGCTTTTATCAATAGTTGAAAGTGCTTCCCGGTGTATTCCCGCTGCTGCCATCGCCTTGATGATAAAGTATTGATTAAACGGTGAAAATGAAACGGTATTTACCGGGTCAAGATAATGCTTTTGCAGGAGCATTCCTGTTTCCCTTTCGGATAAAAAATTTCCGTTTATGGCATCAGCTGCCGAATGAATGCCCAACTCATCTGTCCAGTTTGAATCTTTTCTGATTTTGTCCAGTTGCTGTATTGCCAATCTTTCATACGTCATTTGTTGTTCCTGCGCATTCACCTCAGGCATTGCCTTTGATAACCTCAGGCAGGTCTGGATAAACAACATTTTGAAAGCAAATTTACTTTCCCGGCAATTGGGGTTTTCAAACCCGGCTCCCAAACGTTCATCCCAGCCATAGAAGCCCAGATTGGTATCATGTGTCAATGCGCTGTCGGCATGATTTATTTTTCGTTGGATAACCGGCAAGCAGGATTGGAGAAAATCCTTATCACCGGAATAATAAAAATAATCCAGCAAACTAAGTACCCAATAGAGAGAATAACTTTCAATAGCATTATTATCCGGGGCGGTCCTTGTCAGATTATGCTTTATCATGTCATAGTTGGAAAAAACAGCCATACTTACCCCCTGAGAGATATGGGAATCGCCTGTCCAGGAGTGCCTGTCGCCCCGGTCTATTAATATGGCTCCGATATAGTCTTTCAGCAGGTTAAGTTTTACTGCATAGGCCCCTGTATACCACATTCTGTTTAACAACGTATCTGAACATTCAAATGCCCCGGCATAGTTGACCGGTTTGGTTTGACACACAAGGCGCACATTAGTAATGTGCCAGGGCTTATCAAATTTTGATATGTTGATCCATCCAAAGCGGACGCCTTCGTATAATTCCTTATTCAGTTCCAGCCTGTATACATTCCCATGCTTCACCGGAACAGCCGTTTTAACGGGCGATTGAGGACCTGCATTAAATACAGCGGGTTGATTGTATTCACTGATACCTGCGGTGATCTCTCCGCTAAGGTCAGGGCTTTCAAACTCCATCCAGGCAGCGCTTTCCGTTCCAAAATCAAACCGGATACTGCCTGTACCTTTTACCAGGATATTACATGTATCCGTTAATGCTGATCCGGTATTTTCAAAGTTGCCGGGATGACTTAATTCGAAATTGGTAGGGGTAAGATGATAAACTTGTAGTTCCCCACCAGGTTGATGCCATACATAAGATACTAATGGGTCGGGGGAGGAGATAACTTTCTGAGCGGTGATACTACCTCCATGAATGGGTTGATAAGGAGATAGGCTGTCAATGGCCGGAATCTGTAAATTTGTTTCACCAGACTTTTGCAGGTTAAATGTTGCAGGACTACTGATAGTATGCCTGAATGATAACGTGCCGTCTGTCTGGACCGTCAGCAGTGGCTGCTGCCTGTTGTTAACGGATAAGCGGTACTGTGTACCTGGTATCAGTCCTGTAATATTAAATTTGTAGCTATCTGTTGAAGTAATCTTCCAGGAATAGTGGTCTGCCTCCCAGTTGTTAATTGCTATCTTAATGGGCCTGTTCGATGCAGCATCAATTGCCAGCTGTATGATTTCTTTATTATCAGGATAATAGATCAGGCTTTTACCTGCCTTATTGACCCCGAAGGCGTATTTACTTCTTATTGAAAAGCCAGTTGTGCTGATCTGATAATCATCCACACTTAATGTTAACTGATACACCGTATCCCGGAGTGTATAAGAGAAACGGGTACCATTTAAGGAAGAAATCATATTGGGTTCGATACCCATTCTGTTCCACTTGGGTCTGATACCATAGATATCCCGGTAGAGTGCTGTAATGGTAGTGCTGATGCCCGCCAGAATATCTTCTCCAAGCCCCGATTGGGTTTTTCTGCTGTACCGCTGAGAGGATAAGCCATCTTTATTATATTGGTCGAGGATGTTATTGATATACTTAAGGGCGATCTGCTTATCGTAATTTGCATAACACCTGATACCGAGATATCCCCAGGTAGGGAAAATGTCTCCGTTTTCATATCGGGGAAAGGGCCAGTTGTTGTCGTGTACTTCTGCTCTTTTGAATGAATCGAAACAGAGCGGCCAGTGAAAAAGAGATTCCGCATTAGCACGTTCTTCAATCTGGTCCAGTATCATAGCAATACGTTGTTTGTTGTCACAGAGCCCGAAAGTAATGGCCGCAAAGTTTACAGGCGTAACCAGATTGTCGCCATGTACGGAACCATCATTATCCCGCCAGTATACGTATTGTTTTTTATCCGATGACCAGAAGCCACCTTCTTCCACGGGCTTATTAAAAGCAGTTTTAAGCCGTGCGGCAATAGCAGCGTAATAAGCACTTTTTGGCTGATCCCCTAAAATCAGTTCACAGTTGGCCCAGTGGCTTAATGCCTCATATAGTTGTGCGTTTACAAATGCGTTTTCAAATCCTGCCCATACAATATCCAGCCAGTCGCTTGCTTTCTGTTCGGATATGTTGTTGTTCATCATTTCGAAAATCCCGTTATTGTTGCTATCCCGTTTGATCAGCCAATCGAGCGCTTTTTCGCAGCTTTTTTTATGTGTGTGTAACCACCTGATATCTCCTGTTAAATCAAATTGTTCGGCAGTATTGATCACATACCCTGTTTGTGAATCAATCGTATAGCCCCACATTGCTTCGTAATACCCTGTTGCAGGGTTAAAAGTACCTGGTATCTCATCACCTGGCGCATTATGCCAACGGGAAAGCACGCGACCGTCTTCCTGCATAGCCATATCCCGTTCCTGGTCAAGTGTAGCAGACAGATTTTGTGTATAATGCTTATCATTCAATGCCATTCCAATTTGTGCAAAGAATGGTTCATGCAGGCACTTCCAGTTGGTGATCCATCCGTTGGCACCAACAATGTTGTTATCTACCACCCCATAGCGCCCGGTGGTATTCATCAATTCACGCACCGCTATGGCATCAATACCTGGTAGAGTACCCCTGGTGTATGCTTTGGAATAATCTATATACTGTAATTCGATATTAACCCGGATGTTACCTTTTTTGACACGGCATGGGGCAAACACATCGGATCGCTGGGAAACAAACCTGCTGAGGTGGTAGCGTTGACCTAATGCCTTTTCAGTTACAAAATGGGTACACGTAAATGCGTGTTGTCCGGAGTGAGAGTATTTGGTGGCTACTGCATGATTGTCACCAGCATTTACCGCAATGCGTAATGCATCACTGGAGGCTGCATTCCAGAATGTAACACCGCCTGTATGTACACCGTAGGTGTCATGCGGTTTTGACAGGTATTTACACCATACCATTCCGCCATTATCCAGGATGCCCCCCTTCCAGGTAGAGAGTGTCTGGAAGTTCCATTCTGGCAATGCCATTTCCTGGAGGGTGGTGGTATTGTTATATTCCCGGTCGATTACCCACTGTATTTTATCACCTGCCAGTTCAAAGTACCAGGATTCGTTCACGCTATTGCTGTTATCGCCATAGGTGATACCCTTCAGTTTGATGCCATTCGGGGTTGTTGTAATGTGAATGGGCTGGGTTTGACTGTATGAATGGAACAGTGCTTCATCTGTCCGTATTCCTG
Source organism: Chitinophaga sp. H8 (assembly GCF_040567655.1). Classification (NCBI taxonomy): domain Bacteria; kingdom Pseudomonadati; phylum Bacteroidota; class Chitinophagia; order Chitinophagales; family Chitinophagaceae; genus Chitinophaga; species Chitinophaga defluvii. The sequence goes on along the minus strand of NZ_JBEXAC010000001.1, from coordinate 2,773,235 downwards.
TGTAGATGCCAGATGGAGATAGGGTATTCTTATTTTTTATTGTCAATTGTGTTATACGGCATCCATGGGAATAATCAATGAAAAGAGAAAGCCGCTGGTCAGGTACGGTAATGCGGATTGTTTTGTCGTTAGCATTATGTATTATTCCTTTAGCTTTTCCATATTCATTGGCTGCTGCCCATACCGTCGTTTGAAATAAGCACAACAGGATCAGGATAAATGTAGATTTCATAGCGGTCGATTCATTAACGGCGGTAAATTAGTGGGTTTTGAGCTTCATTATTGAGTGGATCACCCACACTCAATCCTTTTAAATAATCGTCCGGAAGGATATTTGGGATGCCGTTGTAGCTGTTCCCATCCGGCATGTAAGCACAGGTCATGGCACGACGAAAACCAGGTGTCATGTTTGCGTGAGCGCCGTGTATGGTAAGTCCGTTATGGAACGAACAGCTCCCTGCCTTCATAGGGGCTGCATACGACCTGGACTTGCTGAATTGTGGATATACATCAAAGATGCCCCCCATGTTTTTGCCTATGCCAAAGTTTTCAAAGGTGGTAGTATGGTGTGAACCGGGGATAAAGAATAAACAGCCGTTTTCCAATGTGGCATCATCCAACGCCACCCAGATAGACAATGCCCTGCGGTCTGAAAATGACCAGAAAGGAGTATCAAGATGCCAGGAGGTAGGGTTGGCCCACGGTCTTTTAATAAGCGCCTGGTCATGCCAGATCCGGATACCGTCTACATCGGCGAGCTCAGCTGCCATTTTACCTATACGCTTATCCTGCATCAATTGTCTTACTTCATCACTGGTTTGCCACAAATTCAGCAATTGGTCAAAGACATTATTAAAGTAAGCGGCATCTTTATTTATACCATCTTCCTCCCCCGCCATTATTTGCTTACCGGGCATTTTTAGCCCGTTCCGCTCTCTTACCGCATTGGTCACAGCAGTACGCCAGACTTCCAGCTCTTCCGCATTTAAAAAATCCTCAATGACAACAAACCCGTTTTCATTGTAGAAAGAAAGCTGTTCTTTATTTAATGTGGAATTCATGACCTAAGCTTTAATAGTGGAGGAATAATAGTACAAATTAAGGGGGATCGCCAAATTATAAAATAGGCAAAACAGGTAAATGTTTGCACTTTTTGATATATTTTGATGGTTGAAAACCGTAGGAAGGCCCATGGAGAATTACCATAAATACCTGCATATAAGCCCGCAAGAAGAGGCATGGGATTTTTATGTTACTACTGCGGGGTATAATAAAACGAACAAAAATGATCAGTATCCGGACAAAAAACGGCATCCCCAGGACCACTCATTTTCCTGGAATAAGGGACGCATACTGGATGGGTATTATATTGTATTCATCACTAGCGGACAGGGTATTTTTGAATCAGCCGAAACTGCCCCGAAGATCATCAATGAGGGGAGTTGTTTTATCCTGTTTCCTGGTATATGGCACCGGTATAAACCAGACCCAAAATTTGGCTGGGAGGAATATTGGGTGGGATTTAAAGGGCCATATCCTGAGAAAATAATGAACCGGTTTTTCAGTGCTGGACATCCATTTGTAGATACTGGTTTTAATAAGGAACTGTTATCAGCTTTTGTACAACTGTTAAAAACTATTTCGGAAAGCCAGATTGGTTATCAACAGATCGTATCAGGTATTACCTTGCAGATACTGGGGATATTGAATACTACCAGCATTCATGAAAAACTGAACAGCGATCCTGAATCGGTATGGGTAAGTAAAGTGATGTTTAAGCTGCAAACTGCACTGGACAGGCAAGTTCATATGGAAACGTTAATCGCTGAATTTCCTGTTAGTTATTCCAAATTCAGAAGCTCCTTTAAACGATTAGTAGGAAAGTCGCCCAACCAATATCACCTTTATCTGAGGTTAAAAAAATCTGCAGAATTATTAACCAATACAACACTCACAATCAGTGAAATAGCTTATCAAACCGGATTTGAATCCCTGTATTATTTTTCCCGGTTGTTTAAAAAAAAATATGGTGTATCCCCTAAGCAGTACCGGTTGTAAAAGAGATCTGAGTATCCTATGTTGGGGGTCCTTCTACCGGTAAATAGCATACGAAAGTGCATAATTGGGTGTTACCCTCCAGGTTACAAAAATCATTAGAAGTAGGTATTTTGATAATATCCGGAACATTATATCTTTGCGGAGAATTGTTAACCAATCCCTGAAATAACCTGCTGCTTTAAAGCTACATTACATAACAACCCAAAATCAAAATGCATGTATATTAAAAGACTGTTGCTGCTATTATTTGTTTACTGTTGTCTGGCGGCTTGTTCAAAAGGAGGAAATGAGCAACCGGTAACACCTGACCCTGAACCACCTGTTGTGAATCCTCCTATAGAACCGGCAGACGGTGGCCTGGATACCCTTGGTAAATGGACATGGCTGGATGATAGCAAGAATGCAGTCAGCGGTAATCAGGTCTTATTCTGGAATGCGGATACCGGATATGTGGTAAATACACAATTTCATCCATCCGCAGGCTTAAAGGCTACTTTTGATGGTGGTAAAACATGGTTGCCGGACGAAGGTAAATTTTCTGTATATAGTGTTACAGCATGGTCTAAAATGTATCTAAAGGATGGTGCAACTGCTATTGTATACGCGAGATATATACCTGGAAACATCCGTGCGCTGTATGAGCCCTATTATTTAAAGATGGATTTTGCCGCTAATGGCGCTGCCGGCACAAACCTGCTGCAATTCCGTTATACTAATTTTATTCAGGATGTGCAGTATATGGATACCACCCGGTATATATTGGAGCGGGGTGGAGCATTGCATATGATTTCCACCCACGTTTGGAATACCTACACATTTAATTTGGAAGATAACGCCAGTACGGTATATTTTACCGATGTAGAGAAAGGATGGGTAGGGACAGAAAGCGGTAAGCTATTTGCCACAACTGATCGTGGAAAAACCTGGAATAATCAGTTAACAGCTCCCACCGGTGTAGTATTGTTTGATGTTACTTTTGCAGATAAGAATAATGGATGGATTGTAACAAATTCTAATCTTATTTACCGTACGGTAAATGGAGGAACTACCTGGGATAAGATACAGATTCCTGGACCGGCTGCAACTTCCACTGAGGTTTATTATTTTTCCCGGAACATTGTCATGGTCAGTAATACACATGGTTTTATCAATGTTGGAAATGCCATCTACGAAACGAAAGATGGTGGAGCCACCTGGCAAAGGTCTGGCCGTACTGGCAAAGATACTATTGAATGGCTGAGTTACGATAAGAAGAATACGGTATGGGCCGCTACTTCTCATGGACTGCTAAAGCTGGTATTGTAGGTGTCTCCGGAAAATGTTTGCGACCTGTTTAACCCATTATTATAAATAAAAAGTCATGAAAAACAATGCCCTATTATCAGCCTTACTTGTATTGTTATCTACAGGAGCCGCAGCACAAATAACAAATGATTACATCCAAAATCAGAATGGAACGGCGCAGTCTGCTAATTTCTGGATCAATGGATTAATGAAAGGACAAAACGGGTTACTGATTGTCAAAGATGGCGCTGATGTTCCCATGACCGGTATCCGCATTGTTAACAGTGGTGACAAGGGAGGCAATTTCCAGCTTACCAGTGGCACTGTACCTGGGCTTGCCACCTGGGTGAATGATGGAGCAGCCTGGCGGGAGCGGATGAGGATCTTAAACAATGGATACGTTGGGATCGGCCTTACAAACCCTACAGAGGTTTTTCATGTAAGAAAGGATATCATTGGAAATACCTATCTGAAAGTGCAGAATAACCAGGATGATCCTACTGCAAGGGCAGGGGTTGCTTTTACTACGCTTAATGGTATCTGGAGAATGGATGCCATAAGAGGATCTGGTTTTGCATTGAGCAGCCCTGGTATTGAGAGTGTATGGTATGTGACTAATTTTGGAAATGTAGGAATTGGTACTACTAATCCTGGTGGATATAAACTGGCAGTAGAAGGAATGATAGGAGGTCGTAAGGTAAAGGTGACTTCAGTGGATTGGTGGGCTGATTTTGTGTTTGCTGAAGATTATAAGCTGCCCACTCTAAAGGAGCTTGAACAGTTTATTACTACAAACAAACATCTTCCGGGTATCCCAACGACGGCAGAGGTGAGGAAAGAAGGCTTGGAGCTGGGAGAAATCAATGCCAGATTATTACAAAAAATAGAAGAGCAAACGCTTTATATTATTGAACTGAATAAAAAACTGGAGGAAGTAACCAGCCGGCTAGATAAGCTGGAACATTCCTCCAGGTGAATGTAATATCTTAATGATTTTAGTTAGCCTCGTCCTGTTATCAGAAGCTGATACGCCTTTTAGGCTCCGCTGGTTTTAATGCATGAAGCGGGGCTACTTTGTTTTCATCCATATCTAATACCAACGGGTCATTATATTCAGGTGATTGCAATGCCCTTGCAATGAGTGCATCATCAATTTTGGGTCCTCTCTTAACCTCTCCTGAAGGCTGTGGTGGTGGCGTAATAGTAGATCCTCCCCGGGTGCCGGTACCCATAGTGGGTAAGTTGCCAGCACCGGTATCTTCTTCTCCAATTGATTTCGGTACAGGCGTTTTGGTGGCGTTAAAAGTTTTTTGTTCTTCATCAAACTGAGTGGCGTAGAATACGGTCAGTTGCTTGATTTGAGGAGGAGTCAGGTCTGCACACCGGCGTATAGCGAGTATAACGGACTGAAAAATTTCATTTGCCTTGGTCAGGTTGTCTTGCCATACATTGGTTTGCACCTCTTCAAAAAGTGTATGAAAACTAAAAGTAGTATAGTCATTCCTGACCGTAGTTTTTACAATTTTATAAAGGAGGTAATCATAATCAATATAGGGCTTGATGCTGGCCGCATCATCCCCGTAATGGAGCTGTTCTTCCTTTACCCAGAATTTGCCGGGATCAATTTTCTTTTGATCAGCACGGATGATCACATAATAACCTGGAGCAAAATTATTGGAGGTATTGGTAGCTGGGTCGGCAAATGAATTACGTTGCCCCAGGCGGAATTGCATCTGGTCGCCCATGTCAAAAAAGCTTTCAATGCCATCGGTCAATGGGCCAGATATGTTGAGATAAGAGGTTAGCTTGGTGCTATCGAAAACCTTGGCTACTGTTTCCAGCAGGCTCAATGCCTGCCTGGCCCAGTCCTTGGTTTTTACCCGGAATAGCCCCAGAAACAGGGATACTTCATCACCGATGTAAGGAGTGGGGCCTACTACACGGGTGTTTTTATAACGGATTCTTTCATCTCCATCCAGTTGGCCAATACCATTGAGTAAACTGGGGCCTACTACAAAAGGAAAATTATTACGTTTTTTGTCATAGATGAACTCTGTTAAGACTACTGTAAGCGGATTATATTCGTTCCAGTATTCCCTTTTGTCTTTCAGGAATTGTTCTGCTATCCTGATTTCAAAATAAGCAGTATTGGCAATGAAGGGCGTTTCATCTACGGTTACACCGGTGATACGGGCCGCAGGAATTTGAAAGGAGGGAGGAACCACAGCAGGTGAGCTGATAAGCCTTTTCCAGAAATCTGCAATTTTAGACATGAGGTATAGATTTATAATGCTTAGGGTGATATTAATAACCGGGATATTGAAAATTTGGGGTCAGATAGCCTGCTCTATAGTTTTAATGAGATAAGTAGTGCGTTAAAGCCAGATTTACAAATCGTCAGTTAGCGAATTTCGGTAAGATTCATCAGATTATCAAATGATAAAAAAAAGCCGGCTTTATCAGCCAGCTTAAAGAAAACAGGGGCTGTAGGCTTTTGGCTTTCAGCCCCTGTTTGTTTTCGTATATATATAATTGGGGTAGATTTTACGGTTAATTACCCGTCTTTACTTTGATTACAGGTGTATAATTAAAGTAAAGCGTTGGATTACCTGTATTGCTGGTACGGCTTGCTGCACGGAGATAGTAAACGGTATTGGGTTTTAAACCGGTAAATACCTTCTCGTAGGTAGTACCTTCAATAGTAGCATCTGGCACGTCTTGCACGTCACGGGCATCGTTAAAGGTGTAACTATTGACATCTACTCCTTCTGTGGTGCCAATCACTGCTGCCACCCGGGCTATCTTTTGAGTATTATCATTCCGTTTTACTGTATATTTAATAGTTACGCTGTTGCCGGTTACTTCCGTAGTAGCGGTAACATGCAGGAATGGTTTTACCATAATATCCTTTTCGGTACGGCCATTCACATCCACGGTGATAGTGTCATTATAATAAAAGGGGCCTTCTGCCACGATTTTGTATTTACCGGAAAAGAGCATGGCATTTTCATAAGTCCCATCATGATGCACAGATGCATTAATCGGGTTTGGGTTATTCGTGCCATATTGCAACTGATAGTATCTGAGTACAGCGCCATTAAGGGTTTGTACAGGTACGGCAGCATTGGTGGTCTTATCCACCAGCTTCCCAAATAAGCCGGCATTGGGGGCTTCATAGTTATCTTTTTTACAGCCTGTCAGTACTGCACTCCCCAGCAATACAGCTACACAGGTATTTATGATATGTTGTTTCATTGATTTAATTTTTTGATGTCATTAATAACCCGGGTTCTGTACGAGGTTGCTGTTTTTGCTGATTTCATCCGGTGGTATTTTTACATAATACAGTTTAGGAAGAAAGGTGCGCGTATTTTTAGGTGCAGGTACAATCTCAAAAGTATACTTCATAGCAGCGGGTGCTTTTCCATTTTCCCACATCAGCCAGGGGTATAATGCATGAAACTGGGTATTGTTCAATACATCTGTGGCGATTCTCCAACGGCACATATCCCACCAGCGGTGATTTTCGAATGCCAGTTCTACCTTACGTTCATGACGTACCTGGTCGCGGGTAACACTTGTTAAAGCCTTTATACCTGCCCGCTCCCGGAGTTCATTGATAGCTGTTAATGCATCTCCTGTTTTGCCTAATTCTATGGCAGCTTCTGCATAGTTCAGTAATACTTCAGCATACCTGAAAATCATCCAGGGAGTGGTAGACATCTGGCTGTTTACCCTGTTCACCGGATCCATGAATTTCTTGATATAGAAACCTGTTTTAGTGGGATCACCAGCCAGTAACGGGCCGTCTTTGCCTACTCTGGGAATGCTGTTGGCACCAGTACCATATACATCTGTGAGGTTAGGAGAAGTATACTTGGTGCCATTGTCTATAACTCCTCTTCTGATTTCTACTATGCCGCCCTGCCAGCTGGTAAAAGGATACATGATGCTGGCTTTAAACCGTGGGTCTTTGTTTTTGAACAGGTCGGCAGGATTGCTGTATACAATGGGATTACCACTGGCATCCTTAATTTTAAGCGTGCCTTTGGTACCGTCTGTATATTCAAACTCTTCAGCCAGCTCTGTAGTAGGATTTGTTACACAGCCATAGTCTACTTTGAAACTTTGTGGTGCATTGTAAAAATCAAAGCTATGTGATTTGTCAGGAGCCTTGTAGGTTTTTACAAAAATAGCTTCCTTGTTTTTGTCCATATCGGCAGCAGTCAGGAAAAGTTGCTGGAAGTTGTCCGTCTTATCCGGGTTTTCTTTGTATAATTGAAACTTTCCGGAGGTGATAATGGCTTTGGCAGCATCATAAGCTTTTTGCCAATATCCATCAGCGGGAGATGCAATACCTACCAGGCCCCCAAGTTGAACAGTACCATACTTGGCTATTGATGCAGCATATAGCATAGCCCTGCACTTGAGTGCAAGTACAGCATAGCGGGTAGCCCTATACCGGTCATTGGCAGCATAAGATTCTGGTAATTGGTCTACGATGGCATCCAGTTCGCTCGCTACAAAATCATAGATTTCCTGTTCTTTGTTTCTGGGCACCTTCAGCTCTTCCAGGTTGCTGCCGTTATATTGCTGTACTTTGGTAATGAGTGGTATCCCGCCATATCTTTTTACCAGGGAGAAATAGTAGAATGCTCTCACAAACCGGGCTTCTGCGAGGAACCTGGCTTTTAATTCCTCATTGATACTGGTTACAGCCGGTATTTTTTGAATAAAATCATTTACGGTTCTTACTAGGTCGTACTTCCACCATATATAATATCCATCTTCTAAAATAGGGTCCAATGTATATCCCCAGCTATAGGAGCGTACGGCTTCATCCGTAGCCTGGCTGGGAAATAATGCTTCACTGCCATCCATAAAAAAGCCAAGGTCTTCCGTTGGCATGTTATTATATAAATTGGCAGTAAGCGCCTGAATACCGGACAAGGAGCCATAGGCAGCATCATCTGCAATAATATCCAGTGGTTTCCTTTCCAGAAAGTCTTTGTTACATGAAGTCACAATGACTGCGAACAGGAGACAGGTGATATGTTTATATATACTTTTCATAATTAAATATTATTTATGTACAGCTAAATATCCGGGGATCAGAATTGTAGATTAAGACCAAGTGTAAGTACACGTTGCTGCGGATAGTATTTGCCATTACCTGCGAAATTGGTATCATCATTACTGGGCATTTCCGGATCCATAAACTTCAGTTTATCGAAAGTGAACAGGTTTTGTCCGGAAAAATAGAAACGCACCTGCTCAATACCCACTTTCGCAAGTATTGGCTTAGGCAGGCTATATCCCAGTTCCAGTGTTTTAACACGGAGATAAGCCGCATCCTTCATCCAGAAATCAGAAACTTCCTTATTGTTTTGCAAACCGTTTACGATAGTAGAAGGATATTTGCCGGGTACCCATTCACTTTCCGGATCATACATGTCTTTTCTGTGCCAGCGGTCAGTAAATAAAGCATAGGTAGTACTACCATTGACGAAAGGATCTTTAAGCGCAGCATCCAGCAAAATGTTATAATTAGCAGCACCTTGCAGCAATACTGTCAGGCTAAAGCCTTTCCAGGATGCGGAGAGGTTTAAACCATAAAATAATTCAGGAGTAGTGCCCCGTCCAATAATTGTCTGGTCGTTGCTGTCGATAACACCATCATTGTTCAGGTCCACATATTTAATATCGCCCGGCTTTAGGCTGGTATTACCTTTTTTGTCTTGTATAGCCCAACTGGCAATTTCTTCCTGGCTCTGGAATTGTCCCGCAGTTTTATACCCCTTGTAGAGGTTGGTCCATCTGCCATTATTCTCCAGATTTCTCCAGTTGTCTACCGCATTCGTTGCACCAGCACGCTCTATATAATCATACTTGGTTCTGGTCCAAGTTAAATTGGGAGATACATTAAGGGTGATATCACCAATTCTTTTATTGTATCCCAGAGATAGTTCAAAACCCTGGGTGCGGTCGCTGTTCAGATTTTCCTGCGGTAAAGTAGCACCATAGGTTCCGGGCAAGGATAGCAGCCGGGTTGCCAGCAAACCGGTACGTTTCCGGAAGAATACGTCAAATTCTACAGTAAACATGTCCTGCAGAAAACCTGCTTCAAAACCAATATTGGTAGTCGTGGCGTTAAACCAGGTCAGCAACAGATTAGGCGTACCACCAGGAGCAAGGCTGTTGATAATGTTATTGCCAAAAATGTAATTTCCGCCTTGTGGGAGAGTATATCCCGTGATATACTGGAATGCGGTGGCACCATTATCATCTCCCAGTTTACCCCAGGAGCCTCTTATTTTAAGGTTGTTAACCATATTGGCGGCGCTGCTGAAGAATGGCTCATCGCTTATTCTCCAGCCTGCGGATACGGTAGGGAAGAATCCCCAGCGATGATCCGGTGCAAATTTGTAAGAGCCATCATATCTGAATCCCAGTTCCAGGAGATACCTGTTTTTGTAATCATAGTTTACACGGCCTACATAACCCATATAGGCAGATTCATTTGCCTTACCGTCGTTGTTTTTATTGGTACTGGATCCGGCAAACAGCTGGTCTAGTCCGTCCAAAGTAAATTCCCGGTAAGCATTAAAATTGCCTTCATTAATCTGGCTTCGCTCAAATAACAAAAGCGCCTTTACGTTGTGCTTTTTGGCAAAACTGGCCTCGTAATTCAGGGAAAACTGTAATAAGCTGTTGTCAGCCTGCTCATTGGTCTGTTTTAGGTTGGAAGGATCATTGCCGGTATAACCTACTTCATATGCTTTCGTAGCCTCATTATAGTTATATAAGTCATATTTCTTTACCCACCTTTTTATATTATTGGTACCTGATTGGTAGGAAAATAACCCCTTAGCACTTAATCCTTTTACATAAGGTAGTTCATAAGTAAGGGATGCAATACCGCTCAGATTCCTGTAATTACTGGTTTCGTAGCCGGAATAGTCACTATTCATGGATGCCAGTACATTTTGACTAAAGTTTGTTACCGCCAGGTAGTCGGGATTATCATTGGCATACATCGGGTAGGTAGGGTAGGAGCGTTGAATCTGCCCCATTAAAACGCCTGCTTCTGTACCTGGGAAATGCCTGTTTTCCAGCCGTCCGCCCAGGTTCAATTCGGCCGTCAGCCGTTTGTTGATCTTTGTGCTGATATTACTGCGGAAATTGTATCGCTTGAACCGGGTATCTCCGCTTTTCCACATGCCTTCCTGGTTTAAATAGCCCAGGGAGAAGAAGTATTTGGTAGCTTCTGTACCACCACTGACGTTCAGGTTGTGATATTGTTGTGGACTGTTTTTACGGATAGCGGCATTATACCAGTCAGTACTTTCATATCCTTTTTGCCCTTCCCGGTATTTTTTGATGTTTTCAGCACCATATACCGGTGCAAGGCCCTGATTGATCTGGGATTCATCTGTCAGCTCTGCAAATTCAGCGGCATTTACATAGCGGGGGTAACGGGTATTGCTTTGGATACCTATATAAGTATTATAGCTGATTTTAGGTTTGGATACGGTACCTCGCCTGGTAGTCACCAATACCACACCATTAGCTGCACGTACACCATATACTGCGGCAGAGGCATCCTTCAGGATAGAAATGCTTTCTATTTCTGAAGGGTCCAGCTGTTCAAAGGTAGACGGTACCCCATCCACAATAATAAGTGCCGTACCTAATCCCCTGATATCAATAGCGGCGCCATCCTTACCCGGTTCCCCACTTCTTTGCACTGCTCTTATACCAGGCAGCCTGCCTGCCAGGGCATTGCTTACATTGGCAACTGGCGATTTGGCAATTTCACTTCCTTTTACTGCGGCTACGGCTCCGGTTACATTTACTTTTTTCTGTGTACCGTAACCTACTACTACCACCTGGTTCAGATCGCTGACTGCAGGTACCAGTACTACGTTAATAACGGCTTGCTGGCCTACAGCTATTTCCCGGGGCGTAAAGCCCATTAGTGAAATCACCAGCACATCATCTGCTTTGGCATCCAGTTTAAACGCACCGTTCTCGTCCGTATAGGTACCTCTTTGTGTACCTTTAATAGCAATGCTTACATAAGACAGCGGAGCTCCTTTTTCATCTGTAATCCTTCCGGTAATCTCAGCTACAGTAAATGGCGCAATCTCGTTTTCAGATGGCCGTTTGCGTGTCAGTATCACCGTTTTATCTACTATTTCGTAAGAGAGCGGTTGTTCTTTAAGACAGGCTTTTAAGACCTGCTCTATAGAGCCACGGCTAATATTCAGGTCTACAGGTTTAGTGCCCGTGAGCCATTCATCGCGGTATATAAAGGTGTAGCCTGATTTTTGCTCGATAAGCCCAAATACATTTTCCAGTGACTTATTTTTCACAGACATGGAAATATGCTGGGCAAATACATTTGCAGAGGCATTTACGCAAAATGCGGTCAGTAGTAATGTGGTTAGTTTCATAACCCTGATAACTTTGTTACTCGGACAATAACCTATACGGGCTATTGATGGCCATGTACGGCGATGTCTGGTGAATAAAAACCGTATGACAGGAACGGTTTTAACATAACGATCCAATTGCATAGATTTGCAGTGTTTGGGTGGAGAAATCAATAATCTTTAGTCGGATATTTGTTTTGCGATAACCCAGACATTTATGCCAGGGGCGGTTCCAAGCGCTCCTGGTTTTTTATGAGTTATCTTTTACGCTTACTTAAGGCGCATTTTTCATAGTGTTACTTCATTTTGGTTAATAATAAATGGTTATTGGTTGCTTTTAAAAAGTGAATGAATATCTGGCCGTGGAATTAAATATTAAGGAAGTATAATAAGCTTGTTCTTTTCCAGTTTGCAATGCACACCACTGAGTTCCAATACGCGCAGCACTCCCGAAAGCTTCATACTACGTGGAACCTTACCGGTGATATGGCCTTGTGGTACTTTACCCTGATAAACGACCTCTATGTCATACCACCTGGATACCTGGCGCAGCACCATGGCCATATTACTGCTGGAAAACCGGAACATGCCGTCTTTCCAGGCAATCGCCTGTTCTGCCTCCGTTTCATTGATGGTTACCAGCCCGGTTTGATTGTCTACTGTAGCCTGTTGTCCGGGAGTAAGTGTTTTTTCCTGGGTACCCTGTAAAACTTTTACAGCACCCGAAAGAAGGGTGGTATTAATACTCTTTTCATCCGCATAAGCCATCACATTAAAGCTGGTTCCCAGTACCTTTACCTGCAAACTGCCGGCTTTTACGAGAAATGGTTGATGGGCGTCCGGTGCTATTTCAAAGTATCCTTCACCGGTTAATTCCACACTTCTTTCTTTACCGGTAAAGGAGGTAGGGTATTTCAGTGTACTGGCTGCATTGAGCCATACCCGAGAGCCATCAGGCAGTGTAAGCTGGTATTGCCCTCCTTTAGGGATAGACATGGTATTATATAACACTTCATGGGTATTGTTGCCGGGAGTATCCAGGTAGGTCAGGGAGCCATCGTCCTGTTTTACAATACTGGCATTGCCTTGTAAGGCAAGGGTACCATTGGCCGCACTATCTAATATAATCTGCCGGCCATTGCTAAGGGTGAGTACTGCTTTATTTGTGCCGGGAGGTACATCATATTGTAAAGCTATCTCATCATTTCCAGGGGCAGTTGCCGGTGCTGCCTGTTGTTGGAGCCAGAAGTAACTACCTGCCGCGAGAACGAGGAGGGCGGCTGCTCCCCACCATAAGCGCCGGTATTTCTGCACCAGGGGTACTATTGGGGTATGCATGCCTATCCGCTCTTCCATTTGCCGGAGCATCCGTTGTTCATGTGCCGCCTCACTTGCCGCAAATGATGCCGGAATATCAACAGGGGCATCCTGGCTGGTATTGTACCAATCAGCATATTCTCTGGCTTCTTCCGGGGTAATAGTGCCTTTCAGCCATTTTTCGGCCAGCACCTCATACCGGTGTTTTGCTTCTTCCTGGTTCATAATAAAAGCATCGTCTTTATAATAGGTCAATCGGGAAAGACGAATCCCCATATGAGGGGAAAAAGATTTTAGCTAAAAGCTAAAAAAAGAGGATAAGTGTTTCAGCGCCGTTTTCAGCGATTTAATGGCTCTGGAGAGGTTATGTTCTACTGCTTTTTCGGAAATATCCATCTGGCGCGCAATTTCCTTTTGGGAAAGTCCTTGTTCGCGGCTAAGCTGATAGGTTAGTCTGCAACGGTCGGGCAGGCGGGCTACAAGGTTGGACAGCTGGTCTTTTAGTTCTTCAAAACTAAGCCATTGCTCGGTAGAGTGATCTTCCGGGGATAGGTTTTCCCTGGCATAAGCCGTATAGGCCCGGGCTCTTTTTTGCCTGGCCTGTAAATTAATGACCCGGTATTTCATAGCTACCGCCAGGTAGGCAGGTAGGGAGCTGGTAAGTTCAATGGAATGTCTGCGATCCCAGAAATCAGAAAAAACATCCTGTACCAGCTCTTCTGCATCAGCAAGATTATCCAGCTTATTGGCAGCTACAGAAAATAGTAACTTCCAGTACCGTTTATAAAGTGTAGTAAAAGCACTTTCATTCCCCTCCTGGAGCTGGTGAAGTAGTTGTATATCGCTCAGTTCTTGCATATTCTTTTATCCCTTCTCCACGACCGTGTATCAAGTGGTTGGTATCAACGCTAAAAATAGTAAATACCCCGGAATTATTTGGCTGGACTATTAAGTAAGGTATTGATAGCATTTTCTATTTCTTTTCCCGAAGCATTTTTCCCAAGGTAGCCATTGGCGCCTGCCTGTAAATAATTGAGTCCATAGCGCAGTTGATCCTGAGCAGAAAAAATAAGAATCTTAATACCGGGTTGACAAAGCCGGATGGTCTTTATCATTTGCAGATTATTACCTCCGGGAATATTAATGTCCAATATAAGCAGTTCAAACCTGGTTTGGGCTAATTGCCTGACTACCTGGTTCAGGTCATCCGCTTCAACTATATTAACCGGATCTAATAAGTGCTGAATTATGCTAGAGACACCTAAACGCACAATAGGATGACCTTCCGCAATAAGGATTGACTTCATAGATATATGGGATGCTATTCGGTAGGCAAAACTAGTGTTTTCCCTATATGTTTGTGTAGTAGAAGTACTACATGCCTGTAGCGGATTTTCGCAATCATCAAAAAAATAATTATTTTCATGCGTTCATCGTATGACCAGCATATAATTAAATGCACTCCGGCAGGCATAGCGGAAACCGTAAAGATTAAATAACAAAAGATGGCAAAAAATGATATCAGGAAGGCCGTGCCCTTGCCTGCAGCGTTGGAATCCAGAACGTTTGACCTGCAGGGGGCCGCGCTTGACTATCTCCCCAATCATATTCACCAGGCCGTTGTAACCATTAAATCTGCCTGGGATTTGCTTCCGGAACCGAAGTTCAATACCAGTTGTTCCGACACGATTTTGTCTGACTACATCTATATCCTGAATTTTGCCCTGAAACATGAGGAAGCAAGCCTATTGCTGGGACAGTGGATCGCAGATATCGAAGGTAGTGGGTACAAAATATATGTGGTAACACCTTATCTGCTGATGGGCGAAACGTTGCTCTTCCTGGAAAAACCTGCGGCGGCAAAAGCATATTTCCAGAAAGCTTTGGAGTTAGGCACCAGGCGTGATTTTTCAGATAAACCCGTTTTATACCTGGATATTGCAACCGGCAAAATAAAGGATGAGGAAGTAATAACCCGCGAGTTTGAAGCGTTGGATCTGTTGGAAGTGTGGGCCAAAAAGGAAGCTGATACGGCTGCGGTAGGTGAGCTATCAGATACTGTATTGGAAAAAATCGATGAAATTTGTGAAGCGGGCAGTGAGCTGTTTGATGAAGACGAATATAAGCAAGCTATTAAAACATGGGGAAAAGCCTTCGACCTGATACCCGAACCGCAAAATAGTTATAGTCAAAGTCTTTGGTTACATAGCTCTATAGGGGATGCTTATTTTCTGCTTGGTGATTTTAAGAAAGCAGCAGCGCATTTTTTTGAAGCCAAAAGTAATATAGCAGAGAATGGTTACACCAATGCTTTTGTGATGTTGCGCCTGGGGGAAAGCTGCTTTGAAATAAATGATATAGAAAATGCCAAAGAATTTCTTGTAAGGGCATATATGCTGGAAGGAAAAGGCCTGTTTGAAAGTGAAGACGAAAAGTATTTTAATTTTCTCCGGGAAAGCGTAAAATTATAATGCTGTCCCGTTATTCTTACTCAAAACCAGATGAAATCACAACCGGTAAGTAAAAAACAACCACCAGGACTTTTCAGTTTGCTCAAGCCATATGGCAAGCTGGTGTTTTTACTGGTGTTATTTGCACTATTCAGTAACGGGCTTAACTTATGGTTACCCAAGATCATTGGTAATGGTATTGATGCCTTCAGCAGCGGTAAGTTTGCTTATAAGCCCGTGATTATCCGGTTTTCCATTGCCGTATTCATAATATTGATCTTTACCTATTTACAGAATGTTATACAGGTATATGTTTCGGAGCGTGTGGCGAGAGACCTGCGTACCAGGATCGCGGAAAAAATTTCCCGGCAAAACTTTTCCTGGATAGGAGAGGCTAATCCGGCCCGGTTGCTCACCAATCTTACTGCTGACGTGGATGCGATCAAATTATTTGTATCACAGGCGATCGTATCATTGGTGTCTTCCGCATTTATTATCATCGGTGCCAGTATATTATTGCTTACGATCAACTGGAAGCTGGCCTTAGCTGTAATTGCAGCTATCCCGGTAATGGGAATCACCTTTTATGTAGTGCTCAATAAAGTACGGGCATTGTTCATCAAAAGCCGGGAAATAATGGACTGGCTGAATAAGGTGATCAATGAGAGTATTCTGGGGGCAGCGTTGATACGGGTCATCAACTCCCAACAACTGGAATCTGTAAAGTTCCTGGAAGCTAATACAAAAGCATTGGATTTTGGACTGTCCATCCTGAAATTATTTGCAGGCCTTATTCCGGTGATCTTTTTTACGGCCAATATCACCGGGTTAGTGATTCTGGCTTTAGGAGGCCATTTTGTAATTATGGGCACAATGAGCCTGGGTGATTTTGCGGCCTTTAACAGTTATTTATCCCTGCTGATATTTCCAGTCCTGGTTATTGGATTCATGAGTAATATCATCGCTCAGGCTACTGCTTCTTTTCAGCGTATCAGCACGGTGATCAATATGCCAGATGTGCCTGAAACAGGTACCGTTTCAGCTCCTTTACAGGGTGATATACAGTTCAGAGATGTAACGGTAATGTATGAGCAAAAGCCAGCATTAAAGAACATCTCCTTTTCTATTAAGGCTGGTTCAAAAATAGCTGTAATTGGCCCAACGGCGGCGGGAAAAACACAGCTGCTGTACCTGCTGATGGGACTAACGAAACCCACTTCCGGTGTGATTGAAATAGATGGCCGGCCGGTAACAGATTACAAACAGGATTCCTTTTATAGTCAGATAGGGTTTGTTTTCCAGGATAGTATCATTTTTAATATGAGTATCCGGGAGAATATTGCCTTCAGTGATACCGTGACGGATGCATTGCTGGAAAAAGCGATCGTTACAGCAGAGCTGAAACCTTTTATTGATAGACTGCCGGATAAAGCAGATACGCTGGTGGCTGAACGGGGCAACAGCCTGTCGGGCGGACAGAAACAACGCATCATGCTGGCTCGTGCTTTGGCGATCAATCCCAGAATCCTGCTACTGGATGACTTCACCGCCCGGGTGGACAACAACACAGAAAGTAAAATCCTGGCAAATGTTCAACAGCATTACCCGGGATTAACCCTGCTTTCCGTTACGCAAAAAATTGCGTCGGTGGAACACTATGATCAGATCATCCTGTTGATGGAAGGAGAGATCATCGCAAGTGGTACACATCAGGAGTTACTGCAGGCCAGCCCTGAATATGTGCAGATATTTAATTCACAGCAAAGCACCAGCAATTATGAATTACAATCTTAATAAATTTGCCGGGCAGGAGCAGAAAATATCTAACTACGCTGCATTCAGGAACCTGTTGCAACTGATATCGCATGAGAAAAAGCATCTCATGCTGGCATTGTCTGCTATTTTGATTAACTCCGGACTTAGCCTGTTGGCGCCTTTCCTGGTAGGGTACACTATTGATACCTATGTGGTGCAAAAACAATATCATGGTGTTCTCGTGTTCTCCGGTATCTTACTGGTCATGTATCTGGTAGCATTAGGGACCAGCTACCTGCAAACAAAACTAATGGGAAGTGTAGGACAACGCACGCTTTTTACCTTGCGTAATGCGGTCTTCAATAAAATACAACAACTCCCGGTAGCATTCTTTAATCAGAATAAAGCAGGAGACCTGATTTCCCGTGTGAATAATGATACGGACAAATTGAACCAGTTTTTTTCCCAATCACTGATGCAATTTGCAGGTAGTATCATTACGATGATAGGAGCAGGGATTTTCCTGTTGGTCATCAATTTTAAACTGGGGGTGGCTACTTTATTACCGGCATTGTCCATATTGGTTTTTACCAGGATATTATCCCCCTGGATAAAAAGAAAAAATGCGGTGAGCCTGAAAGCTTTTGGTGGCATGAGTGCAGAGATACAGGAAAGTCTGGGCAATTTTAAAGTGATTGTTGCCTTTAATCGCCGGGATTATTTCAGGACACGTTTTAATACAGCTAATGAACATAACTATGCTACCGCTATCTGGGCAGGACTGGCTAACAATGTTTTCCTGCCTTTTTATGGACTGTGTGCAGGGCTGGCACAACTAATGGTATTAGCCTACGGGATTTACCTGATTGCGGAAGGGCAGTTCTCAATTGGGCTGCTGGTGAGCTATCTGTCCTACGCTACTTTCTTTTATAATCCTTTAAGGCAACTGGCTACTTTGTGGACCAACTTCCAGGTGGCAATGGCCGGATGGGACCGTATTACGGAGATACTTTCCCTGGAAAGCAATCTGCCCACAATAGCAAGTAAAGACGTGATACAGGATGCGGCGCTACTTACTTTCAAAAATGTACATTTTGCTTATCCTGAGGGTAGGGAAATCCTGCATAACATCAACTTTAGCCTGGAACAAGGTAAAACCTATGCACTGGTAGGCCCCACAGGTGGTGGCAAAACCACTACCGCCTCCCTGATTGCCCGTTTGTATGATCCGTCTAAAGGGATCGTGTTGCTGAATGGAAAAGATATCCGCTCTTATGATGATGCAGAACGTACCCGTAGGATTGGTTTTATACTACAGGAACCTTTTTTGTTTACAGGCACTGTTAAGGAAAATATCCTGTATGGGAATGCACTGTATCAGCATAATAGCAATGAACAACTGGAGCAGGTGATTAAGGAAGCTAACCTGGAAAAATTGCTGGCCATTTTTGATAACGGGCTTGATACAAAAGTGCTGTCGGGTGGAGATGGAGTAAGC
Organism: Chitinophaga sp. H8; assembly: GCF_040567655.1. Taxonomy (NCBI): domain Bacteria; kingdom Pseudomonadati; phylum Bacteroidota; class Chitinophagia; order Chitinophagales; family Chitinophagaceae; genus Chitinophaga; species Chitinophaga defluvii. Next base: position 2,754,438 of record NZ_JBEXAC010000001.1, on the reverse strand, counting down.
CTTGGGCAAAAACAACTGATTGCTTTCATGCGGGCGGTACTGCGAAAACCCGACCTGCTGATCCTGGATGAAGCAACCGCTAATATTGATACGGTAACAGAACAACTGCTCAGCGAAATATTGGAGAAATTGCCACCCACAACTACCCGTGTGATCATTGCACACCGGCTCAACACCATTGAGAATGCAGATGAGATATTTTTTGTGAGTGCCGGAGAAGTAACCCGGGCAGGATCCTTCCGGAATGCAGTTGACAAGCTGTTAAGCGGAGAGAGTAAAAGCTGATGATCTGCAGATGCGGTAAGGTGCCGGCAGGCTGCTGGTCAGTGACCTTGAGCAGCCCACATAATAGCGTTACGGAGTAGGGTGGTGTAAGCGGTGTTACTAAATAAGATAGGGGAGTGCCCCATGAAAATATACAGGTTTCGTGCAGCCATGTGCGGATTGGTCCATATTACGGGATGATCACCCATTTTAATATCGGAGGCAGGTGTATAAGAGGTTTCATCTACGCTGGCCAGTACATATACCGCCGAACGGGGGCTTTTGTTATAGGTATACCATTCTTCCTGCGCAATCACAAAGGAAGCAGGAATACCTTTCATGCATGGGTGGCTGGTATCTTCTACCTGCACTTTACCTGCTGCAAAGGTGGGGATATAATTGGTAAACCGGATTCCTCCCATAAAACGGGAGAACCACTGCCATATAGGATAACCATCAAACTCGCCTAAGAGGGTGGCGTGATGCAAGCCTACCCAACCTATTTTTCCTGAACTGATATAGTGTTCGAAAGCATCCACTGCCTTTTTTTTCCAGGCATAAGGAGGGTAATCTAACTGGAGGAACAGCTGATACCGGGATAAAAAAGTGCTATCTATCCTGTCGGTATTCGTTATATAGTCGATCGAAAAAGCACTGTCGGTTGCCAGCTGATTCAGCCAGGGCTTGGCTGCTTGGGTAAATGCCAGGTGATGGCCTCCATTTTCTGCCAGTACGATTACATGGAACCGCTTTTTAACCGGCGTACTGGTGGCTATGCCACAGAAAGCCTGGAATGGGAGCATGAGTAGCAGCGGTCCTGCGAAAAGCAACAGTATGAAGTATTTATGGGGAAGAATTGGCCGATTCATCACTGAATAATGATTATGAGCGTAATACATTGTTCAAGATATCCTTTTTTAAGAAATTTCTGGAAGAGAATTTTTACTTTAGTTGTAAACGCTTTGCTTCATGAAAACTGTACTGACAAGCCTCTGTTATATATTGTTGGTTTTGGGCGCTGTAGCACAATCTAAAGGGAAAATAGCTGCTGGTAACCCGGTGTTTCCTGGCTGGTATGCTGATCCGGAAGGGGTGATATTTGACAAACAGTACTGGATATATCCTACTTATTCAGCGCCTTATGAGCAACAGGTTTTCTTTGATGCTTTCTCCTCCAAAGATCTGGTCAACTGGACCAAACATCCTCATATCCTGGATACACAACGGGTTACCTGGGCCAAACGCGCCATGTGGGCGCCAGCCATCGTAAAGAAGGGCAAGCAATACTTTCTTTTCTTCAGCGCTAATGATATTCATGACCCTGCTAAAGAAACAGGTGGAATAGGGGTGGCAGTTAGTGATAAGCCAGGAGGACCGTTTAAAGATTATCTGGGTAAACCATTGATAGGAGAACTGCATAATGGTGCGCAGCCTATTGATCAGTTTGTTTTTCAGGATAAGGACGGACAGTATTATATCATCTATGGTGGCTGGCGGCATTGTAACATTGCCCGCCTCAATAATGACTTTACGGGATTGCTTCCTTTTGAAGATGGCACCGTGTATAAAGAGATGACACCTGAAAAGTATGTGGAAGGTCCATTTATGTTTATCCGGAATGGCAAGTATTATTTTATGTGGTCGGAAGGAGGATGGGGCGGACCGGATTATAGTGTGGCTTATGGAGTAGCAGATACTCCGGTAGGGCCCTTTAAGCGTGTGGGAAAGATCCTGCAACAGGACGCAGCAATAGCCACCGGAGCAGGGCATCATTCCGTGATACATGTGAAGAAGGGGGACAAATGGTTTATTGTATACCATCGCCGCCCATTAGGAGAAACGGATATCAATTACCGCGTTACCTGCATTGATGAAATGCATTTTGGTCCTGATGGTGAAATACTGCCTGTAAAGATTACAAAGGAAGGCGTAAAAGCGCATAAGTTGTAGGCCGCACTTACTTTTCTGTTCGCTTGAGTGCAATATACTCGGTGGGCGACATGCCAAACTGTTTCAGGAAATTCTTCCCAAAATGTGTTTGTGAACTGTAGCCTACCATTTCAGAGATTTCGTAGATCTTGTATTGCCCCGTAGCCAGTAGCTCAGCTGCCTTTTTGAGGCGGGCAATATTGATCAGTTCATGTGGTGTCAGATCAGAGAGCGCCTTGATTTTGCGATAAAGGGTGGGGCGGCTCATATTCATCATATCAGCCAGTTGCTCTACGTCCAGGTTGATATTTACAATGTGCTTGTCAATGGTGTCATTCAGTGTTTCAATAAAAGTTTCATCTGCTTTGGAATAAGCGATACTTTTTATATGCGCCATCGGAGAGCTGGCAAAATACGCTTTTATTTTATTCCTGTTGGTCAGCAGGTTCGCGATCTGGGCCTGTAAATATTCCGGTGAAAACGGCTTCTCAATATAAGCGTCGGCACCCAGTTCCAGCCCTTGTATTTTGGCCTGGAAGGTGTTTTTTGCGGTAAGCAATATCACCGGCACATGGCTATACTCCACATTCGATTTAATCTGTCTGCACAGTTCAAAACCATCCATCACGGGCATCATAATATCGCTGATTACCAGTTGTACAGGTGTTTCAAGTAATAATTGCAATGCTTCTTTTCCATTCAACGCAGTGAGCACTTCATATTTATCACTCAGATCATCTGATAAAAAAGCCAGTATTTCATCATTGTCATCTACCAATAATATAGGTGGTTTCATAACGTTGCTGTTTAAAACTATCTGCCCAGGTTAAATTCTATTTCCTGACGGATAGGTAACGTAAGTGCAAAAATATTCAATTCCTGCTCAATAGGATATAATTTCAGGCTGCCTTTATGCAGGGTGGTCAGTGAAAGGGCTAATGAAAGCCCGATACCGGTACCGGATTGTGATTCCGTTTCTTTCAGCCGGAAAAAAGGTTCAAAGATTTTTTCCTTCATTTCAGCAGGAATGAGCGGGCCGTCGTTTTTAATCAATATGGTAAAATGATCCTCCTCCGGAGCAATCGGTAATAAGTTGATATATACCTTACTGCTGGCATATTTGATGGCATTGCCAATCAGGTTGCTTAAAATCTTGTGAAAGGCTTCTGCATCTACATATGCATAGAAACCAGGAGACATAATATTCAGCTCAAAATGCAGGGATTTTTGCTCTGCAGCGGGTCTGAAGTTGATATACAACTCATTCAGGACCTCCCCGATGTTCGTTTTTACAAAGCTGAGATAAAAGTGGTGGATTTCTGTTTTTCTGAAGTCCAGTAACTGGTTGGTCAAACGCAGCAACCGGTCTGTATTCCTTTCCATGATGAGCAGATTGTTTTTTATCTGTGGTACCTCATCGGCTTTTTTAATGATCTTCTCCATGGGGCCTTTGATCAGGGTCAGCGGTGTTCTGATCTCATGGGCCAGGTTCGTGAAGAACTGGATTTTGGCCTGGTATATTTCTTTTTCCTTTTCGTGTTCAAAGAGAAGGAGCTGCCGCTTGTTTTTTTCGTTGATGCGTTTATGATAACTGTAAAGCAGGTAATATATCAACACGCCAGCCATCAATACATAAAGCAGGTAAGCCGGAATACTGGCCCAGAACGGAGGGAGTATCTTAATCGTCAATAGCCGGGGCTGATTATTCCACACTCCGCTGCTGTTGGCGGCTTTAACCTTGAACGTATAATTACCGGGCGACAGCTTGGTGAAATAGGCCTTCCTGTTGGTTTCCAGGTTAGTCCAGTCATTATCCAGCCCTTCCATTTTGTAGGCATATTCAGTAGTGGCAGGAGAGGTATAGCTCAATGCGGCAAAATCAATACTGAAGGAGGACTGGTCATGGGCCAGGGTAATAGTGTCTGTAAACGTAACAGACTTTTTTAACGCAGGTTGCCCTTTATTGATATCCAGCTCCTTGTTATATACCTGGAAACCGGTGATGTAAACGGGAGGAGTGAACTGGCTTTTAATAAAGTCTGAAGGTATAAAGCTGATCAGTCCTTTTACACTGCCAAAATACATGCGGCCATCCTTATCTTTATAAGCAGAGTTGTAATTAAACTGATCACTGAGCAGCCCATTCGCTTTAGTATACACTTTTATCTTTTCCGTTAAAAGAGAGAAACAGGCAAGCCCCCGGGAAGTAGTTACCCACAGGTTTTTATGACCATCTTCCAGCATGCCCAGGATCAGATCGCTGGGCAATCCATTTTTGGTGGTATAAGTTTTAAATGTTTTACGGTCGGCGTTCAGTTTGCATAAACCGCCATCTGTGGCAAACCAGATACTACCGTTACTGTCTTCAAATATGCGGTTCACCCGGTTGTTGCTCAGGCTGGTACTGTCCGCAGCATCATGCACATACAGGCCTTTCTGGTTACTGCCCGGGTGGAAGAAGTAGATACCATCCCGGTAAGTACCTGCCCAGATAGTACCTTTGCTGTCTTCAAAGATGGCCAGATAAAAGATGTAATCAGGTACCTGCCGGATAGTGGTGAAATCTTTACTGACAGGATTATACCGGTACATGCCCCTGCTGGTGGCTATCAGAAGGTCGCCAGCTGAAGTACGAAGAATATTGTAAATAAAATTGCTTTTCAGTTCATGCTCTCCAGGGCCTGCTACGTAGTGCCGGAGCACTTTTCCGGTCTTAATATCCATCACATCCAGGCCATGATCAAAGGTGCCTATCCAGAGTGTATCTCCCTGAACCAATAAACCATGGATGTTGGTGTTCGAAATACCTTGTCTGGTACTGGTGGGTTTAAAACTGGTAATAACGCCAGTGGCTAAACATAGTTTGTTTAATCCGGCATCTTCTGTGCCTATCCATAGATTGCCGTAATGATCCGGACAGATTTCACGTACGGCATTTCCGCTTAAGGAGTTTTCTCCTGGTCTGGGAAAGAACTTTTCAAAGGAAGTATATTGCCGGGGAAAGTAATTCACACCTCCAAAGTAAGTGCCAGCCCAGATACCGCCTTCCTGGTCTTTGCAAAAGGTATAGATGGCATTGTCAGAAATGGAATAGGGGTCGTTATACTTTTTTTGCAGGTTAATGGATTGCCTGCTTTTCAGGTCATAGATAAAAATACCTGATTCTGTGGCAATCCAATATTCACTATCCTTGTATTGAATAAAGTCCCTGACGTATATTTCTGTTTTGTCTGTATTGTAAGTGAGTATATCTTCATAGGTGGCCGACTGGATATCAAATAACTTGAGTCCTTGTTTGGAAGTGCCGATCAGTAGTTGCCCTTCCGGTGTGGCCATGATCTTTTCTATCCAGTGGGAAGAGGTAGGCGCTGATTTGTTAAAAACAGGGTAGCTGGTAAAGGAATCATTACCCGGATCAAATTTTTCGATGGTGCCATTGCCCGTAGCTACCCAAAGACTACCATCCGGACTGTTGCAAAGTGTATTGGCGAAAAAGTATTGCGGGCCGCTGAAGGGTTGTAATTTGCCCGTGTTTTTTTGCCGCTTATAGAGGGTGTTGTCTGAAATAAACCACAGGTTGCCCCGGGCATCTTCCAGGATAGACCTTATTTCCCTGCCTGCAGTACCTTGCAGCAGGTGAAAACTCTCTGTAGTAGGATCATATTTATAAAGCCCTTTGTCAGCGCCTATCCATAAGGTGCCTTTTGAATCCTCATAAAGTTGAAGTACCACATTGCTGCCTATACTCCCAGGGTGTCCGGGATCGTATCTGAATACTTTAAAAGAGTAGCCGTCAAATCTGTTTAAGCCATCTTTGGTGCCTAACCACAGAAACCCCTGTTGATCCTGCAGACTGCAGAGCACAGAATTATTGGAAAGCCCGTTTTCTACCTGGTAGTGAATAAAACTATAGGATTGGCTATATAGAGGAGTAGTAATAGCCATCAGTAATACCAGTAAAAAGCAGGTGTATTGTTTCAAGTAACTGTTATTGGTTTGACCAAAGATAGCAGGAAAACTCAGCAAAAAACAGCCTGTTTCCCGACCCCTGAGACGGGAATAAGACAAAACAGCGAAAAATAGATACAAATGTGATAACATCCGTAGCCAGGAAATGCTTTCTTTGAAGAAGAATAATTCCACGTATGGTACTGTCCATGTTGTTTTACCTGGCCTGCGCTTTTAAAGCGCCAGGCCTTCCTTTTGCCCGGGAGGCTATCTTCCTGGCAGATCCTACGGTCTTTTATGAGAAAGGGACCTACTATCTGTATGGCACGGGTGGCAGCCGGGATGGTTTTCTGGTGTATACGTCTACAAATCTGAAAGACTGGAAAGGTCCTGCGGGGGTAAAAGAGGGATACGCCCTGCTGAAGGGGGAGAGTTATGGAACGAAAGGCTTCTGGGCTCCTCAGGTATTTAAATATCAGGGTAAATATTACATGGCCTATACCGCAGATGAAAATATTGCCATTGCAACAGGTGATAGCCCGTTAGGGCCGTTTAAACAAACTACGTTGAAAGCACTTGGGGGAACAGGGCATAAAATAGATCCTTTTGTTTTTATAGATGATGATGGGAAGATATACCTGTATCATGTACGATTGGACAAAGGCAACCGGCTGTTTGTAACAGCAATGGAGCCGGACTTGTCAGGCCTGAAGGAAACTACCACACAACTGTGTTTTGAGGTCAGTGATGTCTGGGAAAATACGGCGCATACTGGTTGGCCGGTGACGGAAGGGCCTACGGTATTAAAGTACCAGCAAAAGTATTACCTTTTTTATTCGGCAAATGATTTCAGGAATGTGGATTATGCGGTAGGCTACGCTGTAGCCCCTACGCCATATGGCCCCTGGAAGAAATATAGCGGTAATCCTATTATCAGTAAGCAGCATATACCGGCACAAGGCACCGGTCATGGCGATTTTATCACCGGCCCTAATGGAGATTTGTGGTATGTGTTCCATACACACGCAGGTAATTCAAAAGTATCTCCCAGAAAAACAGCATTGGTAAAGGCCCGGTTTATTAAAACGGGTCCCACTGACTACAAGGTGGGAATAGATACTGCCAGCTTTTACTATTTGACAACAAATAAAGACAATTAATCACATAGCTATTTAATGATCATGAAGAAATCTTCTCTGTTCCTGCTTTTAGGTTTATTGGCGCAGGCAATTGCAGTACAGGCGCAACAGTCCGCATGGAAAATAGTGCCGGGAAAAATATCCACCCCCTGGAGTGAAAAAGTAGATCCGGCAGCTACCTTACAGGAGTATCCCCGTCCACAGCTGGTACGGGAAAACTGGAAAAACCTCAACGGATTGTGGAACTACGCAATTGTAGCGAAAGGACAAAGCCAGCCTGCGGCATATCAGGGTAAAATATTAGTACCGTTTGCAATTGAGTCTGCGCTGTCTGGTGTAGGCAAAACGGTGGGAAAAGATAGTACCCTGTGGTATCATACTACTTTCACTTTGTCGGCAGCTACAAAAGGTAAGCAGGTATTACTGCATTTTGGTGCAGTAGACTGGGAAACTGTGGTATACATCAATGGAAAACAGGTGGGCACACATCAGGGCGGATTTGATCCTTTCTCTTTTGATATTACGCCTTATCTGAAAAAAGGCAGCCAACAGGAACTGTCGCTCAGCGTATGGGATCCAACGGATGAAGGTCCTCAACCCCGTGGTAAACAGGTAAGAAAACCGGAAGGTATCTGGTATACGCCTGTAACCGGTATCTGGCAAACTGTATGGCTGGAGACCGTTGCCCCAACACATATCGTATCTACCAGACAAACACCGGATATTGATCAGCAAACACTTACTGTAACGGCTGATATCGCTGCACTGAAAACGGGCGACCAGGTAAAGGTGTCTGCCTGGGATGGTGCACAGCAAATAACCGAAACAACGATTAATGAAGGTGCACCGGCGGTGCTGAAGATCAACGCGCCCAAATTGTGGTCACCTGAAAATCCTTTCCTGTATGATCTCCGCGTTACCATCCTCCGTAATGGTAAAAAAATAGATGAAGTAAAAAGTTACTTTGCTATGCGTAAGTCATCCTTTGGAAAAGACCAGCAAGGGATACAACGCATGTTGCTGAATAACAAATTTGTATTCCAGTATGGTCCGCTGGATCAGGGTTGGTGGCCCGACGGCTTATATACTGCGCCTACGGATGAAGCCCTGAAATTTGATATCGAAAAAACAAAGGAAATGGGCTTTAATATGATCCGGAAGCATATTAAAATAGAACCTGCCCGCTGGTATTACCACTGTGATAAATTAGGCGTGTTGGTATGGCAGGATATGCCAAGTGGTGACCTGGGGAATCACTGGGAACAACGCCCGGGTGTATTGGGAAATGGTACGGATAAACAACGTACACCCGCTTCCGAAGGATATTATAAAAAAGAATGGAATGCCATTATAGATGCATTGTACAATCATCCTTCCATTGTAGTTTGGGTACCTTTTAATGAAGCATGGGGTCAGTTTAAAACGGTAGAAATCACCGAGTGGACCATGAAGAAAGATCCTTCCCGGTTGGTAAACAGTGCCAGTGGTGGTAACTTCCATCCGGTGGGCCATATCATCGATCTGCACAACTACCCGGAGCCTGCGATGCCAAGGCCGGATGTATTTGGTGAAAAGCAGGTATTGGTACTGGGCGAATTTGGCGGTCTGGGATTACCGGTAGAGGGCCACGTGTGGCAGCAAAAGGATAACTGGGGATACCAGAGCTTTAAAACAGCTGCCGACCTTTTTAAAAGATATGCTAATTTAATGGTGCGGCTGGAAACACTGATCAAAAGTGGTTTGTCTGCAGCAGTGTATACGCAAACCACTGATGTAGAGGTTGAAATCAACGGGTTGATGACATACGACCGTAAAGTGATGAAGAACCCCGCCGCACAACTGAACGAGGTACATCAAAAATTATATAATCCCGCTTTGGTTACTTTAAAACCGTAAGCATTACCCTATTCTCATCATATGAAGCCAGTTTTGCTAACTACTGCGTTATTTACTGTTTTACTCACTGGTTTTACACCAGGCAGTACAAAGGATGTTTTACCTGATCCACCGGCTAAAAATGCCTTTGTATTGCCGGTGTATACACCTCTGCCATTGGGGGCTATTAAACCTAAAGGATGGTTGCTGCACCAGTTGCAGATTATGCGGGATGGTACCACGGGACACCTGGATGAAGTATATGACAAGGTAAAGCATGATAACGGCTGGACGGGTGGCAAGGGAGATGGCTGGGAAGAAACGCCCTACTGGCTGGATGGTGCAGTGCCACTGGCTTATCTGCTGGAGGATAAGACCCTGCAGACAAAAGTGTTGAAGTATATTAACTGGACACTGGATCATCAGCGTCCTTCCGGTTATTTTGGCCCGCTCACAAAAGGGGAAAGAGAGCGGGGGATACAGATCACTGCAGCGAATTGTGATGAGGGAGAGGATTGGTGGCCTAAAATGGTGATGCTGAAAGTACTGCGCCAGTATTATACAGCCACTAATGATCCCCGTGTGCTTCCGTTTATGACAAAGTATTTTCATTACCAGTTGGAAGTACTAAAAAAATGCCAGCTGGGTAAATGGACCGAATGGGCTTCTTCCCGCGGGGCCGATAATGTATTGACAGCACAATGGCTTTATACCAAAACCAAAGACGCGCGATTACTGGAGCTGGCTGAGATGATTGCTTCACAGGCTTTTGCCTGGAGTACCTGGCTGGGCAACCGCGACTGGGTAATAGGTGCTGCAGCGCAGCAGAATAGTGATCACTGGATGCGCCGTCATGGCGTAAATGTGGCGATGGGACTTAAAGATCCTGCAGTGAACTATCAAAGAACTGGGGACAAAAGATACCTGGATGCGTTGCATACCGGATTTTCTGACCTGATGGCATTACACGGATTGCCTATGGGCATTTTCTCTGCAGATGAGGATCTTAACGGTAATGATCCTACGCAGGGTACGGAGCTGTGTGCTATTGTTGAATCCATGTTTTCTCTGGAAGAAACGATCGGGGTGACAGGCGATATACGCTATATGGATGCCCTGGAACGGATGACTTTTAATGCACTGCCCACCCAAACAACGGATGATTATAACGGGAAGCAGTATTTTCAGATCGCTAACCAGGTGCAGGTAAAAAGGGGCGTGTTTAATTTTTCCCTGCCTTTTGACAGGGAAATGAATAATGTATTTGGTATGAGAAGCGGCTACACCTGCTGCCTGGCTAATATGCACCAGGGATGGACCAAGTTTGCGTCCCATCTTTGGTATGCTACCGCGGATAATGGACTGGCAGCATTGGCATTTAGTCCCAATGAAGTAACCACCAAAGTAGGCAAATCGGGCACGGAAGTAACCATCCGGGAAATAACCGACTATCCGTTTGAGGATATGGTTCATTTCGAATTTACCGCTAAAACACCTGCTACATTTCTTTTTCAGATAAGAATTCCATCCTGGTGTGCAGAGGCAGTAATAACGGTAAACGGGAGTGAATTAAGACGGGAAAAAGGCGGACAGGTAATCACCATCAACAGAACCTGGAAAAATAAGGATAAGCTGTCCCTGCAATTGCCGATGACCGTAACCACCTCTAACTGGGGGCGTAATTCCAGGGCCGTGGAAAGAGGCCCGCTGGTATATGCGCTGAAGTTAAAAGAGAAATGGGAAAAAGGACATCAGCAGGACGAAGGGGATTATTTCAGCATCTACCCGGAAAATGACTGGAATTATGGATTGTTGGAACAAACCATTCAGGCGCCTGAAAAAGACCTGAAGGTAAAGCAGGTAAAACCGGTAACGGACAGTTTTGTATGGAACCTGGCGCATGCGCCGATAGAAATCACTGCTCCTGCTAAGCAGATCCCCGGATGGCAGCTGTCAAACGATGTGGCACCACAGCCGGTAACAGACAGAAATGGTATTTACAAAGGAAAAGTAGCTGCAGAACAAACAGCCATTACGCTGGTACCTTATGGTTGTACCAAAGTGCGTATTGTAGCTTTTCCGGTAGTGAAGTAATTATATTTTGTAGGAATGTTTTACTTAATTAAACAGTACAAAGGATGAATCTTTTAAAACTTTCTTCAGGCATTGCGCTTGCCTGCATTATAGCGTTAGGGGCATGTAATCAGACACCGGGCAAACAAACAGCAGCCAACGGGGTGGATAGTATACAACAGGTGAAGTTCCCTTTACATACCGCCTTTCAGCAAATGATTGATGGTAAAAAAACAGGCTTGTTCGTACTCAAAAATAAAAACGGCATGCAGCTGGCGATGACCAACTATGGCGGGCGTATTGTGGGATTGCTGGTACCGGATAAAAACGGGAAACTGACCGATGTAGTAGTGGGGTTTGACACCGTGGAAAAATACCAGCAATCTACCGAACCCTATTTTGGTGCTACCATAGGCCGGTATGGCAACCGTATCGCGAAAGGCAAGTTTAAGCTGGATGGAAAAACATATACCTTGTTCACCAATAATGGCCCCAATACCTTGCATGGAGGTAAAAAAGGCTTCCAGGATGTGGTATGGGATGCGCAGCAACCGGACTCCCAGACGCTGGAATTAACTTACCTCTCAAAAGATATGGAGGAAGGCTTCCCCGGGAATCTCCAGGTAAAGGTGACCTACAGGCTTACAGAAGACAATGAAGTGAAAATAGATTATGAGGCCAGTACGGATAAAAAAACAGTGGTGAACCTGACCAACCACGCCTTCTTTAACCTGAACGGGGAGGGAAGTGGTAATATCCTGAAGCATATATTGCAGATCAACGGAAATGAATATACTCCGGTAGACTCCACCTTAATACCTACAGGTAAAAAACAGGCGGTAGCGGGTACTCCTTTTGACTTTAATGAGCCAACGGCTATTGGGGCAAGGATAGATCAGGAGAACGAACAGCTGAAGTTTGGAAAGGGATATGACCACAACTTTGTATTGAATGCTAATAAAGGAGGTGGATTAAATCTGGCGGCAACTGTAGTAGGAGAGGTGTCCGGTATTAAAATGGAAGTGCTGACTACTGAGCCGGGATTGCAATTCTATAGCGGTAACTTCATGCAAAGCAAAAATACTTTTAAAGGAAGTGCCAAAGATGATTTCAGAACAGCTTTTTGTCTGGAAACACAACATTTCCCGGATTCGCCTAACCAACCATCCTTTCCTTCCACAGTGCTGAATCCCGGACAAAAATATCAAACCAGTTCAGTATACCGTTTTTCCCTGAAGTAATGTTGGGAAAGGAGTGAAGCTATTATAAAAGAAAAAGCTTTCCGTATTCCGGAAAGCTTTTTCTTTTATAGTTAATGGTTAGTTTGCTTTTACAATCTCCGTGTTTACAATAATCTCTACTTTAGGAGCTACTGCATAGGCTCCGGAAGGAAGTTTGTCAGCGTATTTTACACCAAAATCCAGGCGGTTAATAGTAGCTTTTGCAGTAAACCCAGCCCTGGTTAATCCCCATGGATCTTTCTTTAACAGGCCATGATAATCTACATCAAAATTCACGCGTTTGGTGATATCACGGATGGTAAGATCTGCAACCAGTACATATTTGCCATTGGGTTTTTTAGTGAAGGATACACTTTTTAATGTCATGGCAGGATATTGCGCAGCATTAAAGAAGTCGTCTGATTTCAGGTGTTTATCACGATCTGCCACATCCGTATTGATACTGTTGACGTCTACTGTAAAGTCCAGTTTGGCTTGCTGAAAATTGGTACTGTCTTTGGTTTCCACAGTCCCATTGAATTTGGTAAAGTTGCCGTGCACATAACTGATACCCAGGTGGTTTACACTGAATATAATACTGGTATGCGCAGGATCAGCATTCCATTTTACCTGGGCAAAAGTAGCCAGGCTGCTTAAAATCAATAATGCGGTGATGATAATGTTTTTCTTCATGTTGAATAAGTATTTATCTAAGAATTGGATTTGTTTCAAAGTTGGCGGGTTAAATGTGCTCGAATAATACAGCGCGGTCCTTTCTTACCTTAGGTAAAGCAACAGTAGTATCCTCTTTAGAGCGATACCCGATAGCCATTAATGCTACTGCGGATAAGCCCTGTTCTTTTAATCCAAGGATATCATTGAATCTTTGCGGATCAAATCCTTCCATTGGGCTGGCATCTACTTTCAGTTCGGCAGCAGCGGCCAGTGCAGTCCCCAGCGCAATGTATGCCTGCCGGGCAGCCCAGTTATGCTGCGCTTCCGGCGATTTAAAGCCGTTGGCCAGCTGCGTGAGTGCGTTATGATAACCTGTCAGCGCTTCCCGGGGAACCCCTCTTTTTTTAGCTACATCCTGCAGATATGCTTCGATCAGCTCATCCGTAATCGCAGTCCATGCTGTGAATACCAGCAGATGAGAGCTCTCTACTACCTGTGGCTGGTTATATGCGGCGGGAAGCAGCTTTTTACGCAGTGCTTCATCAGATACCACCAGTACTTTATAAGGTTGTAAGCCATAAGAGGAAGCAGATAATTGCAGCGCTTCCAGGATAATATCCAGCTTTTCCTGTTCTACTTTTTGCCCTGTCATTCTTTTAGTGGCATACCGCCATTTAAGGGCATCTAAAATATCCATGTTGTTTGTGCTTTTACAAGTGAATTACTTCTTTAAGGATAACTGACGGTCTGCTGACCAGCGTCCACCTCCTTTAATGATCAATACCAGCGCAATACCAATGGCCAGCAGGTGATATTCAAATCCTTCTCCTGCCTGTGCGCCTGTCCAGTTCATGAAAAATCCGTTGCCGGAGTGCATAAAGGAAGCTACTGCCATAATGATGGCTATTAAGGCAGCCCATATACGGGTGGTAAATCCAAGTACAACCAGCAGGGAGCCAATAGATTCAGTGATGATGACCATAAAGGCTAATAAGGCCGGTATATGTGATTGTTCTGTGAAGTATTGCATAGTAGCTTTAAAGCCATAGCCGCCAAACATGCCAAATAGTTTCTGTAAGCCATGTGGCAGTATTACCAGTCCCAGCGTGATACGCAACAGGAATGTGGTGATGTCGTTGTCTGTTTGTAATAATCTTTTAAGCATAATCGGTAGTGTAATAAAGTTGTTAATGGTTTATACTAATGTTGTATATACAATAGTTAGGGCAAAAAAAAGTCATTGTCTGGCTTTAGCGAGGATCTGGCTAAGGGTAATAGCTTCTTCCTTGCTGATTTGCTGTTTGAATACTTCCAGGTTTTCGAGTAACAGGGGATCCAGCGTTGTTAACAGGTCCAGGCCCTGCTGCGTGATTTCAATATCCACCTTCCTGCGGTTCGATTCACACAGATCCCTTGTAAGCAGGTGCTTTTGACGAAGCTTCTCTACCAGCCTGGTAGCATTACTCATTTTATCCATCATACGTTCCTGTATATCGGAAAGATTGAGCGGATTAGGGTGAGCGCCCCTCAAGATCCTTAATACATTGAACTGCTGAGTAGACAGGTCAAATGGTTTTAAGATCTGCGCCGTCTTTAATTCCAGTAAATTGGAAGTGATCATAATATCCAACATCGCTACAAAATGTGCCTCCTGCACTTTTTTCTTTTTTATATCTTTTGCTTCCATTGTTGTATGTGTCACTGTTGTTGATACAACAAAGGTAAATGCATTTATTGGATAGTACCAAATTTATTTTCAAAGAATAAATCAAAGTGCTGTAAATCATACGGTTAATATGCGAGGGGATATGGTCAAAGGCAAGGATTTTTCATCTCTGGAGTGGGAATAGCTGTTAAAGGGCTTGAGTCCTGTATTTTACAGAACTCAAGCCGCGTGATTAATTATTAACCTTGTCTAAGATTTGGGGGGCAGTACACTATCTGGTCAGCCCTGTTTTATCCAGGTATCTGATAGTGGCCTGCGGGCATTTAGATAATGCGGACCAGTCCCCGGAAATACACTTTGCCGGCTATTATTGTTTGATAAACTTCTGCGTTGTTTTATGCTGGTTGCCAATAGTTGCTTCCAGAAAGTACAGGCCGGATACGAGCCGGTCAGTAGAGATGGTTTCACTGATTACCGCTGCATTTTTTGTCCACTGGCGGGTAAGGATCACTTTACCGGTGCCATCATAGATCCTGATACGTACCGGTCCTGCAGCTTTACCCATAATGCGTACATTTAGCTGATCAGCAGCAGGGTTGGGAGAAAGGGTAATATCGGCGTCGATATTATTTCCCGGCTTTTTTTCCATGATAGCTGCCCCGGAAGCTGCTGTGCCCGACCTGGCCAGCATACCGGAGGATGATTGTTCTGTGATCACCAGTCCGTTAAGGTAGGTATACGTGCCTCCCGTTCCTCTGGAAGATTGTACCACGATCTGTCCGGCAGTGGGATTAATTCCGGTAAACACCACCGCATTGGTTTTATTATTGTCTGTCACCACGTTGATCGTATCTCCATTGATAGAAAAATTGGTATTGTTGCCCGTATTTTTCCGGCTGGCATACAGGGTAATATCGTATGCTTTTGTATTGTCAAGCCCGGCAATGGTAAGGCTGTTTCTGACCGTAACATAAGCTGCATACCTGAGTACTTCCGGCGGACACATCGTTCCTCCGTAATCCACTCCATTATCAGCAATACTGGTTTGCTCCAGGTATTGTAAACTTATGGAAGAACTGGCACCATCACTGTATTGTAATGTGCCGGAGTTTAAGCTGGCATTGGTATTCCAGTTGTTCCAACCACCGGTGGTATATGGGTTGCTGCCGCCATAAAGATTTACTTTAATGGATTTACCGGTCCCTCCGCTGGCCGGATTAACCGTTACTGTTACCTGTGCGTAGGATGATGCACTGGCATTATCTGTAGCGGTAAGGCGGAATACATACACACCCTGTGCCAGTCCTGTCACTTTGGTAGATGCTGCGAGCGGAGTGCTGATAGTGGCTGTACCGCCCGACTGTTTGGTCCAGGAATAGCCGGTAATGGTACCATCCGCATCTGTTGCGCTGCCGGTGAGCTGCACACTGTCCAGCGGGAGGGTAATGGTCTGGTTGGCTCCGGCATTTACCACCGGTGGAATATTGGCAGGTGGCCCGCTGAGGGTAGTATCTCCGTTACGTAACATCCATTGCCATACATTCATCGGTACTGCCGGGCCTTTAGGCACGCTATATACATTACTGTTAGCTGTGGTCCAGGTAGTAGCGGAAGGATTGTAGGCGGTATTCCAGCAACAATGCCCTACATTACCATCAAGGGTGGTATAAATGTGGGTAGCAGCGTTTGGCATGGAATCCAGCATGTTTTGTACCAGGATGCCCATAGAGCGTGTATCCCCGGTTTGCTCCATACACAGTTGCCTGCCGCCAAATTGTTTGGCCCAATGCCCGTACCGCTGGGGATAGGGCAGGGTGGCACCATAAGTATCAGTGGGGACCACGCCCTGCATGTTGACCATTGATTTAACCCGGCTCATATAGGAGTAATCACCGGCTACCGGCATATAAGTGATAAACTCGTTCAGCACCCAGGCGCCCTCTGATAGCCCGGTAAAATGTAGGCTGTTTCTTTTGATCCTGAACTTACCCATAATAGCATCTATTACGGATTTTAGTATCCAGGGGCGGGTGTAATTCCCAGGAGGCTGTATGGAAATGATGATCGGATAATGTACCCCATTGCCTAAGGTGACTCCGCCATCCCAGCCATGCTGCATCCAGTAATGTGGGCCGTAACTCCTGAGTTTTGTCGGATCTGTTCCCACTTGTCCCTGCCCGGGAATGAAAATAATGCCCTGCAGGGAGTCTGTTTTGGAAAAGTGATTTGTATCCCTGGTCACTATTGCATTCCATCCGGCAATAGTGGTATCATAGGTAATATTCTGTGCCTTTAATGCCATAGCAAAAAGGCAGCTCAATAAAACAGGTAGTAGTCTTTTCATGGTAAAAGAGGGTTTTGGGTTTGAGGGTTTTTTTAAGGGTTTAAACGGTATAAGTAAATATAGTGAAAAAATATATTATAAAGCATTGTTTATATAGTAAGCTGGAACTTGGAAAGTAGGGGCACCAAGCATTATTTTGGGAAAAAACGGATGTATGGGAAACCATAAAACCCATTCAAAATGCGTATATTGAGCGCTGTATTTATTAACGCGATAAATTTTCAAGTATGTCACTGTTATCGAACAACAAGAAGAAAGGCGGCAAAACAGGTATTGCGCAACCCAAGGCAGCCGGACACGTGGCGCCTAAAGGAAAGGCAAACACGAAAAGCGTTTCCAGGAATACACGTCTTACCGGTGGATCTCAACGCGGATCCTGATTGCAGGAGTAATCATTTTTTAGAAAATATAAAAAAGGCTGTCTCAAATATTGATTGAGCAGCCTTTTTTGTTGTTATAACAGTAATGAGAAGTAATCAGTTTTTATCCAGGGTATGCCAATAGGCTAGTATTTCTTTTTTCACCGGGGCGGGCAATTGTTTAAAATTATCGCTGAAAGTAATATTGCCATATTTCCCTGTTGCCGTATTCAATGTTTCTCCAACCGTATAAATACCTTTTCCGTAAAACAGCAGCAGGTGTACAGATTGCTGGGCTTGGGTGGCCGCATCATGCAGGCTGTAAATAAAAAAAGCATCTACACGTTTGTCCTTGTCTGCGTCAATATATCCTTTACGGCTGTTCCAAATACTGATAAACCCATCATGTACAATGGCTGTTTCCATAGACAGCTGCCACTTGCCGGCTTCTTTGGTAAGCTTTTGCGCATAAAGCGTATCTGGCTGTGTGCCTTTATCCGGTTTGGAAAACAGGTAGATATTTTGCGACTGGCTGTCATCTACCCGGTCGGCCATCATGGCCCGGCTACCCTTATAGCTAAAGGGGGCATCCTTCAAAGAAGCAATGTCTATAGGCGATACAGTGATCTGGGCGGTAAGTGGTCGATGTAGCATCATAAAACAGCAAAGGCCGGTCAATACTTTGTAATACTTCATAACGTAAACGGTACTGCGCAGTTTATACCGGACATTTTTCGTGATAATTAATCAGTTCTATCGGGATATGAGGTGCCTCAAAACCCTGGTAGGCTGCCAGCACTTCATCCAGTACACTTTCTATTTCTTCCAGGGTATTCAGTATTACCAATCTGTTGCGGTATTCTTTAATATTGGGCAACCCCTTCAGGTAATTGGCATAATGCCGGCGCATTTCAAAAATACCCACTTTCGGTCCTTTCCATTCCAGTGATTTGCGCAGGTGCTTTTTACATACTGCTACCCGTTCTTCCAGGGTAGGAGGGGCCATGACTTCGCCCGTCTGCACGTAGTGTTTGATTTCCCGGAAGATCCAGGGATATCCGATGGCTGCACGGCCTATCATAATACCATCTACGCCATACCTGTTTTTATATTCCAATGCTTTTTGCGGGCTCTCAATATCTCCGTTCCCGAAGATAGGAATGTGGATGCGGGGATTGTTTTTCACTTTCCCTATCAGTGTCCAGTCGGCTTCCCCTTTATACATCTGGCAACGGGTGCGTCCATGGATAGATAATGCCTTGATCCCCACGTCCTGCAACCGCTCTGCTACTTCTTCAATGTTTTTGGTAGCATCATCCCAGCCTAATCTTGTTTTGACCGTTACAGGCAATTTAGTCGCCTTTACGCAGGCAGCGGTAAGGCGTACCATCAGGTCTATATCTTTCAATACTCCTGCACCGGCTCCTTTACAGGCCACCTTTTTTACCGGGCATCCAAAATTGATGTCCAGCAGGTCGGGATTGGTAACATCCACAATCCTGGATGCCATGGCCAGACTATCTTCATCACCACCAAAGATCTGTATACCGATAGGACGCTCATAGTCGAATATATCCAGCTTTTTACGGCTTTTGATAGCATCCCGGATCAGTGCCTCACTGGAGATAAACTCCGTATACATCAGATCAGCGCCATTATCCTTGCATACTGCACGGAAAGGCGGATCGCTCACGTCTTCCATGGGAGCAAGCAATAAAGGAAAATCAGGCAGCACTAAATTATCAATCTTTACCAATGTCTTTGATTTGTAGTGATTTATGGCCTCCGGCATGCATTATACCTCACCGGATTGGCAGGCGCAAAATTACTTTAAAAGTCGCTGACTACCCACAATTATTACTAAAAAACACGGTTCATTCCGGGTAGCATCTGCAGCCGGAATGAACCGTGAGTGATAATGGTATTGAAATAAAACCTGTTACAATACCTCTGGAGCTGATCTTGAAAGCAAATACCTAAGCATTTACCCCTCCGTCAATGGTGAGCGAGGCCCCGTTGATATACCTGCTTTCCTCGCTGGCCAGATAAGCCACCAGGGAGGCAATGTCTTCTACAGTACCATATCCGCCGGTAGGGATGGTATCCCTGACCATATCGGCTATAACGCCATCGGCCGGATTCATATCCGTATCGGTATGGCCTGGCTGTACCAGGTTGATTGTAATACCTTTAGGTCCCAGGTCATGCGCCAGTCCTTTGGTAAGACCGGTTAAGGCGGTTTTACTCATGGTATACAATACGGTTTGGGTGCCGCCGGCACGTTCTGCCATATTGCTGCCAATAGAAATGATCCGGCCTCCCCGGGGCATATGTGCTGCTGCAGTGGTAGACGCAAAAAACACTGCCTTTACATTCACATCCATGGTACTGTTATAGTCAGCGAGGGTATATTCGCTCACCGGTTTGCCTATATAAATACCGGCGTTATTTACCAGGATATCAATCCGGCCATAGTTGCCTACAGTGGTGTTGACGGCGGCCATTACTGCGGCTGGGTCTGCACTGTCGGCAGCAATAGCCAGGCCCTTTTGCCCGCTCTTTTCAATAGCGGTTATTACGGCCTGTGCCTTTTCCGGGGAACGATGGTAAGTGATCACTACGGTAGCGCCCTCTGCTGCCAGCCGTTTTGCAATGGCTGCACCCATTCCCCGGCTGCCACCTGTTACCAGTGCTACTTTATTCTCTAAGCGTTTCATACTTTCTTTGTTTAAATGATGATTCGGGTATTGTCTGGCCAGACTACCTGCGTTTTGTAATGATGGCTCAAAAGTAAATGCTTATGTTTATTTTTGCAGGTACAGATAAAATTGTGAGGTACTAACAAAATAGTAAGAAATGCGTAAACAAAGCTCTTCCAACGCGATTAACGAAAAAGAAATCAATGATAATTGTGGGATGGCCTATACCCTGGGGGTAATAGGGGGCAGATGGAAACCCAATATCCTGTGGCGGCTGATGAAAGGCAGATTGCGCTACAGTGATCTTAAAAAATCTATTCCCGGTGTGTCTGAAAGGATGCTGGTGGCACAACTACGGGAACTGGAAAAAGACCGGGTAGTAAAACGTATTGTATATCCTGAAGTACCTCCCCGCGTGGAATATGAACTAACCTCCCTGGGTTTATCCATGCGTCCTATGCTGAAAAGCATCTCCGATTGGGGCAAATTACATAAGGATAAAGCAGGTGAAATAATGGAAAATTTGCCTTTAACCAGTGAAGTAAACGCTTAAACTGAAATATACTATCATCTTTGGCGAAGATAGATTCAGTGCTCATATTTTATTTGCTCTACCTTGATGGCAGTAAAATATAGTTCCGTTTATGAAGATCTTGAAATGCGCAATGGCCGCTTTTTTGCTGGCAACAATTCAACCTACCGAAATACTGGCTCAGCAGCGACCAGCCTGGGCTAATGAAACCAAAGAACAGAAGGAAAAGCGTATGAAATGGTGGACAGATGCCCGTTTTGGCATGTTCATCCACTGGGGACTATATGCAGTGCCTGCCCGCCACGAATGGGTGCAGAGCTTCGAAAAAATCCCGGGTAAAGACTATGAAAAGTACTTCAACATGTTTGAACCGGATTTGTATAACCCTAAAGAATGGGCAGCCAAAGCGAAAGCTGCGGGGATGAAATACTTTGTGATCACCACTAAACATCATGAAGGCTTCTGCCTCTGGGATACCAAATACACCGATTTCAAGGCAACTAAATCTCCTGCCGGAAAAGACCTGATCAAACCTTTGGTAGATGCCTTCCGTGCTGAAGGTATCCGGGTGGGATTCTATTATTCCCTGATCGACTGGCACCATCCTGAATTTGCCCTGGATAACCACCATCCGCCTACACCGGTGAATAAAGAAGAACGGGCTGCGCTGAATGCTAAAAGGGATATGAAAAAATATCAGGCTTATATGAAAAACCAGCTCACGGAGCTGCTTACACAATTTGGCCAGATCGATATCCTCTTTGCAGACTTTTCCTATCCCGGACCAGGCGGTAAAGGGCATGAGGACTGGGATTCAGAAGGACTGCTGAAACTGGTGCGCAAACTGCAACCCAATATTATCGTAAATGACCGTCTGGACCTGGATAATACCGACTGGGGATGGGATATCAAAACTCCGGAACAGTTCATGCCCCGCGAATGGGTAACGGTAAACGGACAAAAAGTGCCCTGGGAAACCTGTCAGACTTTCTCCGGTTCATGGGGATATCACCGGGATGAAAATTCCTGGAAAAGTGTACCGCAGCTTATCACCATGCTGATCGAAACCGTGAGCAAAGGTGGTAACCTGTTATTAAATGTAGGTCCTACTGCCAGAGGCAATTTTGATAGCCGTGCCAATGAAAGACTGGACGGCATAGGCGAGTGGATGAAATTGCATAGCCGGTCTATCTATGGTTGTACCGCAGCGCCAGCTTCTTTTAAAGTACCTCAAAACTGTTTCCTGACGTATAATCCTGAACGTAAACGTTTGTATATTCATATGCTGCAATGGCCGTTTAAATCATTGCACCTGGAAGGGTACAAAGGAAAATTCCGTTATGCGCAATTCCTGAATGATGCTTCAGAAATTAAATTCTCCAGCCCAACCGCGCCTGGCAGCCATACTACAGAAACTACCGGGGATGGGGATGTGATCCTGCGTTTGCCGGTACAAAAACCTGATGTGGCAGTGCCTGTAATTGAATTAATCCTGGAATAAAATACGTATGAAAAATATCCGCTTCCGGAGTATCCGCTTTGTTCTTGCTGTACAACTGATGATGATTGCCGGGATACCTGCCCGGGCACAGTCATCAGATGCTTCCCTCTATTTTAAACAGCCTGCCGGCAATTACCTGGAGGCACTGCCCATCGGCAATGGCCGGTTAGGCGCACTAATAGGAGGGAACCCTGGTACCGACCGTATCATACTCAATGAGATCAGCCTATGGTCGGGTGGTACACAGGATGCAGACAGCGACAGTGCCTATCGCTATTTTCCGGAAGTGCAAAAGCTGCTGCTGGCAGGTAAGAATAAGGCCGCGCAGCAGCTTTTGCAGCAGCATTTTATCTGTAAAGGGCCTGGCTCTGGTAGCGGTAATGGGGCGATGGTGCCCTATGGTTGTTACCAGATCCTGGCTACCCTTGAACTGCAATGGAAGGATACGCTGGCTCCTTACAAAAACTATAAAAGGGTACTGGACCTGGAAAACGGAAAGGCTACTACGTCCTGGCAAAGGAATGGTACTGTCTATACCCAGCAGGCCTGGGTAAGTATGACAGATCAGGTAATCATGATTCGCCTGACAGCCAGCGGTAAGGGAAAGATCAGCTTCACTACCGGGTTGGACCGTAAGGAAAATGCAGCGGTAACGGCTACCGGGCAAACGCTGGTAATGAAAGGGCAGTTGCCCAATGGTGACCAGCCGGGGATGCGTTTTTCCAGTGTCCTGCAAGTAAAACCCAAAGCAGGAAAAAGCACCGTCAATGGTAATAACATTGTGGTAGAAAATGCAGATGAATGCCTGCTGGTATTAAGTGCGGGTACTGATTATAACCTACAGGACTACACGGTTCGTGGTAAAGACCCGTTACCTATCGTCACACAGCAGGTAGCGAATGGGATCCGTCAGCCTTATCAACAGTTATGGGAGCGGCATCAACAGGCTTTCCGCCGTTATTTTAACAATACCCGCTTTTACCTGTCTGCTGTGGCACCAGGTACGGATACACTAAGCACACCGGAAAGACTGACCAGGTACGCACAGCAATTGCCAGATCCGCAGCTGCCGGTATTGTATTACAATTTTGGCCGGTACCTGCTCATCGCTTCTTCCCAACCGGGAAATCTGCCAGCAAACCTGCAGGGACTATGGGCCGGCGAGTACCAGACTCCCTGGAATGGAGATTATCATATCGATATCAACCTGCAGATGAATTACTGGCTGGCGCAACCCAACGGGCTGGGAGAGTTGACGGCACCCTTGCATGAGCTGATCGGAGGGCTGGTAAAGCCCGGACAAAAAACCGCTAAAACCTATTATAATGCACCAGGATGGGTAGCGCATGTGATCACAAACCCATGGGGCTACACTTCTCCTGGAGAAGGAGCCGACTGGGGTTCTACGCTCAGCAGTGCCGGATGGTTATGTGAGCATTTATGGGAACACTTTCAATATACCCGCGACACCGCCTTCCTGAAAAAATATTACCCAGTGATGAAGGGAGCCGCACAATTCCTGGCGGCTATACTGGTAGAAGAACCGGACCATGGGTGGCTGGTAACTGCACCTTCTAATTCTCCGGAACATGCTTATATCATGCCGGATGGTACGCGCGGCTCTACCTGTATGGGACCTACTATGGACATGCAGATATGCCGGGAATTATTTGGTAACTGTATTATGGCTGCCGGTATCCTGCGTACAGATAACGTATGGGCTAAACAGTTAGACAGCGTGCGGAAACGCCTGGCGCCTAATCAGATCGGGCAGGCAGGCGACCTGAATGAATGGCTGCACGACTGGAAAGATGGTGAACCACATCACCGCCATGTATCCCATCTGTATGGACTACACCCTTATGATGAAATCACACCCTGGTCTACCCCTGAGCTGGCAGCTGCTGCCAAACAAACGCTTATCCAGCGGGGCGATGAAGGCACCGGATGGTCCAAGGCATGGAAGATGAATTTCTGGGCAAGACTAGGGGATGGGGATCATGCCTTGTTATTACTGCGCCAATTGCTCACACCGGTATCAGCAGGATTTGATATCCATATGGGTGGTGGGGGTACGTACCCTAACTTGTTTTGCGCACATCCACCTTTCCAGATAGATGGCAACTTTGGTGGAGCGGCGGGCATCACAGAAATGCTGCTGCAAAGTCATGGGGCAGATCAGACCATCCGTTTACTACCAGCACTACCGCATAATAAAGACTGGCAGAAAGGACAGGTAAAAGGGATGCATGCAAGGAATGCTTTTGTGGTAGACTTTGCCTGGAATAATGCGCAGCTGAAACAGGCCAGGATCTATTCCGGGAAAGGCAGCCCTTGCAGTATGTTATTGCCTGCCAATGCCGAGGTGAAAGATAGCGCCGGGAGGGTACTGGCCAGTACAGGTAATACAGCCGGAGTAATGAAATTTAATACTATTGCCGGACAAGCGTATCAGATCATGGTGAAATAAACAGATAAATTTCGTGAATGCAAAAACCACCAGACACTAATAGTGTATACCTGTATGAGATCATGCAGCGGATCCAGCAGCATGTAGCGGATGAAGATGCTTTACGCAGGCTTTATACCGCGCTTGCCGGGGAACTGGGGAGTTTTGCATTTATGTACCTGAAAGACGAGGCGGTAGCCGCAGAGATGGTGAACGACGTATTTCTCAAATTATGGTATAAACGGCACCAGCTGCATGAAATAAAAAATGTCAAATCATACCTGTTCAGAGCAGTTAAAAATGCTTCGCTCAACCGGTTGGAAGTAAAAGATCATCAGCACTGGGAATTCCTGGAACAGGCAGATACCAGCCAGCTGGAATTTTCGCCCGATCCTGAACTGCTGCTGATCACAGCTGAAATGCGGCGCATGGTAGAAAAAGAAGTGAATGCTTTGCCAAACAGATGCAAGATCATCTTTAAGCTCATCCGCGAAGAAGGTATGAAGTATCAGGAGGTAGCCACTATCCTCGATATTTCCGTAAAAACAGTAGAGGCACAAATGCTGATCGCTACAAAAAGAATAGGGAGCTTGTTCAGGCTTACCACCCGGCCCAAACATTAATTAGAAGATGTCAGATAAGATGCTATCTGGTTCCGGTAAATTAATATCAGCCCCATTTCAGGGGCTTTATTTTTTTAAAAAAAAGTTCCATTTCTTTTAAGGGGTAACTGCACAAACCCCTGTCTTCCTTTGTATCAACGATGCGTTACATGAAAAACCGGGAAAGATGCTGGGAACTACTTGCCAGGAAATGGTCGAACGAAGCTACCGAGGCCGAACTGCAGGAACTGCAGCAGCTATGCCGTAGTTTCCCTGAACTGAGCTATACGGACGAACTGTTAGGTAGCATCCGTCAGGTGAATAAAAAAGACACTACGGAAGCAGCGGTGGCGGCATTTATGCAGCAGGTGGCTAAAGACCAGGAGGAACTGGAGGCGGAAGAGGAGGAACCTGAAAGTATCACACCTGCTGCCAGCAGGATTACCTGGCGGATAGGGGTGAAATGGATGGCCGCGGCAGTGGTGGCAGGGATGATCCTAATGGGAGGGATCCGGTTATTTACAAATACTGCGGGCGATAACAGGCGTAATGAGATCGTTACCCGCAACGGGTCACGCACCAGTATAGAATTACCGGATGGCTCTACCGTGAAATTAAACGGGGGAAGTAAACTGGTGTATGAAGACGGGTTTGGTAAAAGCGACCGGGTGGTGTTTCTGGAGGGAGAGGCTTTCTTTGATGTAAAGGCGGATCCTGCCCATCCGTTTATCGTGAACACCGGAAAGCTGTCTGTAAAGGTACTGGGCACTGCATTCAATGTAAACACCTACGATGATGCAGTAGAAACAGTGCTGATAAAAGGGAAGATTGAAGTACAGCTGAAGAACCAGGAAGAAAGCAGGATTGTATTGAAACCATTGGAAAAACTAACCGTTTCAGGTAATAAATATAAAGCGGAAAATAAGGATGAGCCAACAGATAGTCATGTGCCCAAAGAGATAAAATACCAGGTAAGCACGATTTCCAGGAATGAGGAAATCAATGATTTTTCAGAAACAGCCTGGTTAAATAATAAACTGGCCTTTAAAGACGAAACCTTCGCATCCTTAAAAACACGTTTGGAGCGTTGGTATAATGTACATATTGAGATTGCAGGTGAACAATTAAAAAACGAGGAACTGACAGGCGTATTCCAGAACGAGAACATTATGCAGGCATTAGAGGCCTTAAAAGTAATTGCACCATTTAAATATCACCAAAGCAACGACACGATTTTTATTCAGCCAAAGTAGTATTCATTCCACCATCTAAATTCAACGTTATGTATACATTACCTTAATCCCCCCGGGAATGCCACAGGTTATTTATGAAAAAAGGGAAGTGCGCTAACACTCCCCCGGACGAATTATTCTCACAGGTTTACAAGATTGCACGCAAGCCTGTGATTTATTTCACAATTCAATAGTAAATATATGAAAAAAAGCAACAGGTGCTGCATTTACCGGCTGCACCCGGCGGCAGCTAAATGCCTGATTATTATGAAGCTGAGCTTTATTTTACTGATGATCACGTTGCAGTTATCTGCTAAAGGATATTCCCAGCGTGTGTTTTCCATGAAGATGGAAAATGTGGAGTTGTCAAAGGTGCTGGAGTATATTGAAAAAAACAGTGACTACAGGTTTCTCTTTAACGCCCGCCTGCTACGGAAACAGGAACGTTTGAATGTAAACCTGGACAAAGCAGATATCGGGCAGGTGATGAATGCAGTAATAACTAAACCACTGGGATATAAATTCCTGGGAGATAACCTGATCGCTATTTCCGGAGATAACCTTTCAATGACCAATGCAGTGATAGTAAAAGGTCGTGTTACGGACGAAAAAGGAGCCGGTATTCCCGGGGTTACGGTCAAAGTAGAAGGTACTGCGGTTGGGACTACTACTGCAGAAAACGGGGCCTTTGAATTAAATGTAACGGAAGGAGCACGGCTGGTATTCAGCGCGGTAGGATTCTTGACCACCAAGGTAGACGTGAAGGATAATTCCCCCCTGACCGTAGTGCTGAAAGAAGATACCAAAGGGCTCAATGAAATCGTGGTGGTAGGATATGGTACCGTCAGAAAATCAGACCTCACCGGTGCGGTGTCCTCTATTTCTGCCGAAAAGATCACACAGGTAAATGCAGTATCCAATATTGCCCAGGCCCTTCAGGGACAGGCGGCAGGGGTGCAGGTAAATCAGCGCTCAGGACAGCCGGGCGAATATGTATCTATTAAGATCCGGGGTACCAACTCTATTGCGGGTGGCAATGATCCGCTGTATGTAGTGGATGGTTTGCCACTGGAGGGATTAAGTGCTCAATTGAACCCGGCAGATATCGATAAGATAGAAGTGTTGAAGGATGCTTCTGCTACGGCGATCTATGGCTCCCGGGGTGCTAACGGGGTAATCATGATTACCACCAAAAAAGGAAAAACCGGAAAGGCACAGGTGGTATATGACGGGTATTATGGTATACAGCAGCTACGAAAAAAAATAGATCTGATCGATGCTAAAGAATTTGCACAATTGCAGAATGAAGTAGCGCAAAATGACGGGAAGCCTTTAAAATGGACAGATGCACAGATCGCTGCATTAGGTAAAGGAACCGACTGGCAGGATGAAGTATATCGTACCGCACCTGTTCATAACCACCAGATCAGTGTATCCGGTGGTAACGAAAATACCAGATACTATACTTCCTTTGGTTATTTTGACCAGCAGGGGATTATCCTTAATTCCGGTTTCAAGCGTATATCTTTCCGCGTTAACCTGGATCAGAAAATAAACGACCGGCTGGACTTTAATACCAGCTTGTCTATTCAGCATTCAAAATATTTGCAGGCGGTGTATACCAGCGCTGATGGTGGTGGCGGGATCCCGTTTACTACCATGGTTATTCCTCCTACACAGGGCGTCTACAATCCGGATGGCACCTATACCCGCTTTACCGGTGTAAGCTGGGGAGAAACCAACCCGGTAGGTATTTCCAAAGAGTTGTATAACCCCTCCGTATCTCAACGTATCATTGGTAATGCTGCGTTGAATTATACACTGGCCAAAGGACTGAAATTACGGCTTACAGCTGGGGTAGATAAGAACGACGACCGGGCGGATTATTACGCACCATCCAATATTACTATCGGACAACCGGGCGGAAAGGCTTATAAGAACTATTCCAACGGGATGACGTTCATCAACGAAAACCTGCTGAATTATACGAATGAATTTGATGCCCACCGTATAGAAGCATTGGCCGGTATCACTTACCAGGACACCCGGTATGAAGAATTGAAAAGCGGTACGGGCGTTGGGTTTATCAGTGATCTGTATAAGAACAATAATCTGGCTTCTGCTACTACCAAAGCGCAACCCTCTACTTATTACAGAGATAATAAGCTGGTGTCTTACCTGGGCCGTATTAATTATAGTTATAAAGGTAAGTACCTGCTTACCGTAACGGGTCGTTATGATGGGTCATCCAAATTTGGTAAGGATAACAAGTTTGCCTTTTTCCCTTCCGGCGCTTTGTCCTGGAGAGTATCTGAAGAAGAGTTTATGCAGTCTGCCAAAGCCGTATCCAACCTGAAACTGCGTCTTAGTTACGGTGCATCGGGCAATCAGGCGATTGATCCTTACCAGACATTAGCCAGCCTGAGCAATGTAGGAGTGGTATTTGATAACCAGGTAAATACAGGTTTTGTGCAGGATAGACTGGAAAACAGCAGCCTGAAGTGGGAAACAACCTACCAGTTTGATGCAGGGATAGACCTCGGCCTGTTTGACGAAAGAATAAGGATCACCGCAGATTATTATGATAAAAGAACACGCGACCTGCTACTGAATGTTACCCTGCCTTCTTCTTCGGGCTTTGGCTCCGTTTTACAGAACGTAGGTGCCGTAGGCAACAAAGGATTTGAGTTTGACCTGACCACAAAAAATATCGTTACGCCTACCTTCAACTGGACATCTGGCCTTACTTTTTCCCACAACTCCACCAAAGTGCTGGACCTGGGTAAAGATGCATACGGCAACCCGATTACCTATAAGGAAGTAGGCACGGGCGGCAACTGGTTTCCGATGATATTGGGCGGTGCAATGAGCCAGTTGTATGGCAACCGGGTAACAGGTATTTATCAGACAGATGCGGAAGCAGTGGCTAATGGTGAACCGCAGAAGAAAGCGGGCGATTATATTTTTGAAGATACCAACGGGGATAAAGTAGTGGATGCAAAAGATAAGGTGGTATTATCCCACCTCCAGCCTAAGTTTACTTTTGGGTTTAACAACAGCTTTGCTTACAAAAACTTTGATCTCTCTATACTATTAGTAGGATCGTATGGTAATGATATTGTGAATGAATTCAGGAAATACAACATTACGATGAATGGGCTATGGACACCCACCAGGGCGGCATGGGAACAAAGATGGAAAGGTCCCGGACAGGGAAATGTGATTGACAAGCCTTCCGAAAACAGTGGTAGTTATATCCGTGACTATGCCAACAGCATGTGGGTAGAAAACGGCTCTTACCTGAGGGTGCGTGATATCACCCTGGGATATACCATGCCTGCCGGTGTACTGAAAGCTATCCGTTTGTCGGGCCTGAGGATCTATGCCAGTGCGCAGAACTTCCTGACCATCACCAAATACACCGGTTATGATCCGGAAGCCTCCTGGAGTGCTACCAGTATTAATGGCTGGGACAGAGGAGTATATCCTTCTGCCAAGTCTGTTACGGTAGGTGTTAAAGTCAATTTCTAATTACCTGAACAATCGATTCGTATGAAAAAGTATTATGCTATTATAACACTTGCGGGATTGGTGCTGTGCAGCCTGTTTGGATGCAAAAAAACACTGGAAGAAAAACCACGCACCTTTCTGGACCCTGATGGGTTCTTCAATAACCCTGAAAGCTATGAGTCTGCCGTAAAGGGGATCTATGATGGTGTGCCTGATCTGCTGGGGGGAAATATACAGATGATGCGGGAAATGTTCAGTGATATTTATGCTGCACCTTCTGCATCTTATGAGCAGGCATTGCCTACGTACCGTAATGCCCACGAGCCGTTTTTTTACAATACCAGGCAGTTATGGGCTAATTGCTACAGTATTATTAAAAATGCCAATTTTATTATAGATAAGCTGGGAACCGCGGGTATCCCGGATGCTGCTAAAACGCCGCTGATAGCAGAAGCGAAGTGCTTACGTGCTTATGCTTATTTTAACCTGGTGCAGTTTTATGGGGGTGTGCCTATGCGTATTAAACCCATTCAGAACTATAATGAGCTGCAGGCGCCAAGGGGTACAGAAGAAGAGGCCTATAAGCAGATTGTGGAAGACCTGACTGCAGCAGAAGCAGGGCTGAAGGAAGAGGCACCACAGAAAGGGCGTGTATACAAAAAGGTAGCCACCGCATTGCTGGCAAAGGTATATCTTACCATGGCAGGTAATCCACTGAACAAAACGGCCTATTATGTAAATGCCAGGGATAAAGCACTGGAAGTAATCGGTGATAATAAGTTCCAGCTGGTAGATGATTATGCCAAAGTATTTCAGACTACCACCTATACAACAGAAACCATCTGGGGGGTGCTATATGTACCTGGTATAGGCGGGAATCCAATACATGGACAAACTTGCACCGCCCCTGGTTTTGTGACCTTGCTGTTGCCGGCGCCCTGGTTTATGAACAGCTTTCCTAAGGGCGACCGTCGCAGGTCATGGGGGATCCGCACCACGTATAAGGATCCTTCTGGCGCCACATTGGCCCCGTTTTTTGCCAAGTTCATCGATACCACTTTCATTGATAATGGTATCAGTCCTTCCGGCTCCGGTATTGTTAGTATGGCGGTGCCACTGATACGCCTGAGTGAAATGTATCTTATT
This sequence comes from Chitinophaga sp. H8, assembly GCF_040567655.1. Taxonomy (NCBI): domain Bacteria; kingdom Pseudomonadati; phylum Bacteroidota; class Chitinophagia; order Chitinophagales; family Chitinophagaceae; genus Chitinophaga; species Chitinophaga defluvii. Next base: position 2,723,275 of record NZ_JBEXAC010000001.1, on the reverse strand, counting down.
GCTGCAGAAGCAGAGAATGAAATAAACGGCCCGGCAGCTGCCTATGCCTACATCAATAAAGTAAGGGCGAGGGCCAGGGAAAATAAAAATGATGCTACACAGGTGCCTGATCTGTCAGGGTTGACCAAACCACAGTTCCGTGACGCGGTGATACTGGAAAGAAAGTGGGAATTGCACCTGGAAGGCAGTACCTGGATGGATATGAAGCGTACTAACACTTTCAGCAAAATACAAACAGTAAGGGGTAATAACCTGATACATGCGATCGGTGCGTATAACCAGACCTGGCTGATACCGGATGTGGAAATCACCAATAATAGTATTGCCCAGAATCCGGCATATTGATCGTAAGTTTGAATAAGCCTGTATCACCCACAAAAATTATAGATGAAACTTAAGCACATGAAGCGGTATTTATCCGGCAGCAATTGGTTACTACGGCAATGCCGGATGGTAACGGCGGCATTATTGTTAAGCACTGGCGGTTTAATGGCACAAGCTGATATTTATGTATCTGTGAAAGGCAGTGATGCTGCTCCGGGTACTTTACAGCGTCCGGTACGCACCCTGCATAAGGCTATTGCTATGGCAGGAGCTATGAAAGGAAAAGCAGTACAGGTATTATTAAGAGCGGGGGTGTATTACCTGGATAGCACGGTATATGTTACTTCGGATAAAGCCGGTTTCCGGTCATTGAAAATCCAGCCTTACCGGCAGGAGCAGGTAACCATAAGCGGTGCCAGGCCGGTACAACCAGCCTGGACGGCATATCAGCCAGGTATTTATAAGGCAAAGCTCCCGCTGGCTGCTGCGCCAGACCGCTTATACCTCAACGGACATGCCATGCCCATGGCCAGGTATCCTGATTATGACAGTTCCGCCAGGGTATTTAATGGTACGGCAGCAGATGCCATCAGTGAGGCCCGGGTAAAGGGGTGGAAGCACCCCGCAGGTGCTTACGTACATGCTTTGCATTCAGGAGAGTGGGGTGGGTTTCATTACCGCGTTACTGGCAAAAACAGTAACAACGAATTGACAATGGAAGGAGGTTGGCAAAATAACCGTCCTGCTCCCTTGCATAAAAAATTCCTTTTTGTAGAGAATGTTTTTGAAGAACTGGATGCTCCGGGAGAATGGTATTATAACGCTGAAGAGCAAACGTTGTACCTATATTCACCTAAGGGGATTGATTTGTCATCAGCTAAAATAGCAGTGGGTAAGCTGGAGGAGCTGATTGTTTTAAAGGGAACCCGGGAGCAACCGCTGCAGCGGGTCACGGTGGCTGGTCTCCGGTTTACCGGAACAAACCGTACGTTTATGCGTACAGAGGAGCCGTTGTTGCGCAGCGACTGGACCATTTTCCGGGGGGCGGCTATCTTCTGTGAGTACACGGAACAGGTTACCGTGACGGATTGTATCCTGCATGAGCTGGGAGGTAATGCTATCTTTTTCAGCAATTACAACCGGCGGGGACTGGCCAAGGACAATCACATTTATAATGCCGGTGCCAGCGGGGTTCTTTTTGTAGGGGCTCCTGATGCAGTACGTTCTCCTGCTTTCCGTTATGAGCTGTTTGTTCCCTGGGAGCAAATGGATTATACGCCCGGCCCTAAAAATGACAACTATCCTGATGGATGTGAAGCTGCCGGCAACTTGATCCATGAAACAGGGCTGGTAGAAAAACAAAGTGCCGGCGTGCAGATAGAAATGGCGGCCAACATCACCGTTACGCGCAATACGATCTATAATGTGCCCCGTGCCGGTATCAATATTGGTGATGGCTGCTGGGGCGGGCATATGATTTCCTACAATGACGTTTTTAATACCGTACTTGAAACAGGAGACCATGGCGCCTTTAACTCCTGGGGCCGTGACCGGTTCTGGCGTCCGGAGCGGAATATTATTGATTCTGTGGTGGCAGCAAGACCGGATATCCGTTTCCTGGATGCGATGAAGCCTACCACGATATACAACAACCGGTTTTATTGTGCGCATGGATGGGATATTGACCTGGACGATGGTTCCGGTAATTACATCATTGAAAACAATGTGTGCCTGAGCGGAGGATTGAAGTTACGCGAAGGCTATGGCCGTATCGTCCGGAATAACATCATGATCAACAGCTCTTTTCATCCGCACGTATGGCTGGCTAATAGTGGAGATGTGTTTACCCATAATGTGGTTACCTTGCCTTATGCACCTATTGCGATGGACCATTGGGGGCAGCGGATCGATAGCAACTTTTTTATGTCGGAGGGTGGGTTACAGGCTGCACAGGCCCTGCACCTGGATGCACATAGCATCAGTGGGAATCCCCAATTCAAAGATGCTGCTGCGGGTAACTATCAGTTTAAGCCCACTTCACAGGTATTTAAACTGGGAATACGGAATATTGAAAACAGCTTTGGTGTCACAAATGCCTTACTGAAAAAACAGGCGCAAAAAGCACCGGTACCGGCATTACTGATCAAGGGAGCCCCTGTAGCAGGTGAAACGCAAACATGGCTCGGCGCTACCATCAAAAATATTGAAAGCCTGGGAGAGCGTTCTGCTGCCGGCCTGCCTGATCAGAACGGGGTATTGATTGTAGCGATTACACCGGGATCTGTGATGGAAGGGAGTGGATTAAAGAAAGGAGATGTGATCATCCGTCTGGGAGAAGAGCCGGTCAATAATATGACCGACCTGTTGCAGGCATACCTGCAACAGCGCTGGATGGGGCAATCGGTAGCTGTAATCATGCGTAATCAGGCACAACAAAAATTAAACTTATTATTGAAGTCCGCTGATTGATAATCCCGTTTTAAACAAAGAAGCGGTCATCTCCTTATTTTGAGATGGCCGCTTCTTTTTGGGGGGGCTGCCCATTATGCGTCACCCATATCAAGGAGGAGTCTGATGAACTGTGGTACTGCTTTTTATGTAGCCGGCTTTTTAATCTCAGGAAATAATTTTCAAAATAATATTTGGAAATACCGGCCACCAGGATGATCATAACAAGCAGCAAGCTATAAAACAGGAGTGTGCTCCCGAATAAGTCCATCTTTATCAGCATTTTTTTTAGTATCAGCACAATAGAAAAAATGATCATCATATGATACATATAGATGCCGTAGGAGATGGTGCCCAGGTATGCAAACAATCTGCTGCGCAATTGAATAAGATTCGTTTCCACCAGACTAACACCGATGATCAGGTAAAGAAACAGGAAGTTTATAAACAGGGGCGCAACAACCGGTAATTTAAACAGTGTGTTCCATACAAAATGATCAATATTGGAATTGAACAACAGGAATAAGGTGAGGATAAGATAAAGCAGACACTGCACAGGTATTTTATAGAGCAGGAGGGCAGATAAAGGTTTTTCTCTGTGGTATACAAAATAAGCACCTAGTCCTCCAATAGCCATCGCGTCAAAGTGAAAGGTGTTGATCAGGTAGTTGAACAGTTTGTTCGCAATGAATAGCTGCCCTATTAACCGCAATGTGAGGGTGAGGGCAATGATGCTTAAAAGAACAGGTAAGATCCGTTTACTGCCAAACTTAAAAATAGGGGCCCAGATCACATAAAAAACTTCTTCTACACCGATAGACCACAATGCTTCCAGGAAATGATGCCCATAGAAAAAAGTAACCAGTCCGGGCAAAAAGAAAACGAAATAATACCAGGTGGTTCCAAGGGTGTATGGGAGTTTGTAATCCAGTTGCAGCAGGTTAAAGAGCAACGGTAAAATAACGGTACCGATGATGATCAGTAAATAATACAAAGGCCAGATTCTTAACAGGCGGCTCAGATAGAATTTGCTGATGCTGATGGTACCTGTATGGTTGTTTTCTTTTAGTAGTAAATAAGTGATCAGAAATCCACTCAGGACGAAGAAGAAGAGCACAGCAGTGCCGCCATTTCTGAAGAGCCCCAAACATGATAGGTTGGGCAGGCCATATTTATGCCTGATGCTTTCTGCATGATGGATGACTACCAATAATGCTGCAAGGAAACGTAATGAATTCAATCCTTCAAAGAAGGAGATGTTTTTATAATTGTGCATCCTTACTGTAAGTGTTACCGGGTTTACCCTGGATATATAACACTTAAAGAAAACGATACCCTTATGTGGAAGAAAAAAAAGCAGCGGCTCCCTCCTGGTCAGCTGGATACCCGTTGCTGATGTATAATATACTGGTTAGTGTGGTTAGAAGGGGATGATAGCGCCGGTCTTCAGTTCATAAGGTGTTTTGCCTTGTTCAAAGATGCGAGCCGTGAGTGCTCCTTCCAGTGTAATACGGTTACCCTTTACGCGTATCCAGCTACCTTCCCTTAATCCTACCACTGGTATGGCGTTTTGAGAATGAAATTCATGGATACGTGTTTCCCTGGTTTCCCCCATATGTTTGGTACCAGGGATAGGATCCTGGTAATGGGGGTTGATATTAAACGGTATCAGGCCCATGGTGTCAAAGCTGGGCGGATAAACAATAGGCATATCGTTGGTGGTTTGCATATTGACCCCACCAATATTGCTCCCGGCGCTGGTACCCAGGTAAGGTTTTCCGCTTTCTACTGCTTGTTTTAATGCCGTCATCAATTGCAGTGTATGCAATTGTTTTACCAGCAGGAAGGTATTACCACCACCGGTAAAAAATCCTGCCGCATTGCGGATGGCAGTTGCCGGATTGTCAAAAGTATGGAGCCCTCTTACCGTAATACCTGCGGTAGCAAAAAAATCGGTCGCCCTGGCGGTATAATCATCATGAGATATTCCTCCTGGTCTTGCATAGGGGATGAAGATAATTTCCGTAACACCCTGGTATAATTCCCGGATCGTTGGCAATAAGTAATCTAAGTAAGTCCCTTCGTAAAGTGTAGACGTACTGGCTAAAACAATATTCTTATTCATAGCAGGCAAAAGCCAAATGTAAGGCATGCCGGTGACACCTTAAAATCTTACTGTAAATTGGTGGATACCAGCTTCAAATCTGTAAGTTATCTGCCATTGGTGCAGCTGACAAATCTGTTTCACAATAGCCAGGCCCAGGCCCGTACCCCGGTCATGATAACCTTTGGTGAATTTGTTAAATAATATCTCGCTGGAAAAGGGGAGTGGTGCTCCTTCGTTATTTATCACCAAACTATCCTGTTTTAGGGATATCCATACTTTGCCATGTTCCTGGGTATACTGTAAGGCGTTGGATAATAAATTGGAGAGCAGTACCTCTGCCAGGTAAGTGTTGGCTTCAACAGGTACAGACCCTGCTATGTTGGTCAAAAGGGTAATGTCCCGCATAGCAAACAGTTCTTCCATTTGTGCGGTTTGTTCTTTTGCCAGGAGGCTGAGGTCAGTGTTGGCAAAGGACTCAAAGAGGTTGTTTTCTATTTTGGTAAGTAGTAGCAGGTTTTTATTGATGCGGGACAACCGTTCCGCCGCGTGTCTGGCCAGCTCTATTTGTTGGGCCATCTGCGCATCAATATCCATTTGGCTAAGCCGGTCCAGCTTGGTCCGGATAATAGCCAGGGGCGTTTGTATTTCATGGGAAGCGTTTTCGGTAAATTCATGCAGGCTGATATACTCCTGCCGGGTACGGGCAGTGAGGTCTTCCATGACGGTTTTAAGCGCATTAAATTCCCTGATGTCCGAGCTTTGCAGTTGTATGGTACGAGTATCTTTTACAGAAAAGGATTGCAGGGTTTTCAGATTGGAGAAGAACGGCTGCCAGATATTCCTGGAAAGGATATAGTTGATGAAAACGGCGATAATGGCCAATAGCAGTGCTGCAATAAAAATAGTACGTCCAATGGTGGTATAGTATTTAGCAGCGCCGATATGGGTACTCATCACATGAATACGATAGTAGTGGTTATTTACCTGGTCTGTGATTGTCAGAATACGGTAGTCTTCATTTTTTTGCTGCCAGGGATCAAATACCAGGGAGTCGCGATAAATGCCTGTATGGTCCACCGTAGCCGTCTGAAGCGTGTCAATCCATATCCGTACACTATGTGGTGGCTGTCCTTTTGAGATTTCTGTTTTTATGGTCATTGCTTCCATCATGAGCTGCTCATCCAACTCGTCGTTGACCTCTTTTTGTAACACTACGGATAGTACACCACCTGTAATCAGTAATACCAGTAGCATGCAAATGATATACCAGAGTGTGGTTTTATGCAGCAGCTTCATATCTCTGCAAATTTATAACCCATTCCATAAATGGAGTGTATGTAATCAGGCCCACCGGCTGCCTGTATTTTCTTGCGGAGGTTGTTGATATGCACATATACAAAATGGTAGTTGTCTGCCATATCATAATCATCCCCCCACAGGTGTTCTGCAATTGCCTGCTTGCTTAATACCCTGTTTTTATTGATTACAAAGTATTGCAGCAGGGCATATTCTTTTAGCGTTAAGGATAGTGTATTCTCATTGACAAAAGCTGTTTTGGCTTTGGTGTCAATAGTAAGTACGCCCAGTGTAATACTGGTATTGCCATTAAAGTTTTTACGGCGAAGCAGGGCATTGATACGGGAATTCAGTTCTTCCAGATAAAATGGTTTGGTGATATAATCATCCGCCCCCATATCCAGTCCGGTGAGTTTATCCCTTAAAGAATCTTTGGCAGAAATGATCAGAATACCACTTTCAGGGTGATGTGCTTTTAGCTCCAGGAGGAGATCCAGTCCACTACCACCTGGTAATCCAATATCCAGTATGATCACTTCATATTCATAAGCATGAAGTTTGTCTTCTGCTTCGGAATAAGTAATCGCTGTTTCGCATAAGAATCCCTGCTCTGTCATATAGAGTACTATTTCCGCCAGCAAATCAGGTTCATCTTCAATGATCAACAGCTTCATCCTGTTTAAAATTTATGGGTATATCCAGCATATATAATCCTGGTTTCGTACCTGTCCCGCGAATATAGGCTAAAATTGGTGCCATTGATATTGCTGCCAAATTGGAGTGTTTTAAACAGGTCGGTGGCACTGATAGAAAGTTTACCGTTTTTGAACAATTGTTTTTCGATACCCATATCAAGTGCAAAGCGATCGAGTGACTTCCCCTGTGGAACAAGATCAGCTCCTACATAGTAGGCCACTGCCTGTAAAGAAAATCCTGCCGGCAATAAGAATTGCGATACCATTTTGGCATTGTATGAAATTATTTCCTCCTGCGTGCCACTAATGGTTTGTCCATAGGCATTGGTAAGATGGAAAGGATGCAGGCGGCTCAGGTAAGTACTGCCATTTACGTTCAGTTTCCACCAGGGGAAAAGGTCCGTGCTGTAAATTAATTCCAGTCCGGTATTGGTACCGCCATTGATATTTTCCGGTATCACATGTGCGGTGATATTGTCCGTACCTGTTTCGGGCAGTACTGCGATAGGTGAAATAATGTGTTCCCGTATTTTATGATATAAGGAGGTAGTAATACTGGAATTAGCAAAAGTCTTTTGCCAGGCAATTTCAACTGCATGTACAAATTCCGGGCGCAGATTGGGGTTGCCAGTTTTCAGATTTACCGGATCATCATATTTGGGGTAGGGACGCAGATCAGATAATACAGGTCTGTTGATCCGGTAATTATAATAAACGCTTAACCGGTTATTGGCGGGTAGTATTTTCGTATAACGTACGCTGGGGTATGGTTTGAGAAAATCATAGCTGTTGGAACGATAGACGGGATTGGAAGGGTCTACCCGGTAATTGGCCAGAAACTGTTCCAGGCGCAGGCCAGCTTCCAGCTCATAACCGGTTGTTTTCAGTTCATAGTTACCATATACCGCATAAGATTGGGTGGTGTAGCGGGAAAAGCTGCCAATATCAGGTACTTTCCCATAGATACCGGTATTCAGATCCAGTGTATCATAGGCAAAGTCTACACTGATATTACGGATGATGCTATTGACACCGGTTTCCAGTGTGCCTTTGCCCAATGGACGCAGGTAGCTCACTTTGGCATTGAACGTACCTTCAGCTTCCAGTAGAGCGGACCGTTCATTACGGATACGCTGAAAGTTGGCAAAGTCGGTCGTGAGCAGTTTGTCAAATGTAAAACGTTCATCTTCTTCGGAGCTGGTATAAATGAGTTCTGCATGCAATGTCTGGCCCGGTTGTTTGAATTGGTGTTTATAGAGCAGGGCATAGTCAAATGCCTTATTACGTTCCGGCTCGTTGTAATTCCATTTGTAGCCGCTTTGCGGCACTTTGTTGGCATCCAGCAGGTCGTAGTTCAGCTTGCCCATGTCCCGGTGAAATTCATGTTTATACAGGGTGAAGAATGTAAGGGTATTCCTTTCATTGAAGAAGTAATCTATCCCTGCTTTGAAGATCTGTTCATTTTGGGTGTTATCACTGCGGTAGTGCTGTGGGATGTAGCGGGAAGGTTTACCAGCTGTCAGTTCTGTCCGTTCCACGGTTTTATCAATCTTAACAAACTTACGCCAGCGGGCATCTGCCTGGGCAAACAGGTTTACTTTCCCGGTGCGGTAGTTGAGGCTGAGGGAGGGATTGTATTTCTGACGGGTACCCAGGGTAAGTCCTGCCTGGCCATTCAATCCTTTTTTATAATCCTTTTTAAATTTGATGTTGATGATACCCGCCATTTGATCGGGATTATATTTAGCAGAAGGATTATTAATAATTTCGATCGCTTCGATAGCAGAGGCAGGGATCTGATCCAGTCCGCCGGAGCGGTCAAAGCCTGTGATACCGGATTGACGGCCATCAACCAATACCTGTACATTTTTACTGCCCCGCAAAACAATGTTGCCTTCATTATCGATCGTAACGCCAGGCAAGGCTTTCATAGTTTCCAGCACGGTGCCGCCCCTTGCACTGATATGTTGGGTGACGTCAAATACCAGTTTTTCGGGAGACTGACTTTGCAGGTTTTTTTTAGCTGCCACTTCTACAGTGGATAGTGCGGCGGTACTCATGATTAACTGGACCTTGCCAAGGTCCAGATCCTGGTGAGTATGGGTATCCCAGGATACCTGTTTGTTTTGATATCCCAGCAAGCTGATCAGCACCAGGTGATGTCCTGCCGGAATATCTTTCAGCTGTATTTTTCCATGCAGGTCTGTCATGCCCCCTTTCACAAAGCTGCTGTCAGCAGCACTTTTAATCACTATGCTGGCATATGGGAGGTTTTCCATATTGCTTTGGCTTATTATCTGTGCTTTCAGGCTATGCCTGCCCGTTTGCTGCCCGTAGGCCAGTACAGGTAGCAACAGACCCAACAGGCAGCTTATCCGGATAATTCCGTTTTTTATCATTCCATTGTGTATTTAAACACAAAAGAAAAGCGGGAATTTAAAGGAAATTTAAAGTTGCTACCGTACCATGATAATCCGGGCACTTCCTTTTTTAGCAACAGGGGCTGTGAAGTTATTAGAGGTAGGTATTCCCATTTGGATGCCTACCGCGAGTACCAGGCTCTGATTATCTTCCAGCGCTTTCTTTTCTGCCAGCTGAAGGGTATAGGTTTTTCCGGTAAGCACTTCCTGCACGGGATGCCAGTTGGTTTCTACAGATACCGGCCAGTATCCATCCGGATTGGAATGGGTAGGGTAGCCAGCCTTACTGTAGATAGTGTCTTTCACCACGCCCAGGGAAAAGACGAAACGGTACAACGGATATTGCCAGGGAATGAACAGGTTAAGCCTGGGGAGCAGATCCGGCAATTGTACCACCGCTTTTCTGCTGTTACGCATCACCTCACATTGCAGGGGATGCCTGATAATACTGTCAAATTGATGTGTTTTGTTTAATTGGAAACCTTCCAGTAAATACCTGTGTTCAGAAAAACAGATGGCTCGTTGTCCCCGGAGATGTTTTTTGTCGAACAACTGAATGCTTTTAGATAAAGCGGTAAGCGTACCCGTGAAGTTATAATCACTGAGGCGCAATACTGGCTGTATAGCCATTCTGATACTGCCAGCAGCTTTTCCGCAGCCACTGAATTCTGTACCATTTTGCCTGGTAAGCAGGCAACTGGGTGATCTTTTGATCATGCTTTTGGAACCGCCGCCTTTGGTACGGAAAATGATCTCGTCTGATCCTTTCATTCTGTAAGCAGACATGCCACTGATGCTGCCTGTAAATTGGAGTCCACCGGATAGTTTAGCCATGGATGAAATTTTATATGATTCTACAATAAGGGGTTGCATAGGCAATATAACCCAAAATCATAGATCAGCATAAAATAAATTTTATGCCTTCTTTAAGCCTAGATAAAGGCAAGATAAAGCCTCCTTAATTAGCTAGGTTTTATCTGGGCTTTATATAGGCTTCATATAGGCTTTATATAGGCTTTATCTATAAGGGAAAGTAGTGTGAGTAAGGGTTTATGGTGTAGTTTGAATGCAAGTTGAGCCATGGTAAGGGGATTAGAGGGATCTGTGAAGTGATTTAAGTAAAGCTATAAATGATGTAATTTTAACTGCAAACCAACTTTTCAGACATTAAATGGAATAGTATGCGGTCACTTACAGGTATGCTCTCTGCCATCTCAATGGTAATGTTGTTGACCAGTAGTTTTGCACAGTCTATCCGGCATATTGACGGCACTTCTATTGAAGCAGCCCGGCTGGATCAGCAGGTCCAGCAATTGATGAAAGATGCAAAGGTGACAGGGCTATGTCTTACCGTGTTCAATAACAATCAACCTGTATTTTCCAGGGCTTATGGTTATGCAATTGCCGCTACCGGGCAGCCCATGACGTCGTCTACCGCCTTGTATGCATTGTCGCTCAGCAAGGCAGTCTTCGCACACCTGGTCATGCAACTGGTAGATGAAAAAAAGATCGATCTCGATAAACCGCTGGTAGACTATCTGCCGAGGTCGCTGATGACCTACACCTTTCCCGGCAAACTGTCTTCTTATAAAGACCTGGAAGGGGATGAGCGGTATAAAAAGATCACCGCCCGCATGTGCCTCATGCATACTACCGGATTTCCGAATTTCAGGTGGTTTGAGCCGGACAAAAAATTACGTATCAAGTTTGAACCGGGTAGCCGTGTGAGTTATTCGGGAGAAGGGCTGTACCTGTTGCAAATGATTATCCAGGAGATTACAGGAAAAAGCCTGGAAACATTGGCCAGGCAATACATTTTTGACCCCTGTGGTATGGCAGCATCCAGTTATGTATATCAATCAGCATATGAGACAGCATATGCGGTAGGACATGACAAGAACAACGACAGCACCTTCTTTCCCCGGCGAACAGTTGCAAATGCAGCCGGCTCTCTCACCACTACTATGGATGAATTTAACCGCTTTTATACCATGCTGATCAATGGTAAACGCCTGTCGAAGGAAGCCTTCCATGATATGACCCACTCCCAGATACGTATCAGGTCAGTCAAGCAATTCGGCCCCCTTTCCTGGAAGGATTCTACGTTAAATGATAACATTCAACTCGGCTACGGCCTTGGGTATGTAATACTGCAATCGCCCTATGGACATGCCTACTTCAAAGAAGGGAATGATATAGGCTGGGGGCATTACACCATTGCCTACCCGGAGAAAAAAATTGCCATTGTAATACTCACCAATTCCGATAATGGAGAAGGCATTTTTAAAGACCTGCTGCAAACAGCTATCGGAGATGTATATACTCCCTGGTACTGGGAGAATTATATTCCCTGGAAAGAGCAGTGAATGGGTATCTGGAATGGGATGGCAGGTAGGGGGAGGCAAGACACTACTTAATTGATAGCAAAAATCTAATAGAATTTGTTTCAAAAAAAAATAATATTAGCTTTGCCAATTCACTGATTTGTTACCTATTATGCGGTTTATCCCTGTTATCCTGGTATGCCTGTTGTTTTGTACCTATTCGAGTGCTCAAGTTAATCTAGCTGTAGATTCAATACCGAAAAAGTCTAAAGACAGTTTGTTAAAAAATATGTCGCTAACAAGCGGTGGTATGGATTTTTTGGCAATCAAGCGAAATCCATATTTGTCTCCGGCAAGCCCTGAAGCAGCCTCTTTTCTCAGGCGTGGGGAGTATGGAGTGTCTCATAATTCAGGGCTTCCCAATATCTCTATTCCTATTTATACCATCCAGAGTAAAGATCTAACCTTTCCTATTGAACTTACTTACAACGCAGGTGGTATTAAAGTAGATGATCAGGCCAGTTGGGTAGGGCTGGGTTGGAATTTAAGTGCTGGCGGGGTGGTGAATGTGTCTGTGTTAGACCTTCCGGATAATGAGAATGCTGATATTCCCTCAGCAACAACCATAAGGAGTAATAATGATCTTTCCAGGCTTCTTATTATGCTAAATGATGCTTCTGGTGGATATGAACGTTATATAGATAAAATGAAAGATAAATATAGTTACTCATTTGGTGGGGAGAGTGGCTCATTTTATTTTGGCGCTAATAACCAGGTAGACCAAGTTCCTTATACTAATAATAAGATCTCAAAATTAAAAGAGAATGTGGCCAGTCCCAATCAGGTAACGGGATTTAAGATAGTTTTACCTAATGGGAACGCTTATTACTTTACCAACTCAGAAGAGAATACCATAAGTTCTCAAAGTGTTACTTATGAAGGATCTGGTATTGGCTCAAGCCCCAAACGAAGTATAGCCAGCTGGTACCTGAGCAAAATAGTATCGTTTAATAAAACAGATTCCATAACATTTGTTTATGAGAATGATTTAACCCCTTATGATGATTATAGTTTATCAGAAAGTTTTACACAAGGCGAAAAAAGTGGCCAAAGAGCTGATGGCCTGAATTTTACTCCAAATACACCGCCAGCATATGAAGAAAGTTATTCTTCACATATTACAACGAAACGTGTTCATAATACATTGATATTGAAGGGAATAGTTTTTTTGGATGGTAAAATAGTTTTTACTCATCTGAAAGACCGTATAGATAGTAGAAAACATCGCCTGACGCAAACAAGTATTTACAATAATCAGGGCTTAGTAAGAACAATTAAGTTTAATAATGTAAACGATAGTATACATTGGAAGCGATTGAGATTAGAATCTGTTTCTTTTTTAGGTACTGATAATAAAGAGTACGATAAGCAAACCTTTGAATACTTTGAAGATTATAACCTTCCGGCCCCATATAAAGGAGAGGTTAAGCAATTAGGAGTTGTTGATCCCTATTATTCTCAGGACTTATGTGGGTATTTCAATGGAAATGTCAATAAAGGATTTATTCATATTCTACCCAATAGGATTTGGAATTTCTATGACATTATTAAGCCGGCTAACAGGAAATTTTCATTCCAACATGCCAGGACCTACTCCTTAAAGCGTATAAAGTATTTAACTGGAGGTGAAACAGAGTTCATATACGATAGTGAGAACCGTTTTTATATTGCGAATGAGCCCAGAAGTCCAGCATTAAGAATTAAGGAGATAATTACCACAGCCAGCTCAGGAGATAGTATTCCGGTAGAACATAAAATGTATAAATATGGTGACGTGTTTTATGAACAAAAGTATGCCGGAGATAATGGAGATTATGCGGATGTTTCTTATACTTACTATCATGGAGGAGAGCCTGGTTCCGGTACAGGCACATTCCCTTGGTGGTATGCAAGAATGAATAGGACTTATCATTCGGATTGTCTCATAAATGGTTGGGCTGATAACAGAGCCTGCAAGTATTTGCAAGTAGAAGAATATAAGATCGGCAAGAATAATACAGATAGTTTGAAGACTGTTTATGAGTTTGATAATCAGGGAGCTTTGTTGAATTTTACAAAAACATGGTTGATATTTCCAGGTGCCATGTGGCCCTTACCCTATACTATTTATACAGATTTGAACGTAAAAAATTACAATGTTCCTGGATATATATTAGACAAAAAATGGGCAGAAGGGTCACTTGTTACTAAAACCACATACAAAAATCAGAATGGTACATACATTCCTGTGGAAAAAGTGACAAACCAATATACATTTGCCAAAAGAAATGATAATTTGCAGGTTGGGTTTCATTTAAAGGGCATATTCACTGATAATTTTTTACAAGAAGCATATACGACAGATCCCACGATTAATAAGTATTACTTTTTTGATATTCCTACCTCGACCGGCCTGAAACAACTTGCCTCAACTTTAACTGAGACATATACTGATAATGGAATTATTACTAAAAACGAAACTTATCAGTATGGAGGCCCTTATTCTCTACTACTTTCACAATTGGAAGACTTAGGTAGTGGAAAAATGAAGCGGATGGAGTTTAAATATCCTGCAGATTTAAGTAGTCAGTCTGTATATCAGAAAATGGTAGTTGGAAATTCAATAGCCTCCGTTGTTGTTACTGGAACCAATTACATAGATAACAATATTATCAGAAGAAAAGAAGAAACGAAAACAGACTATGTAGAGAAGAATCTAGGAGGAAAAGAATTGATTGTTCCTGGTTCATTAACCTACAATATTTCTAAAACAGATAGCCCACCATGGAATATGACAACTTCAGGCTATCAAACGCAGATTCTTGCAGATGATGTCCTGGGAAATCCTTTACATGTTATAGACTATACAGGTATTTCGAAAGTTTATTTATGGGGTTATAAAAACCTCCGCAGGATTGCGGAAATTAATGGTGCCACTTACCAGGAGATTAAGGCGGTGATTCCAGAATCGACATTGAACGCCATTGCTGCGAAGGCTGAGCCATTAGCATCAGATTTTTCATTGATTAACACTTTGCGAAATGCATTGCCAGCGGCACAAATAGAAACATTTAAATATAAGCCATTGGTAGGGCTAACAGAGAGTCAGGATATGCGTGGATACACAAATTATTATGAATACGATGCTTTTGGGCGCTTAATTGTAGTGAGAGATAAAGATCAGAAGATATTAAAAGCGTATGAGTACTCTGAAGGTGCAGTATATCCCTTCGACTTGGTTATAAGCGCACGTACCTTGTATCCTATTGGAGATTCTGCAACATTTAATGCTACTTTGACCAGAGGTTCCGGGAATTTCTCATGTAGTTGGTATTTAAAAGATCAGTCTGGAAATATAATTAAGCAACAACTAAACAATGCAGCTAAAACCTTTTCTGCGAAGCTTAATCAAACAGGAGAAATGGATTTGTTTTGCGTGGTGAAGGATCTTATATCAAATGAAACGGTCGAAATGTCTCGCCATTTTAAAGTAGTCACGCCAATTGAATTTAAGAACATTTTCTATGATATAAATAATCCGGTGCCCTCGAATGTAAAACCATTCAGTACGGCAGAGATTAATTGTGATGAACCGACCACCGTAACTTTTCAGTTTACATTTGATGATAAGGATTGGTTTGATTGTCCTAAAGTGATCCGTTATAAAATTAATGGAAATGAATATACGATGACAAATGCCATTAAATCTGAAGAAAAAAGCTACAGTTTACCTAAAGGGAAAAACATACTGGAAGTATTTATCATTAATGGGTTCCATGGAGCAACTACTTATTCAGGTGTTGAAATATTTGGCGTAAGCGGAGATAATTTAATAGGAAGCTCCAAGATGATCAATTACCCTTTCTAATTTGTTAAGGCGTGTATATCTCATGTGTATTTTCAGGAACGTGGGATAGAACAGCCGCTGAAAAGTAATTATCCTGATTGTTCTAAAGTAAATGACGACATGTATATTCAAATACCCTATATCAGGTTATATATAATAGTAATAATGTTGGTGCTAGGTACTACTGCAGCTATGTCCCAGAATACCCCTAAGAGTAGTGCCAGGCCAACTGTAACACCAATAGCTAAGCCATCACCTTATG
Source organism: Chitinophaga sp. H8 (assembly GCF_040567655.1). Taxonomy (NCBI): domain Bacteria; kingdom Pseudomonadati; phylum Bacteroidota; class Chitinophagia; order Chitinophagales; family Chitinophagaceae; genus Chitinophaga; species Chitinophaga defluvii. Next base: position 2,707,513 of record NZ_JBEXAC010000001.1, on the reverse strand, counting down.
GTAATGGTATACTAAATTATGTCCGTACCTGGGAGCCAAGCATGCCATCTACAGATCTTTCGGTAATAACTGCTCCTACCCGTACTGTGGCAGAAGTAAAACAAACTACACAGTATTCAGATGGGGTAGGGCGCCCATTGCAGACCGTGAATAAAGGTATGTCCCCATTAGGAAAAGACTTAGTAACGCCGGTGATATATGATGCTTTCGGGCGGGAGCAGTATAAATATATCCCTTACGTGTCAACAGGTAGCGATGGAAAATTCAAAACAAGCCCTTTTACTGAACAGGCAATTTTTATGGGTACTCAATTTCCTGGTGAGCGGATTTATTATGGAGAAACGCGGTTTGAAGCATCTCCGCTTAGTCAGGTAAAGAAAGCAATGGAACCCGGTGATAATTGGACTGGCGTAGGACGGGGAATAGAAAAAGAATATCTGGTAAATACTGCAGCGGATGACGTGCAGATATGGAAGATTCAGCAGAATGATGCCAGACCCATATCTTCCGGAGCATATGCAGCAGGGCAATTGCTCAAAAATATAACAAAAGATGAACGTGGTAATAGAGTAGTGGAATTTGTGAATAAGGGTGGGCAGGTAGTGCTTAAAAAGTCTGAAATATTGGGTAATGCTGCAGATGGGCATAATAATTGGTTGTGTACGTATTATGTATATGATGATATGGGGTTGCTACATTGTGTAATTCCACCTAAGGCTGTAACTGCGATTAAAAGTAACTGGAATGCCAACTTTACCCTGGAAATTGCAAAAGAACTTTGTTTTGTTTATCGTTATGACAGCCGCAATAGAATGATCGTGAAACAAGTACCTGGAGCTGATTCTGTAGAGATGGTATATGATGTGCGTGATAGGTTAGTATTTACACGGGATGGGAACCTAAGGCAAAAAACACCCAAGCAGTGGTTGGTTACCTTTTATGATGGATTGAACCGGCCTACGATGACTGCCTTGTATAACTCTGCGGCTACAAGAGAAACACTGCAAGCCAGCATGAATACAGCTACGAGCAATACACAATCCATCAGTTATAATGTACCCTATGTGACGGACCTTGCAATAACGAGCCATGACGGCCGTGCCCGATATGAAGCAACTAACAGTATAACATTTAATGATGGATTTGATAGTGGGACCAGTGCTGCCTTTGAAACATTTTTGGATGCTAATGGTACCCAGCATACGCTAAGTATTACCGCTACCAATCCATTACCTAATTTACAACCGACAGACCTTTACCCACTCACTTACACTTTTTATGATGGATATGGATATGCAGGAGCACATGCAGCATTGACATCAGATTTTAATAAACCACAAAAAGGAAATAACCCTTATGATGAACCGGTAACTGCTACCAGCACCATGACCAAAGGGTTAGTAACTGGTGTTAAGGCGAGGGTATTAGGTACTAATGACTGGCTGACCACTACTACCTATTATAATGATAAAGGAAGGGTAATTCAGACGGTTGGTGACAATGCTGTGGGAGGAAAGGATATCCTGACTAATCTGTATGATTTTAACGGGAAGTTGCTTAGCAGCTATCAGCGCCATCAGGCACCACGAAGTACGCTGACTACTGAAACCCCCGTACTTACCATGCTCTCTTATGATGCTGCTGGTAGATTGGATTCTGTGAAGAAACGATTAAAAGATAATCTCAGCTTACAAAGGGTAATTTCTAAAAATACCTATGACGAACTTGGGCAGTTGAAAACAAAGAAGCTGGGAGTGATCAACGCCACGAAACAAATAGAAAAACTCAATTATGATTATAATATCCGCGGGTGGCTGATAGGAATTAACAAAGCATATGTGAATGGAACTGGTAACCCGGATAGTACCTGGTTTGGAATGGAGTTGAACTACGATTCTGGATTCGTGGTTAATCAGTATAATGGTAATATTACTGGTACAAAGTGGAAAAGCAGAAGTAATAGTATTGCCCGGGCATATGGATTTGCATATGACTCTGTCAACCGGTTAATGTCTGCCTATTACTCCCAACAGAATACAGTGAATGCTCCAACTACACCCTGGGAGAAAACTCAGGCAGATTTTGCGGTGAGTAATCTTTCCTATGATGATAATGGGAATATCATGCGTATGGACCAACAGGGAATGGATGGGGCAGCTATTGTAGCACTGGATAAACTCACTTATGCTTATAAGGCCAATAGTAACAAACTAGGTAGTGTCACCGATGTCAGTACAGTAACTACTAAGTTGGGAGATTTTAAGAATGGCGCCAATAGCGGGGATGACTATGCATATGATACTAATGGTAATCTGATCCTGGACAATAACAAGAATATTACTGCTATTACCTACAATCATTTGAATTTACCTGAGCAGATTACTATTCTTAATAAAGGAACGATTAAGTATCTCTATGATGCTGCTGGCAATAAATTGCGCAAAACGGTGATAGATAACACCGTTACTCCAGCTAAAACAACTATTACTGACTACGCAGGAGGATTGGTATATCAGAATGATACGCTGCAGTTCCTGGGACATGAAGAAGGCAGGATAAGAGTGGTGTATAAGACCGGACAGGCGCCTGTTTACTGGTATGACTATTTTGTAAAGGATCATCTGGGCAATGTGCGGATGGTGCTCACTGAACAAAGCGATTTGACCATGTATGCGGCTACAATGGAAACGGAAGCGGCCCCCATGGAAAATGCGTTGTTCAGCAACATTGATAATAGCCGTATGGCCAAACCGGTGGGTTATCCAGAGGATAATACCACTGAAGAGAATGAATTTGTAGCCAAGCTGAATGCTAAAGACGGAGGGAAGAAAATAGGCCCATCCTTAGTATTGCGTGTAATGGCAGGTGATACTATCCAGATAGGTGCCAAAGCATTCTATAAGTCACAAGGGCCACAGGAGAATAAAAAACCGGCACCGGTGGAAGATATGCTGGCTTCCCTGGCGCAGGCATTCAGTGGAAGTGCTGGCGGAGAACAATCACATGCTGTTGCTTCCAGCGAGGCTACTTCTCCCTTTGCTAACAACTTTACCAGTAGCGATTACCAACGTCTGCAACAAAAGGACCCTGACCAGTTTAAGCTGGACAAACCTAAAGCCTATTTGAATTTTGTGTTGTTCAATGATCAGTTTAACTTAGTTGAAGAAAATAGTGGGGTAAAACAGGTACAGGGAGAGCCAGACCAATTACAAACGCTAGCAAAGGATAAAATGGTGGTACAACAAAGTGGATTCCTGTATGTATACACCAGCAATGAAAGCCCGCAGGATGTGTTCTTTGATAACCTGATGGTAACACAGGCCAATGGTCCTCTGCTGGAAGAAACACATTATTATCCGTTTGGATTGACGATGGCGGGAATTAGTTCGAAGTCGATTACGCAATTGGAGAATAAAAAGGAAAAATTTCAAGGACAACCGTTGGATGATGATTTAGATCTAAATTGGTATGGTTTTAAGTGGCGTAATCATGATCCACAAATAGGTCGATTTATTGAGATAGATCCATTGGCAAGTAAGTATGAATATAATTCTCCATATGCTTTTTCAGAAAATAAAATAACAAGCCATATTGAGCTTGAAGGATTGGAGAGTTTGCCAATTAATCAGAATTCTAACCCTTTTAGCTATATGGCAGTAGGATTTGGACAAATGTTTGAAACTGCTGCAAATGCCATTGACAATATATTTACTTTTGGATCCAAAACAAAGGTGGAAGTACCAATATCTGCTGTAAATACAGGAAATGTAACTGTTACTGTTAGCTCAGTAAATGAAGCTAAAACGGAATATGGTTTTAATCTTGGAGATTACCTCACATATGTAAAGTCTAATGGAAGTAATGATGGAAATCCAATATCGCTTTTTAATAACAAAACAACAATGACAACTTCATTGGAAGAAAAAACAGAAGCTAAGTTTGGCGGAACTAGTTTGTTTCAAAAAATTCGCAGCTCTGAAGATGCTGTAATTATCGATAATGGAGGAAGAACGAGTATTAAAGTCAAAGGGTTAGATATTATGGTGGGAGGGATGGTATCAACTACCTCAAATGGAGATATAAAAGAAATAGTTGATGTCTCTACAGGTAGTTCTACCACCCAAGCTAGATTAAGTGTAACAACTAGTCAAGGAAAAAAATCAAGTGTTGAGTTGGGGGCCAGCTTAGTACAAAAAGCGCCCAAAGCAACCGTGACAAGCTCAATATTCCTTAAATTCGGTCTGAAAAAATCGGAAGAAGATTAAATATTATTTAAGTATTAGAATATTATTATGAATAAGATGAAAATTGTAAGATTAATTCCGTTTATAATTCTCTGGATATTACTCATTACTACCTGGATTAGTATTTGGAAAGGAAATTACATAGGAACATTAAAACATCAAATTGCTTTAATGATGCTGATAATAAATTTAGGAGGATACTTTTTTAGATTTAAACTATCTCTTATATTAACAGGGCTAATCTTGATATTACTCACATTTAATCTAATAGCAGTTTCTTTCAGAATTGAGGCTACATCATTTTATTTAGGAATTGGTGGAATTGAGTTATCTACACCATATATACAAGGATGGTCATTACTACTATTAATTTTATATTTAAGCATAAATCTAAAATATGTATTAACAACCCTCAAAGAGTTAAAGAGAAAAACATAAATCGGTTGCTAATATAAAATCGCTTTACCTGGAAAGATCAACAACTACAGATTGGGCCAAAATATCATGTACAGCCCTTCTTTTAGGGTTGGTGAGCATAGTTAACAACTCAATAATCACCCAAACTAACGTAGCATAGAAGATGAAATCATCATATTGAGTGTTTAGTTGATCAATATTATAGGTTGGATTATTTATGGAGGTAGAAATAACGAAAAATATTCCAATTAAGTAAAAAATGAATGGGGTAGCATCCCTGTAAAAAGCATGCTTAAATCCAATCATTTTTGATTCACTGACATCAAGTACTATTATATTCATAACTTTTTTTCCTAGAGTTTGGCCATATCGTCCATTTAAATAAACAGAGTAGAATATTATCAAACATGCATAGAGAAATAGCCAACAAAAAAGGATAGTTTTATTATTAATTTGTTCTATTTTAATACCAAAATATGAGAAAGGGATAAATATGATGCTATCTATAATGGCTGAAAGAAGACGTTTCCAAAAAGTTCTATATTTTTCCATATGTAGTTCAAAATTAATGGTGTTAATGTATAAAAAACAATTAGTAATTAAAATTTATAGTGAGATTTAGAGAAGTGGGCTAATTGAAAGCAGTAATGGCTTTTTATTAGATCGGTCTTAGACTTAAATTAATGAGTATTTGAAGTGACAAAGCTGGTATGATAACCCATGTAAGCTATTTATCGGTACTCATTTTTCTTTTTAGTTATTCTGGTAAGTCGGCTTTCTTCTCCACCACCACACACTACCAGCCAATAACAAAACACCACCCACTATCCACCAGTTGTACCACTTGACAGGTGCGGTAATGCTTAATGATTGTGGTACCCCCATGTACACCCAGCCGGCCCAGTAGTAGGGGAGACTGAGCACAGGATTATTTTGTTGTTCAGTAAGCCATTGAAGTTTGGCATTGCGTAGGGCAGTGCCGGGTGATTGTTGTTGTTGGAGGTCAGCATAAAAGTGGGGCATAAACGAAGCAGCTCCGGCATCATTCACATTCCATAGCCCGGCTATTACGCCAGGGATACCGGCTGCAGCAAATCCCCAGGACAAACTTTGTACACCTTCCCCTTGCATGAGCCAGCCATCAGCGGTGCGACAGGCACTGAGTACTACCAGCCGGGGGGCATGCAGTTGTGCGGTAAGGGCGGATAGTGGAAAGTTGCCGTCTGCCAGTTCGAGGGCAGGTTCATGCTGCGGGCCGTATAGCCCTGCATGGGAGCTGATATGCAAGATGTTGGTTTGTTGGAGCGCCTGCTCAAAATGTGTGAGGGTAGCAGCATTATTGGCAATGAATTTACCTTGTACATTTTCCTGTAGCTCTTCCTGCTCTCGTACCACTGCCGGAATACGCCGGTGGCTGCTGTCGTGCGTAATGAAGAAGCCGGTAAAGCCACCGGTTCCTGCGGGTCTGCCGCGCAGTTGTTGCCAGCTTTGCAGGGAATAGCCATAACTGATGTTGGCTTGTTTCACGAGGAATGGCCAGGCGGAAATAACGGGTTGGTATATACTGTCTGTCACCAGGGCATCCAGGGGTACATAGCCCAGCACATCATCCGTGAGCAGGAGATACGTTTTATCCGCTTTCCACTGCTGATGAGGGAACAATTTTGTATACAGCTGCCAGGCGTCAGCATAGTACTGCTGGGGAGCATTGATCATAGCTCCCGGACCTTGTTTGAAATACTTTTGTACAAACGACCTGCACTGTTGTTGCCATTGTGATACGCTATCTATGGTGTATACCGTTTGCACCCCATTACGGTTGGCATGCAGGAAAAACCATTGTGTTTGCCCCGCAAAGCAGAGGATGGTTTCCAGGTTGGCTGGCAGGCGTTGCAGGAGGGTATCACATTGTAATGTGGTAAGACGGCTGCTTTGTAACAGGGCCGGATATTTATCCTGAAGTTTCCGCTGGAGTACACTCATTTCATAAGCCAGCGCGCCGGAGTTGTTCTTACTGATATCTTTTTCCTGTGCAGCTTCCTGTCCGTAATAAGCTAATGCCTGCTCTACGTGCTGCATACGACGGAACAGCGAATCTTTGTCTTTCAGGGCTGCATAGGCAATGTTGCGGCGTATTTCATCCAGCAGCAGTTGTGCTTTGCCTTGCTCGGCATATTGCAGCATACGTTGTGCATAGCTGTTTTGACCGGTAGTTTGATAAGCATGATAGGCGATGCGCATGGCCAGCTCTATACGGCGTCTGTTTTCCTGTTGCAGCAGTGCACGGGAATCTATACCTGCAAATTCATTCCGCAGTTTGGCTGTAGCCGCCAGGCAAAGATCCATGCTTTTTAGTGCCAGGATGGTGTTACCCTGCTCATAATAAGTAGCAGATAATCCTTCCAGGGCATCCTGTAGTGTGTTCTCTGCATAAAGCCAGGACTCTTCCGGGAGTACACCGGTACCGGTGATACGAAAAGGAGGTAATAGTATTTTCAGGGCTTGCTGGTAGGCCTGCTGTGCAGTACTTACCTGCTTTTGCGCCAGCAGGGCATGGCCGGTATACACCTGTATCTTTGCCTTTTCCCGTTGCCGTCCGCCTTTAAAATGCTGCTCGGTGATGGCCAGTGCCTGCCGGAAATATTGCAGTGCTGCCGGATAATTACCCAGCGCAGTTTCCAGTCGTCCTGCCAGTACATAGGCACTTTCCATCCAGTAGGCCACATGAGGAGCGGGTGATACACTTTTAAACTGCTGCAGGGCCATTTTGTTGTATTCACGGGCACGGTCATACTGTTGCTGGTCAAAGGCAATGTCTCCCAGTGTATTCAGCAGCAGGCCATGCACAGGTGGGTTGTTTTCCGCATAGGGAAGACCCAGTTCGCAAAGTGCAATCGCGCGTTGCCAATGCCCTTGTGAGCGGCGCAGTACGGCCATATTGCCATAAGCGGCCACAATAAGACGGGTATCCTGTTTGCCCTTTGCCAGCGCCAGGCACTGTTCCTGTATATACAGCGCACTTTCATAATCACCTAGCCGGGTGTAATTGTTGCCCAAAGGCTGCAGGATATATTCTTCCACATCATACTGGTCCGGTTGTACGGTTTTGTAAAACTGCCAAGCCTTTTCATAATAGTGAATAGAAGAGAGAATATTACCGGTATAAAGCTGGTAATACCCCAGGTTCACCAGCAGGTCCAGCCACGCGCCATAGTCTTCATCTGTGCGGGGTTTTCTCCAGGCTTCCTTTTCTGTCCCGGTTAAAACAGGCAGGCGGTGTGCGGGATCTGCAGTGGTGTAGTTAATACGTTCATAAATCCATCCGGCCAGGTCGTCATCAGCCTGTAATGCCTGCCATTGCTGCTTTACAGCTGGTGACACTACTACCGTATCCTTTCCTGGCTCTGCAGCCAGCAAGGTAGTGTGTATGAGTAAACAGGTGTAAAGTAACCAGCGAAACATGCAGGAAGCTTTTAGCTTTTAGCTGTTAGTACAGCGTCAGGCAACAAATAATGTTGTTGGCAGACAAATTTAGTATTAAACTTTTGGCAGGGCCAATAACTTGTTATCATTCTTGATAGGCAGCCAACAGCTAATAGCTATATTTTCCAGCTTACATAAACAAATAGCCTTTGCTCCGAGGGATGCATATAATAGAGGTAGCGTATGCCTGCTGCGGGGCCGGTACGTACCCGTCCTAACTGCAGGTCCGCAAAAACGGCCGGATTGAGTTTGGTAAAGTAAGTGGTTTTACGGTCAAGATCTCCTTCCAGGGTTATGCCCGGCGTGCCGGTAGCACTGGCCATCGTTGATTTCAGGATGGTACGGGTGCGGGTGCTGAGATTTATAGCCGCCAGTGCACCGGCGCCAACACCCACCCAGCTGTTGAGGTTGTACCTGATTTGCAGGGGTACAGCTTCCAGGGTAATGATATTGACCTTTTCGTATACATCCCGGTACATGACTTTGTAATCATGATTATCTATTACGGTATCTCCTCCGCGGCGGCGCTCTTTGAAACGTTCGTATTCATTAAAGATACCGGCATACAGCTCCATCTGCAGGTAGCGCCGGTGTGGAGCGAAGGGGGCAATACTGGCGCCTATGGTCAGGTTTTTGTCCCCGCCTCTTTCCAGTTTGCCGGTAGATCCCAAACGATGTCCATAGCCGAGTATAATACCGGGAGATAGCCCAGGCTTAAAGCGGCCTACGGAACGGTTGGTAATAACAGGCTCGTTTTTGTCAAACACAATGGCGGCCTGACTGGCAAAAGGGACCTTCGCCGGCTTTTTGCCAAAGTTGATAGTGTATTTAATGAAACCTTTGGTAGAATCCGTATCGTTTACACCTTCCTGTTGTACGCCGGGCAGGTAGATATTGCGGAACACAAAGTGTATACTGTCTTTGGTGATCACGGTATCCAGACAGCTCTGGTTTTCGTAGGCAGAATCACAGGGTACGCATCTGGGCTGCATATCCTGCAGGGTGATGGAATTGCCGTTCAGCATATCGGGTATGCGTACGCCGATATCTACTTTTTTGGCAGGGCCTTTACCGGTATTCTGGAATTGTATTTTATAGGTAAGCAATTTTTTCTTGCCGGTAAACCGGTAGTTCATACGGTGGTTGCGGAGCATGATCCGGTTAGGGTCATGAGAGGCTACTATCTGCAGCTCCATCGTATATTCTTCCGGTTCCAGGGCAGGATCGTCCGGCATGAACAATGCGGTAATGTTGACTACCGCATTCGTGTCCCTGATCATTTCGGGAGTGGTTTGCAGGGATACAAACATAAATTGTTCTGCACCCGCTTGCGCGCCTTCCAGCCGCCATGCATGATTTTTACGGAAGGTCCCCATCTTTTCGAGCAGCATGGCTTTTAACTGCTGGTTATGTGCAGCAGATGAAGCTGGTAGGGGGGCATGGGCGGCAGGACCACGTAGTGCCAGTAAGGGGCCGCCAAAAGCGGCGTCCTCTATTTCTGCTGGTGGGAGGTAAGCCCATAAGGAATCAGTGGGCACCTGTTTTTCCTGGTGGTAAGCGCGGGCTTCTCCCAGATTGAAGTTATTTTGTTTAAATGTTTTTTCGTTATACAACAGCAGGAGAGAACCGCCTGTTTTTGTACCTGCCGGCTGCCGGTAACCGATAACCAGCACCATTTCTTCGCCGGGACGGGGCATACGGTTGGCTTTCATTTCAATATTGCCGCCTCCCTGGAAGAAGCCCGAAGGCTTTGCCGCAATAGGATAAGTTTTGTTCTTTATTTTGATAGGCCTTGGCTTTGTTGGAGGCGGCCGTCCGTCGTCATAGTTATTGGTGGCGTACAAGCGTACCTGGTAGGTACCGGTATCCGGGTACACATGTTGTGGGGTAGCTTCAAAACTGAAAGCACCATCTCCCAGTTCCCAGAAATAGGAATAGAAAGGAGCCGGCGCACCTGCTACTCCCCGAAGTGGCCGCAGTTCGCCTGAAAAGGTAACTTTATTCTGGTCCTCTGCAGCTTGTACTACAGCAGGCAGGGTATCGGCAGTTTGTGCCCGGCTTGCCTGCCCCAGGGATAAAATGCTGCAGCAGAACATGATCAGGGAATACCAGCGTGTCATGGTGTTTTGTTTTGATTGATCTGGTTAAAAAGGTAAAGGTGATCCGGTGTCAACTATAATGTATACACACGATGGTCATTATAAATGTACTACGCTCCATCACAATATACTATTTTAACCGAAAAGTTAAATCACGCGGTAGGGATAAATGGGGAACAGACCGGCTATACAGCCGGTCTGTTTGATGGGGTAACAATATACACCTGTTGTGAGATAGCATATAAATAGGGCCTCTGGCCTAGTTGATTCCTGCAAGAAAAGCATCTATATCTGCCTGTGCTGTTCTTCTGATAGCGGCATCTATGTGTTGGTTCGCTGCTACGGTAATATGCTGGGTACCAAACTGGATATAACCATCTGCATCTTTACCCAGGATCACCAGGTCTGCCTCAATACCAACCGGCAGAGAGCTGGCGTAAGATTCAAACTTCTGCAGAAAGGTATTGTAAGGCAGGGTTACCACGGTGGTGATGTCCCGGAATACCAGCATTACCTGCAGATCACTTACCTGGTTGCCATCTTTAAAATCCGGTAATACTGTGATGGTGGTTTTAGGTCTGGGATCAGAATAGAACCGGTCGCAGTTTACCCAGGTAAAAGATGGTAACGTAAAAGTGTACGTGTTAGGCCCATTTCCAAAAGGGGCATAAGGAGCTGCAATCCAGGTCAGCGGGCTTTGCTGAAGGTTCGTATCAGGTACACCGTTAGGTCCGGGATCACGGCGGCCCTGCACAAATAATTGCATTTCTCCTGCTTTCATTACCTGTGGCACTTCTACATCGATCCCTTTTTCAATGGCTACCAGCGGCTTGCCGTTCAGATCTGCCTCTACCAGTATTTCTCCACCAGAAACCAGCAGCTTTCCGTTCGACTCTGTCATCGGGCCAGAGAGGAGGATGTCCTTTTTACTGAGGATCTCTGTCAGCTTCACGGTTACATTACCTGTTACGATCTGACCACCCTGATCTCTGAACGCATTGGGCGGGAACACTATTTTAACCCCCTTGGCGCCGGTGATGGTAAACCCGGTGGCAGCATCTCCTTTAAATTCCTGCGCCTTTGCTTTATTGGCATCCCAGAATTCGGCTGCTTTGGCAAATGGTACCACCGGCTCAGGTTGTTTATCTTTTTTGCAGGATACAGAAAGCCCAATCATAGCGGCTGCCATTAATATTCCAGTAAGTGTATTCGGTTTCATAATATTTTATTTTTAAGTGTAGGTATGCTGTTTAAAAAAGTAGGTAGTGTATGCTGGTATGATTTAATTTTCGGTATCATCACCGGGTACAATATGATGTACCCCGTAGGTAGTGGTATGTTTATCTTTTTTAAGTGCATGGAGTACCCCTACCAGTAGCACGGCAGCTACAAACAGGAGCGCATCTTTTACAAGTGGGTTTGACTTCATGGCATTTGTTTTTTATGATGGTGCTTACTCTTTTCGGGCTTTTCAGCTTCCGCCTTTCTATACCTATATCACCGGCCGGCTACTTTTGTTACCCCTTTTTTCGAAAAATTTTTAAATCCGCCAGGAGAGAGGGTTTGCAGTATCCCAACTAAATATTCTATATTAGCATTCAGGCAATTTTCATATGACACCTACTTCTGTTACACATATAGATCAGCGTTACATTGATGGTTTGCTGGAAAATAACGGCCAGGTGATCCGGGAAATCTACACGAGGTTTGCAGCCAAGGTGGAGCGGTATATTGTTAATAACAGCGGATCGGAACAGGATGCCGGGGATATCTTCCAGGAAGCGCTGACGGCTATCTATGAGCAGGCCAGGCATAAACAGCTCCGGCTTACCTGTCCTTTTGAGCCTTTTTTGCTGATGGTTTGTAAAAGAAAGTGGCTCAATGAATTAAAAAAAAGATCCCATCAACCGGTAACAAAACAGCGTGAAGAGGTATATAACAACATAGGTGAAGATGTTTTTGCAATGGCAGAGCAACTGGAACAACAAGAGGAAAAGGCACAGCTCTTCCTCCAGATGTTCCGGAAGCTGGGGGAGAAGTGCCAGGAAATCATCCGGCATAGTCTGAAAGGGGAGCACCAGGAAAAAGTGGCCACCGCCCTGGGTGTTACCTATGGATACCTGCGCAAAAAAAAATCCGAATGCCTGGCAACACTTATGAAATTGATCCAATCACATTCACAGTACTAAGGTTATGCATACATACAATCACGAAGCTATTGCAAGGTATATTACCGGGGAAATGAGCGGAGCGGAATTGCAGGCATTTGAAGCCACGCTGCAGCAGGATATATCCCTGCAGGAAAGCGTGGCGCAATACCGGGAGGTACTGGACACGCTGCAGTACAAGCTGGAACCGGATGAAAAGCAGCAGGCTTTATCGCAAACACTGCGTGCAATGAATGAGGAATACTTTAGGGATAATAAGGTAAAGGTGATGCCTATGCGTCATTATTGGAAATACATCAGCGGGATAGCCGCAGCGGCCATCGTTTTTTTTATAATATGGCTGCAGCCCTGGCAGCAGGACCTGTATAAGGAGTATGGACAAATTCAGATGGTAGCTGCAGCGGAGAGAGGTACAGACACGGATACCCTCTTGCAGGAGGCCGCAGTATTATTTAACCGGGGTGATCTTGTAGGGGCACAAAAATATCTGCGGGAGGCGACTGCCCAGGCGCCGGAAAACCAGCTGACAGCTTTTTATTATGCTGTAACGCTGATCGCTACCCATGACCTCACCCAGGCCCGGCAACTGCTGACAGCGATCTACAATGGTAGTTCGGTTGTGAAGTATGATGCTGCTTTTTTTATGGCACTCAGTTACCTGAAAGAGAAGCAATATGAAGATACCCGTTCCTGGCTGGAGAAAATCCCCGCAGGTACTTCCCGCTATGCGGCGGCACAGGAGTTGTTAAAAAAGATCTAGGAGGCTCAGATGGTTCACGGAAACCCTATATTCAAGCTGGTCACTGCTTTCTCATAATCATACTGCAGGTCTTCATGCATCGTGGAAATAGCTTTCGTGATCTTTTTCAATTGCTGCTCCCATAAATTGACCAGCACCGTGCTTTTAGGTACCGGTATACCTGACCGTTTAAGGGTGGTGCAGAAATGCAGCAGTAATTCCACTTCTGCCTGTTTGGAGCCGGTATATTTGATATGTTTGTTGGTCAGGCGTAAAGTTTTGCGCAGGCTCTTTTTAACGATATAGGCATTAGCATCCGGCATGGCTGCAAAGGCGGTATCGATCTCTTCCTTTACGGCATCGATATAGGCTTGTATATCATGTGCCTCAAAGAGGAGGTAGGTCAGTAATTCCTTGTTTTCCTTTTTGTATTTGGCAAGGCGGATGCAAAGTTCTGCCAGTTGCGCAGGAGCTACTCTGGTTAACTGCTGTTTCAGCTCATGTATGGAGGCGGTTTTCATGAATTATTCCTGGTAAAAATCAATCAGTGCGCCAAAATACATGTTGTCCCATCCTGCTGCGATATCATGAAAGTCGCCGTCCGGGATATTGGTATGTTTTAATTCTACAGAAGTACCGTGTTTATGCGGATGCAGGATGATGGTGACGATGGAGTCTTCTTCCTGGTCGCCAAAATACCATTGCTGAACAATTTTTTTACCCGGAACAAATTCCAGGTTTTTACCCACAATACTCTCTTCCCATAATGAAAATTCAGAACCGGGTTCAGTAGACATCTCCGCTGGTTCTCCGCTCCACAGCTGTATTGTAGCCGGATTGGTCAATGCGGCGTAAACGTCTTCAGGAGGAGCAGGGATCGTATAATACTTTTTATATTCTTTCATACAGTTGGTGGTCGTGCTAATAATAAGAAAGGTCAAAGTTAAGTTAAATCCAATGCTTATGTTAACTTTGTATGTTTGACGCCCGGTTTTAGGGGAGCACACCAAAATTACATGAGAACACAGGAAGGAAAGGTTTGTATGAAAGAAGTGCCTGAATGGAAACAGGTATGGGAGTACCCATGGTTCAGGCATCGGTTGTGGACAGGTATAGCGCTGGTATGTATGTTGCTGGCAGCGTTGCCCTTCTTTTTTCAGCATATAGAAAAGCGGGAGGGCACCGTTTTGCAGGACTTGTTACTGGCACACTTACCTGCCTATAATATGAGCGTGCCTGTATTTGCGATTATCTGGGCCTTATCGTTATTCACACTTTTCAGGAGCCGGAAGGATCCGTTTATCCTGATGACTTTCCTTTACGGGTTCTTTGTATTGCACCTGCTACGGGTGGTGACCATATCGCTGGTACCTTTAAATCCACCGGCCGGACTTATTCCCCTGCAGGATTTTCTCAGCAATGCCTTTTACGGGAAAAATTATATTACGAAGGATCTTTTTTTCTCAGGACATACGGCCTCTATGTTCCTGATGTATTTCTGTCTGAGAAGCCGGAAAGATAAAGCGATCGCTTTGGTGTGTGCTATTGCGGTAGGGCTGCTGGTATTGGTGCAGCATGTACATTACACTATTGATGTGTTGTTTGCCCCGCCATTTACTTATATCTGTTATCTTGCAGGCAGGAAGCTGAGTGGTGCACAGCGGGATCTCAAAATAAGCGCTGTGCTGGCTGCCGAAAGTTTGCCCCTGCAGGCAGAGCGCATCAAACTTAAAGGAGGCAAGAAACTCAAGGCATAAGTGTATTCGATACGGTTGCAGGAGCAGCAGGCATAGGAAATACAGTGGTTAAGAGAGCAGGCAACTATAATCGCATTATAAAATAAAAAGCTGATGGCGGGGTGACCGTCATCAGCTTTTTACTTTCAGCTTGCACTAATTATTTAACCAGTCCGGCAAACTTCTGATAGAAGAGGGTAGGGCTGTTTTCGTCTCTCGGAACATATTTTCCGGCAATGATCGGAATATAGATCACTCTTCTGCGGCTGCTTTCGCCTACAACAGAAGATTGTGCTACGCGGTGCCACAGACGGCCGTCATGAACGGTGAGGTCGCCAGCTTCCGGCATGATCGCAATTTCATTTTTATCCGGGCGATGATCAAAGAAGTACCGTTTCCGGAACAACATGCTCATCAGGCTTTGTTTATGGGTACCGGGAATGATCCTTAACCCGCCGTTTTCAGGTTGAAGCGTGCTTAAGTGCAGGCCAACATTCAACATGGGGTTTAAACGACCTCCGATAAAGATATCCCGGAGCCCGTCGGTATGCCAGCCCATTTTGGTAAACTTGCTGTTTTCGCCATTTACATAGTGATTGAACACCATGCCGTCTTTTTCATTTGCACCAATCCTTGCGCCGGGGCCTATCAGGTCCAGTAATGCGTTTAATTCAGGTTTTTTTATGAAATCTGCTAAAAAAGGTGCGTGTTGATTAATGAAGGCAAAACGTTGTACAATCCTTTTCCCATCCAGATCATTACCATATTTGATGGGTACTCCGTTGATCTTCTCCACATTGTCGGCGATCCATTTTTGTTCTACTTCCTGAGATGATTTTATGATTTGCTGAACCGTTTCAGGAGACATGAAATGCTTAAAGTGAATGAACCCGTGAGTATCAAAAAACTGACGTTGTTCCGGTGTCAGTTTTTCCAATAAGGTGAACGTTTGATAATTAGTTGCCATATTGTTTACGAATGTTAAATTGTCAGGGACTTTTAAAATTATTTATACCGGCTCCTACACAGACCGGTTGCTACAGTGAATAAGGAGGACAGGTTCGGAGGTTAGCTACAACAATGAGGACAAGTTTTGCTTAAAGCAAGGAAATTGAATAAGCTCTCGGAAATAGTTATTGTTGTGGTCATCATGATTATAGTCTATATTTTTAGCATAGTAAATATAGCTATTTTTCGCATATTAACAAATTGTTAAAAAATAATATGGGTCATAGCTATAACCGTTTCTATCCTTGTCAGTATGTTAGGTGTTAGTATTGGCAGGCGCCACCGGAGTAGCTTTTTTATACAGTCCGGCAGCAATATTTTCCACCATTACTTTAGGGAAAATACGGGTAGCCATGGCTGAAAGATAATTTATGATGCCGGGGATCATTTCTGCTTTTTTGCGGAACATGCCTTTAATAGCACTTGCGGCCACTTCATCCGGATGCATTCCAAACCGTTCGGCAGTAGCTTTAATAGAGGTAAGTCCTGCACGGTCTATAAACCCGGTATTGATAGGACCGGGGCAGAGGCAACATACGGTGATACCCTTATTTTTCCATTCATGCCTTAATCCCCTGGTAAAAGAAAGGACAAACACTTTGGAAGCGGCATAGAGGCTGAGGGTGGGCACTGCCTGGTAGGCAGAGGTACTGGATACATTTAAAATATAGGACTCCGGCTGTTGTTGCAACAAAGGAATGATCTTATAGGTAAGCGCTACCAATGATTGCATATTCAGTTGCAACATATTGAGCTGGCTTTCCAGGGATTGTTCATGGAACTTGCCCCAGAGGCCATAACCGGCATTATTAATCAGGATGGAGATATTAAAACCAGGGCGGTTACACCAGTCATATACTTTTTGAGCCGCCTCTGGCAATGACAGGTCAATAGCCAGGTAAGTAACAGCCACATTGTAGGTATGCGACAGGAAGCGGGACAATGCTTCCAGCTCTTTTTCAGAACGGGCTACGAGCAACAGGTTATATTTCCTTTTTGCCAGCTGTTCTGCCATGGATTTGCCTAACCCTTTGCTTGCTCCTGTGATTAATGCGTAAGATGACATATCTGGTTTATATAAAGCGGCAAAGGTATTATATTTTTAAATATTTTTTATGTGGAAAGAGAAAACCCTTGTTGATAAAGCAGTATGGCTTTACCAGCAAGGGGGTATATCATGCATGCCTGGCTGTTTATGGCCAGAAGGGGAAATCCTTGTTTTCCGTCCGGGCCTCCTGCATGATCTGTACGATTTGTTTTACTACTTCCGGATGAGCGGTAGCAAGGTCGGTCGTTTCTGCCGGATCTTTCTCCAGGTCGTATAATGCTACCGGTGCCTGCGGGTTTTTCAGCGCTTTTAAACGGATCCCTTTCCAGGAGCCGATACGTACTGCCTGTTTGCCACCATCCTCATGAAACTCCCAATAGAGGTATTTATGTTGAGGTTGGTTTTTGGCGCCGGTTAAAGTGGGCAGGAAAGAAATACCGTTGATATAAGCCGGTGTTTTGGTTTGAGCGATAGCGGCGAAGGTGGGCATAAAATCCCAGAAGGCGCCCATATGGGCAGAAGTGCTGCCTGCCTTGATTTTGCCTGGCCAGTAAGCAATCATGGGCTCCCGGATACCACCTTCGTACATATCCCTTTTGATGCCACGAAAACCTGCACTGCTGTTAAAAAAGACTGGATCATTGCCGCCTTCCCGGTGAGGGCCATTGTCGCTCGTAAAAATCACCAGGGTGTTTTCTTCCAGCCCCTGTGCTTTCAGCCTTTCCAATACCTGTCCCACATAGCTATCCAGCAGGGTTACCATGGCAGCATAAGCTGCGTTGGGATAAGCCTGAGGTTCATAACCTTTCCCATCCCATGGCTGCCTGATGGTGCGGGGAGTTTCATTGAACAGTTTTTTATAGTTTTCGAAGGTACTGTCTTCCGGCACCTGCAATGCAGCATGGGGCAGGGTATAAGTCAGATATAGGAAGAACGGCTTTTCTTTATTGTCGTCAATAAAGGCAAGTGCTTTTTCCTGGATGATCGCAGGGGCATATTGTTGCTTGTTTTTCCAGTTGTCCGGAAAATTTACCCGGGTATCATTTTGCCACAAATGGTCCGGATAATAATTATGTGACTGGCGCTGGCAGTTGTAGCCATAGAAAGTATCAAAGCCTTGCTGTACCGGATCGCCGGAGGTGCCGATGAAACCCAGGCCCCATTTACCAAAATCGCCGGTAGTATATCCTGCCTTTTTCAGCATGGTGGCGATAGTGACCGTGGAATCGGGGAGTGGCCACTGGCCTTCCGGTTCTATTTCCTTATTACCACGGATAGGCGTACGTCCGGTATGCTGTCCGGTCATCAATGATGCACGGGAAGGGGCACATACGGGGCAGCCCGCATAGAATTGTGAGAAGCGCATACCATTGGCGGCCATTTTATCCAGGTAAGGGGTACGTATTTTGGTTTGCCCATATACCCCCACATCGCCAATACCCATATCGTCTGCTACAATTAATACTATGTTGGGCTGTTTAGGCTGGTGTCCTGTGCTGCTTTTTTTGCTGACAGGTTGCCCGCAGGCCAGGATACTTCCGGCCATGAAAAACAGCAGCAGCATGTACTTCAGTTTTTTCATGCAATGATTTTATAATTACCACTTGGATGTAGATATCAGGTTGTATACCGGCCCTTTCTTTGCAAGGGAAGTACCAAAGATAATCGTTAGAGGATAAACGTGGTAACCCTTTAAAGTAACCGGATATATTTTTTATTTGAATTTCGCGAACGCCTTTCCCTCAAATATGACTAATTTTGATACATCATCCGTAAAAGAAAATAAGCGAATTATATGAATTTTCAGCTGAACAGTATTCCGGAAAGAACAGTAAAGCCAAGGCAATCCGGCCTTACTATGGTAACAGATAAAGGCTTGAGTTTAAGGGATGTAGAGAATTTTGTGGAAGTGGCCTCCGCTCACATTGATATCGTAAAACTCGCTTTTGGTACCGCTTATGTAACTCCCAACCTCCGGGCAAAGATTGAGGCTTACCAGTCCAAAGGGATCCCGGTGTATTTTGGGGGGCTGCTATTTGAAGCGTTTATCATTCGTAACCAGTTTGAGGATTATTTAAACATGATTAAGGACTACGATATTTCTTATATGGAAGTATCAGATGGTTCTATTAATATTCCACACGCGGAAAAGTGCGGATATATAGAAAAGCTGACCAAATATGGAAAGGTATTAAGTGAAGTAGGCTCCAAGGATAAAGACCGGGAGCATGTGACCCCACCTTATAAATGGATAGAATTGATGAAAGCAGAGTATAGCGCTGGTGCTTCTTATGTGATTGCGGAGGCCCGTGAAACCGGTACCGTAGGATTGTATCGTGATTCCGGAGAGGTGAGGGAAGGGTTGGTACAGGAGATACTTACAAAAATCCCGGCAGAAAAGATTATATGGGAAGCTCCCCGCAAAGACCAGCAGTTATATTTCCTGGGCGTATTAGGTTGTAATGCCAACCTGGGCAATATTGCCTTTGACGATGTTATCCCATTAGAAGCGATGCGGGTAGGTTTAAGAGGAGATACCTTTCATTTATACCTTAACGGAAAATAAGCTGTCAGACATAAAACAAAAGCCGGTTGTATTAGACAACCGGCTTTTGTTTTTTATGGGAGATTGTTGTTCGTTTTTTCACTACCTATTTCCACTGCATTTTGCCTTGTTGCATTGCAATTTTTTATTGTTGGTAGCCCCCGTTGAAATATAAAATTCAAAAAGTATTATTTTTTTGCAAAATCGTTTTAGTTATGAAAAAGATTTCTATTTTTGTGGAGATACTGATTTAGTATTGACTTGTTTATTCAGATACCAAAATCCACCAAAGGTCCCCGTGCAGGTAGTTTAATTTTTAAAAAGAAATTTTTACGCTGGTTTTTGCGATACTATGATGAATCATTCCATTTCAATTCACTGCAAAATCGATTTTATGGTAGTTAAAAGTACATTGCCTTAATTGATTCAAACACGTTATTCAGGTATCATAGTAATGAAACATCAGTACATTTCATTATTATGTTTTTTACACATGACCAAATCTTTATCTCGTACTGTTATTAATTGAACTTAGTTGCTTTCGTGATGATTGTAGCACACCAGGGCGTTAAATCCTGCTGTAGCGTACAAGTTACAGCGTAGGGTTTATTACGGCCGCTTGTTATTCGTGCATTTCAAACATTCACACCTGAACATTTAGCGCATATCGCATTCCATTCAAATGGGATACGGGTTTACTATGGGTAATTCCCGGCAGTATTGCGCTTGTCTGACAGCTCCGCCTCAGGGTGGGTGGGGGAGCCTTTTGCCAAGAGATTCCACTTATCACTAATAATCCTAAATCACAAAACGTATGAAGAAAAAATTAACCTTCCTGATGCGGGCTGGCGTGCAAACAACATGGCTGCTGCTGATGTGTTTGCTGGCGGTTTCCCAGTCGAGGAAAATTACCGGTAAAGTAACAGATGCCAATGATAAAACAGCATTGCCAGGTGTAACTGTACAGGTAAAGGGATCCTCGACAGGTACACAAACAAAGCCGGATGGTACCTATGCTATTGAAGTACCTCAGAATGCCGCCACCCTTACCTTTTCATTTGTTGGCTACACTACCCAAGAAAGAGAGATTGGATATGGTCTTGTTGTAAATGTTACAATGTCGGCAGATGTAAAATCTTTACAGGATGTAGTTGTTATTGGTTATGGTACACAAAAACGTTCGGACGTTACCGGTGCAGTAGCCTCCATAAGAGGAGCTGCATTAAAAGAAAGAGAAGCCCCTTCTGTCAACCAGGCACTGGCAGGCAGGATTCCAGGGGTATCCGTGAGCGTAAACTCCGGTCGTCCGGGAGGACAAACTGCCGTGAGAATCCGTGGTTTCAGCTCCATCAACACTACCAATAACCCCTTGTATGTATTGGATGGAGTGGCATTGCCCATGGGTACACAAGCCAATAACAGTAATGCGATTGACTTCATTAACCCCTCGGATATCGCTTCCGTGGAAGTATTGAAAGATGCTTCCGCAACAGCTATTTATGGTGCCAGAGGTGCCAACGGGGTAATCCTGATTACCAGTAAAAGAGGTATACCCGGCCCACCCAGACTTACCTATGATGTGAGCGTAAGTACCAATACTATCGGGCCACACCGGGTAAAAATGCTGGATGCAAAAGAATTTGTAAAAGTGGAAGACCTTACTTACGAGAATATCAAAGTGTATGACCCGGTAGGTTGGGCTAATGGTGACTATGCCAAGAAAGTAGTGCCTAAAGTAAAGCGGGCAGGTATACCCGAACTGTTTGACAGCAACGGTGATCCTTTGTATAATACGGATTGGTTAAAAGAGTCGGTACAACATAAGATTTCACAGAATCATCAGTTAGGCTTCAGCGGCGGTAACGGCGACAATACTTATGGTATTTACGTGGGTTACCGGGATGATGAAGGGTTATTGCTGAACTCTTATCTGAAACGCTATTCTGCCAGGTTTAATTTTGACAGCAAAATGAAGGAATGGCTCACCGTAGGGGGAAGCCTTACGTATAACAGCCAGGAAGAAAACATTGTAGATCAGGGTACCGGTGGATTAAACTCCGTGAGGATGATCACGGAAGCCTTTCCGTTTTTGCCGGTAAAAATGCCCAATGGTGTATGGGGGGATAATCAGTTGTACCCGGGAGCAGAAGGAGGATCTAACCCGGTACATATCCTGACTGACCGCAAGCTGATTATGAACACACAAACTGCATTGGGTAGTTTGTATTCAAACATCACTTTTGCCAAAGGGCTGGAAATGAAAACCGTATTAGGGGTGGATGTAGTCACCAGGGGAATCAATGAATATGCTGCCAGGGAGCTGTATGGTATTTCCAATGGTCAGAAAGGGATCGCCAATGCGCTGAATGGCAGGGAAAGTTACTGGTCACTTGAAAATTACCTGACGTATAACAAACGTATTAACCAGGTGCATGCAATTAATGCCTTGCTGGGGATAGCCTGGCAGGAATCCAATTTTTACGGTTTTGGCGCACACTCAGAAAACTTTAATACAGACTATTATCAGACGAATAACCTGGGAGCAGGATCCAGTGCGATCTCTGTAAATTCTTCCAGGGACCGCAGTGCCTTTAACTCTTACTTTGGAAGGGTAAACTATAGCTTCAAGGATAAGTATATGCTGACAGCTACCGGTCGTATAGACGGTTCCTCCAAATTTGGTGCTAATCATAAATACGCTTTCTTTCCCTCCGCAGGTTTAGCCTGGAGAGCCTCAGAAGAACCTTTCCTGAAAGGGAATACGCTGGTGTCCAATCTGAAATTGCGGACCAGTTATGGGGTGACCGGTAACTCTGAAATTCCTTCCTATGCCCCTTTGCAAACCCTGAGCGCAGGTAATAGTAACGGGAATGATTACCGTGCCATTATTGGTGGTCAGCAGGTAACCGGTACCGGGCTTTTCCGTTTGGATAATCCGGATCTGAAATGGGAAAGAACCGCCCAATTTGATGGAGGTATAGAACTGGGATTATTGAAGAACCGGATCTCCCTGGAAGTGGATTATTACTACCGTAAAACCACCGACATGTTGCTGGATGCACCTGTACCACGCACCAGCGGGTATGCTACCATCCGTAAGAACATCGGCTCTATGGAAAACAAAGGACTGGAAATAGGATTGAGCACTGTGAATATTGAAAGTGCCAACTTCTCCTGGACCAGTGCCTTTAATATTTCCCTGAATAAGAATAAGGTACTCTCCCTGGCTACCCCGGCAGATATCTTTGGGGTGGGTAATCCCAATTTCACCAACCAGACCGGTATTATCCGTATAGGCGAACCGGTAGGTTCCTTCTGGGGCCTGGACAGGCTGGGTACCTGGAGTGAAGCAGAAAGAGCAGAAGCCGCCAAGTTTGTGAGCTACCGCGGTGGTAAGCCCATCCTTCCCGGAGATATTAAATACAGGGATGTAAATGGGGATTATGCCATCAATGATGCCGACCGCATGATCATCGGGAATGGTAATCCTAAAGGATGGGGCGCCTTTATCAACACCTTTAAGTATAAAAACCTGGAATTAACAGTAGACCTGCAATACAGCTATGGCGCAGATGTGCTGAACATGCAGCATCACTCCGGAGAAGACCGTCAGGGACAAGCCAACAGCTTTGCCAGTGTATTAAATGCCTGGACACCTACCAACCAGAATACACCGATTGCAGCTATCCGCGACCAGAATGCCGGATATGTTACCAATGTGGATACCCGCTGGGTGGAAGACGGTTCATTTATCCGTGGCAGGAACTTGCTGTTAGGATATAATTTCAAGGAAGAGAAGATAAAAAGTATCCATCTGAATAAGCTGCGGATCTATGCTTCTGTTCAGAACTTTTTCCTGATCACCAACTACAGTGGTAATGATCCGGAAGTAACTACTTATGGAAATGCGTTTGCACAGGGACAAACATTCTTTGATTATCCTAAGCCAACTACGTTTACCCTGGGCCTGAATGTGGGTCTGTAATGATCATTTTTCATTTCAAAAAGCGAACCGTATGAAATTGAATATAAAAAATATGAGTACACTGCTGATTTCCGGCTTTATGTTGCTGGGAACAGGGTGTTCGAAATTCCTGGAGCAAACGGATCCTTCCAATGTATCTCCGGATAATTATTATACCATACCTGAGCATGCAGAATCTGCTATTGCAGCAACTTATGCCCAGATGAGGTTTATAGGAGCCGGCGCAGGGATCTTCTCCAATAACTTTCAACTGCTGGATGCGCCAACAGGTATCACCAATACAGAAACAGCGCAGAACTCTGACCTTAACAATCTTTATTCACTGATCTATGACGGGAATAACCTGCATATTAATCAATGGTGGAACGGATTGTATAAAACCATTGGGCTGGCTAACCTGGTGATAGAAAAAGTACCGGGTATTCCACGCATGGATGAAGGGCAACAGAAAAGAATACTGGGAGAAGCGCGGTTTGTACGTGCCTGGTCTTATTTTTATCTCGTAAGGTTATGGGGCGATGTGCCGTTGATCACCAAACCGCAATCCACTACTTCGGAAGATTTTTTTCCTTCCCGGGCTACCCAGGAAGATGTCTATAAGCTGATTGTAGATGATCTTACAGCTGCGGAATCTTCAGGATTAGGCTGGATGGATGCCACCGGAAGAGTGCCTATGGCAGCGATAAAATCCCTGCTGGCAAAGGTGTACCTTACCATGGCAGGTTTCCCGCTGAACAAGGGCGCTGCTCATTACAAGCTGGCTGCTGATAAAGCCAAAGAGGTGGTAGATTATGCAACAGCGCATCCTGCCGAGATAGATTTGTATCCTACGTATAACCAGATTCATGCAGTAGGCAGCAATAATAAGCTGGAGCATATTTTTGAAATACAGTACAAGTCTGATATAACCGGCAATCCTTTACAAAGCTGTATGTTGCCATTGCATCAACCGGTTTCTTCTATTGATGGCATCGGCACTACGGTACCTACTGCCGCTTTTTATGCTTCTTATGAAGCCGGAGATCTTCGTGCAAAAAACAGGGAAGGGTATTTCTTTTCCGATTACTGGAAAGATGGAAAAGGCCCCGGCCTGTATGATCCGGGAAACGTTTACATTTTCAAACACTTTGATATCATTGCCAATGGTTCCCTGGGGGTAGCAGGCACTAACCAGAGTAATCTGAACCTGCCCCTGATCCGGTATGCAGAAGTATTGCTGATCTATGCTGAGGCACAAAATGAAGCAGGAGGCGCACCCAATGCAGCAGCATATGATGCGATGAAACGGATACGGGACCGTGCAAAACTGACGACTCCTGCTATTGGTACTTTTAACCAGGCCACTTTCCGGGAAGCGGTATGGAAAGAGCGCTGGCATGAGCTGTGTTATGAAGGGATCCTGTGGTTTGACATGGTACGGTTAAAGAAAGTGTATAATGAAACCACTAAAGGGTTCGACAATTTTGTAGGGCATGTGAACAAGAATTCAAATCAGGCATTGCAGGAAAAACACCTGTTGTTCCCATTGCCGGTAAATGAAATGAAGAACAACCCTAATCTGAAGCCTGATAATCCCGGATATTGATCCGTTTTGAAATAGCCTTTTTTGCTTGATTCCATATTTTTATTGATTGTTTTTCATCCGGACCCTTATACAAACCAGGCCGTCTCCAAAAGGAGACGGCTTTTCTTTTGTCAAAATGGTATGTAAGAAAGCTTAATTTCTATAGGGCCTCACAATTTGTAAGTGGTACATTGGAGGTCTTATTAACCATTTTAAATTGTTGTTGGTGAAAAGTTATATGTATTTCTGCTGGCTGTTGTTGCTCTGTTACACTGCAAGTGCACAGTCTGTTGCACCCATCATTCCGGTACCTGTATCCGCAAGCTGGCAGGCAGGAACTTTTACGTTAAACCCGCAGACGGTGATACAGGTACCCGCCGGAAATAAAGTTTGCCGGGATGCGGCATCCTTACTGGCATCATTGCTGGCGGCACCTACCGGGATGCGTCCGCCTATTGCATCAGCAGCCGGCAAGTACGGTACCATTGAGTTCCGCGTATTACCGGTACCTGATAAGACATTAGGTAAAGAGGGGTATAACCTGGAGGTAACTCCCCGGCGGATAATAATAAAAGCCAAAGAACCTGCTGGCTTCTTTTATGGTATACAAACCCTTCTGCAGCTATTACCGCCGGAGATAGCGGGCAGCACCCGGGCAGCGGCTAAATGGCAGATGCCCTGTGTGCAGATCACCGACTATCCACGTTTTGGGTGGAGAGGGCTGATGCTGGATGTAAGCCGTCATTTTTTTTCCAAGGAAGTGGTCAAACAATATATTGACCAGATGAGCAAATATAAACTCAATGTATTTCACTGGCATTTAACAGATGACCAAGGATGGCGGATAGAAATTAAAAGTCTGCCGGAACTTACCACTAAAGGAGCCTGGCGGGTACCCCGCACCGGTCAGTGGTGGAGTTTTTTACCTGCACAGCCAGGAGAAGCCCCTACCTACGGTGGCTACTATACGCAGGAAGAGATTAAAGAAATTGTACAATATGCGGCCGACAGGCATATTACCGTATTGCCGGAAATAGATGTGCCCGGCCATAGTCTGGCCATGCTGGCAGCCTATCCGGAATTATCTTCCACCGGCCTGCCTTATAAAGTGAATCCCGGCAGCAAGTTTTACGGCATAGAGGACAATGCATTATGTCCGGGCAATGAAAAAGTGTATACGATACTTGATCAGGTATTTACAGAAGTAGCCGCTTTATTTCCCCATCCCTATATACATATAGGCGGGGATGAATGTTTTAAAGGCTTTTGGAAAACCTGTGAGAAATGCCAGCGTTGCATGAAGGAAAACCATCTGCAGAACGTAGAAGAATTGCAAAGTTATTTTATCCGGCGCATGGAAAAAATGCTGCATGCCAAGGGTAAGAAAATGATCGGATGGGATGAGATACTGGAAGGAGGACTGGCCCCGGATGCTACGGTGATGAGCTGGCGGGGTATGGAAGGGGGGATTAAAGCAGCCCAGATGAACCATCATGTAATTATGACGCCCACCCAGCATTGTTACCTGGATCTGTACCAGGGAGATCCGGTACTGGAGCCTGATACTTATTCCATGTTGCGCCTGGAAGATGCCTATCGTTTTGAGCCGGTGCCTGCAGGTGTAAAGCCCGAAATGATATTAGGCGGCCAGGGTAATCTGTGGACAGAATCTGTGTATAATCAGCGGCATGCCGAGTACATGACCTGGCCCCGTGGCCTGGCATTGGCGGAGGTATTGTGGTCGCCAAAAGAAAAACAGCACTGGGATGGGTTTGTAGATCGGATGGAAGCGCATTTTGCACGGTTTGACGCGGCGGGCGTGAACTATGCACGCAGTGTATATACACCGGTAGTACAACTGGAAGAGCTGCAGGGCAAAAAAGCAGTAAAAATAACTACTGCAACGGCAGATACAGACGTGTATTATAGTTTTGACAATGGCAACCCCGATAAGTATTATCCTGTGTATAAACAACCCTTGCCCTTACCTGAAGGGGCCTATGAGATCAGAATAGTGGTATACAGAAAGGGAAAACGGGTAGGAGAGCAGCTGAATCTCCGGATAAAAGAGCTGGAAAACCGGATGAAAAAAGGGTAATGTCATATAAAAGCAAAATTTCCTTTATTTGATTGCATATATCAAAAAGCGGATTTTAACATAATTTGTTGCAAAAAATATGACATTTTGATAGAAAAAATCTAATTTGCGGCTGTTGTATTTAATGTGAAACAATATGGAAACAGGATTTAAGCAAGCCGCACCAGGATTAATTTTCCCGCAGGGATACAGTTCCGGACTTACCTTGCAGCAAACTGCGCAGGCTATCCGGCAGGTGAAGAGTTTTTTTGAAGCAAATTTCAGTAATACACTGGATCTGAGTCGTGTGATGGCTCCTCTTTTTGTATTGCAGGGCACCGGGGTGAATGATGATCTCAATGGAATAGAGCGGCCGGTTGCTTTTCCGATAAAAGCGCTGGGCAATGCCCGGGCGGAGGTAGTACATTCCCTGGCAAAGTGGAAACGCATGATGCTGGCCGAATATGAAATCAGTGCCGGCTGTGGTATATATACAGATATGAATGCCATCCGCCCGGATGAAGAACTGGATAATACGCATTCTCTTCATGTGGACCAGTGGGATTGGGAGCTGCACATTACAAAAGCAAGCAGGCACCTGGACTACTTAAAAGAAGTAGTGCGTAAAATTTATGGGGTATTAAGAGCTACGGAAGAGAAAGTACATCAGTTGTATCCTCATATCACCCCTGTATTGCCGGAGCAGATTCATTTTATTCATGCAGAAGAGCTGTTACAGTTGTATCCGGACCTGACTGCCAAGGAGCGGGAAGACCGGATTACCTTAAAGTATGGTGCTGTATTCCTGATAGGTATTGGCGGTGAATTGTCTGATGGTAAGCCACATGATGGCCGTGCACCGGACTATGATGACTGGCATACAGATAATGGAGAGGGTTTTAAAGGATTGAACGGCGACATCTTATTGTGGAACCCCGTTCTGGAAAAGGCTTTTGAAGTTTCTTCCATGGGGATAAGGGTAGATAAAACGGCGCTGATACAGCAGCTGGCTATCCGTGAGCAGGAACATCGTATGCATCTGCTGTTTCACCAACGGTTGTTAAAAGATGAATTGCCATTAAGTATAGGTGGTGGCATCGGTCAATCGCGTTTGTGCATGTTTTTCCTGCGTAAAGCGCATATTGGAGAGATTAATGCAAGCATCTGGCCGGAAGAGATGATCCAGGAATGTAAACAACACAACATTTATTTATTGTAGGAACAAGCCCTCCTCAGGTATAGGTGCATATTTCCACCAGTGCGTTGTAAAATGCCGGTAGAAATATGCACTTTTTGTTTGCCGTCAGTTGACAAATATCATAGTACAGTAGCCCACCCGGATTTACCTTTGGCATATGCAAAGTATATTATCCGGCTTTCTTGCAAAGCAGCGCGTGGCCACTATTTGCTGCATAGATGAAAACAATGCTCCCTATTGTTTTAACTGTTTTTATGCCTTTGAAGAAACACGGCACCTGCTTTTGTTTAAGTCTGGTGATGAGACGCTGCACATGCAATTATTAGCACAAAATGAAAAAGTGTCTGGTACTATTTTGCCGGATAAGTTACAGTTGCTGGCATTGAAAGGTATTCAGTTTACCGGCACTTTCCTGGGCAGTCATCCTCCTGCAGCGCTGGACCTGGCCCAACTTTATCATAAACGGCACCCACTGGCGGTGGGGCGTCCGGGTAAGGTGTGGGCAGTACAGCTGGAAAAACTGAAACTGACAGACAGTACCGCCATCTTCGGTAAAAAAACATACTGGGAGAAAACGGATTACCCCTGATTTTACCCTTCATAGATTACACCAGAAGTAGGTGTTTCATATAATTCCAGCCGTTTCAGCAATGGTAGCACGGGCTTTATCTGCTGCCAAATCCACACTACCAGCATTTCACTGGTGGGGTTTTCAAGTCCGGGAATATTGTTTAACAGCTGATGATCTACCTGCTCAATCACAGGAGCAATGGCTTTTTTGAGATCGCCATAATCAATTACCCAACCCAGGTTTTCCTGTAAAGGACCGTCGATCAGCACGGTAAGATGGTAAGTATGTCCGTGTATGTTTTTACATTTATGGCCATCGGGCACATTAGGCAGAAAATGTGCCGCATCAAATATAAACTGCTTGGATATTATCATGAGATTGTTTTAACCAGGCAGCAAAGGTGAAGGTGTTCCGGATAAATAAAAATGATTTTGATCATACGGATGACCAGCGGAAGGCAAAAAGGAAGAAATAAGGTAAAAAAACATTAGTACCAGAGAAATTATAGGTATTGAAATTAGCAAACAGGGGATACCTTGCTGCTATTAAAGCGTTGTAGCGGTTATAACCATTTGTAGATGGACTTATTGTTGGAAAAGATATCGCGGAATAATGATCAGTTGGCATTTCGCCAGCTGTTTATGCAGTATAGCGACCGGCTGATTGTGTTTGCGATGGCTTTACTGCATTGCCGGGAGGAAGCGGAAGAAGCCGTTTCCGATGTATTTGTGAAGGTCTGGCAGAACCGGGCACAATTAGGAGATATCCGCAATATCAATACCTACCTTTATACTGCTGTCCGTAACACCGCCTATAATTACCGGGAACGTTCCGGCCCGGTATTGGAAATGCTGCCTGGCGAATATGTACATGTGGCTATCAATGCCTGGACCGCCTCTCCGGAAGAAATGCTGATCAGTAAAGAAAACCTGCGCCGCATTGAACAAGCGATTAATCAGCTGCCAGCCCGGTGCAAACTGATTTTCAGGCTGGTAAAAGAAGATGGGCTAAAATACCGGGAAGTAGCCACTATCCTGGATGTATCCATAAATACTATCAATACCCAGATGGCAATTGCCCTGAGAAAGCTGGGAGAAGTCATAGATATCCGGCAGCATTTTGGCTGGATAGATTAAATATTTTTGATTTTTTTTTGCCCCGCTTCATAGTATTTCTGAAAAATACTGTCTTATCTATAGTATCACTGCAATATTTCAATTTTGATGGAAAATAGACAAAGGCTTTGGGAGCTGATGGCCAAGCGTGTATCCGGTGCCTTGACAGAACAGGAGCAAGCAGAGCTGGACAGCTTACTGGCAGCAGACAAGGAAGTGGCACAACAACAGCAGCTATTGGAAAAGGTATCTTTTAATAGTGCTGGCAAGTTTACCGCTGATCAAAAGGAAGGTATGCTGGACCGGATCATGGGTAATATTGCCATGGAAGAAACAGCAACTCCCATTCAGGAAACCGGGCATCGTCGCTGGCGTTACCGGTTGCTGGCAGGGATAGGTGTATTACTGGTGGCTGGTGTATGGAGCTATATGACAGGATGGCCCTGGAGTGGAAAGGAAAGCATAGCTGAATGGAGCACTGTACAAACCAAACCCGGTTCCAAATCAAGGGTAACCTTACCGGATGGTACATTGGTAGTACTGAATGCCGGGAGTGTATTATCCTATCCCAATGATTTCGGGCAAAAGAAAAGAGAGGTGCAATTAACCGGAGAGGGATATTTTGATGTAGTGAAAATGGCAGAACACCCCTTTATTATTCATACGCCTACCATTGATGTGAAAGTTCTGGGTACCACTTTTAATGTAAGAGCCTACGGAGACGAAGCACATACAGAAACTACATTGATCAGCGGAGGGGTGGAAGTTACCGTGCATGATGAACGGAGGCAGCGGATCACCCTTAGTCCACATGAGAAATTACTGGTAGCCAATGCGATTGTAAAACAGGAATTGAAAGAACCGGAAACGACCGGAGAAAAAGACAAGGCGGGAGCAATAACTGCCGATAACAGTAAATCACTGATTATACTGGAGAAAATAGAACCGGACAGAAAAGATAGTACTATACAGGAAACAGCCTGGATTGATAACAAATTTGTATACAGGAGCGAAAGTTTTTCGCAGTTAATAAAACGGATAGCGCGTTGGTACGACATTACTGTAGAGTGTGATAACCAGGAACTCCTGAACTCCCCGTTTACAGGCAATGTACAACAGGAATCACTTGAACAATTACTAAAAGTTTTACAACAGACCAAACATTTTGAATATAGTATCAGCGCCAGAAAAGTTGTTATTCATTAACCAAAACTAAATCAAACACATGCAACTAGATGCTAGTATGCCATTTCTCTCAGGATTTACCTGATAGTTATCCCTTTTTATAATAAAAAAACGGGAAATGCGCGCACATTCCCCGTTGTCAAGTATCAGGGCACCTTTACACTTAGAGGTTTCGAGGTATCCTATTGTCTGAACTCAACAAATCCAAGGTATGAAAAAATTTACTAAGTCGCGATTACCTGCCATCAGGGCAAGGGTCTTGCACATGCTATTAATTATGAAGTTCACCACGTTACTAATGTTATTGGTCGTTCAGGCATCTGCCGGCGTCTATTCACAGAAGCGTATCAGTATTAAAGTGGATGGCATTTCACTGGACAAAATGCTGCTCACATTGGAAAAGAAATCGGATTTCCGTTTCTTTTTCAACAATGATGAAATCAAAGGAGCGCAGCCTGTATCCTTAAATGTAACCGGTGCAACTGTAGAAGAGATCCTGAATAATTTACTGCCCTCGCTGAACCTGCATTACAAGGTATTGGACAATAACCTGATTGTGCTAAGTAAAACGGGTAATGACATCCGTGATAAGCGCATTAAAGGGAAAGTGGTGAATGCAAAAGGAGAGGCCTTGCCTGGCGTAACGGTAAAAGTAGCCGGTGCCAATACCGGTGCGGTTACTAATGCGAATGGGGAGTATGAACTGAATGCACCCGATGGCGCCAGCCTTGTTTTTACTTTTATTGGTCATATACAGCAGACGATTGCGGTGGAAGGCCGTGCTACCGTAAATGTTACACTCCTGGAAGATACCACCGGTTTGAATGAAGTAGTAGTGGTAGGATATGGTACCCAAAAGAAGGGAAACCTCACCGGTGCAGTAGCAGTGCTGGATGGTAAAAAACTGGAAAGTCGTCCGTTGGTAAACCTTGCACAGGGCTTACAGGGGATGGTACCCAACCTGAATATTAACCTCAACAATGGCGCACCTGGTAAAGGCGCCACCTTTAATGTAAGGGGAAATACTTCTATCAATGGAGGAGGCCCTCTGATCCTGGTGGATGGGGTACAGATGGATCCTAACCTGATCAATCCTGCGGATGTAGCGAATGTAACGGTGTTGAAAGATGCGGCTTCTGCTGCTATCTATGGTGTAAGAGGAGCATATGGTGTGATTCTCATCACTACCAAGAATCCTAAAAAGGATGCGCCGATGCGTATTAACTATTCTACTTCTTATACTGTTACGCGTCCTACACGTATGCCTAAGTATCTCAACTCCGTAGATTATATCAGGATGCACCGGGAAGCAGACCGTACCGGACAGCTGTCTGGCGGCAGTGCAGCCTCTGAGCCTTTTACAATAGAGGATTCTACCAGAGCGGCTGCATTTTTCAATGATCCGCGTAATAATCAACCCGTATATATTGATCCTTCCAATCCTTCTAAATACCGCTATGTAGGTAATACAGACTGGATCAAGGAGCTTTACCCCGGCTGGGCACCAATGATGGACCATAACCTGTCTATTTCCGGCGGCCAGGGTAAAACAGCTTATGTAGCCTCTTTTGGTTATTTTGATCAAAAGGGACTGCTTAAAGTGGCAGACGAAGATTTTAAAAGATATAATGCCAGTTTAAAGCTGAATACAGAAGCTACTTCCTGGCTGGAACTAAATATGAAAATGGCCCTGAACCGCACAGAAAGTGACAAGCCTACGCCTGCCAGTCATGGCGGCTTATCCGAAGGCTGGATCTCTGGCGACCTGCGTCCTATTATGCCAGTGTTTCATCCCGATGGACATTATTCCGGACAAGGCTCTTTTACGAATATCGTAGCATTGGCAAAACTGAATGGCCGCACCAAAGAGGCTACCAATGACTTGTGGCTTACCGGTGGCTTTGTGTTGAAACCATTAAAAAACCTGCGTATTGTAACAGACTACACCTGGAACAGCTATGGCCTTAACAATCAGCAGCATTATAAAGAGTACCTGGAGTATGGTGCTAATGGCACTGTGTTGGGTACTTTCCCCTGGTCTAAGCCCAGCAGCGTAAAGGAATCCAATAATAATGACTCCTATACCGCACTGAATGCGTATGCCGAATATGAAAAAGCATTTGGAGAGAAGCATTATTTCAAAGCTATGATCGGATACAACCAGGAGCAGAAAAAAGTAAAAGGGTTTAATGCAAGGGTTAAAAATCTGATTGATCAGACGATGCCTGCTATTAATCTGAATAATGATAATAGTCCGGTTGTAGATGGCCGTCAGTATAGCTGGGCACTGGCAGGTTCTTTTTTCAGGTTGAATTACGATTACAACAAAAAATACCTGCTGGAAGTAAATGGCCGTTATGACGGCACTTCCCGTTTCCCGGAAAATAACCGGTATGTTTTTCTGCCTTCTGTTTCTGCAGGCTGGAGAGTATCTGAAGAGTCATTCTTTGCGCCTTTGTTAAACGTGGTAAATGACCTGAAGCTACGGGCATCATATGGTATGCTGGGCAATCAGGTATTGAATCCTGACAAAAACACCAACAACGATATTTACCCTTATATCCCTACCATGCCATCTGGTAAAGTGGATTACATCTTTGATGATCAGAAGGGTATTTATGTAGGTGCTCCGGGATTGGTAAGCAGGGACTTTACCTGGGAGAAAGTAGCTACCCGGAATATAGGGTTGGATGTAACCCTGTTGAAAAACAGGTTGACGGCTACTTTTGACTGGTACATCCGCGATACAAAAGATATGCTGCTGGATGGTTATCCGCTGCCTAATATCCTGGGCACACCTGCCCCCAGGGTGAATACAGGGGAAATGCGGACAAAAGGCTGGGAGTTGGGGCTTAGCTGGAAGGACCAGATCAATGAAGACTTTTCTTACGAAGTGAATTTTGCATTGTCTGATTATTCTGCAAAAATAACCCGTTATGACCTGAACCCTACCAAAACGTTGGGCTCCAAGACCTATTATGTAGGTCAAAGTCTGGACGAAATATGGGGGTATGTAACGGATGGCTTCTTCAATACTGATGCAGAAGCAGCGAATGCAGACCAGTCTAATCTCTGGAATGGCAAATGGCTGGCCGGTGATATCCGTTTCCAGGATCTGAACGGAGATAAAAAGATCACCAGTGGTCAGAATACAGTAGATGATCCGGGAGACCGGAAAGTGATAGGCAATCAGACACCACGTTATCAGTTTGGTCTGAACCTGGGCATACAGTACCGGAACTTTGATTTTACCATGCTGATCCAGGGCATTGGTAAACGGGACGTGATGCTGGATGGCAATACTTTCTGGGGATTCAAGAGTGAGTGGGATGTACCGATGGTATATCAGCTGGATTACTGGACACCGGAGCATACCAATGCCTATTATCCCCGTCAGCGTTTTGGTGGTGGTGGTAACTTCCAGGCACAAACAAAATACCTGCAGAATGCTGCTTATGCCCGTATGAAGAATATCGCGCTGGGATATACTTTGCCTGCTTCATTAATCAAACAGATCAAACTGCAAAACCTGCGGGTGTATGTATCAGCACAGAACCTGTTTGAAATAACCAAACTGCATAAGGCGTACGATCCGGAAATATTTGATGCTAAGAATTATCCGTTGAACAGGGCCATATCTTTTGGTTTGCAACTGGGTTTATAATCATTCATAAAAATGACGAAGATGAAACGTACAAATATCATATATACATTAGCGCTGTCATTGCTGGTTATGTCTGGCTGTAAGCGGGACTCCTTTCTTGATCTGAATCCGGATGATGCCTTTAGCGATCCAACCTTTTTTAAGAACGAAGCGGATTTGAAGCTCTATTGTAACGGGTTTTATAATACACTTCCGGTAATGGATGCAGATGCGGATAATAATTCGGATAATATGGTACCCCGTGATAAGAATAAATTTCTTTCGGGGCAATACATTGTACCAGTTGTAAAGGATGAGGATAATGATGAATGGAACTGGAAAAATGAAAGAAGTGTTAATTACTTTTTACAACGTTATCAACGTGCGGATGCCAGTGCGGAGATCAAAAATAAATATGCTGCAGAAGCCCGTTTTTTTCGTGCAATGTTCTTCTGGCAAAAAGTAAAACGTTATGGAGATGTGCCCTGGTTTACTACTGACCTGAATGAAAAGTCACCGGAATTATATTTACCACGTACCCCTCATAAGCAGGTAATGGATTCTGTGTTACTGGATCTCAACTTTGCGGTAGCTAATCTGCCGGAGCCTGCCAATGCAGAAAAAGGGCGGATACATAAGTATGCTGCAGCAGCATTAAAAGCACGTATTTGTTTGTGGGAAGGAACGTACCGTAAATATCATGGAATGGGAGATGATCAGCCCATGATCCGGGAAGCAGCTACAGCAGCAGAGGTGGTGATCAATTCCGGTGTTTATGATATTTATACTACCGGCAATCCAACATCGGATTATTACAATCTTTTTATTCAGGAAGAATTGCTGGGTAATAAGGAAGCCATCTTAGCCAAACGTTTTCTGAAAGATGTATACATGCATAATCTTACCCGGCAGTTGGGAGAGAATAATACAGGATTCAGTAAGAATTTTGTCCGTTCATTTCTTTGTACAGATGGTTTACCAACCTCATTAAGCCCACGGTATAAAGGAGATGATTCCCTGAATGCAGAGCGGGCCAACCGTGATCCCCGTTTTACACAGCTGATTGCTACGGAAGGTTTTGTATTCCAGGTGGATGCAAATGGCGGAAAGGATATCATTACGCTGCCCCGTATAGGCACCAGTGTTACCAGTACCGGCTACCAGCGTATCAAAGGCCGTTCTTCCAGCCTGGCACAATGGAATGCAAACCAGTCTACCCTCGATCTGTTTATTTTCCGTTATGCAGAGGTATTGCTGGCATATGCAGAAGCCAAAGCGGAGCTGGGAGAGTGCGATCAGGCTGTATTGGATAAAACAATTACCAAGCTCAGAAGCAGGGTAGGGATGCCGGCAATGCAGCTGAGTACCCTTGTAAAAGATCCAAAATCAGATTTTCCTGCTTTAGGTGTTTTGTTGGATGAGATTCGCCGGGAAAGAAGAATAGAACTGGCTGCAGAACGTTTCCGGTTTGATGATCTGCTCCGCTGGAATGCCGGTAAGTTAATTGAAAATCCCGAAACAATTCTGGGTATGAAGCTGGTACCTGCCATCAAAGCCCAGTATCCTAATCAAAACCAGGTGAAAGACCTGATACTGGATGCCAACGGATATATACGGGTATATACAGATATTACGAACCGTGTGTGGAATAATAAAATGTACCTGTATCCTATTCCTACACAGGAACTTACATTGAATCCGAAGTTGCTGCCACAGAATACCGGTTGGTGATTTTGAGGTAAGGCAAGCATTTTCAGGGGCTGTACAGGATGGTTGATGACCACTTGTACAGCCCTTTTTAAATGGGAGAATCAACGAGGTAAACTTTTTTTATTTATTTTAGATGCCGCATCCATGCATATGGAGCAGCCTATGTTTGCCGAAACAGCCACTTTGAGAGACTGACCGGCAGGAGGAAGCCAAAATTTAAACAGTGTTTATAATGGACAAGATGGATATCAAGAAGCTGGCGAAGGACTTAAACCTGTCAACATCCACGGTTTCAAGAGCTTTTAGAGGAAACAGTGATATTAATCTGCAAACAAAAGAGCGGATCCTGGCCAAAGCCAAAGAATTGAATTACCAGCCTAATCTTTATGCCAGCAACCTGCGGGAGAAAAAAAGTAAGACGATTGCAGTCATTGTACCAGAACTGGCCAATAATTTCTTTTCCCAGGCCATCAATGGTATTGAGCGGGTGGCGCGGGAAAAAGGTTATCATACCCTTATTTATGTAACAGATGACGACTATCAGCGTGAAGTATCTTTTATAGATGATCTCTATAATGGAAGAGTGGATGGTGTGATCATGTCAGCCTCCGGAGAGGCCAATGATCATAATTACCTGAACAAACTGCGCAAAAAACATATGCCACTGGTGTTTTTTGATAGGGTATATGATGATATTGAAGTCCCTAAAGTAACTACGAATGACTATGAAAGCAGTTTCCTTGCCACCAAGCACCTGATTGAGGCAGGCTGTAAAAAGATCGCTTTCCTGGTAATCAATAAAAGTCTTTCTATTGGTAAAATGCGTACGCAGGGATATGTAGATGCACTGGAAGATGCAGGTATTCCTTATAAACAAAGCTGGATCATAGATTGTAAGAATGACCACCAGGAGAATTACCAGGTATTGTCCAGGCTGATGAATACTTTGCAACCGGATGGTCTTTTTGCATCTGTAGAACGTTTAGCTATCAGCAGCTATTATGTATGCCATGATTTGGGTATTGCCATTCCTGAGCAGGTAAAAATCCTGAGTTTTTCAAGTCTGGAAATAGCTTCTTTACTAAATCCTGCGTTGACCACCATCACGCAGCCCGCTTATGATCTGGGGGCTAATGCCGCCCAGTTGCTTTTTAAAACGCTGGAAGGAGGGACTGCGCAAAAAGAGCAGCTGGTGTTGAAATCCTCTCTTATTCCACGGAAGTCTACAGCAGGGTAGGGCCCGCTGATACACGCTATCAGGTTGCATCTTCAGGAATATTATGCCCGCAGGCTTCTAGGCTTTTCAAAAAAAAATACTTCCGCATGTTGGAATTCACAATTTTTTAATACTTTAGCATAACGTTATGATTTTTTTTATTCCACAATCCGGGAACGATCCCGGGAACGTTCCCGGAAAGGCGTCCAAAACCGAAAAACGAAACGATATGCATCCGATTTAGACCAAACAATTATTCTGCTGGCATACAAACTCTTGTTATCTAAACTTGTTTATGCAATGTACAGGCATTGAAACAGGTAATAAGCCTCTCTATGCCAATATGTAATGAGATTTCAACCTATCAGGGCTTAAAAGCACAAGATGTGCCGTTGTCATTAACTAAATTCTTTATCAACTAAACAAAGCTTACATGAAAAAAACACGCCTCACCAAGTATGTGTTTCTGCTGTGTTTCATGGTGATGTCTCTGGCCACCTATGCACAAACCGGCAGCATTAGCGGAAAAGTTACGGATGAGTCCGGGCAGCCATTACTAGGCGCTACCATTGTTATAAAAGGTACTACCCGGAATGCTATTGTAAATGAGTCCGGTGAATTCCGCATTACCGGCGTTAGTAATGGTACAGTGACACTCCAGATAAGAATTATCGGATATAAAACGAAAGAGCAGCAGGTTACTGTAAATGGGGATGTAACCGCTAATGTGCAGCTTTCATCAGATACACAAGGATTGAATGAAGTAGTGGTAGTGGGATATGGTACGCAGAAAAAAGGAGACCTCACAGGATCTATAACTGCTATTACTGCCAAGGATTTCAACAAAGGGCCTTCTTCTACGCCGGAACAGCTGATAATGGGAAAGGTGCCAGGGGTACAGATTACCACTAATGGCGGTGCACCAGGATCCGGCAGCAGGATACGTATCCGTAGTGGCTCTTCCTTAAATGCCAGTAATGAACCCTTATATGTGATTGATGGGGTACCGTTGGATAATTCGGAAGTAAAAGGCACCTCCAACCCACTAAGTTTTATCAATCCAAATGATATTGAGTCATTCAACATATTAAAAGACGCCTCTGCTACTGCCATCTATGGTTCGAGGGCCTCTAAC
The DNA here is from genome assembly GCF_040567655.1 of Chitinophaga sp. H8. Taxonomy (NCBI): domain Bacteria; kingdom Pseudomonadati; phylum Bacteroidota; class Chitinophagia; order Chitinophagales; family Chitinophagaceae; genus Chitinophaga; species Chitinophaga defluvii. The sequence goes on along the minus strand of NZ_JBEXAC010000001.1, from coordinate 2,668,627 downwards.
GGAGTGGTTATCATTACTACCAAAAAAGGTAAAAAAGGAGATAAGCTGCATGTAAATTTCAGTACCCTTAATTCTGTATCAAAAAAGGTGGGGGAAGTAGATGTGCTTTCCGGAGATCAGTTCCGGCAGATCGTAAAGGAACATGGTGCTGCGTCCCAGCAGGCATTATTAGGTACCGCCAATACCAACTGGCAGGATGCTATATATCAGACAGCTTTAAGTACAGATAATAATATCAGCCTGAGTGGTTCATTAAAAGCGTTGCCTTATCGGGTATCCATCGGCTACCTGGGACAGGAAGGGATAATAAAAACTTCCAGCCTTAAACGTACCTCTGCATCACTGAGCCTGAATCCCCGTTTCTTTAATGATGACCTGAAAGTGGACATCAATGTGAAAGGAACCAACAGTGATACCCGCTTTGCAGATATGGGTGCTATTAATGCTGCTGTGGCTTTTGATCCTACCCAACCCATTCATGCCAATAATGATTTTGGTGGTTACTTTGAATGGCTGGAACCTACTACAGGTAAGCCCAATACACTAGCCACCCGTAATCCTTTGGCCATGCTGGAATTAAAAGATGACAGAGGAAATCTGAAGAGAAGCATCGGTAATATTCAGCTGGATTACAGACTTCCATTTTTGCGGGATCTCAGAGCTAACCTGAATCTGGGATACGATATTTCCAAAACAGAAGGAAGAACGATCATTCCTGCCTATGCAGGTAGTATGTATCAACGCGGTGGTCAGAACAAGGAATATTCCCAGAAGAAACAAAATAAATTACTGGAATTTTATCTGAACTATACCAAGGACCTGAAGAATATAAAAAGTAAGATTGATGTTACCGGTGGTTATTCCTACCAGGATTTTATCCGGGATGAACCTGGCTATGCGGACCTAAATGAAAAAGGAGAGGTGATCAACGCAGCAGGGAATCCGTTTAAAACACAAAGTACATTGATCTCTGTTTTTGGACGTGTAAACTATAATTATGACGAAAAATATCTGTTTACCGCTACCATACGACGGGATGGTTCTTCCAGGTTTGCACAGCACTGGGGCACTTTCCCATCGGCAGCACTGGCCTGGAGAATTAGTCAGGAACCATTCCTGAAAAATTCCACTGTACTCTCCGACCTGAAACTGCGGCTTGGATTTGGTATTACCGGTCAGCAGGATCTGTTGGTAGACTATCCTTACCTTCCCCGCTATACACTCAGTGATTCTACTGCCCGTTACCAGATGGGTAATAAATATTATCTGACGCTGCGTCCTGAAGGATATGACAGCAATATTAAATGGGAAGAAACCAAAACGTACAACGCAGGGCTTGATTTCGGATTTTTAAATGGCCGTATTTCCGGTAGTGTAGATTATTACATCAAGAAAACCAAGGATCTACTCAGTGTTATACCTGTGCCGGCAGGTTCTAATCTCACCAATGAGCTGCTGACTAACGTAGGAAATATTGAGAACAGAGGAGTGGAATTTGCTATCAATGCAAATCCTGTAAGCAGTGCACGTTTTAATTGGGATGCCGGATTTAATATTACCTATAACACAAGTAAAATCACCAACCTGAGTAAAATAAATGATCCGAATTCACAGGGTATTTTAGTAGGCGTGATTTCCGGTGGTGTAGGTAACAATGTACAGATCCATACAGTAGGATATGCACCTTACTCGTTTTATTTATACAAACAATTGTACGATAAGGATGGTAAACCGGAAGAAGGTAAGTATGAGGATGTAACCGGGGATGGTAATATCAGCTCAGATGATAAAGTACGTTTTAAATCTCCTGATCCGAAAGTATTTTTGGGTTTTAACTCGCAATTCTCTTATGACAAATGGAGCCTGAGCTTTGCATTGCGTGGCAGCTTTGGGAATTATGTATACAATAATGTAAGCTCAGATAATGGCGCATACAGGAATTTCTCTTTTTCCAATTATCTCACTAATGTATCCTCCAGCATATTAAAAACCAATTTTGAAACCAACCAGTTCTTCTCTGATTATTACCTGGAGAATGCTTCTTTTGTAAGAATGGATAATATCAGCCTGGGATACAATTTTGGCCGGATTATAAATGGGAAGGTAGGGCTGCGTTTAGCTGCCAGTGTACAAAACGTATTTGTCATTACAGACTATAGCGGACTTGATCCTGAAGTGGGCATCAGTGATGCCAGTCTGAAACCTGAAGAAAAAAGGATATCCGGTATAGATAATAAGATGTATCCGCGGCCACGTACCTATTCTTTGGGTGTGAACCTTGATTTTTAACATTCAAATCAGCAAAAGATGACAACTAAATTCATATACAACCTGTTGTTGGCCGGTATTATTGCAGTAACGGTAAGCTCCTGTACGAAGGACCTGGATCGCCAACCTTTTTATGATCTTACTTCTGCCAATGTTTATAATGACTTTAATAATTATAAGCTGGTATTGGCCAAACTATACGCAGGGTACGCTGTAAGCGGTCAGCAGGGGCCGGCAGGTAAACCAGATATAGGTGGGATTGATGAAGGTTTTTCCAATTATATCCGGCAGTACTGGCAGGCGCAGGAATTGCCTACTGATGAGGCTGTAATTGCCTGGAATGATGGCAGCCTGCCAGATTACCATACGATGAAATGGACTTCTGCCAATGAATTTATCAGGGCGGTGTATAACCGTATCTTTTACGAGATTTCCATCTGTAATGAATTTATCCGGGAAACAACCGATGATAAATTAAACAGCAGAGGAGTAACCGGAGCTAATCTGGAAGATGCCAAACATTTCCGTGCAGAGGCCCGTTTTTTAAGAGCCTTAAGCTATTGGCATGCTTTGGATTTGTATGGCAATGTACCTTTTGTAGTGGAAACAGATGTAATAGGTGGTGGCTTTTTTCCCAAGCAGATCACCCGGGCCGACTTATTTACTTACATAGAAAAGGAATTAAAAGAGATAGATGTAGAGTTGACAGATGCCCGTCAGAATGAGTATGGCCGTGCTGATAAGGCTGCAGCCTGGACGCTGCTGGCAAAACTGTATCTCAATGCAGAGGTATATATCAAGCAACCCAGGTATACAGAATGTATTACTTATTGCAACAAAATAATAGGGGCAGGGTATGTTTTACAGGATAATTATCGCTATCTCTTCCTGGCAGATAATAATCTTTCCGGAGAAATCATCTTCCCGATCACCTTTGATGGGATCAATACAAAATCGTACGGAGGGATGACTTATCTGGTGCATGCTGCCGTGGGCGGTAGTATGAATCCTGCTGCATTTGGCATTAATGGAGGCTGGGGCGGTTTGCGTACTACCAAGGCATTTGTTAACCTCTTTACAGATGTAACAGGAGCTACAGACAAACGTGCTATGTTTTATACCAATGGCCAAAAACTGGAGATTGACGAGATCTCTACTTTTACTGATGGGTATGCTATTGGTAAATACCGCAATGTAAACAGAGCGGGTGTACAGGGATCTGATAAAACAGGTGATTTCCCTGACACAGATTTTCCGATGTTCCGCCTGGCTGATGTATACCTGATGTATGCCGAAGCAGTACTGCGCGGTGGCACAGGCGGTAGTGCAGGAACAGCATTGCAATATGTAAATAACCTGCGCCAGCGGGCCTATGGAAACACCAACGGCAATATTACTGCGGGCCAGCTGAATCTTGATTTCATCATCAATGAAAGAGGCAGGGAATTATTCTGGGAAGGTCAGCGCAGAACAGATCTGATCCGCTTTGGGAAATTTACGGGAGCTGCTTATTTGTGGCCCTGGAAAGGTGGCGTAAAGCCAGGAGCCGCCGTTGAGGATTACCGCACGCTTTTCCCGATTCCTTCGTCCGACCTGACTGCCAATCCCAATCTTAAACAAAATGACGGATATGGCCGTTAAAAGCCTTTCCATGATTCAAAAGCTAACAGCGCAATGAGGATACAACGTTTGGCAATTATTTTTTTCTCAGGATTGCTTTTTCATAGTGGGTTTTTACAGGCACAGGAACGTGTGCTCACCATCAGGGTGATAGCACCAGCCAATACGCCTGCAAAAGATACTTTACAGATAGTGGGCAGCGATTTGAAATGGGGGGACTGGTTTTCCAGGAACGGTGCGAAAATGAAAAAGGAATCCGACAGTTTGTGGAGTTATCAGGCCGCTTTTCCGGTTAACAGCTCCCTGCAGTTTAAGATTACCAGAGGGTCTTACCGCAGTGAAGCCATTTACACCGGTGGAGGATTCCCACCAAATATAAATATCACCTTGGCCAAAGATACCACTATTGTATTAAGGCCGGTGAACTGGAATGACCTGATAGAAAACAGTGTAACAGGCACCTTGAAGTACCACCATAATTTTGATGATGTTAACCTGCGTTTTACCCGGGACGTTTTTGTGTGGTTACCTCCATCTTATGGAAAAGATCCTACCCGCAGGTATCCTGTATTGTATATGCAGGATGGACAAAACCTGTTTGATGCAGGTATGTCTGGTTGGTTTGGCAAGGAATGGCATGCGGATGAAGTAGCCGATAGCCTGATCCGGGAAAAAGCGGTAGAAGAATTTATCATAGTGGGCATCAGCAATACCAGAGACCGGTGGTTGGAATATTCCGGCCTGGAAAGAGGTAAAATGTATGTGAGCTTTATGGCTACGCACCTGAAACCTTTTATTGATAAGACCTACCGGACAAAGGCAGACAGGAATAATACCGCCGTAATGGGTTCTTCTATGGGTGGACTGATTGCTTTTTACAGTGTATTATGGTTTCCTGAAGTTTTTTCAAAAGCAGCCTGCCTTTCCAGTGGTTTTGTATATGATGAAGCAAAGATCATGGACAAGATCGCTACACTGCCTTTACCTAAACAAAAGCTACGTGTATACCTTGATTGTGGTGATCAGCAGATTGATAAGTACTTTTTGCCCGATAATGAAAGGATGTATGCGGTGCTGAAATCAAAAGGAATAGGAGAGGTGGTATATACTTTTGAGAAAGGGGCTGAACACAATGAAAAAGCCTGGGCCAACAGGTTATGGAAGCCATTCCTGTTCCTTTTTGGTAAAAAATAAATATCGGAAACCATTGCTTATCAGACAGGCCATTAGGTATTTTATCTGAAAATTAAAATGATCAGGGACATGAGGTTAAAACGTTTGTTGTTATTGTTGATAGGGGTAACAGGTATGACGGGTGTATTTGCCCAACAACCGCCATTGGAAAGGGTAGAACCCGCTTTTTGGTGGGCAGGTATGAAAAATCCGGCACTGCAGTTAATGGTACATGGTGAAAAAATAGCTACCCGGACGGTTACACTGGATTATCCTGGTGTTACCTTAAAGCAGGTACATCAGGTGGAGAACCCGAATTACCTGTTTCTCGACCTGGAGATTTCTCCGACGGCATTACCGGGAACTTTTCTGATCCGGTTCAGTAAAAAGGGGCAAAAGGAGCTGAAGTATACTTATGAGCTGAAAGCACGTAATACCGCACAAAAACCATTGGGTGTTACCAATAAAGACCTGATATACCTGATTATGCCGGACCGTTTTGCCAATGGAGATCCAGGCAATGATATCGTAAAGGGTATGCAGGAAACCAGCCTGAACCGTGACTCTATGTACTATCGTCATGGAGGCGATTTACAAGGGATCATGGATCACCTGGATTATTTGCAGGACCTGGGCGTAACAGCACTGTGGTTAAATCCTGTGCTGGAAAATGATCAGCCCACTACTTCCTATCACGGGTATGCACAAACAGAAAACTACAAGATAGACCGGCGTTATGGTTCCAATGAACTGTATAAACAACTGATCGATGCCATGCACAAAAGAGGCATGAAGATGATCAAGGACCTGATACATAACCATATAGGCAGCCAGCATTGGACGATCAGGGATATGCCTTCTAAAGATTGGGTGCATCAGTGGCCTGTATTTACCCGTTCTAATTTCAGGGATCAAACGCTTTTTGATCCATATGCTGCTCAGGTAGATAAAACGTTGATGACAGATGGCTGGTTTGATACCCATATGCCCGATCTGAACCAGCAAAACCCTTATGTCAGGAATTATCTGACCCAAAGCCATATCTGGTGGGTGGAATATGCTGGTATTGATGGTTTCCGGCTCGATACCTATTCTTACAATGACGCGGAGTATATGGCTGAATGGGGCCGCGCGATGAAACTGGAATATCCTTCCCTTACTTTTTTCGGAGAAACTTTTGTGAAAGGTATCCCTAACCAGGTGTTTTTTACACAGGGGAATACCGTGAACAGGGGATTTGATACTGAACTGCCCGGTGTTACAGATTTTCAGTGTCTATGGGCTATGAACGAAACGATGAATGGAAAGCCCGGATGGGATGATGGGGTAAACCGCTTGTATACTACTATTGCCAGTGATTTTGTTTATCAGGACCCTACCAGGAATGTTGTATTCCTGGATAATCATGATCTGAGCCGTTATTACTCTGTAGTAGGCGAAAATATGGATAAATATAAATCGGCACTAACCTGGCTGCTTACTACCAGGGGAATTCCACAGTTGTACTATGGCGCTGAGCTGGCTATGAAAAATTTCAGTAATCCTGATGGGCTGGTAAGAGAAGACTTTAAAGGGGGCTGGCCGGGTGATAAAGAGAATAAATTCACAGCAGGGGGGCGTACTGCTAAAGAAAATGACTTGTTTAACTATATACGCACATTGGCCAACTATCGTAAAAACAATGATGTGCTGCAAACCGGAAAGCTGATGCAGTATGTACCGGAGAATAACGTATATGTATACTTCCGGTATAACAGTGATAAAACAATTATGATAATCATGAATACCAATGATAAAGAGCAAACTATCAGCACCGGCAGGTATGCTGAAAGGATGGGAGGTTTTTCAAAAGCAGTGAATGTAATCGGAGGAACTCCTTTACCAGCTATCGACAGTATTACTGTGCCTGCAAATACGACGCTCGTAATAGCATTGTTGAAATAATGGTAAGCTGGCATAACCGGCAGCCTGAATAATAGCCTGGATTGTTATAACAAAATTTAAACCTGATGTCATTAGAAAAAAATAGTTACGCCTGCATTTTTGACCTGGACGGAGTGATCGTTGATACCGCCGTTTACCATTATAAAGCATGGAAAAGATTGGCCAATGAGCTTGGATTTGATTTTTCACCTGAACAAAATGAAGCGTTGAAAGGGATTAGCCGGGTGCGTTCCCTGGAACTGATATTAGCATGGGGAGGTGTACATAAAACACCTGCAGAGCAGCAGGAACTCGCTACCCGCAAAAACGACTGGTATGTAGCCATGATCCGAGAAATGACACCTGAAGATTTATTGCCGGGGGTGAAACATTTTCTGGAAGTACTCAAAACACGTGGTATAAAGATAGGGCTGGGTTCTGCCAGTAAAAACGCGGGCCTCATATTGGAAAGAACAGGTGTGCAGACTTTGTTTGATGCAATAGTGGACGGGAATACGGTATCGGCTTCCAAGCCAGATCCGGAAGTGTTTATTAAGTGTGCGGAAGCACTGCAGGCAAGTGCCGTTAATTGCGTGGTATTTGAAGATGCCATTGCCGGAATAGCGGCAGCAAAGGCCGGAGATATGAAAGTAGTTGGTATTGGCGATCCGCAAGTATTGGGGGCAGCTGATCTGGTAATTGCTGGTCTGCACGAAATGACCATTGAGAAATTGTTTGATTTATAAGTCGTGCGCTGATTGCTCCCCTGTAAAGATCAATGGCAGGCAATGTAATAGACGTACCGCTAATCGCTAATTTATGAAGCAATACATCAAAGTAGATGAGTGGAATATCATCGAGGAGGGATTTGCACCCCATTTAAATAAAATTTCAGAAAGTATTTTCAGCATAGGAAATGGCCGGATGGGCCAACGGGCCAATTTTGAAGAGCAATATTCAGGAGAAAGCTTACCCGGCAATTATGTGGCAGGCGTGTATTACCCGGATAAAACCCGGGTGGGATGGTGGAAGAATGGTTATCCCGAATACTTTGCCAAAGTGTTGAATGCTGCCAACTGGATAGGCATTGATATCCGGGTTGATGAAGAGGTGCTGGACTTGCACACTTGTGAAGTAAAGGATTTCAGGCGGGTGCTGAATATGAAAGCAGGTTATCTGGAAAGGTCTTTTACAGCAGTATTGAAAAATGGCAAGGAAGTGCGGGTCAATGCCAAAAGATTTTGCAGCATTGTAGATGATGAGGCAGGCGCTATACGCTATAGTATTACGCCGCTCAATTTTAAAGGCAGGCTGGTCATTACGGCTTTCATAGATGGGGATGTGAAAAATCAGGATGCCAATTATGATGAGAAATTCTGGGAAGAAGTGCAGCGGGAGGTGGGAGATAATAGTGCTATGCTAACATTGCGCACAAAAAAAACGGGCTTTGATGTATGCACGGGGATGCTTTTTGAGGTGTATCAGGAAGGGCAACGACTGGATATGCCGGTGCAACCGGTGGAGAATATCAAGTATGTAGGTGGACGGGTGAATGTTGCCATCACTACCGGGCAGGAGACGATCATTTATAAATATGCAGCTAATCTCTCGTCAGAAAACCATCCGAAAGAAAAATTACGCAACAGCTGTAAAGCAGTCATCACAGCAATTTATGAAAAGGGCTTTGAAAGGATGTTGGAAGAACAGGCGGCAGCCTGGGCAGAAAAATGGGAAGAGAGTGATATCAGTATCACGGGAGATGCTGCTGCACAACAAGGTATCCGCTTCAATATTTTTCAGCTGAATCAAACCTATACCGGTCAGGATGCCCGGCTTAATATTGGTCCCAAAGGATTTACCGGAGAGAAGTATGGAGGTTCTACCTACTGGGATACAGAAGCCTATTGTTTACCTTTTTACTTGTCTACCGCTCAGGAGCAGGTGTCTAAAAATCTGTTGATTTACCGGCACCGGCAGTTGCAAAAGGCAATTGAAAATGCAGCAAAGCTGGGATTTACCGGAGGGGCGGCCTTGTATCCTATGGTAACAATGAACGGGGAAGAATGTCATAATGAATGGGAAATCACTTTTGAAGAGATTCACCGCAATGCTGCTATTGCCTACGCTATTTTCAATTATGTACGGTATACCGGAGATACTGCTTATCTGGCCGATTACGGGCTGGAAGTATTGATCAGCATTGCGAGGTTCTGGGTGCAGCGGGTCAACTGGAGTGAAGCCCGTCAGCAGTATGTGATGTTAGGAGTGACGGGGCCAAACGAATATGAGAATAATGTAAATAACAACTGGTATACTAATACCATGGCAGTATGGTGCCTGGAATATGCGCTGGAAGTAATGGCGCAGGTGAAAAAAGAAGCACCTGCAAAATATACCGCCCTGATTACCCGCCTGGATTTTAACGAAGAAACAGCTACTATAGCATGGGGGAAAGTGATTACGCAGATGTATTATCCGGAAGATAAAGAGAGGGGCATCTTTTTACAACAGGATGGTTATATGGATAAAGAACAGGTATTGGTGAAAGACCTGGACCCGTTGCAAAGACCTGTTAACCAGAAATGGAGTTGGGACCGTATCCTGCGTTCCTGCTTTATAAAGCAGGCGGACGTTTTACAGGGAATCTATTTTCTGGAGGACCGTTATGATATGGATACTATCCGCCGGAATTTTGATTTTTATGAGCCCCGTACGGTGCATGAAAGTTCTTTGTCGCCTTGTGTGCATGCTATATTGGCGGCAAAGCTGGGAGATGAGCAAAGGGCATATGAGTTTTATCTGCGTACAGCCAGGTTAGACCTGGATGACTACAATAATGATACTGAGGATGGCTTGCATATTACCTCTATGGCAGGAACCTGGATGAGTGTGGTAGAGGGCTTTGCAGGCATGCGGGTAAAAGCAGGGCAATTATGCTTTCAACCTTTTTTGCCCGCTCAATGGCAGTCTTTTGCATTTAAGATCTATTTCAGGGGTGTTTTGTTAAAAGTGAAGGTAGATAAGAAAGAGGTGTATATCAGTAACGAGTCGGACAGGGATATAACGGTGTGCATATACGGACGGCAGATCCCGGTGAGTGCCCGGTCGGAGGAAACTGTGGGTGGCGAGATGATTAAGTTGTAATTTGAATCCGGAAACCTGGTGAGATTCTCGTGCATATGTCCCGGAGTAATTAAGATGATCTGTTAAAAACTAAAATCCCCTGTTTATCTCATGTATATCACAGCTATAGAAAAACCCAGGATGTCATTCTGGAAGATCTGGAACATGAGTTTCGGTTTTCTGGGAATTCAGTTTGGCTTTGCTTTACAGAATGGGAATGCTTCCAGGATTTTACAAACTTTTGGGGCTGGCGTGGAGCATTTATCCCTTTTTTGGCTGGCAGCTCCGTTAACAGGTATGATTGTGCAGCCTATTATTGGCCATTATAGTGACCGTACCTGGGGGCCATTGGGGCGCCGCAGGCCATATTTCCTGGCAGGGGCTTTATTAACGGCCCTGGCGCTGGTGTTTTTACCCAATGCTGCTGTACTGGCGTATTTGCTGCCCCCTATACTGATCGGGGCGGGCATGCTGATGTTGATGGATGCCTCTATCAATGTAGCGATGGAGCCATTTCGCGCGCTTGTAGCCGATAACTTGCCGGATGCGCAACGGAGTACCGGCTTTTCTGTACAGACTTTTCTCATTGGCACAGGAGCGGTGTTGGGCTCCTGGCTACCCTATATTTTGGCGGAATACCTGCAGGTGGCTAAAGTAGCACCTCCTGGTCAGGTGCCGGATAATGTGGTGTATTCCTTTTACATTGGAGCCATCGTATTGGTGGGTACTATTGTATGGACAGTGGTGACTACCCGGGAGTATTCGCCAGACGAATATACCCGGTTTAACCCGGAGCCTGCTGTACCGGAGCAGCAGCCCGATGGACGTTTAATTGATAAGGAGGCCATACCGGAGCGGGAGGGATTAAGTGCTATTCTGAAAGACTTTGTGAAAATGCCGGGAGCCATGAAGCAGTTGGGGTTAGTACAGTTTTTCTCCTGGTTTGCACTGTTTTCCATGTGGGTTTTTACTACGCCTGCCATTGCCCAGCATTTCTATAAAGTACAGGCCGGGGATACCTCGTCTGTGGCGTTTGCAGATGCAGGGAACCTGGTAGGGATCCTGTTTGGCATTTATAATGGGGTATCAGCGCTCTATGCGCTGCTGTTGCCTGCTATTGTAAAGGCTACCAGCCGTAAGCTGGCCCATGCTTTTTCTTTAACGGCAGGCGGACTTTCCCTTATTGCCATTTTCTTTATCACCACACCAGGGATGCTGATTTATCCTATGATAGGGATAGGGCTGGCGTGGGGGAGTATCCTGTCGGTACCTTACACCATGCTGTCCAGTGTGATTCCTGCCAGGAAAGTAGGGGTATATATGGGCATCTTTAACTTTTTTATCACCTTCCCCCAGATTGTGAATGGATTGCTGGGAGGCTTGATAGTCAAGCATTATTTTAATGGGTTGGCCATTTATGCGCTGGTAATGGCGGGTGTTTTTATGATGATGGCCGCCGTTGCCGTATTATTTGTGAAAAATGGTGAAAAGCTGATACACAAGGCCTAGATAAAAGCTGCTGATGATTTATCTTTCTTTTTTAGGCCGACTATAGTAAAATCCTGAAATTTTTTCTAAAATTGCATCTGCTAACGCAAAGATGAACATGGTAAACAAAAAAGTGTTTATTTACGTATCTTTGTATGGGTGTATTTTATTTCCAGAGCATAACGAATAATCTTTTTTAAATATTTATTTGTTAGCGGAAGCCCGGAATTGCTCAAAGCGTTCATTAATAGTACTTTACAGCAAGTACGGGAAGAGAATAGAATCAATACCAGCGTTACATTTAATTCACAGAACTTTTAAATACCAGAAAATGACTACTTTTTTTGTAAAATCTCAGTTTTTATTCCTGCAGGAAATAGGAGTAAAAGAATTGTTGCTGATTGCTTTGGTGATCCTCCTGTTATTTGGCGGAAAGAAAATCCCTGAGTTGATGCGTGGCCTGGGTAAAGGAATCAAGGAATTTAAGAATGCCAAAGAAAATAATGATACAGAAGTAGAAGTAAAGGGTGATTCCAAATAGGAATAACTCAATTTACTTGCTGCAAATAAAGTTCCCGGATACTATAAAGAGATTTGATTGAGTGGTGAGCATTGCAGTAGCAGTGGATACTCCTTGAAAAAGTAAGTCTTATAGGTATTGAAGAAAGTTATTTAATTCCCGGCCCTAAACCAGGATATAAAAAGACCCGCTATTAATAGCGGGTCTTTTTTGTTTTATTGACAATTAATCACTTAAAAAAACTTGGCCTGTTCTGCTGAAAGTAGTATTTTAAAGAAAAATACTATGGAACCATTTATTTTGGATTTTGATCTGGAAGGGAAAAATTACCTGGTACAGGTAACCGAACTGCAATTAAATGGGATAACCCAATTTGTAGCAGAGGTAAATGCAGATCGCAAGGTTGTATACACCTTGCAAAAGAATGGAACCCTGCAGCCTGATGGGGATAAAATTCGTGATGTACCATTGCTGAATGCCATTGCCACCAGGATACTTGAATTGAAAAATGCAGTGGAAAGAAACGGGTAAACGCTTTTATTGTTAGTGGTCATATATTATGTTACGTGTCATAGCTGTATAGCTATGACACTTTTTTTTGCCGCCATAGATCCTGGCTGCTGCCTCATTTTTCATACCACTAGGTTTTATGTAAACTTATTATTAATTTAAAACAATGTTGTTTTGGCTGCGGAAGAGTTAGTATACTTTTACCATCGCTAATATTACTTAATGGAAATTACTACTACACATACCCACGCAAATAAAGGTGATTGGGACAAAGAAAGTTTCCATGCCCTGTTTAATGAATATTACCCTGTTGTATGCCGTTATACCTATAGCATTGTAAATGATATAGAACAGGCGAAGGATATCAGCGCAGAATTGTTTTGTAACCTATGGCAACAACGTGGGCACACCAGTATTCATACCAACCTGAAAAATTATCTCCTTGTAAGTGCCCGGAGAATGGCCAACAAATATTTGCACCAGCTGGCCAAAGAAAGGAATGGGAATCAGGAAGCCCAGTACTTTATTGATCTCACAACCAGCAATACTGCCAATCAATACCAACAGCTGGTAAGCCGGGAATCCCGTGTAAAACTGGATAAGATTCTTCTGAAGATCAGCCCGCTCCGCAAAGAAATTATTGACCTGAAATTATTGGGGCTCAATAATAAAGAAATTGCGATTGTAATGAACCTCTCTTATAAAAAAATAGAATACCAGCTGAAAGAAGCGATCAGGGAATTACAGGAAGAAATAAAAGCCGTTCCCGAGCTACAGGCAGAACTGGTTTTCCTGATCGTTAACCTTGTGTTGGTGTTGTCTTAACAATTCGTTAACACTTATTTTGCGGAACTCCCGCCGTTTTAATGCTCCTGTATTAAACCACTCTTGAACTGGGAACAACTCATTAAGATCATTCGCCAGCAGGCAACCCAAAAAGAACAGGAGCAGTTTGATGCCTGGGTAAATGCTTCCACCGAAAATAAAGCTTTATATGAGGCATTAGTGCAGCGGCAGCAACTATTGTCGCAAGTGGTGGATGATGCGCTTGTACAGGGAGCGTGGGAAAAGATGGTTCCCCGATTGGGTAACAGGATACCAAAGACTAATAGGGTATCGCATAACCTATTTAAGTATGCCGCTGCAGCAATTGTCTTGGTAGCTGTTGTTGCCGGCTCGTGGCTTTTGCAGTCACGTTCACAAAAGTCTGTTTCACCGGTACCGCATTGGGTAATAGCAAAGGCTGGCAGCCGGGAAAAAAAGAAAGTAATCCTGCCGGATAACAGTGTGGTGTGGATGCAGTATAATTCTACCCTGCAATATGATAGCATTGGTTTTAATGACACGTCCCGGTTACTGATGCTGAATGGAGAAGCCTTTTTTGAAGTGGCTAATGCGCCTGAAAAACCTTTCCGTGTACAAACACCGCATTTGAAAATAACTGTACTGGGCACCTCTTTTAACATCGCCGCCCGGAATAACAGCCCACAGGAGGTAACGGTAGCCACCGGAAAAGTGAAAGTGGCTGGTAATTATGTAAATGAAATCCTGTTACCTGCACAAAGTGTAACCTATGATCCTTCAACAGGAAACCTAAAAACAGGACGTATCAGCTTACTTGCTGCTACTGCTGTAAAAGACAATCAGCTCGTTTTTGAAAAGGATGATATCGTGGCTATAGCAGCTAAAATGGGCAAGTGGTACAACCGACAGGTAATAGTAAAAGGTACGGTACGACGCAAGATATCATTCACAGGTACCATAAAGGATACCGGTTTGGAAGATGTTTTGGAGGGGCTTGGGTATCTGGCCGGATTTACCTATAAAATCGACACAACCAGCATTACTATTTATCCGGATAAATAATCCCGGCATCCCATATTCCCTGCCTGCTGTATGGCCAGTAAAAAATTTCAGCACACAGGGTAATCAGGATCGTTCGTAAAGTGTTTTGATAACATCATAAAATTTTCCAGGTGAAACAATTAGTTATACTTATGTTATGCTGCTTTGCCAGCATGGGACTCTATGCCCAGCTCTCAGCAAAAGTTGTCCAGGTAGGAAGAAAGGACATTACACTTGGTGAAATACTGGCGGTTTTGCAACAAAAAGAAAAGTTGTCCGTGATGTATGATGATAATATTCCTAAACACCAAAGCATCCATTTACCAGCTACTACCGCCAGTTTGCAGGAGCTGTTGCAGCAGGTAGCTGCACAAACGGGGCTGGAAACAAAGATCATTAACAACAGCATCTATATCCGTGGTACAGCAGTAGAGAAAAGCTCACAATTACTGCAGGTATCGGGCACTGTAAGCAGCGCGGATAATCAGGAATTCTTACCGGGAGTAAGCATCGTTACCGGTAGCAAGAAACCTTTAGGCGTAACAGATGCCAATGGAAAGTTCCGTTTCAGCGTACCACCAGGTACGCAGGTAGTATTTTCCTTTGTAGGATATCAGCAGGTAAAACAGGTAATTAATAAAAGTGATGATCAGCTGGACATTCATTTAACACCCGACAGAAGAATGCTGGACCAGGTAGTGGTAACTGCGCTGGGCCTTACCCAGGAAAAAAAATCATTGGGATATGCTGTGCAGGAGCTGAAGGGAGACCAGATGAATGAAGCCAGGGATAATAACTTTATTAATTCGCTTTCAGGCAAAATTGCCGGTGTAAACATCATTTCCAGCGGAGCAGTGGGTAGCAGTGCCCGCATTACGATTCGGGGCGAATCTTCTTTGAATTATCAGAAGAACCAACCACTGATGATCGTAGATGGTATCCCGGTAGGAAATGATCCGGTTCAGAATACAACGGAAGCAGATTTTGGTAATTCCGCCGGAGAATTCAATCCTGCAGATATTGAATCGGTGACAGTGTTGAAAGGCCCTGCCGCTTCAGCGCTTTATGGTTCCCGGGCAGCGAATGGTGCAATTGTAATCACCACCAAATCAGGTAAAGGCAGAAGAGGATTAGGAGTGAGTGTCACCAGCGGGCTTACCTGGGAAACCCCTTTAATACTTCCCAAATTCCAAAATGATTTTGGCAGGGGGAATGGAAACGATTACGTGGGATCTAATTTTGGCTACAGCAATAACGGGTTATATCCTAATGGCGTAAATGATGGTACGGATGAAAGCTGGGGGCCACGTCTGGATGGATCCTTACGCGGACAGTTTAATTCTCCAACCACCAATGGATACCGCGGAGGGGATGTATACCTGCCTAACCGGGGAGATATTATCCCTTCCCCCTGGATCCCACATCCTAACAGCGCGCGCGACTTTTTTGAAACCGGTCATACCCGCTTTAACGCAGTTGCTTTCAGCGGTGCCAATGATGTGGCAAATTTCCGTTTCTCCTATACGAATCAGGATGAAAAAGGGATAGTGCCGAATAACGACCTTACCCGTAATTCCTTTAAGCTGAATGCAGGGTATAAGCTTTCCAGCCGCTTGCTGGCAGAAACGTCTGTCAACTATACCAAAAGCAAAAGTACCAACCGGCCTGACCTGGGATATGGTCGTAATAAACCGATGTACTTTCTGCTTTGGATGACGAGAGATGTTGATATGAACAGCCTCCGTAATTACTGGCAACCCGGTCTGGAAGGCATTCAACAGTTTCAGCATAATTATGAAGAAGACCATAATAATCCTTTCTTCTATCAATATGAAAATACAACGGGGCAAGACAAAAATCAGTTGTATGGTAATGTAAAGCTGACCTATAATATCCTGGACAACCTTAGTCTGATGGTAAGGGGAGGAACGGATTATTATAATGATTTCAGACCCAAAAGAATGGCAGTTAGTACTATTGATAACCGTAAGGGCTTTTATGAAGAAACTACGCTTGGATACCAGGAGAATAACTTCGACTTCCTGTTGAGCTACAAGAATAAGGTAGCTGCTTTTAACTATAGTTTATCACTGGGAGGAAATGCCATGGAAAGAACACGTACCCGTCGTACCAGTACTGTAGAGCAATTGCTGATACCAGGTGTTTATAATCTTGATAATACTGCGGTGCCACTAAAAGGATCATCTTACAATGAACGCAGAAAGATCAACAGCTTCTATGGTTTTTTTCAGGCAGACTACAAAGGGAAGGTATACATTGGCTTAACCGGGCGTAATGACTGGTCCAGCACATTGCCGGTAAATCATAATTCCTATTTCTATCCTTCGGTGAATACCAGCATTTTATTTAATGAAATATTTGCTTTATCCCCGAAAATTGATCTGCTGAAATTACGGGTAGGTTTTGCACAGGTAGGTAATGATACCGATCCTTATCAAACGATGACGAGCTACTATTTTCAGGGGCTTTGGGGAGGCTTGCCCTCCCTGGCTGAGGATGGCAGTTTGAAAAGCCTGCAATTGAAACCTGAAAGCAGTAATACGATCGAATTGGGTACAGAAATGATGTTTTTCAAGAACAGGCTGGGGATTGATATTACCGTTTACAAAACAAATTCCAAAAATCAGATCCTGCCACTGCAAACGGCTAACTCATCAGGCTATGGTAGCCGATTGGTCAATGCCGGAGAGATTGCCAACCGGGGGCTGGAAGTGATGCTTACCACGGTGCCGGTTAAACTCAGCAACTCTTTTCAATGGAACCTGAACGTGAATTTTGCACGGAATGTAAGCAAAGTGGTTGCCCTGGCACCTGGTGTGGATAAGCTGGTACAGGCAGCACCAGGAGAGGATGCCACGATTGAAGCCCGGGTAGGAGAACGGATGGGAGGCTTGTATGGGCCGGGTTTTCAACGGGTAAAAGAAGGGGACCTGAAGGGCATGATTATAATAGGCGCTAACGGCCGTCCACAAATAACGGCGGATCCTATTTATCTGGGTAATATTAATGCAGACTGGACTGCAGGCATTACCAATCGCCTGGCTTATAAAGGTTTCTACGCTGAGGCATTGTTGGATATCAGCCATGGGGGCGTATTTATTTCCCGGTTCCTGAATAAAGCGATAGGTGCCGGACAACTGGCAGAAAGTGCAGAAGGCCGTATTGCCAGGACTAAAGGGGAAGAGTATGACGAATCAAAACCTTATTACAGGGACGGAGCAGCACTGATGCCGGATGGCAGCTACAAACGGAACCTGGAAGTATTTGATGGCACTTTCAGCAAGGGAGTATATGGTACGGCCATCCGCGATTTCCATAAACGTTATTATGATCATAATTCTGAAGCGCAATTGCTGGACAGATCTTTTGTGAAACTGCGGGAGTTGAAAGCCGGATATAGCTTCCCCAAACGCTTGTTTCATCAGCTGCCAGTGCAGTCACTTACGCTTTCACTGGTGGCCCGTAACCTGTTCCTGTGGACTAAAAACCCGCACTTTGACCCGGAAACAGGTGCTTCTACCGGGAATGGCTTAGTAGGTGGATTTGAAAACCTGAGTATCCCTACCAGCCGCAGTATAGGGTTTAACCTGAATGTAAACTTTTAAGTACTTAACTGCCGGATGGTGCTGTACTACTATAATAAGCCCGGGCTGGCGGTTACATCTTTAAACAGGAAAATGTTATTGATATGAAGTCAAACATAATCATTGCAGCTATCACGTTGTGCAGTTTGCTGATCACAGGTTGCACAAAAGATTTTGAGTCCATTAATCAAAACCCCAACGCAACTGAAAAAGTAGAGAACCCTCAACTGTTAATCCCTTCCATTTTGAAAACGGCAGTGCGGGATTATTTTTATTCTTCCATGACCCGGGGGGACATCATCGGTGACTATTATGCCAATCAATACGTAAGCGGTTTTGACGATGCATGGGCCCCCAGTGAAGTGCAGGGATATTTTTTATGGAGCTTTTATGACCGCCTGCGTGATGTAGAAAATCTGATCGCCCTGAGTAAAGAACGCCAGTTCAGAAATAATGAAGGAGTAGGGTTAATCATGAAAGCCTGGATGTTTCAGGTAATGACAGACATTTATGGCGATATTCCTTTCAGTGAAGCAGTAACCGGAAAGACCGGTGGTAATTTTACGCCAAAGTTTGATGAGCAGGAACAAATCTATTATGGCCTGCTGGATATGCTGAAAACGGCTAATGAGCTCCTGACAGTAGGAACTGACCGGATTGACGGAGATATTTTATTGAGTGGAAAGGCTATCCGCTGGCGGATGTTTGCTAATGGACTCCGGTTGAGGTTAATGATGAGGATGTCTGGCAAAACCAACCTTAAAGTTGATCTGGGAAAAGAAATGCAGGAGATAGTTGGCAATGCGGCCAAGTACCCTTTATATACTGCTTATACAGATCAGACTGCATTTAATTTCTTGGAGGAGGTGAACAATGAATTTCCAGGCTACAATAGTGTACCTGTAAATGATATGCATCTTTCGCTGACCATGGAAAAGAACCTGCAACAACTGAAAGATCCGCGGGTAAGTTATTATGCACTGCCCACTATCGCCGGTCTGAATGAAAACAAACGTATATACGCCGGTGTACCTAATGGCATTAATGCTGCTGCTGACGCAGCCTATAATGGAGGAAAGGATTATCAATCTTCCATAGCCCCTGTATTACAACCTTTATCTGCTTTCCCGCAGGCCTCCAAAACGGCGGCGCAGGGCTTATTACTTACTTATGCAGAGGTGCAGTTTATTCTGGCAGAGGCAAGGGAACGCAACCTGATTACCATCGGGGATGCAGCTACCTATTATCTCAATGGTATCAATGACCAGTTTGCCTATCTGGCCAGCCGGATAGAGGGAAAGTTTACTTTTCCCAAAGCTTCGGATATCCAGCCAGATGCTGCTTATTTCCAGCAACCCGCAGTAAAGTACGAAGGAAGCCAGGAAGTAAAACTTTATAAAATAAGACAACAGAAATGGCTGGCCCTGTTTAATACCGGCTTTGAAGGATGGTCGGAATGGAGACGCACCGGTGTGCCGGCAGAAACCAAGGCGGGGCCTAACAGTGCTATCAGGGAGATGCCACGCAGGGCGCGTTATCCAATTTCTGAACAGCGTCTCAATGCTGCGAATTATAGCAAAGTAATCCAGACACAGGGACCGGATAATTTACTGACATATGTGTGGTGGAATAAATAAAACAATACTATGAGCAAGCATTTTTTTATTGGTTTATGGGTAGGGTTGCTGGGTTTGAATACCGCATTGACAGCACAACCGAAAGAAGTATATCCATCGGGCATAGCACATGTAGTGGTAATTGGCATAGATGGACTGAGCCCGGATGGCATCCGTAAAGCAGCTACACCGGTAATGCATCACCTGATAGACAGTGGGGCCGTAAAATGGAATGTACGTACCGTGTTGCCATCCAGTAGTAGTCCCAACTGGGCCTCCATGATTATGGGAGCAGGAGTGGAGCAGCATGGGGTGTTAGACAATGATTGGGAGCTGACAACGCATTCCCTGCCCGCAATTACTACAGGGGAGGAAGGGCTTTTCCCTACTATTTTTAGTGTGGTTAAAAATGCCAGGAAGGATGCCCTTATCGGCGCTGCTTATCATTGGGAAGGATTCGGGCGTCTGTTTGAAAAGAAAGCTATGCATTATGATCATCATTTTCCTACTGCGGCAGCTACAACATCGCATTTTGTAGAATACATGGTGCAGCATAAACCTTTGCTGGCTTTTATGCACCTGGACCATGTAGACGGCGCCGGGCATGAATACGGACATGGTTCTGCTGAATATTATCAGGCAGTGGCGCTTGCAGACTCCCTGATTGGAGAGGTGCTGCAAGGCCTTAAGAGAGCGGGAATGGACAAAAACACATTGGTGATTCTTACCGCTGACCATGGGGGAGTAGGCTATGGACATGGAGGGGCTACGATAGCAGAAGCGGAAATAGCTATGATCCTTTATGGCAAGGGTATCAAAAAAGGCTACCAGGTACAGCAGCAGGTAGTTACCTACGACCTGGCGGCAACGATTGCTTTTGCACTTAAAATAGTACCACCCTACGTATGGACAGGCAGGCCGATAAAAAGCGCTTTTACCGGATTTAAAGAACCGGCTAACTTATGGCTGGGGAAATCCCTGCTTCCGGCACCGGTAATTTACCCGGATCGTCATCTGTATGATGAGGCAGGTGGGTTGTTTATTGACAGGCAGGCTACGGTTAAAATGGCGCCGGTAGCTGCTGGAAGCATGATCAGGTATACACTGGATGGTACTGATCCGGATACCCGGTCAGCGATATATACCCAACCATTTATGCTCGATACCTCTGCCGTAGTGAAAGCAAAGTCATTTGATAAAAAGGGAAATGAGAGCATACCTGCGGTAGCTTACTTCAGGGTACTCAAAACTGGAAATGGAAATGGCCTGAAAGTGGATTTTTACCATGGAAAAACCTGGAAATATTTGCCCGCTTTTCATAGCTTAGTAGCAGCCCACCAATGGGAAAGTGCGGAATTTAAACTTCCCCGTGAACAGATCCTCCCATTGTTAAATAACAGTGATGGTACATTTGGAGCGGTCCTGTCCGGGTATATTACCATAGATACTCCGGGGAAGTATACCTTTTTTACCCGGTCTGACGATGGAAGTAAGTTGTTGATCAATGGGGAAGAAGTGGTAAACAATGATGGAGATCATGGTGTATTGGAGAGGGCCGGTAGTATCCAATTGGAAAAAGGCAAACACGCCATCCGCGTTGAATATTTTAATGGCCATGGCGGGTTTTGGCTGGAGTGTTATTATAAAGGTCCCGGTGTGCCCAGGCAGATTATCCCGGCTAACCGGCTGTTTTTAAAATAATCCAGATGATGATACGGCAACAGGAGATGCTCCTGCCAGACAATAAAGGGGCATCTTCTGAGCCGGTTAAAAATTGACATTATGCAAACAGATAAACTTACAGTACAAGAGAAAATTGATGCCTTGTTTGGCTTATATGAAAAGTACGGCCACCTGGAATATGGGGAAGGCGTGACCCAGCTGATGCATATGGTACAGGCAGCTAAACTGGCAAAGGCAGAAGGATATGATCAGGAAGTTATCCTGGCTGCATTTTTTCATGACATAGGGCATTTTCTGGAAGAAGGAGATGAAATGGGTATTTATGGCAGGCAGGATCATGATCGTATGGGGGGCGAATACCTGATATCATTGGGGTGCTCGGAAAAAATGGCGAAGCTGGTGGCCAGTCATGTAGCTGCTAAACGATATCTCACTTTTAAGATACCTGGTTATTATGATCAGCTCTCTGATGCCAGTAAAAAAACGCTGGAATACCAGGGAGGGCCGATGGACGCGAAGGAAGCTGCTGGCTTTGAGGAGGACCCGCTTTTTGAACTGTATCTGAAAGTCAGGCACTGGGACGATCTGGGGAAAGAAACGGAAATGACAGTGGATCCGGCGGAGGTAGAGTGGCTCAGGATGCTGGCTACTGATTATCTGCAGCACCGTATGATGTAGCAGAGATGAGTAGCATTTGGGAAATGTCGAAAAAGTTCTATTAATTCTATTATATTGGGCGATTATTCCACTTATACCCGATATACGCATGGTACCATCCATTAGACAAGGTAGCCCGATGCTATCTATAATGTTAAAAGCTATTGTTCTGACCTTAGGAATAAGTTGTTATATTGAACAAGGCATAGCACAGCAGGTGCTCCCACTTTATGAAGGTAAGATTCCCAATTCTGTTACTGCAAAAGATGAAGAAGTAGCACCTGCAAATCCTACGCAGGGATGTATTCCTAATATCTCAAGACCTACACTCACGGTATATTTGCCGGATAAGGATAAAGCTACTGGTGCAGCAGTGGTAGTGGTACCGGGAGGAGGATATGGGGTAGTATGTATTGGGCATGAAGGATATGCAGTGGCAGAGGAGTTGAATAAAATGGGGATAGCGGCCATCATACTGAAGTACAGGCTGCCTTCGGATAAGATCATGAAGGATAAAACCATCGGACCTTTACAGGATGCACAGCAGGCGCTCAAAGTAACCAGAGAACATGCGGCAGCATGGAATATTGATCCGAAGCGTGTAGGCATCATCGGTTTCTCGGCAGGGGGACACCTGGCATCAACAGCTGGTACACATTTTAACACCCCGGTTATTGAAAATAAAAACAACACCAGCCTGCGCCCTGATTTTATGATCCTCGTATATCCTGTAATCAGTTTTCAGGATGATCTCACGCATATGGGCTCAAGGGATAATCTGATCGGAAAACAACCGGCAGCCGGACTCATTGAGCACTATTCCAATGAAATGCAGGTAACGCCGGCAACGCCGCCTACCTTTTTAGTACATGCGGGGGATGATAAAGTGGTAAAGGTGGAAAATAGTCTTCGCTTTTATGAGGCGCTGCATAAGTCAGGTGTACAGGCCGAAATGCTGATTTATCCTTTGGGAGGCCATGGTTTTGGGATTAAAAACCCGACTACACCGGATCAATGGATGGTGCAATGCCGGAACTGGATGGAAGCAGGCGGCTGGCTGAAACGTTGAACCGGTACGTGAAAGCCTATTAATTTGCCAGGGTTATGGGCTTGCTATATATTTGTTACTTGCTTTCACATGTTTAGTGTAATATATGGTGTATGATTTTAATTGTAGATGATAAGCCGGAGAACATATTATCCCTCAAAAAAACATTGGAACTATACCAGTTTGAAGTAGATGCTGCTACTTCCGGAGAGGAGGCCCTGAAAAAAATACTAAAAACAAATTATACCCTCATTATCCTCGATGTACAGATGCCCAGTATGGATGGATTTGAGGTGGCAGAGGCGATTTCAGGATACAGTAAAGCAAAAGATGTTCCCATTATTTTTCTTTCAGCAGTAAATAAGGACAAGAAATTTATTACCAGGGGATACGATTCCGGCGGGATTGATTATATCACCAAACCTGTAGATCCTGACATCCTGCTGATGAAGGTAAAGACCTTCTCAAGGTTATACCAGCAATCGCAGGAGCTGAAACAGATGCATCAGTCGCTTAAAGAAGAGGTGGAAATCAGGAAACAGGCACAGGTAGCATTAAATGAAAAGGTGAATGAGCTGCATACGATCCTGGAGTCGCTTCCTCAGATTGCATTCACCGCCACTGCGGATGGCAGTATAGAGTATGCCAACAGAAACTGGTTCAGATATGCGGCTTCATTAGACCGGCTGCCGGAAACAGCTCCCATGGAAAAATGCATCACGGAGCGTTTTAAGCAGGCGGTTAAAATGGGAATTCCCCTGGAACAGGAAGTATACCTGAAAGACCGGCAGGAAGGAAACTTCCGCTGTCATTTGTTAAGGATAATACCTGTAAAGGAAGGCGCTGAAATAGTGAAGTGGATCGGAACCTTTACGGATATTGCGCACCAGAAGCAGGCAAATGAGCTACTGGAACAGAAGGTACAGGAACGGACAGACGAATTAAGAAATATCAATAAATCGCTGGAAGAAAGTAACCATGATCTGCAACAATTTGCGTCCGTTGCTTCGCATGACCTGAAGGAACCATTGCGGAAAATACAGTTGTTCGGAGCCATGCTGCGTGACAAGTATTTACAGGATAATCAGCATGCAATGCCTTACCTGGAAAGGATTGTAAATTCTTCAGAACGGCTGGCCAGGTTGATCAACGACTTGCTTAACTATTCAAGGCTTTCCGTGATAAGCGATTACGCATCTACCAATCTTAACCAACTCGTGAAGGATATTTTAAGTGATCTGGAACTGGCTGTATTGGAAAAGCATGCGGTAATAGAAGTAGGTGAGTTGCCTGTAATTGAGGCAGTACCCGGGCAAATCCGGCAGGTATTTCAGAATATTATCAGCAATGCCCTGAAGTTTTCGAGGCAGGATGTAACACCTGCTATCCATATCACCGCGCAGTTGGTGCGTGATAACAGCACCGACAGTGAAGTAGTACAAGCCGGTAATTTTTGTCGTATTGTAATCCGTGATAATGGCATCGGCTTTAATGAAAAATATGTCCCCAAAATTTTTACGATTTTTCAGCGGCTACATGCTACAGAAGGGTATGAAGGTACTGGTATAGGATTAGCTATTGCCAAAAAAGTCATTGATAAACACCAGGGAATAATTACCGCCAGTAGCGAAGAAGGGGTGGGCAGCTCCTTTATCCTTGTGTTGCCGCTGCGGCAAAACGGTTAATAAATGCTGCCATTTCCGTTGTTTCCAGTATATAATCGACTTCCATATTATTCATCGCCTGGCGTGGCATGAAATCTACTGCTGCATGCAGGGGGTTATGGATGGCTGTAATGCCTCCCATAGCTTTTACCGTTTGCAACCCTTCTGTACCATCTGCATTAGCTCCCGACAAAAGTAAGGCAGCCAGTTGTTTCCCATACACGGTAGCAGCAGCGCTAAAAGTAACATCTATACTCGGTCTGCTGAAGTTTACTTTTTCTGAATAATCCAGGGAAAACGTGTGATCAGATTCAATAAGCAGGTGATAATCTGCAGGGGCAATGTATATCACTCCGGGTAAGATGGGGTCTTTTTCTTCTGCTTCCTTTACGACCAGACCGGTTTTTACGGAAAGCAGTTCCGTAAGTACAGAATCATAGTGGCTTTGGCGATGGAGTATGATGATGATAGCTGCGCCTAAATGAACGTCCAGTGAGGGTAGCAGTTGCAATATGGTTTGCAGGCTACCTGCTGATCCGCCAATAACTACTAACAGGGGTGGTTTCATAAGTGTGTTTTTCTCCAGATTTTTTCCCTGCCATCCAGTTGCCTGAACTTGCTGGCAACAGCTGTAAAGTGCAATGTTTCTTTAGAGCCTAATCCTAAAAAACCTAACTGTTCCAGACTATCGCTAAAAAGAGTCAGCACTTTGTCCTGCAGGTCTTTGTTAAAATAGATCAGTACGTTCCTGCAAATAATAAGCTGAAATTCATTGAAGGAACGGTCTGTTACAAGATTGTGTGGTGCAAAAATGATTTTGTTGCTGAGATTTTCTTTAAACTTGGCATACTCGTAATTAGCAGTATAATAGGAAGAAAACTCCGCATTGCCACCTGCTAATATATAGTTTTTAGAGTATTGTTGCATCTGCGAAATAGGGAAGAAGCCTTTACGCGCTTTTTCCAGTACTTTGGTATTGATGTCTGTTGCATAGATGATGGATTTATGCAGCAAATTGGCCTCTTCCAGTAAAATAGCTACGGAATATACTTCTTCTCCGGTAGAGCATCCGGCATGCCATATTCGTATAAAAGGATAGGTAGCCAGCACGGGTAGTACCTCTTTTTTTAAGGTAACGTAGAACCCCGGATCACGAAACATTTCAGTAACGTTTACGGTAATCTGTTCTACAAACCGCATGGCATATTCCGGGTCTGTTTTGATCCGGTAGCGGAATTCCGCAAAGCTGGGGAACCGGTCGGTCTGGAACAGGTGATTCACCCGCCGGTTAATGGATGCCGCTGCGTACTCCGTGAAGTCATAACCGTAGCTTTCCAGCAGGTCATTCAGCAAGACGCCTACTTCCTGCTCATTTACATAATTGATGTACACCGTCAGGAAGATAAGTATTGTTGTATCTGAACCAGTAATTCATCTACATCAATAGGTTTTGAAATATAGTTGTCGGCACCCGCTGCCAGGCATTTTTCCCGGTCGCCCACCATCGCTTGTGCTGTTACGGCCACAATAGGCAGGTGGGCAGCATGCGCGCTGTGGCGTAAAGTGGCAATTGCTTCATAACCATCCATATCCGGCATCATAATGTCCATCAGTACCAGCCCTACATTATTGGGCTGGGAAAGTAGCCGGAAGCCTTCTTCGGCACTACCTGCAGAGATACAGGTGAGTCCCCTGGAGCGTAACACCGCTTTGAGCGCATAGATATTGCGCATATCATCGTCAATAATCAGTATGTCTTTCTTCGTTTCCATGTGCACTATTTTGTAGCCCGGTCGTATAGCCAAACACGTAACAGGGATAATAGCTGATCCACATCTACCGGCTTGGATATATAATCAGAGGCGCCTGCCTGTATACATTTTTCCCGGTCGCCCATCATGGCTTTGGCTGTAACGGCAATAACCGGTAATGCCTTATACCCGGCTTGCTGTCTGATTTGCGCGATGGTTTCATAACCATCCATTTCTGGCATCATCATATCCATCAGCACGATATCTACATTGGGTTGGTCTTTCAGCTGCTGAAGGGCTTCTTTGCCATCAACTGCTGAAACGACTTTCATCTGATGCGCTTCCAGTGATTTGGTAAGCGAAAAGATGTTCCGCACATCATCATCAGCTACCAGTACTGTTTTATCCCTGAGCACTTCATTCAGTATAGACATTTTACCATTAGTGGTATAGGCCGGCTGATGACGTTCTTCTACCAGGTGCAGGAATAAAGATACCTCATCCAGAATGCGCTGATAGGAATGCGCTGTTTTGACCACAATAGAATCTGCGTATTGCTTGATTTTTTGCTCTTCTGCTTTCGATAGGCTTTTGCCGGTAAAGATGATGATAGGCAGTTGCTCTAATCCCTGGATCTTCTTCACTGCTTCCAGCGTTTCATAAGCCTGCTGATCGGGGATGCCCATATCCAGGATTACACAATCCACATCATTTTGTTGCAGGAGCGAAACACCTTCTTCCACATTATTGCTGATCTCTGAATTTACCTGGTAAGTGCCGAGAAAGTAGGAGAGCGCTTTTGCATGTTTGGCATTTTCTTCTACTATCAGTACTTTTTTGGATGATTTATTCAGTACAAACTCCAGCTTTTCAAAGATCAGCTGCATATTTTCAATCGCCACGGGTTTATTGATAAAGTCTACCGCACCTTTCAGCAGGCTTTCCTTTTTCATTTCCATGGACGACATAATATGTACAGGAATGGGCTTGGTATGCGGATCATTTTTTAATTCTTCCATCACCTGCCAGCCATCTTTTACCGGCAGCATAATATCGAGTAAGATGCCCCTGGGTTTATATTGTTTTGCAAGGTCCAGTGCCTGATCGCCCCGTACTGTTATTACTCCCTTATATCCGCGTGCCCGGGTAAAATCCAGCAGGGCTTTGGCAAAGTAGGTATCATCTTCCACAATTAAAATAACCGCATCTTCCTTGCTGATAAATCCACGGTCATCTGCTATTTCATCAGGTATTACTGTAGCAAGGTAGCGGGTAGCAGATGAGGCCGCAGGGGGGCTTTGCTCCATTGATGCCGGCGGTATCGTGATAGGTTCAGGAGCAGTGACCGGTTCCGGCGGCGCGGCTTTTCTCGCTGCTATTGGAATTGTAACAACAAATTCACTACCACTGCCAGGCTCGCTGTTCAGTTGAATTTGCCCACCCAGCAATTTCACCAGCTCTCTGCTGATGGATAAACCAAGACCAGTGCCTCCGTATTTTCTGCGGGTAGAACCATCTGCCTGCTGGAAGGCTTCGAATATGACCTGCTGTTTTTCTGCTGCAATACCAATTCCTGTATCCTTTACGATAAACTGAATGGTTTGAGAGCTTGTGCCTGCGGTTACCTGTAGGGTTACTGCTCCTCTGGCGGTGAACTTCAAGGCATTGGATAACAGGTTTTTTAGTACCTGTTCCAGCCTGGTCTGATCAGTTTCTATATTCAAGGGCAGCATAGGTGAGAGCTGTACCTGCAGTGCCAGCCCTTTTTCTTTGGCAATAGGCTCAAACAAGGCCTGCATATTGGATACTACAGCGGATAAGGTTACTGGCATATATTCCAGTTCCATTTTTCCTGATTCTATTTTGGACAGGTCCAGTATTTCATCAATCAGCGTAAGCAACCCTTTCCCGGAGCTTTGGATCACCTGGGAGTACTCAATCTGATCTGCAGATAAATTCTTTTCATGGTTTTCTGATAATAAGCGGGAAAGAAGTAAGATAGAATTAAGTGGCGTACGCAGTTCATGAGACATGTTGGCCAGAAATTCTGATTTATAGCGGGTGCTAAGTGCCAGCTCTTCCGCTTTCCGCTGGATGTCAAGGTTACGTTCTACAATTACCTGGTTCTTCTCTTCCAGCAAACGGCTTCTTTCTTCCAGTTCGGTATTGGACTGCATGAGTTCTTCCTGCTGGACTTTCAGTTCTTCTTCTGATACCTGCAGCTTTTGGGTTTGCGCTTCCAGTTCTACATTAAGGCTTTCCAGTTCGCTGTGCTGTGTTTGTAGTTCCTCTGCCTGTGCCTGTGTTTCTTCCAGTAGCTCCTGCAGCTTCACTCTGCTTTTGGTAGATTGCAGCGCTACTGCAATATTGCTGCCTACCTGTTGCGCAAAATCGAGGATACCTTCCCGGAAAGGATGAAAGGCCCCAATCTCTATCACCCCTTCTACAATACCTGCATGTAATAAAGGGATAATAATCACATTTGCCGGAACTGTCTGACCTGCACTGCTGGTAATATAAAGGAAGTCACCCGGAATATCTTTCAGATAGAGCGGCTTTCGCTCCAGCACCGCCTGGCCCAACAGCGTTTGCCCTACAGGGATAGTGTCCGGAGCAGGATATTTACCGGAAAGCGCATATCCGGCAGCATATTGTAGGATTTCCTGGTTTTTGATATACATGACACCAACCTGTGCATTGGTATAGCGTACAAAATCTTCCAGGGCGGTATGGCTTAAATCAGCAAGATCTTTATCACCAAGCAGGGTTTCACTCATCTGCGTAATCCCGGTTTGGATCCATATTTTATTTTCATGGTTGGTACGAAGGGTTTTGAGATCATCCCTCATCTGTACAACAGCATTGCCCAGCATATCCTGTTCACTGCGCGGCCGTACATCAATATTAAAATTTCCCTTACCTATAGATTCGGCCGCATCTGCCAGTATTTTATTGTTATGGTTGATCTCCGAGAAAGACCTGGCAAGGCTGCCAATGGCGTCTTTGGAATGAATATCTACTTGTATGTCTGTAGCACCACCAGCAATCTTGAGGGCGGCAGTTCTAAGTAGGGCCAGGCTATCGGTAATATTGCCAATAGTGTAAAAAACAATAAAAATGACAGCGGCTACAATCAGCACCAGGAATACGAAATATTGGGTCTTTAAATCATTTTCCTTCGTGTAAATAACGCCGGCATCCTTATTCACTTTTTCTATCAGCTGCCTTTGTACAGTTTTTAGCTGGTCCACTCCCTGGGCAGATATATCCCACCAGTTATCCGGCGGGAGGGAGGTGTCAATTTTTCCGGATTGAATGGCTTTGCTGATAAAGTTAATGGTAGTACTGAAATCTTCTCCCTCCTGTACTTTTTTGAAAGCGGCGATAGCTGCCGGGGTAGCTTTATCATTAAATTCTACCATTAACGCCTGGTATATGTCGTAATTGTTTTCCAGCCTGCTGAAGTCTTCCATGAATGCTTCCTTGCGAAGCAACAGGTAGTAATAATCCATACGCATCATTCCCAGGTAAGTGGCCATTTGTGCAAGCAGGTTTTGCCCGTTCATATCCTGCTTCAGTGTTTTGAGTACATGAATATCAGGGGTAGGGGGCATGCTTAAAGCATTGAGCCGTAGAATAAGCTGGGAATAATAATCTATGACATCTCTTTGGGAAATGGTTTTGTTATTGACATCCTGCCGCTTTTTAGCCAGGTTGTCTAAAAGCGCATATTTGAAGAAGTTAACATCATCTATCAGCACTTTGGATTTTAAGGCTGCTATTGCGGCATCTGTCCTGGCACGTTCCTGCGTAATATCCGTATTACCTGCCAGCAGGTAGTTTACACTGGCCCTGCGCTCCATATGGAGTTCATCAGCCAGTTGCATAATGGCAGTGGATTTTTCAATCTGCAGCAGTAGTTTGTTGATCGTGGTAATTTCCTGACTTTGCCGGTCAAATATCTGTATGCCGAAAAAAACAAGACAGACCAATGGAATAATGGCAATCAGCATTAATTTCCTCTGTAGTGGAAGTTGAGTAAAATACCTGTTCATGTGCCGGATTAATAGTGATGCAGTGTGCAAATATAACAACTGGCGTGCCGCGTTGTAAATATTTGTAATTTAAATAATTTAAAACTGGTTTATAATATTAATGTTAAAATACATATTGTAAATGCGTCTTAAATTAGCGAATAGCACTTCTTAAAGTAGCCGCAAAATCATAGATTTGCAAATATTAAAATTGATATGCAGAATAGCAATAAATATAGCTCAGTGCTTTTAATAGACGACGATGTGGATGATCGTATGATATTTGGAGAGGTACTGCAGGAAATTGCCCCCGGTATCATCTATAACGAAGCGATTAATGGGGAAGATGCATTATTAAAACTGGAGGCAGACGTGCTGCCGGATATTATTTTCCTCGATCTGAATATGCCCCGTATCAATGGAAAACAATTCCTCGCGGAGGTACAAAAAATGGACCACCTGAAACATATTCCGGTGGTGATATACACCACTTCTTCTCATGAACTGGATCAGCGCGAAACTAGGGAGCTGGGGGCTGCCGGATTTCTCACCAAGCCTAATAGCCTGAAAGAATTAAATGACGCGCTGATGGATATCATCAAGGGAAATACTGCCCTGGAGTTCCGGCGCAATTTCCTGCCTTATATCAAATAACAACAGGGATTTTACTGTGCCTTTCTATAGGTATATTCTCCGGTGGTATTGTATACTGCAGTGAGTAATTCTCTTGCAGGTAATGTCTTCTCAAAATAGGGATCTACAAAATCATAGGTGATCTTTTCTAATGGAGATACCACATAAACAGCAGGAATAGGTACGTCTGCATTAATACCGGAAATCCTGTCCCAGATAGGATCAGATTCAGCATAAATACCAAATTTCTTGGCAATTTTATTGTGCGTGTCATGTGCGATGGGTAATGTGAGCGACTGCTGTGTTACCTGGTATTGCAAATAGGCCTTGTCTTCTGCTGATAGTAGCAATAATTGTCCACCCATTACTTTGATATCTTCCTGTAAATCCTGTAACGCGGCTAACAGACGCTGGCCGTAGCCATTCCAGTGTACAGAATAAAATGCAATCACCAGCGGGCGCGTTAGTAAAGTTTGTATGGAGGTAATGCCGGCAATATCTTCCAGCAGGCCTCCATTTACGATGTGCTGGCTGCTGTGAATGGAGAATAACGGAGCGGTATCGCCCTGTTTTGCGGGATTAATCTTTGTAATACTTCTTAATTTCTTGGGGAAACGTTCGGGCAACGGTGCCTCCAGAAAATCCGCATATCTGTTGTTGATAATGAACATATTCAGTTTTTTAGGACGTTTGCTGCTGGCATACGTCTGGTGGTTGGGAATGA
Organism: Chitinophaga sp. H8; assembly: GCF_040567655.1. Classification (NCBI taxonomy): domain Bacteria; kingdom Pseudomonadati; phylum Bacteroidota; class Chitinophagia; order Chitinophagales; family Chitinophagaceae; genus Chitinophaga; species Chitinophaga defluvii. Next base: position 2,636,742 of record NZ_JBEXAC010000001.1, on the reverse strand, counting down.
TTTTTACGATTTACAGTGTAAAGATAAGGGGAATTTTTATTAGTCCACTAATTAAGTAGGGTATTTGTGTAAAAATATTTTTATCAGTAGGAAAAGTGCGGGTGTTTACCACCTGGAAGAAATGCTGCTGACAGGCCATAGATATGCTTTCCGGACATATAGTGACCGGATATAGAGGAGGAGGGGGATGCTGGTTGTGGATTACTTTAGCACCGGGGTAGGCGACTTTTGAATATGTATGTTGATCTTTTCCAGGATATCTTCTTCCCGGTAAGGTTTTAGAATATAGTCATTCAATCCCGCTTTCAGGTAAAAGTCCAGATCTTCCTGTAATACATTGCCGGTGATAGCAACAATGATAACACCTGCTTTGTTTTTATCGTTCATCCCCCTGATTGTCTCTGTCAGGGCAATACCATCCATGCCTGGCATATCGATGTCAGTGAGCACCATATCATAATGATGTTGCTGGTACAATTCAAAAGCCTCTTCACCACTGCCAACAATTACATAATCGGCATTGATCCTGTCGAGCAGCAGGGCCAGTAGTTTTCTGTTCAGGATACTATCGTCTACCACCAGTAATTTGAGTCCATTAGGTACCTTGCCTGGTACACGAACCGGTTCCTGTGCATCTGTAGAAGTCTTTTTTACAGGAGTAATAGTTGGAATGATTGTTTTGTAGGGAATTTCAAAGCTAAAAACAGATCCTTTACCTACCGTGCTGGTTGCCTGTATTTTTCCGTTATGGAGATCTATGATCTTTTTAGTGATATGGAGCCCCAGGCCGCTGCCTTCCTGCTTGCGGGGATTGGCATTCCCGCCCTGGATAAATTCTTCAAATATTCTGGACAGGTCTTCAGAATTAATACCTATGCCGGTATCTGTTACTGAAACTTTAAGCAGGGATTGGCCTTCTTTATCCGGGTACAGTGATGCATTGACGGTAACACTACCGTGTGTAGTAAATTTGACCGCATTACTTACAAGATTAGTGATGACCTGTTTTAAGCGGAATTCATCTCCCAATAGCCGGGTATTAGCCGGAAAGTAGATGTTGGTATTCAGTTTCAGCCCCTTGTCATGTGCTAATACATGCAGGCTTTTGGCTACCTCTTCAATAGTCTGTTTTGGGGCGAACTCAGACAAGTTTAAAATGGTTTTATCAGTTTCCATTTTTGTAAGGTCAAGGATGTTATTAATGACGGATAGCAGCATATCTGACGAAAGCTTTATTGCTTCTACTGATTCTCGTTGATTTTCATTGAGTTTACTTCTTCCAAGCTGTTCTGTATAGCCGAGTAGCGAATTAAGCGGGGTCCTGATTTCATGGCTCATCGTAGCAACAAATTCAGTTTTCAGCAAAGCAAATCTCTCGGCCGATTTTTTAGCTTTCAACATGGCCAGATCATATCTGTATAACCGCCAGATGTTAAAAATGATGATTACTGACAGTAAAAATATAAAAGATATTTCCCAAATGGCACCTTTATCAATTTTATACAGCGTTTGATCAATATCCTTACTCAAAAGCAGCCGTCTTTTATCCGTTGCAGCAAGCACACTGAGCTTTAAATCCAGTAATAAATGCTGTAACTCGTTGAACAGCCGTTCGTTAGCTACTACCAGTTCATATTCCTTGCGATTGAGGTTCCTGTGATTGGCCTGTGCACTCTTGATAAAATTACTGTAATATTCCTGCACTTTCTTAAGCTGGGCATCATTATAAGCTTTGGAAGCCCGGCTGCTGTCTACCGCACGCTTAATAGTGGTAACCGCCTGTTTCTTTTGCTGCACCTCAACTTTGTTGGTAATAGCATCCCTGAGCCTGCCAAACAGCTTACGCTTTCCCTTTACAATCTCTGCAGATTCTTCAATAACGGTATCCACTTTTTCCCGCTGTACAAATGCCGGGGGGGCTACCGCAATTTTTATCGGTGCCTGCGCAGTAGTATCCCATTCCTGGGAAATGTTGAGCAGGGAATCTATAAATGATTTGCTCCGGATAAACAGCCTGGCTTTTGCTTCTTTTTCGCCCAGCAATCCCTGCAGATGTGCTTCAGTAGAATCCTCATTCTCTATTGCTTCCAGGTTTTCAGCTACATGCTGAATAGCTGCTGTATATTTGCGGAAATAACTATTATCGTAGGTAAGGGTATAAAAACGAAAGTTATTGTCTGCTGCATACAATGACTGAATCGCTTCATCAATATGACTGATATCTACTTTGGTGGCTACCAGATCCTTTACTACCAGCGTCAGCTGCTGCGTATTTTTCTTCCGGAAAAAGGCAATCATGAAAAGTGATACCAGTATAATTACCATCAGTATTAAAATGGCAAAGCGGTAAAAGACTTTCTTTTCATAATTTATATACATAAAACCGGGCCTTGTTATTTGATGGTAAGCATGATCAGGGTTATTGCCAATGCGAAGCAAAGCTAAAGCATTTTTTGTTTTTTATTAGTATGGATATCTCAATGCCATAGAAGCATTACAGCCTTTTAATAATAAATACGATATACATTATTTTTGCATATATAATGTAATAAATGTTTATGTGAATGTATCAGATTGACATTGCTTTAAGTGAAGGATAACAATAGAATAAATATACCGGGAAAATTTAAAATATTTTATATTCTCATTCGTCTTCCTCTTAAACCATAAATCAGATGAATATGCCATTTACCAATGATCAGGCTACGCCATTATATACCATTTTAGGGGCCGGTGGTATTATCGCAAAGGAATTAACCAAAGAGTTGCTGGCACACAGTAAGCGGGTCCGGCTGGTAGGACGTAACCCACAAACTACAGCCGGGGTTGCTGAGTTGGTGCCTGCGGATCTCACCGATTATGCACAAACCCTGGCGGCGGTAAAAGGAGCTACGGTGGTTTTTTTATGCGCCGGATTAACTTATGACCATAAAGTATGGGGCGTGGCATGGCCCAAGATCATGGACAATGTTATCAATGCCTGCAAGGCAGCCCAAGCCAGGCTGATCTTTTTTGACAATGTATATATGTATGGATTAGTCAATGGGAAAATGACGGAGGATACTCCTTACCATCCCAGTAGCAAAAAAGGAGAGATACGGGCACGTATCGCCAGCAAGCTGATGGAAGAGGTGAAAGCTGGCAATATCCGGGCGAGCATTGCCAGATCAGCAGATTTTTATGGCCCGGGGGCTTCCTCTACCGGCATCCTGAATATGCTCGTTATTGATAAACTGGCGAAAGGTAGCCGCGCTATGTGGTTGGGCAACGACCAGGTTACCCACAGTTTTACTTTTACCCCAGACGCCGGTAAAGGATTATTCCTCCTGGCCGAAAACAAGAATACCGACAACCAGGTATGGCACCTGCCTACTACTAATCCGGCACCTACCGGAAAAGCATACATTAATATGATCGCGGCACAACTAAACGTAAAACCACGATATATGGTAATGGGAGGAATGATGATGAGGATGGCAGGATGGTTTGATAACACGATTAATGAAATACGTGAGATGCTGTATCAGAATAATTATCCTTACATCTTTGACGCAACTAAGTTTGCTCAACACTTCAATTACGTGCCCTGCTCTTATGAAAAGGGGATCCAGCTTACTTTGGAGGCGCTCCACCAACCACCACATTAAGTAGCGGACAAAAAAAATAGGAAGCAATTGTTGGAAAATTGAAAATTCTTGATTTACCTTTGCTCCAGTTCTTTAAAAGTTTCTTATCAAGAAAGACTGAGGGAAATGGCCCGATGACGTCTTAGCAACCATCTACAGTACACTACTGCAGACAGGTGCTTCATCCATCCTCCTGAAAGGAGGAAAGATAAGTCAGTATTCAGGTTTACTTTACATTATTCAAAATAGAGAAAACTCATCTGGCTGCCAGGTGAGTTTTTTGGTTTTATACCAATGCCTTAAGGTTGGTATGACTTGTAAAGACCCGCTTTCCGCTCATCTTCCTCCTCCCGTACTTCTTTCCTGATAAGCAACACCACACACTGTTTAATCAATTTTATCATCAAACTAAAAAACACAACCGATGAGTACAATTACTGAATTAATCCATGCTATCCCTGTAGATCCGCAAACAGGTGCTATTGCCGTACCTATTTATCAAACTTCCACTTTTGTGCAGGAAGCACCAGGGATCAATAAAGGATATGACTATGCCAGAAGTAATAACCCTACCCGGGCAGCGCTGGAAAAAATCATAGCACAACTGGAAGGAGGGGCAGTTGGTACCGCCTTTTCCAGTGGTCTTGCTGCGATTGACGCTGTGCTTAAACTGCTAAAATATGGAGATGAAATAGTAGCAGTAGATGATATCTATGGGGGCGCGTTCCGCCTATTCAATAAAGTATATGAAAAGTTCGGCATCAAGGTGCATTATGTAGATACAGCAGATACACAAGCAGTATTCAATGCTATCACACCTGCTACCAAACTGATATGGCTGGAAACACCTACGAACCCCACCCTGAAAATATCGGATATCGCCGCTATTGCAAAAATCGCAAAAGCCAACCGATGTTTATTTTGTGTAGATAATACTTTTGCCTCTCCGGTATTACAACAGCCATTGGCGTTAGGAGCAGATATTGTAATACATAGTGCCACCAAATATCTGGGTGGGCATAGCGACCTGATTGCAGGGTTGGTGATTACCCAAACACAGGAACTGGGAAACGAGATCCGGTTTTATCAGAATGCATGCGGGGCTATTCTTTCGCCATTTGACAGTTTCCTGCTGATCAGGGGTATTGAAACAGTGCATTTGCGTGTAAAGCAACATTGCGCGAATGCACAGATAATTGCTGAATACCTGGAAAAACATCCGGCAGTAGAAAGGGTGTATTATCCCGGCTTACCTTCCCATCCCGGGCATGCATTGGCGGCCAGGCAGGCCAAAGGATTCGGAGGCATTGTCTCTTTTACATTGAAAACTGATACGGAAGAAGCGGCTACTGCCTTTGTAACCAGCACGGGGTATTTTAAACTGGCGGAAAGCCTGGGAGGGATCAAAAGTTTATTGTGTCATCCCGCCAGCATGACACATAAATCTATCCCTGCAGCAACACGCCGTACGGCAGGAGTGGCGGATAGCCTGATCCGCCTGTCGGTAGGACTGGAAGAAGCCTCGGATTTGCTGGCTGACCTGGATAGGGCGTTTGAAAAATCAGCCTTGATTTATCAGGAAAAGAGTACGGCGGTGAATGTTTAAGTGGCCACTCCTTTTTTAGGTTTTAGTACCCTGGTTACAAGCATTGCTGCAACCGTATCGCCGGTGGCATTCAGCAAAGTGGCCATTGGATCTACCAGAGTGCCAATGATCAGCAGGGCAGGGAGCACTTCTACCGGAAATCCATATACGGACATGGCCAGTAGTTCTCCTACATACCCTCCGTTAGGAATGCCTCCTTCTACGATGCTTACAATAACAGTGATGCCTAAGGCCAGCAACACAGCCTCTGGGCTGTTAAATCCTTTGCCCAGTATGGCAAAAGCAACAGCTATTTTAATTATAGAAGAGATACTGGAGCCATCTTTGTGGAGGGAGGCGCCCAATGGGATTACCACATTGCCAATATGCTCCGGCACGCCCATTTTACGGGATGCATCCAGGTTGGCAGGAATAGTGGCAATGCTGCTGCAGGTGCCTACAGCGGTAAGAGAAGGCACCATATTGTTCTTCCAGTATTTTCTAACGCCTGCTATACCTCCTGCCAGAAATGCATAACAGCTGAACCCTGCCAGATAGTAGAACAGGCCTAGCCCATAATAGAGCCCTAATGGTTTGGCATAGGCTCCAAAAAGTTGTGGCCCTACTACGCCTACCTGGTAGGCAAAGTAGGCGCCCAGCCCAATGGGTGCCAGTTTCATGATCAGGATGAGTAATTGTTTCATCACCTCGTTGCCGGCATACAGGAACCTGCGGAAAGGTGCCGCTGCTTCGCCGGCACGTAATACGGAAAAACCCAGCAATACCGCAAAGATGATAAAGGGAAGCATGTTTTTCCGGGTCAGCAATTCAAAAAACTCGTTTACGCTTAGTAATGAGGTAATCTGTGCACCTATACTTTGTTCGCTGATGGTTTCCGTTACTTTTAATCCTGCTGCCAGCTGCACCCGGATCGGAAAAATCCAGGTAGCTACGATGGTCAGCAAGGCGGCAACCAGGATAGTGCCCAGGAATACCAGAAACATAGCGGCTATTATCCGTCCCAGTGGCTGGGAGCGGTCTACCTGTGCAATGGCGGAAGCTATGGCAAAAAATACCAGCGGAATCACTGCCGTAAAGAGAAGATTCAGAAAAATATCTCCTACAGGTTTGATCACCGCTACGTCTTTACCGAAGATAAGCCCCAGGATACTGCCAACGGCTATACCTCCCAGTAATAACAAAATACCTGCATAGTTGCGGAGAAAGGAACGGAAACTGAGCGCCATACAGTGTAAGTTATTGGTATGCTTAATTACTATCAGCCTGTTTTATGAATGTACGAATTATCAGGCAGCAATACGGGTTCAAATACTTTGACGTACCTTTGCAATACGGATAACCAGGCATATTGAACATTTCAGATGCAGGTATTGTTTTAATATAAAGGAAACCGGATACTTTTCCATTGATAGTTAACAGATAAAACAAAATCAAAATGACGCGTTTATACCTATTAGTTACCTTGTTGTTGTTTACCTGCTGTGGTTATGCACAGGATAAATCACCGGGTGAGGCGCCTAAATGGTATACGGTAGGAGAGGCCATACGTTACGCCAGACAACTGGATACCGATGGTACTATTGTCAAAGTGAAAGGTTATGTCATGAAAAAGCTGGATAAGGAAACTTATTTATTCACTGACAGAACTGCTGAAATAAAAGTGGTGATCGCTGATAAATTTCTGCCTGCATTACCCTTTAATGAAAAAGATGAAGTAGTATTATCCGCCCGGGTAAACTATGAAATGAATAAACCGGCTATGCTGGAAGCGAAAGAAAAAATAGAGCTCTGACCGTTGTGTCAGAGTAATTTAGTCAGGAACCCATAAATACTTCTCATACTTACCAATATCACAATAATACCTACTGCTACCATGATACTTTTCGCAGAAATGCGGTTAGAAACTCTGGCAGCAATGGGTGCTGCGATAGCGCTGCCTATTACAAGCCCTGCAATAGCATGCCAGTGTACGGTATGCAGTACCGTAATGAAAGTAAGAGAGCTGAGCATGGCTATAAAAAAACGGCTTGCTTTTACAGTACCCAGAGAGGTACGTGGATTACGGCCTCCGGCTATCAGAGAAGATAATACAATGGAACCCCAGCCGCCGCCACCTACTGCATCAATAAAGCCGCCACCAAATCCCAATACGCCTATCTTTTTAATCTTTTTCTTACCCACTTTCCTGCGGGCGGATTGAAATGCTTTGGATAAGATAATACTGCCCAGGATCAATGTATAAAGCGATACCACTGGTTTGGTATACTGGCTGTAATGCTCAAGAGAAGACAGGAGGTAAGCGCCTATGACAGCACCGGCTATACCCGGAAATAACAGCAGCTGAAATAAACGTTTGTTAACATTTCCCATTTTAAAGTGCATCCAGCCTGCAATGGCATTGCTGAGTATCTCTGACAAATGCACGGCTGCACTGGCGGATGCGGGCGGAATACCCATAGAAAGTGAAAAAGTGGTGGAAGTAATGCCGTAAGACATCCCTATGGCGCCATCTATCATGGCAAACACAAAGCCTGCTCCCAGGAAATAATAAAATTCTACGTCTATATCTGCTACATAATGCCGGAAAACAGGCGTACTATGCCATAACACTACCAGGATAACCGCAGTAGCAGCCAGGCATATACTCCACAGGAGTAAACGTAGCCCCTTCCTGGATGGACCAGCAGGGGGAATGGCCAGTGCGGGCGTGGTTACAGGCGTTTCTGGCTGCGCCGGGGCAACCGGAGGTAATGTAGTAATAATTTTATCCATTTACTTCATTGCGATATGAGCACAAAGTACATAAACTCTATTTAATTAATAGACTTTATAGGAGAATATTTATAAAAATAAATAACCCCGGCACAACGGCCAGGGCTATTTATTTTACATCAGACAAAGTATGTGCTGAATATCAGCTATTTATGACAACATGATAAAACGGGCGTTGGGGTTATTGCCATCCACCTCCCAGGGCACGATACAGCTCTATCGTTCCCTGGAAAATCTGCTTCCGGGTGATGGTCAATGCCAGTTCGGCTTCCAATACACTTTTCTGGGCCGTAATGATTTCCAGGTAAGAGGCATATCCGGCCATGTAAAGGTCTTGCGAAGTAGCTACCGCTTGTTGTAATACCGTCACTTCTTTTTCTTTCAGCTGGTTGATGGCCTGCTGATTTTCTACCTGGTTCAGGGCGGTAACTACTTCCTGGTAACTGTTCACAATTGTTCGCTGGTATTCATAAAAGCTGGCAATGGCGGCGGCTCCGGCCTGCTTATACTGCGTATTCAACTGTTGTTTATTAAAGATAGGTGCCGTTAATCCTCCTACGATACCATAAGCAATAGAAGAGGGGGCCTGGAATAGCAGGGACGCATTAAATGCATTCAGTCCTGCATAAGGTGTAATGTTGAAAGAGGGCAGGAATGCTTTTCTGGCCGCATTTACATCAGATTTAGCTGCCAGCAGTTCCAGTTCAGCTTGTTGTATATCCGGTCTGCGCAATAACATTGCAGCGGGAATACCTGTTTTTACATTTATCCGCAACGGTTGTGTAAATATATCCCTGGTGCGCACAACAGGCTGCTGGAACCTTCCCAGTAAGCGATTCAGCTGGCTTTCTGTTTGTACAATCTGCTGGCGGATAGTATGCTCCATGCTTTGTGTGCTGAGCAGTTGCGCTGTGAATTGCTGCACTGCCAGTTCGGTGGCCCTGCCTCCGGCTTTTTGAATGTTGACCGTTTCTACTGCTTTTTGCTGTAAGGTGATATTCTTACGGACAATCCCCAGCTCATTATCCAATGCCACCAGCTCATAATACATGCTTGCTACCTGGCTTACCAGGAGCGTGGTTACCAGTTGCCGGCCTTTTTCGCTGGCCAGCAGGCGGGCATAGGCGGCCTTTTTGCGTTGCTTCAGCTTTCCCCAGAGATCTATTTCCCAGGATGACCGCAGCCCCAGAAAGTACTCCGGTGTAGGTGTAGGGATACGCTGATTTTTATCAATATTGGGCGACAGGTTGGTGTCAAAATTGCCCACCCCATTCAGCGTGTAATCGGCATATTTATCTACCCCTGCACTGGCGGATATATCCAAAGAAGGCAACCAGGCATGTTTGGCAAGTACCAATGCTGCCCGCGCGGTGTTGATGCGCTGCAAGGCTATCTGTAAATCAAAATTGTTCCGGAGGGCAGTATCTATCAGCTGCTGCAGTGGTGCATCTGTGAAAAATGTTTTTAAAGGCATACTGGCTATACTGACAGTATCCACCGGATGAATAAAAGTATCGGGTAGTGCTTTGGCTGCCGGCAAGGTAAGCGGCTGCTGCATTTTACAGCTGCCGGCTACCATTGCCAGACCCACACAGGCACTTATCTGAAGCCATTTATATAATTGCACGTTTTTCCTGTTTTAAAGTATATGAATATTTATTTTGCTACTGCCGGCATTTGTTTGCGTTTGCCCATCTGAGCAAATAATACATACAATCCCGGTATAATCAGCACGCCAAACAGGGTACCTATCAGCATCCCTCCGGCGGCGGCCGTTCCGATAGAACGGTTACCCATAGCACCTGCACCAGTAGCAATACACAACGGAATCAATCCTGCTATGAAAGCAAAAGAGGTCATCAGGATAGGCCGTAACCTGGATACAGCGCCTTCCTTGGCGGCTTCCAGAATACCATGTCCTTCCTTATTCCGTTGTATCGCAAATTCTACTATCAGGATAGCATTTTTACCAAGCAACCCAATCAGCATTACCAGCGATACCTGCGCATAAATGTTGTTTTCCAGCCCCAGTAACTTGAGCGAAAGGAATGCCCCGAAAATACCGGCAGGCAAGGATAGTATCACCGGCAATGGCAGCAGGAAACTTTCATATTGTGCGGCCAGCAACAGGTATACAAACACCAGGCAGATAATGAAGATGTACACCGCCTGATTACCGGACAGGATCTGTTCCCTCGTCATACCAGACCATTCAAAGCTATAGCCTCTGGGTAGCTGTTTTTCTGCTACTTCTTCAATGGCTTTAATGGCATCCCCACTACTGAACCCTGCTGCGGCATCTCCATTAATCATCGCAGAGGTATACATGTTGTAGCGGGTAAGCTGCTCCGGTCCGTATACACGTTCCAGTGTCACAAAGTTGGAGAACGATACCATTTCGCCGCGGTCATTTTTCACATACAGTTTTAATACGTCCTGCGGTTGTGTTCTGTACTCAGGGGAGGCCTGTACCATTACCTTATACATCTGCCCGAAGCGGATAAAGTTAGAGGCATAAAAACTACCCAGCAATGTTTGCAGCGTGTTCATAGCATTTTCAATGTTCACCCCTTTTTTTGCTGCCATGGCCTGATCCACATGGATCATATATTGTGGGAAATCAGGATCAAAGCTGGTAAAGGCATTACTGATTTCCTGCCTGTTTTTCAACGCTGTAATGAACTGGTTGGTTACCTGGGAGGTTTGCCGCAAGTCCCCACTACCGGTTTTATCCAGTACACGTAATTCAAATCCGCTGGCGTTACCAAATCCGGGTACGGTAGGTGGTGGGAAGAATTCAATATTGGCATCGGCAATATGTTTGGTTTTTTCTTCCAGGATGGCCATGATATCTGTTACAGATTCCTTCCGTTCTTTCCATGCTTTCAGGTTGATCATCCCCATGCCATAGGAGGCGCCGGCTACTTCATTCACCAGGCTATACCCGGCAAGGGTAGATACAGATTCTACTGCATCCATGCCCAGTGTGGCCTGCTGCACCTGATCGAGCACCTGTTCTGTACGCTCTACTGTTGCACCGGCAGGGGTGGTTACATTCACATAGATCATGCCCTGATCTTCCGATGGGATAAAACCGGATGGAAGAATGGCGCTGGCGCCCCAGGTGGCAACAAAGAATACGGCCAGCAGCACGAGGGTAATAACTCTTTTGCCGGCAATGTTGCTGATGAAACGCTGATAACGCCCTTCAGTAGCGGAATATCCCTTGTTGAACCCATTGAAGAACCGTTGCAGCAACCCTTTTTTAGAAACTACGCCATGCGTGTTTTTCAACATGATGGCACAGAGTGCAGGCGTGAGCGTAAGGGCGTTGATACCTGATATGAAAATGGCAAATGCAAGTGTAAGTGAAAACTGACGATAAAAAACTCCCACCGGTCCGGATAGGAAGGCTACGGGTATAAATACGGCCGACATTACCACCGTAATCGCCACAATGGCGCCGCTGATCTCCTTCATCGCAGCTATGGTAGCCTCCATGGGGGGCAGATGCTCCTCACTCATCTTCACATGCACGGCTTCCACTACCACAATGGCATTATCTACCACAATACCGATAGCGAGTACCAGGGCAAACAGGGTGAGCAGGTTAATGGAGAATCCCAGCATCTGCATAAAGAAAAGCGTACCTACCAGTGCTACAGGTACCGCTAATGCAGGGATCAGGGTAGACCGGAAATCCTGCAGGAAAATAAACACTACTATAAATACCAGCAGAAAGGCTTCCAGCAGGGTAACCAGTACGGCCTGAATGGAAGCATCCAGGAAACGGGATACATCGTAGTTGAAGTTATAGCTCATGCCGGGAGGGAAGGAGGTGGCCTTCATTTCAGCCATCTTATCTTTCACATTGGCAATTACATCCCGTGCGTTGGAGCCGGGGCGCTGTTTCAGCATGATAGAGGCAGAGGGCTTACCATCTGTTTTAGATACCATGCCATAGCTCAGGGCGCCAAATTCAATGTCTGCCAGGTCTTTCAGCTTAAGCACCGAGCCGTCACTATTGGCGCGGACAATAATATTTTCGTACTGGGATGGTTCAAAGAATTTGCCCGTATAGCGTAATACATATTGCAGCATCTGCGGGTTACGGTCAGAGCTTTCCCCGGTTTTGCCGGGTGCGGCTTCCACATTCTGGGTACGGATGGCGGCAATCACATCATCGGTAGAGATGGTATAGGCCAGCATACGGTCAGGCTTTAACCATACCCGCATGGCATATTCCTTGGCGCCCATGATTTCTGCAAAACCAACGCCCTCAATTCTTTTCAGCTCCTGCAGCACGTTGATGTCTGCAAAGTTGTAAATGAATTTTTCATTCATCGTGCTGTCCTCACTCATGACGTTGAGATACAGCAGCATACTGTTCACCTCTTTTTCTGTAGTCACACCTGCCTTGATCACTTCTTCGGGCAGCTCATCGATAATGGTGGCTACCCTGTTTTGTACGTTCACTGCTGCCTGATCCGGATCAGTACCCACATTAAAGAATACCTGTATTAAGGTGATCCCGTTGTTACTGGATACGGACGACATATAAGTCATACCCGGTACCCCGTTAATAGCTCTTTCCAGTGGGGTAGCTACTGCTTTGGCACACACTTCTGCGTTGGCACCGGTATATTTCGCGGTAACGGTAACAGAGGGCGGCACGATATCCGGAAACTGGGTAATAGGCAGCGTAAACAATGCCAGTATACCCAGCAGGGTAATAATTAATGAAATAACCAGTGATAACACCGGCCGTTTTATAAAAGTTTCAACCATGATTTAAATAATTTCCAGGCAACACATCATATAAATGACCTCACCGCAAATGAATAAATGTTAGATACCCGCACGCGGTACGGCGTTGATCAAACTGTCTACAGATACCAGTAAAGGGCGGATCTGCATGCCATCCCGCACATTACGTACCCCTTCATAGATCACTTTTTCGCCCTGATCCAGGCCTGATTCCAGAATGTAGAAGTGAGAGAACCTCGTTTTGGGAACAATGGGTTTCATCTTTACTTTGTTGGCGGCATCTACCACAAACACGTAGTTTTTGTCCTGCATCTCAAATACTGCTTTCTGAGGCACGATCAACGCATTTTCCAGGTTATTATCCAGTTGTACTTTACCACTGGCGCCATGTTTTAATAATTTGTCGGGATTGGGGAAACGTGCCCGGAAGGCAATAGCGCCGGTATTCTCTTCAAATTCTCCTTCGATGGTTTCTATTTTACCTGGCCATGGAAAGCTGGACCCGTCTGCCAGAATCAGTCTTACCGTTTGATTGGAAGGTGTATCCTGTGCTTTGTTCGACTTGATATATTGCAGGTATTCCGTTTCTGATACATTGAAGTAGGCATACATTTCCCGGGTGTTAGATACGGTTGTAAGCAGAGAGCCTTCATCAATCAAACTACCTGCTTTCAGCGGAATGCGGTCTATGATCCCGTCAAAAGGGGCGCATATCCTGGTATACGAAAGCCGCATAGCAATGTTTTCCATGGCAGACCTGGCTTCATCTATCTTTGCATCCATTGCTACCTGTTTGGCTTCTGCTACTTCCAGTTCGGTAGCGGCGATTACTTTTTTCTCTACCAGTATCCTTACCCGTTCTACTTCCAGGGAGGCAGCTTTTGCATCAGCTACGGTACTGCTTAGAAAAGCCTTGGCTTTAGTCAGTTCTGCATTGTACTCTGCTGCATTAATGCTGAAAAGCAGCTGACCTTTTTTTACTTCCTGCCCTTCGTCTACATGGATCTTGTCCAGAAAACCTTTTACCCGTGCTCTGATTTCTACATTCTGCACTGCCTGTATATCTGCTACATAGTTATTATGCAGTATGGTGTCTTTTGAAATAACTGCAGCAACGGGGTAAGTGGCTACGTCCATGTTGTTATTGATCGCTTCTCCTTTAATATTGCATCCGGCAACGGCCATAGTAATGACTAATGCGGCATTGATCCACAATAAATGTTTCATTGTATTACACGTGATTTTAAGGGATACCATACGGGCATCCTTATATTGAATTGATTATTTCTTTATCAGAAAAGACATAAGTAAAACCACACCTTAAAGAAAGTGCGTTCACTAAAGGGCAGGGGAGTACGTATTTTTTCAGAAAAGGACAAACCGGAAGAGGAAGTTGTAATACGCAGGCAGGAAAGAGTCCTGTTGCTGGTATATTCCGGTTTTATTGACATCTTTATAGAGCGCATAAGCATAGGCCAGGTTATCTATTTCCTGCACAATGCGTTGGCTGATGTTAAACTGGGAACTGGTGGCAGTATTAAAAAAACGAAGCCGGCGCCGGTTGTTTTTGGCCTGGGTTACTTCTTCCGGCTCATCAGGAAGGTCCTGCCCGAAATTGTCAGGGGCATTATTGGCCAGAAATGGATGGTTCGCACGCTGCATGCCTTTCTCCATAGTAAACAACTGCATCCCGGTAAAAGAAGAACCGGGTATGCCTATTGCTACATGTATAATGCACAACAGCAGTACAAAGCAACATTTCCTGACTGATAACAACCTTAGTTTCACCATTATCTGAGCACCGTCTTAGCCTCTTATTTTAATACGGCTTTTGTTTTACACAAAAAAATGTAAGTCACAAAAGTAGCAGATTAAAATAAAATGTCAAAGTATTATGAGGATAAGCGGTAAGGAAAAGTTGGTTACCTGCCCGTTGTTGTTGCATTCTGGCGGGCAGGTAACAAAACTTTTGACATTAATTTAACATCTGGTTAATTAATAAGGAGTAGCAGGTGGTACTAAAAAGGTATCCTTCTGTGGACGTTGCGTAGAGTCTTTGTGTTTATCTTTCCAGGGCTTGTGTTTCTTATCTTTTTTAGGCCACATACTGGTATCCCGTTGTTTGGGAGTAGTGTCCTGTAGCATTGAAAAAATACCATCCTGCTGTGTCAGCATTACCTCATGGTGGCTGGCGCGGTTATAGCCATTCCCAGCCTGCGTTTGCGCAATAATGAATATTGCGGCTCCGGCTACCATCAATAAAGATACAAGATGCTTTTTCATAGCATAAAAGTTAATATGGTGAACAATAAATAAGCCTCTCCATGTGCCGGATATACTACCGGATGACCGTTATAGTCGCTCTGGTCTTATATCCGGCACAGTGGTACATCAACTTACATCCTGATATGCTGCCATACATCTTTTTGCCATAGCTTTGATGAGCTACATTTTTGCGTCTTCTTCCGCTTCATCTTCTTCTTCCGCTTCCAGTACTTCATCATCGTCATACATGTCATCATCATACGCTTCCAGTTCCTCTTCTATTTCTTCACCTGTTGACTGTTTCCCTGGTTTGTTTTTAGGATCATAAGCTGCTTGTGCATACCCATTTTGAGATGGGAACATTTTCCTTGTTAGCATAAACCATGAATTTAAAAGTGAACAATGTGTATGAGTAGTGCCACAAATTTTACACCACACCTTTAACGATATCCTTTTTAGTGGCATATTCCTTGATGCAAAACATAGTTGAAAGCCTTATTCATTCATTTTCAATGAGATAACATGAAAAATCAACATCTTTTACTAGGAATAGCAAGTCTGCTGGCTGCGGCTTTATCCTGTAATCAACCGGTAAAGCAACCGGGCAACAGCGGAGATTCCACCGCAGCTGTGGAAGGGGGAGGTACGGCAGGAACGGACACCAGCCGGCTGGGAGCTCCTGCACCAAAGGAAGACCGGCCTACATTCCGGCAGGAAGTAAGATTCAGGGATTATAAATTCGGCGTGACAACGAAAGGGGACGGTACGATACGGGAGCTGCTGATAGGGGTACAAAATGCCCAAACTGCAGACACTACCAAATCAGACACTACCCGGGAAAGAGGAATCAATGGCCGGGTGATCAATATTGCTGCGGCCGACCTGAACGGGGATAAAAAGCCCGAATTGTATTGTTTTACAGTATCTGATGGCAGTGGTAGTTACGGGGATGTGTATGGCTATACGTTTGATGGTGCTAAGGCCATACGTATCGGATTACCGGAGCTTGGTGAAGATAGTATGCTGGCCGCAGGCTATATGGGACATGATTCTTTTTATGTGAGCAAACAATTCCTGATGCGCAGCTTTCCGGTATACAAAAAGGATGATCCTAATGCTGCCCCTTCCGGTGGCAAACGAACCATTAAATATCAGCTGAAGAAACAAGCGGCAGGCTATGGGCTGATTCCTGTAAAGTAATGACCTGTTCAGTAAACGAATTGTTACATTTGCCTATACCAAATTTGTTTGCCATATGAACGTAAATAGCACCGGCCGGTTTAGTAACCGCGTAGCGGATTATGTAAAGTACCGCCCCGGTTATCCTGAAGCAGTAATGCCTTATCTGCAGGAAATAACCGGCCTGCCTGCAGGTGGGATGGTAGCGGATATAGGGTCTGGTACAGGGATTTCTTCCCGTTTGTTCCTCGACAATGGTTACCAGGTATGCGGGGTAGAACCGAATAAGGAAATGCGGGAAAAAGCAGAAGAATTGCTGAAAACATATCCTGGTTTTACCAGTGTGAATGGAACAGCGGAAGCCAGTACGCTGGAAAGTGCGAGTGCGGACCTGATTGTAGCAGGACAGGCATTTCACTGGTTCGACCGTATTAAAACGAAAGTAGAGTGGAGCAGAATTGCCAGGCCAGGAGCCTATGCGGTGGTGCTGTTTAATGAACGGCAGATCGTATCACCCTTTGAAAAAGCATATGAGGAATTATTGCTGCAATATGCGACGGATTATACGCAGATCAATCACCGTAATGTAGCGGATGCTGATCTGTTTGCTTTTTATGCGCCTGCTCCAGGTCAGGTAAAAACATTCCATAATGAGCAGGTATTTGATTTTGATGGGGTAAAAGGCAGAATGCTTTCTTCTTCTTATGTACCAACGGCCAGCTCACCGGTATATGAAGAAATGTTGTCCCGGCTGCAACAGATTTTTGAGCAGCACCAGGTGAATGGCAAAGTGAAATTTGATTATGAAACAAAAGTGTATACCGGTATGTTGAGATAGCGCTATCAAAAATGATATTAATCAATTTTTTGAGTGATAAGCATCAACGGATGGCACTTCAGCACCTGGTACCTTTGCATAAAGCAATAAGCAGGGGTACATGTTTAAGCCTATACTATTTGAAACGCTGAAGGGGTATACCAGGGAACAATTTGCAAAGGACGTGCTGGCTGGCATCATTGTAGGGATTGTAGCCTTACCGTTGGCCATCGCGTTTGCCATTGCATCAGGGGTATCACCCGAAAAGGGCATATTTACAGCCATCATTGCAGGGTTTATTATTTCCGCCCTGGGTGGCAGCAGCGTACAGATTGGAGGCCCTACCGGGGCCTTTATTGTTATTGTATACGGGATTGTCCAGGTACATGGTGTTGACGGGCTGATTATTGCTACGTTCATAGCGGGGCTGATGATGATCATCATGGGGATAGCCAGACTAGGTACCGTTATTAAATTCATTCCACACCCTTTGATTGTAGGGTTTACCAGCGGTATTGCGCTGATCATTTTTTCGGCCCAGATGAAAGATGTCCTGGGCCTGCACATGGGAGCGGTTCCCGCTGATTTCCTCGAAAAGTGGGCCGCTTACGGAGCCAATATTAAGTCAGTCAATCCGGCTGCCATTGTGATCGCCCTGTTTACTACCTCCGTTATATTATGGTGGCCTAAAAGGTTCAGCAAAGTTCCGGGTTCCCTGGTGGCGATTATACTTACTACATTAGCAGTACAAGTGTGGGCAATACCCGTGGAAACAATCGGCAGCAGGTTTGGACATATTACTTCCTCAATGCCGGCACCTGCATTGCCTCATATCAACTTTTCTACCATCCAGCAATTGATCCAGCCAGCTTTTACCATTGCTTTACTGGGAAGTATAGAATCACTGCTTTCAGCAGTGGTAGCTGATGGGATGACCGGAGGAAAACATAAAAGCAATGTAGAGCTGGTTGCACAGGGAACAGCGAATGTTTTTTCTTCCATCTTTGGTGGGATACCAGCTACAGGGGCTATTGCCAGAACGGCTACCAATATCCGTAACGGCGGACGTACGCCCGTTGCCGGGATGGTGCATGCCATTACGTTATTACTGATCCTGCTGTTTGTGGGCCAGTGGGCAGCCTTGATTCCCATGGCTACGCTGGGGGGCATTCTGATGGTGGTGGCTTATAATATGAGTGAATGGAAAAATTTCGTTGCCATTTTAAAAGCACCGAGGGGAGATGCCGCCGTATTGGTAGTTACTTTCCTGTTAACTGTGCTGATTGATCTTACTGTAGCGATAGAAATAGGAATGATCCTGGCAGCCTTTCTGTTTATGCGGAAAATGACACAGTTCACGAGCGTGAATATTATGACACCATCGCCAACGGCTTCCAATGCCGCTGCAGATCTTGCCCCGGTGGTTGATTTTGCGATCCCTCCGGGAGTGACGGTCTTCGAAATAACCGGTCCTTTATTTTTCGGGGCGGCTTATAAGTTTAAGGATGCCAGTGTGATGATAGCAGCAGCGCCCAGGGTATTGATTATCCGGATGCGGGCGGTGCCCATCATTGATGCTACCGGTATCCATACTTTGCAGGAAGTGCAGAAAGCATTTAAGCACCAGGGTACCAAACTGGTGCTGTCGGAGGTAACCAGTGAACAGGTATGGACCGCCTTAAAGCAATCCAGGTTACTTTTTGCGGTGGGTAAGGCCAATGTACTGCCAACATTTGAAGCAGCCCTGCATAGAAGTGAAGTGATTATTGCGGATAGTGGTACTGCTATCAAAAAAGCCGGCTAAAAAGAAGCTCCTTTTAGCCGGCTGTACCTGTCAGGTAAATTTACAATGTGTTATTTGCCATAGTTAATGCCTGCTTTATCCCAGCGGGCATAAAAGAAGGACAGGGATTGCTGGAAAGTATCAAAATTCTTTTGTGCCAGCGGGGTCCATCCGGCTTCTGCATAAGCAGCCAGCCGGGGAAACACCATTTTGTTCATGCTCTCTACGGTAGGAATCCATTCTCCCCACATCTGGCAGCCCAGGCCCAGGATCTTATTATGATATTTGGCGTCCAGCCCTTCGGGAATAGGATTAAAACTGTAAGCTTTAGTCAGCGGGATGGATTTGTAGTCGTAATCCAGATAAGTAAACTCATGATAGGAGTTGACGATATCATATCCTTTTGAAACGGCTTCGGTAATCAGTTTCAGTTCTCCTTTCCAGAAGTGAACGATGGTGCCGGCGGCCAGCTTTTCCTTTGCACCAGGACCGTTTTTGTCAGAATATTCATGTACCTGGCTGCCCATGATCTCATTCCAGCCCATCATCCGGCGTTGTTTGCCGGCCAGGTAGTTGGAGATCTTGTTGGTAAACCAGATTTGCAGGTCGGCAGGTGTACCCAGTCCTTTTTCTTTCATGAAAGCCTGTATAGTACCTGACGCTTTCCATTGGTCGTATTTTACTTCATCGCCGCCAATATGGATTACTTTGGAGGGGAAGAGGGTAAGCACTTCCTGCAATACATCTTCGAGGAAGGTGATTACTTTGGGATTGGTCACATCAAAAACGTCATAGTGCACCCCAAACGTACCTGGTACCTTGATTTGTTTGCCGGTGCAGCCTAACCAGGGATATGCGGCGATAGCAGCGCTGGAATGGCCGGGCATCTCAATTTCGGGAATAATGGTAATATGCCTTTCTGCTGCATAGCGGATAATGTCCTTGATCTGCTCCTGGGTGTAAAAGCCCTGGTGTACTTTACCATCAAAGGTAGGACTGTTCCAGTGCCCGCTTTGGGTAGAGTCACGTTTACTGCCAATAGTGGTCAGCAGCGGGTATTTCTTTATTTCAATGCGCCAGCCCTGGTCGTCTGTCAGGTGCCAGTGAAACACATTCATTTTCAGGAGAGCCATTTCATCGAGCAGCTGCTTTACTACGGATGCTCCTTTAAAATAGCGGCCTTCGTCCAGCATAAATGCTCTCCAGGAAAAACGCGGTTTGTCCTGTATGCTTACACAACCAATCGCATACGCATTATTATCAGCGTTGGCGGGGATCAGCTGCCGTAAGGTTTGGATACCATAAAAGATACCTTTGTCAGATGGGGCGGTGAGCAGGATCTGATCCTGGTTTACCTGCAGGCGGTATCCTTCAGGGCCGAGCTCTCTGCTGGCTTTTTTGTCGATTACCAGGCGGATCACATTGCTGTTGCCGCCCTTACTCCGGATATTCAGCTGCAATCCCTGGGTGGCTTTGATCACCTCCCGTAAAAAGCCGGCTTCATTGGGCAGATTGCCATTATGTATAATAGCAGTAGTGCCGGATAAGTTAAAATTACCGGGTAGTGTTTTCACCTGCTCCGGTTGTGGAATGATATTGGCTGCTTGGGATGGCCGTCCCAGACAAGTAGCTACCAGGGCCATACAGCACAATAAAATAGTACGATGCTTTAACATGAGAGGAATAATTTGAACGTGTTTAGAACAAGCTGAAAAAATAGTAAAAAATAAGGAGAGTATATAATAGCTGGTTTGCCGTTTTTGATAGCGGGTTGATCTTTGAGCTTTTAGCTATTAGCAGTTAGCTTTTAGCTCAAATGCAGCGATGGTAGTACAAACTTCACTGTTTTATATGAGGTTATACTATCAATTTAAAGGATCACTAATAAGCACAAAAAAAGCTGTCAGCTATAAGCTAACAGCTTTGATTATTTTCATTACATCTAAGCAGTCTAATAAGATACAATTTCGCTGCATTGAGCTAAAAGCTAAAAGCTAAAAACTATCCACTCGCTGCATTTGAGCTAATAGCCAAAAGCTAACAGCTAAAAGCTAAAGAAATCCCAGTTCCAGTTTTGCTTCTTCGCTCATCATGTCACGGGTCCAGGGTGGATCAAAGGTAAGGTGTACATCTACATCGGATACCCCTTCAATGTCGCGCACCTTTTGATCTACTTCCCGGATAATATCCCCTGCTACGGGGCATCCGGGGGCGGTTAGGGTCATTGTGATACCGATACGGTTATTATTACCGATCTTGATTTCGTAGACCAGCCCCAGTTCGTAGATGTTTACCGGTATTTCCGGATCATGTACGGTTCTGAGTGCTTCTTCTATTTTATCTCTTAAGCTAAGTTCACTCATGGCGTTTGATTAATTTTTACTGCTTTGTTGGGCAGCATATGCTACTGCATAGAGTTTCATTTGTTTCAGCATGCTCAGCAATCCGTTGGAGCGGGTAGGAGACAGGTGGTTGCGCAAACCGATCGCATCAATAAAATAGATATCAGTCGCTGCGATTTCCTGGGGCGTATGGCCTGATAATACTGCGATCATCAGGCTCACCAGTCCCTTGGTGATGACCGCATCACTGTCGCCGGTAAAAAACAGTTTCCCATCTTTTAGTTCGGTATGGAGCCATACTCTCGACTGGCAACCTTTGATGAGGTGGTCATCCGTTTTGTACTGCTCTTCGATAAGGGGCAGTTCTTTGCCAAGCTGAATAATGTATTCATATTTATCCATCCAGTTTTCCATCACGGAAAAGTCCGAGATCATTTCGTCCTGTAGTGCTTTGATCGTCATATCCGGTTATTTACAGCAGCATGGCGCTGGCTTTTTTAATACCTGCTACCAGTTTGTCTATTTCTTCCAAAGTATTATAAAATGATAGGGACGCACGAACCGTACCAGGAATTTTAAAGAGGTCCATTAATGGTTCGGTGCAATGATGTCCGGTACGTACTGCAATACCCTGTTTGTCCAACAGCTCACCCATATCATAGGGGTGGATGTTGTGCACCAGGAAGGAGATAGCACCGCTGCGGTGTGCAGCATCACCGATCAACCGCAGGCCGTCAATTTCCCGAAGGGAAGACAGCGCATAGGTCATCAGTTGTTCTTCCCATTGCTGGATCTTATCCAGTCCGGTTTCCTGCAGAAAGCTGATAGCAGCCCCCAGTCCGATGGCCCCGGCAATATTAGGAGTGCCGGCTTCAAATTTGTAGGGTAGCTCGTTATAGATGGTCTTGGCAAACGTAACGGTTTTGATCATATCACCACCACCCTGATAGGGAGGGAGTTTATTCAGCCATTCGCTGGTACCGTATAATACGCCAATACCGGTAGGGCCGTAGATCTTATGTCCGGAGAAAGCCAGAAAATCAGGCTGCAGTTCCTGTACATCTATGGAGATGTGTTGAATAGCCTGGGCAACATCCAGCAGTACCGGAATATTACGTGCATGCGCCAGGGTGATAATATCTTTTACGGGGTTGACGGTACCCATGGTATTGGATACATAGGTAACCGCCACAATTTTAACGGTATCATCCAGCATGGCGGTAAAGGCATCCATTTGTAATTCTCCCAGCTCATTGATGGGGATCACTTTAAGGGTGGCGCCTTTTTCTTCACATACCATCTGCCAGGGAACGATATTGGAGTGATGCTCCATCGCGGAGATGATCACGGTATCGCCCTTGCGGATCACTGCCCGGCCAAAGCAACTGGCTACCAGGTTGATACTGTCGGTAGTGCCTTTGGTGAAAATGATCTCGTGACTGTGTGCCGCATTGATATAGTCTGCCACCGTTTTGCGGGATTGTTCGTATGCTTCTGTGGCCTGCTGGCTTAGCTGGTGCACCCCCCGGTGTACATTACTGTTATAGCCGGAATAGTATTTATCGAGGGTATCTATTACTATCTGCGGTTTCTGGGTAGTAGCCCCATTATCGAGATATACCAACGGCACACCAAACACCTGCGTTTGCAGTATAGGGAACTCCTGTCTGATCTTTGCTACGTCTAAAGCCGGTGCAGTCATTATATGATCGGTATGTTGCATAGTCAATGTTTTTAAGTGGTAAAGCTAAAAGGCCCAAAGCACTAAAGCTGAAAGCTAAAAGCACCATGTTGCGTATTGAGCAAAACATAACTGCTTTATGCTTTCAGCTTTACGCTTTTAGCTTATACCTGTGTGCTTTAATTACTTACGTAATGCCTGATCTGCTCAGACACATACTGCTGGATAGCAGGTATTTTTACCTCATTGGTAATGTCATAAGCAAAAGCATTTACCAGCAATGTTCTGGCAGCTTCTTCACCGATACCTCTTGACCTGAGATAGAAAAGAGATTCGGGGTTGAATTGTCCTACGGTAAAACCGTGACTGCATTTCACATCGTCGGCATAGATTTCCAGCTGAGGCTGGGAGTTTATGTCCGCTTTAGTGCTCAGCAGCAGGTTATTGTTTTGCTGG
Organism: Chitinophaga sp. H8; assembly: GCF_040567655.1. Lineage (NCBI taxonomy): Bacteria > Pseudomonadati > Bacteroidota > Chitinophagia > Chitinophagales > Chitinophagaceae > Chitinophaga > Chitinophaga defluvii. The sequence continues at coordinate 2,613,448 of NZ_JBEXAC010000001.1, read as the reverse complement.
AAGGCATTGGTTTTTTGTGCATCTACGTGTACATGGATCTTACCGGTGAAAACACCATTGGCATTATCCATCAGTACACCTTTGTACAGCTCATTACTGTTACAGTTGGGCATGCGGTGGTCCACAAAAGTGTGGTTGTCTACATGCTGATGGTCTGTAGCCAGGTATAAGCCATGCATATCTGTTTCAGTATAGCTGCCGTTCAGGGCGATACTGAGGTTGTTACGGATCAGTTCTGCATGGGGCAGGGAGAAGCTGTAGTTGTGATACCGGCTGTATGTTTGCTGGTCTGCTACCGTATGATAGATATGGCGGCTGTTCTTAGCGTACTGCTGGATATCATAATGGGAGAGTTCCGCATTTTCTTCCACCACTACTTCGGTTACGCCATTCACAAATACCATGGCTTCGTCCTGCAGGTGCAGGGCAGATTCCACTACCTGTACTTCCGCCTGCGGATGCACTACCCACAAATGCCGGGGCTGGATAAACACCGGGGTATCCGTGGAGTACACATGTACAATATGCAGGGGCTTGTCCAGGATGGTTTTAGCAGCTGCTTCCAGGAAAAGGCCATCCGCAAAAAGGGCGGTGTTTAAAGCCGCAAACGGGTGTTTTTCCAGGTGGATGTGCTTATCAAAATATTTAGCGAAAGCAGCATTACCGGCAGCTTTGCTCAGCGGACAGATGGTGATGCCTTTTACAGCAGGCAGCTGGGACAGGGCAGGCTTAAAGTGCCCGTTTACCAGTACAATGCGGTAAGCATCAAAAGCAGGGATGGCCGCTTTGGCCAGCTGTGCCTCTTCCACGTGTGCTTCCGGAACAGCCAGTTCAAAAGGCCCTTTCAGAAAGCGCTGGATATTGGTATAACGCCAGTCTTCCGATTTCAGCGTAGGGATGCCCAGGCTTCTGAACCTGGCAATAGCAGCCGCACGCAATGGCGCAAAAGCGTCCTGATTTCCCTGGTGCAGCAGCTCCGGCAAACCATTGGCTTCGTCCAATATATATTGGTAAAATGGTATCGTAATATCGCTTGTCATCATGTGTGTCAATTAAACAGATTCTTTCAGGTGTAACTCCTCTTTTAACCAGTCGTATCCTCTTTCTTCCAGGTCCAGTGCCAGGTCTTTGGTACCGGTTTTTACGATGCGGCCATTGTACAGCACATGTACAAAGTCAGGTACGATGTACTCCAGCAAACGTTGGTAGTGAGTAATTACGATAAAGGCTTTTTCTGCATCACGCAGTTTGTTTACACCATTGGCAACGATACGGAGGGCATCGATATCCAGTCCGGAATCTGTTTCATCCAGGATTGCCAGTTTTGGATCCAGCATGGCCAGCTGGAATATTTCATTACGCTTCTTTTCACCGCCGGAAAAACCTTCATTCAGGGAGCGGTTCATCAGGTTAGCGTTGAATTCTACTAATTGTTGTTTTTCCTTCGTCAGTTTTAAAAACTCCCGTGCTTCCATAGGAGGCAGGCCTTTATACTCTCTGGCCTCGTTGATTGCCGTTTTCAGGAAGTTGATATTAGATACGCCAGGTATTTCGACCGGGTATTGAAACGCCAGGAATACGCCTTCACGTGCACGGTCTTCCGGAGACATTTCCAGCAGATTTTGTCCGTCAAAGATGACTTCACCTTGCGTCACCGTATAGTTTTCGCGACCGGACAGCACTGCAGCCAGGGAGCTTTTACCAGAACCGTTAGGTCCCATAATGGCATGCATTTCCCCCCTGTTGATTTCAAGGTTAATGCCTTTCAATATTGCTTTCCCTTCTACTTCCGCGTGCAGATTTTTAATCGTCAGCATGATATTTTTTTTCAATTCTGTTTTTTAGTTTAGCCTACACTACCCTCAAGAGTAATGGATAATAATTTTTGAGCTTCTACCGCAAATTCCATCGGTAGCTGGTTAAGTACTTCCTTAGCATAGCCGTTTACGATAAGGGCTACTGCTTTTTCCGTATTGATACCACGCTGATTCAGATAAAATATCTGGTCTTCCCCGATTTTGGAGGTAGTTGCTTCGTGCTCTACCATAGCCGTATTATTGCGTGATTCAATATACGGGAAGGTATGTGCACCACAGCGGTCGCCGATCAGCAGGGAGTCGCACTGTGTAAAGTTACGCGCATTGGCTGCCCTGGGGCCTACCTGTACCAGTCCACGGTAGGTATTATCCCCGTTGCCGGCAGAGATACCTTTGGATATGATACGGCTTTTGGTATTGCGTCCTATATGATACATTTTGGTACCGGTATCAGCTACCTGTTTGTTGCGGGTAACTGCCACCGAGTAAAATTCACCCTGGGAGTCATCGCCCTGCAGGATTACGCTGGGATATTTCCAGGTAATAGCAGAACCTGTTTCTACCTGTGTCCAGGAGATTTTACTGCCCTGTCCTTTACAGATCCCTCTTTTGGTTACAAAGTTATAAATCCCTCCGTTACCATCCTTATCACCGGGATACCAGTTTTGAACAGTAGAGTATTTAATTTCAGCACGTTCCAGGGCAATCAGTTCCACTACCGCAGCATGCAGCTGATTTTCATCGCGCATGGGAGCGGTACATCCTTCCAGGTAACTTACGTAACTGTCGTCATCCGCGATGATGAGGGTACGTTCAAACTGGCCGGTATTTTCTGCATTGATCCTGAAATAAGTAGACAGTTCCATCGGGCTGCGTACTCCTTTAGGGATGTATACAAAGGAACCATCGGAAAATACTGCCGCATTCAGCGCTGCAAAAACGTTGTCGGAAGAAGGCACTACGGTACCCAGGAATTTCTTTACCAGTTCAGGGTAAGTCCTTACTGCTTCCCCGAAGGAGCAGAAGATGATACCCAGCTCTTTCAGCTTGGCTTTAAAAGTAGTGGCTACAGATACACTGTCAAACACTACGTCTACCGCTACCCCGGTCAATGCTTTCTGTTCATTGATAGGGATACCCAGTTTTTCGAAAGTAGCCAGTAATTCAGGATCTACTTCATCCAGGCTGTTGAGGGTCTTCTTTTTCACCGGAGCGGCATAAAAAGAAAGCTTCTGTAAATCAAGTTCCGGCATTTCAAAGTGTTGCCAGTTTGGGAACTGTAGCTTTTTGAAAGTCTGAAATGCTTTCAAACGCCATTCGAGGAGCCATTCCGGCTCTTCTTTTTTTGCAGAGATAAAGCGTATCGTGTCTTCGTTAAGCCCTACCGGCGCCATTTCCGTTTCGATGTCTGTGGTAAAGCCGAACTCATACTCCTTATTCGCTATATCATCAATAATTTCACTGCTATTTCTCATGATACTGCATTTTGGCAAATGTGCCCCTTATATTAATTGGTCGTACTGTTAAATTGTTGTCAGCAGTTATACGGCAAAACTTTCGCCGCAGCTGCAGGTTCTGGAGGCATTCGGATTATTGAAGAACAGTCCTTTGCCATTCAGGCCATCGGAATAGTCCAGCTCCGTACCGTACAGGTACAGTAAGCTCTTTAGCTGCACTACTACTTTCACCCCTTTATCTTCAAATACCTGGTCGCCTTCTTCCTCGGTAGATTCAAACTTCATGACATATTCCAGGCCGGAGCAGCCACCCCCTTTTACACCTACTCTTACAAAAGTGCCAGGTGCATGTTGCTCTCTCTCCATTAATGCTTTTATATATTCCCCTGCTTTTTCAGAAACTGTAATCATGGTCGTTGTTTTTATCTGAATTCATGAATGATAGCTATGATCAACTCGCAACCTGCGCCCTGGAGGTAGCAAGCAACTGAATCATGGTATCAAATTTTGTCTTATAGTATGCCGTAAATTCCTGCGTTTGCGGATCATACAGGCTGTCTTTCAGAATGGGTACAGAAAAAGGTAATACCCATGCCCTCAGCGCTTTGGCCACAGCATCCATCGCATTAATGCCCTGCATGGCCTGTGTGCCGTCTGCCCAGGACACCAAAGCTACAACCTTTCCGGTTAAATAAGGACGGCCCAGCTTGCTGGTTACTTCCAGCCAGTCCAGGCAATTCTTCATGGCGCCCGTCATACCACCATGGTAAAGCGGGGTAAGCCAGATATGTAAATCAGCCTTGCAGAAGGCTTCACACATGGCCTGTACTGATGCCGGCTTTTCGCCTGTAGTGCTTTGATCAAAGAACGGTATCTGTATGTCTGACAGACTGAATATTTCCGGCGAAAAATGGTTATTTGAAAATTGTTCTTTAAAATAACCGGCCAGGCGATTGGATGTTGCATAGGGCCTGTTATCTATCGAACCATTAAATATCAATACATTCATATTTCCTTATATGTCATAGTCTTAAAAGCATCATAGGCCTGGAAACATGGTATTTGCAAGGTGCAGAACCGGATAAGGGCTGGTGCCAGATGACCCTGCCAGGTGCTTTTTATACAACTATTTTTTTTACTCCTACAAAATTACGACATTTGGTAATAAAACAAGTAATAACTTGGAAAATTATAAGCCATATACTAAAACAGGAGCTGACCGGTTTTTGATACTTCTCAAAACCCGTGGGCCACTTGCTGTTTCTGTAATGGCCAGTGAGTTGGGGATCACCGGGGAAGCCGTACGGCTGCAGCTGTTAAAGCTGGCAGAAGAGGGGCTGGTAGAGGCTACCAGCAGTGCAAAAGGGGTAGGCCGCCCGGTACAGATGTGGAACCTGACCCCACTGGGAAACTCCCATTTCCCGGATATGCATGGAGAATTTACCCGCCAGTTGCTGGAAACCATCGAAAGTGTACTCGGCTCCGAGGCGCTGGAGCATGTAGTAGCTGCCCGGGAAAAGAATCAGCTGGAAAGATATAGCAGTGCTATTGCTGCTGCCCCCGATACCGAAAGTAAAATCGCCCTGTATGCCACCATCCGCAGCCGGGAGGGCTACCTGGCAGAATGGCGTAAGGATGGTGATGGATATATATTTATCGAAAACCACTGCCCTATATGCGCTGCTGCTACCCAATGCGACAATATCTGCAAATCTGAACTGAAAACTTTCAGCTCCATCCTGGGGAATGAAGTACAGGTCAGCCGTATCGATCATATTGTAGCAGGCGCCCGCCGCTGTGCCTATAAAATTGTACCCATCCGGGTGACCAGCCTGGGAGATTAATTCCCTGCCTGTTTCCTTTTTTTCATGTATTGTCCTCATCTATTCCGCTCTAAGGAATATACAGCTTTTATGCCCGCACACGCGACAATTACCCCATTTTCCGCTTGATAGCACTCTTTTGAAAGGATTATGTATTGATAACCAATGGAATACTTATGGTTGTCATAAGGATTACTTTATGTCTACTCTAATATAATGCCTATATAAACCCTTCATTAAGGGTAGATAAAGGCTAGATAAAGCCTCTTTTATTAACTGGGTTTTATCTGGGCTTTATATAGGCTTCATATAGGCTTTATATAGGCTTTATCTATAAGGAAAGGTAGTGCCAGTAATGGTTTAAGTATATGTTTAAATGCAAGAACCCTATTGGACAAGGGTTGAGCGCGCTTGGGGAGTACGTGGGCCGGCTGTTTTAAAAGGAGGAAGGAGTGAAGGCGCGTACTAAAAAAGGGGTACCTGTCTGATACCCCTTCTTTAGTATGATTTTACGATTAGATAGCGAAACTACAATATCAGCACCAGGGTGCCGCTGATGATCAGCAAAGCGCCAATAGCGGTTTTCCAGGTAAGTGCTTCGTGCAAAAAAACAACCGACAGAATGATGGTCAATGCTACACTGAGTTTGTCCACCGGGGCCACTTGTGACACTTTACCTATCTGGAGTGCTTTAAAGTAAAAAATCCAGGACAACCCGGTAGCCAATCCGGATAATACCAGAAACAATAAGGTATGCCGGGAAATCTGTCCGATGCCTTTGGATTCTCCCCGTGTCAATACAATAGCCCAGGCCATGATAAGCACAATGGCGGTGCGGATAGCAGTAGCCAGGTTGGAATTGATACTGGCTACGCCTATTTTGGCGAAAATAGCTGTTAACGCAGCAAAAACAGCAGAGAGCAATGCATAGAGCCACCACATAAGCACCTGGTTTTATTAAAAAAGTGATACTAATTTAAACCATTCCGGCCGTTCCTTGTTCTTATCCTTGAAATAGCCGTGCAGAGTATTGGAAAATATAATACTATACGCTATAATTAACGGTCACAACGACTTATTTTTACGTAAATCCGTCCTGAGCAAATTTTAATAGAGATGATGATCCCTTCCCTTACCGGAAATATTCCCGGCAAAGCTGATGCTGGCTTGCAGGAAAAAATTGAATGGCTGGAAAGATGTGCAAATGAGCTGCCCACTGTCATTATAGTTATGGAACTGGCTACAGAAACGGTAGTGTATATGTCGGACAGAGGGCGGGCCTGGCTGGGAGGCGTATCCCAGGAAGCATTGACAGCGATGGGGGCTGATTACCTCCGTACCTATTTTAATCCCGAAGATGTAGCAGACTACCTGCCTAAAATACTGGACATGGTTTATTCTCCCGACCACGATAAGATCGTTACCTTTTTTCAGCAGGTAAGGGCATCCGAACAGGACCCGTGGAGCTGGTATATCAGTACCAGTAAGGTATTCATGCGGGATGCTGCAGGAAATCCCACGCATGTGATTACCAATGCCACCCCCATTGATCCGCTGCATCATATCACCTCTAAAGTAAACCGCTTACTGGAAGAGAATAATTTTTTGCGCCTGCATAAAGAGGCATTTGCCTTGCTTACCAAACGGGAAAAGGAAATTTTGCATCTGATGGCATTAGGGCTCAATTCTTCCGAAATGGCAGCGAAACTGCATATCTCTGAAAAAACAGCTACTACCCACCGCAGAAACATCCGCATAAAACTGAACGCACCCACGCATTATGAGATTACACGTTTTGCACAGGCTTTTGATTTGATATAGTCAGAACGGAATTTTCTTTCCTAATATTTTCAGGCTGCGGGGCACCCCATCCAGGATAGCCACATCCGGCAGATGCGCCCATTCTTCAAATCCGGCCCGCTGGAATAGCTGTATACTGGGCAGGTTATGCGCAAAAATGAATCCCAGGAGAGTATGGATATGTAAGCGGGGACAGGCAGCCAGCGCATGTTGCAGGATGGCTTTGCCATAACCTTTACCCCGGGAGGAGGTATGCAGGTAAATGCTGATTTCGGCGGTACCATCATAAGCCGGCCGTCCATAGAACGACTGAAAGCTGGCCCATCCTGCAAGCCCATCTTCCGAGGTAATCATCCAGAGTGGCCGTTTTTCAGGGCTATGCGCTTCAAACCAGGGAATGCGGCTCTCCACACTTACCGGGGTAGTGTCTGCCGTAACCATGCGGCCGGCCACTGTACTGTTATAAATTTCCACAATGGCAGGCAGGTCTTGTAAGGTAGCTTCTCTGAATTGCAACGACATAAATGATGTATTATATGGACGGTTTGGTGGCAGCAAGTAATAAAAAAGGAGGACGTCTGCATTCCCTGACCAGTGAAGGCCGTTGTTCCAGATACTCCTTTACCGGTAACGGTTCGTGTAGTCCGGCTATTCTGAAGCCTGCCTGAATTAATGTATTTACATACGTGGCGGTAGTACGGTGATATTTTATCACATTTTCTACAAACCAGGTAGTATGACGGATGGTTTCTTCCTGGTAATTATCTACAGGCCAATGCAGGATATTGCCCGCTTCATCTGTTTGCCATTGTGCATGATGCATCGCAGTACACATGGGATGCTCTACAGAAAAAATGAATTGCCCGCCGGGTTGCAGCCATTGAAATACATTAGTCACCACTTGCTGATAATTGGCTATGTAGTGCAGCGCCAATGAACTTACTACCAGGTTAAAACGCTGCTGCGCAAATGTCAGCTCTTCTGTCGGTGCACAAATGTAGGTAACGTTGGCAGCCTTGGTTTGCCGGATGGCTTCCTGCAGCATTTTTTGTGAAATATCCGCACCGGTCACGGTAGCGGCGGTTGCGGCGGCAAGGCGACAAAATTTTCCGGTACCACAGCCCAGGTCCAGGATGTCAAGACCGGATAATGCCGGCAGCAATGCATATAGTGCAGGTTCTTCCAGCGCAGCATTCAGCCCGCTTTCCGTAGCGCGCAGCTGCTGATAGCCCTGAAAGAAAATATCGTTGTCGTAGATGTTCTGCTTCATGGTTTTTATCCGTTAAATATATTTTCCCGCGCATGGGTACGTTTTAAAATGCTGTATAACGCTGCATCTACAAATCGTCCCTTTTCAAAAAAAGCATCCCGCAGGAAACCTTCCTTTTCAAAGCCTACCCGCCGTAGGAGGTTGGCCGAAGCGGTATTGGCAGGGTCTACAAAAGCCTCTACCCGGTTTAACTGCAGCTGATTAAAAGCATACAGCAGTACTTCATGTATGGCATTGGTCATAATACCTTTACCCCAGAAGTCGGGATGAAGATCGTATCCCACTTCTCCTTTATAATGTGTTTTGTTCAGGTTGTGTAACCCACAGGTGCCCACCAGTTCGGGATGCCCCGGGATAGTAATGGCCCACCGCATACCGGTACCTTTGACCAGGCTTTCCTGAAAAAAATGAATGATCTGTGTAGCTTCTGAAATATCAGAGAAGCTGGGAATATCCATATACCGGGTGACGGTATCATTGGAAAAATGATGGAAGATGGCCGCAGTATCTGTTTCAGTAATGGGTCTTAATACAATGCCGTTTGCTGCTATTACCGGTAGGTTCATGATATCATTGCTATAGTCTGCAAAATTAACTATATTATCTTTTTAATCCTGCTTTAATGTCCTCCTCCGTAAGTATGTGTAAATTTGGTGGTGTATGAAAATATTAGTCATAGAAGATGAACCCAAAGTGGGTGCCTTTATAAAAAGAGGGCTGGAAGAGCAGTTGCACCAGGTAGAACTGGCCAGCGATGGGGCCTCCGGTCAGTATGCTGCCATGCAGCAGGACTATGATCTGATCATCCTGGATATCATGCTCCCGGATATCAATGGGCTAACGATTTGTAAAAACATACGTGCCAGACAGGTACATACTCCTATATTGATGCTGACGGCATTAAATACCACACATGATGTGGTGGATGGCTTAAATGCCGGTGCAGACGATTACCTGGCCAAACCTTTTCATTTTTCTGAACTCCTGGCCAGGATCAATGCCCTGTCCAGGAGAAACCAGTATTTTCCGCAGGGCAATGCCACGCTCTCCCTGTCAGACCTGCAGCTGGATACCTATACCAAAATGGCCAGCCGGGAAGGGAAGGAGATTGTGTTAACCGCCAAGGAATACGCCTTGCTGGAGCTGTTTCTGAAAAACACCGGTAAGGTGCTTTCCCGTGCATTTATTGCGGAAGCAGTATGGGGTATTGAGTTTGATACAGGTACCAATACCATTGATGTATATGTCAATTACCTGCGTAATAAAATAGAAAAAGGCTTCTCCGGCGAGCGCCTTATTCATACAGTTGTGGGAATGGGATATGTGATGAAGTTAAAGTAGCACTTATGAAGATCAGGCATCGTTTATCCTTACAGTTTACATTGATATCAGGTATTATCTTATCTGTGATATTCGCAGCGATCTACCTGTTATTTGCCGGATATGTGAGCAACAGCTTTTACAAGATACTGCAGGTACGGGCGTTGATCACGGCACAGGTGTATCTGGAAGAGGACGAGCTGACCAAGAAAAAGTTCAAGGAAATAGAGGCGAGTTATCAGCAGAGTATCCCGGATGAATCCAGTAATATTTATAACGCAGCGAATGAGCCGGTATTTATTGAAAAGGTAAAATATAAGTGGCCGCCTGAACTACTGGAAACCATCCGCGAAAAAAAGCTGTACCGGTTTACCTACAAAGACAAACCCGCGATAGGGATGTTTTATCCCGACAACCAGGGCGATTTTGTTGTGATCATTGCAGCACGTAATAAAGCCGGGCAGCAGCAATTAGGATATTTATTATGGATCCTGGTGGGTACTTTCTGTCTGGGGGTACTGGTGATCTTTATTATGGGGCAGTGGTACGCCCGTAAGGCACTACAACCTATCAATAATATCAACCGGCAGATGAAAAAGATCCGCTCCAATAATCTGCATCTGCGGGTAAAGAGTGGCAGGAATAAGGATGAAGTAGATGAGCTGGCCACTAATTTTAATCAACTGCTGGAACACCTGGAAGGGGCTTTTGAATTGCAGAAATCATTTGTATCCAATGCTTCTCATGAGTTGCGCACGCCATTAACCTCTATCATTGGTGAAATTGAAGTTACCCTGCAAAGGAACCGTAATGCGGAGGAGTACCTGCAATCATTGCGAAGCGTACTGGATGAATCCGTAAAGCTGAAAACCATTACGGACGGTTTACTACAGCTTACACGTGTAGATTTTGACCTCGATACCACCCACCTGGAAGAGGTAAGGCTGGACGAATTGTTATGGGAGCTGCAGCAATACTGGCGCTCAAAGACGCCTGCCAGGGTGTTGGAAGTACAGCTGCTGCATATGCCGGAAGATGCGGCACTCCTCGCTATAAAGGGCAACCGGCAATTGCTCACCTTGGCACTGCAGAATATCATCAAAAATGGCTTCAAGTTTTCTTACGATCAACCTGTTACCTGTATACTGGATTACAATTCCAAGGGGATGCTTTTAACCATCAGTGATAAAGGCATCGGTATTGCACCGGCAGAACAGGAACGTATCTTTTTGCCACTCTACCGTGCTGCCAATGCACACGCTTTTGCCGGATTTGGCGTAGGACTACCTATGGCCCAGAAAATACTGCAGCTGCATCATGCTACTATTACTGTACAGAGCGAAATGCAGCAAGGTACTACTTTTAGTATCTTCTTTGCGTTGGGGTAAGGGGATTTAGTAGCATAAGTTAAAGATATCAACTAAATTTATCCCGCTATGACAATGCAGCATAAAACAGATGATTTTATCAGGAACAGATTGATCTGGAAGGCAAAGAAATATGGACTTCCTTCTGCGTATAGCCTTTTTTATGATGATCTGCCTTTGGAATTAAAGGAAAACCTTGCAAAACATGTAACTATTGCGTTAACAGGAACCCCTGTTTTGTTTTTTACAAAACCTACTAAGGAATGGACATTGGTTTGCACCCGACAATTAATTGGATACAATAATCATGAACTTTATTCAGTCCCCCTTAAAACCATTGGCCATATTACTTCGCGTATTGTAGCAGAAGTGTCTGAGAAACGGATAGATTTGCTCAATGGGAAAAATATCCGGAAATCGGAATGGGAAGAGTTAATAGTTAGAGATATAGATGACAATGTTTTTTTATTTCATGCATATAAGGGGGCAGACCTATTTGCATTATGGAATGTTGTTTTAATGGTGAGTGGGGAGTGACAGTTTTTCTTTGCTAAGAAAAATTCTTTATCTTTGGTTATGACCCAAAAAGAATACAAAGAGTTTGAAGCAATATTGCTTAAGCGCCAGGAAGAGGTGAAAAGCTCTAAAGCAGCTGCCAGAAAGGTCTTGATGCAAGCTGGTATTATGCACTTGCTTGTTCCGAAAGGTACTAATAAGGCAAACGCTAAGCAGCAGTAATGTCTTTTTGTTAACCTCCGATTTATTAACCCCCTCTCTTTTAAATGTATCCTTCAAAACCAGGACTCGTCATTGGATTTCATGGATGTGAAGAAGCAATTTATTCCCCGTGCTGAAACTCATTGGTGCTAACCTTTCTCAAATCTAATTCCGTTTTAATGTCGTTTTAATATACTCCTAATAGTCGTGTTCCATCTTTGTATCCGAAAATAGGATACATGTTACATCGTTTTACTTTTCTTACCTGCCTGCTGATGCTTATAGCAGGATGGACACTAACCGCTTCAGGACAACAAACAGATACCTTATCACTTACATTAAAAGAAGCAGAGCAGTTATTATTGCAGCGCAATATACCCCTGCTGATGCAGCGCTATAACCTTGATGCTGCACAGGCCGAGGTGATTACTGCCAAACTTTATGATAATCCTGAAGTAAGTTTTGAAAACACCCTTTACAGTAATACCACCAAAAAGTTCTTCGATTTTTCCTATGAGGGGCAAAATACCTTGCAGATACAACAGGTATTTAAGCTGGCGGGAAAGCGTAATAAGGCTATTAAACTGGCACAGAGCGGCGTTAAAATGACGCAGTACCAGTTTTACGATCTGTTGCGCACCTTAAGGTTTTCCTTGCGGGATAACTTTTATGACCTGTATTACAAACAGCAGTCACTAGCCACTTTTGGACGGCAGATCAGCTTTTTGCAGAAGATTGTTACGGTATTTGAGCAGCAGCAGAAATTAGGCAATGTGGCTCCTAAAGAAATTATCCGGTTAAAATCATTGCTCTATGACCTGCAGCATGATCAGCTGGAGTTGCAAAAAGATATACAACAAACACAGTCCGACCTGGCCGTGCTCATCAGGGAACCAGCTACCATTCATTTACAACCGCAGATGCCGGCGGATGAAATATTGCCTTCCGTTAGCAGTTATGCATTTACCACCTTGCTGGATACGGCCCGGCAAAACCGGTATGACCTTAAAATCGCTGCAGAGCAGATTCATTATAACCAATTGAATGTACAGTTACAGCAAGCCATGGCAGTACCGGACGTGCAACTGGGGCTGTCGTATGACAAGCAAGGCAATTTTGAGCGCAATTATAACGGTCTCAGTATTGCCATGCCTTTGCCGGTATTTAACCGGAACCAGGGAAATATAAAGATGGCAAAAGCAGTATTGGAAAGCAGCAAGTTGGAATTAGCCGGGCAGGAAGATACCCTGGAACATGAAGTGATGAACAGTTACCAGCAGGCGTTAAAAACAGAAAAGTTAATGGCAGATTTTGATCCGGACTTTGAAAAAGATTATACGCGGATGATGGAAGAGGTACAAAAAAATTTTGGTGCACATAATATCGGATTACTTGAATTTATCGATTTGTACGATGCATACCGCAACAGTATTCTAAAGATGAATGCCTTGCGGTATGAACGGCTCAATGCCCTGGAATCCATCAATTTCAGTACCGGTGCACTATTATTTCACCCTTAATCCGCTTACCGATACCTCCTGGTAATTACTTAAAAAAAACAATCATGAAAAAAGGAATGAATGTATATATACCTGCCGGCTTTTTATCCCTCCTGTTTTTGTTGAGCGCCTGTGGCCGTAAAACGGAAGTACAGGCTACCCAACCCTGGAGGCTGACAGATTCCCTGTTAAATACCCTGGCTATAGATACTGCCACGAGTAAGTCTGTTGAAAACGAATTATTGCTTACGGGTAAAATTACCGCCAATGAAGATATGGTGGCCCGGATATTCCCGATGGTGAGTGGCAATGTAACGGCAGTAAAAGTACATTCCGGCGATTTTGTACAAAAGGGGCAAACCCTGGCGATATTAAAAAGTGCGGAGATGGCAGGGTTTACTGCTGATAAAAGTATTGCGGCCAGTGAAATGAAAACGGCTAAACGTAATATGGAAGTAGCGGCCTCTTTTTATCAAAGCGGGCTCACCTCCGAAAAGGAATATGAAATGGCTAAAAGTGAGTATGATAAAACGGTAGCCAGTTATCATAAATCCCTGGAGATCCTTGATATTAATGGGGGGCAGCACCAGGCCGACTACCTGGTCAAATCTCCGGTGCCTGGTTTTGTGATCAGCAAAAAGGCGGCAGAACACATGCAATGGCGCCAGGATAATGCAGATCCCATTTTTGTGGTAGCTGATCTGAAAACAGTCTGGGCCATGATCAGCATATTCGAATCTGATGTAGCAGGCGTGCGTGAAGGGGATGAAGTGCAAATGACTACGCTGGCTTATCCTGATAAGGTATTTACCGGTAAAATAGATAAGATATATAACGTACTGGATCCCGAAAATAAAGTCATGCGGGCCAGGGTAGTGGTCAGCAATCCGGACTTTATCCTGAAACCGGAAATGTTTGTACGTGTAAAAGCCCGCCGGCATGACGACAGTGCTATGTTGGCGATCCCTTCCAGGGGAATCATCTTTGACCATAATAAGTATTATGTGCTGGTACTTAAAAAAGAAAACCCAGGTGTAGAAATCCGGGAAATAGCAATCTCTAAGACGGTGGATGGCAGAGCCTATCTGTCGGCAGGGTTAAAAGAGGGTGACAGGATCATTGCATCCCGTCAGGTATTTATTTATGAAACACTGAGCGACACACAAAATAAATAGCTAAAAGAGGAAGGCCCAAAGCATACAAAATTATATTATGAACAGATTTATCAAAAAAGTGCTGGCTTTTTCGCTAAGCAATAAATACTTCATATTCTTTGCTGCCGGTATATTGGCGGTAGCAGGGTATATCAGTTTCAAACAAATAGGGGTAGATGCTTTCCCGGATGTTACCAATACTTCTGTCACCATTATCACGCAGTGGCCTGGCCGCAGTGCGGAAGAAGTGGAGAAGTTTGTAACACGGCCGGTGGAAATAGCGATGAACCGGGCACAGGGCAAAACAGATATCCGTTCTTCCTCCCTGTTTGGTTTGTCTGTGATCAAAGTGGTTTTTGAAGATAATATAACAGATGATTTTGCCCGCATCCAGGTGAACAACAACATTACAAGCGCCAGCCTGCCGGAAGGGGCTGATGCTGAAATACAACCACCTTACGGGCCTACAGGAGAGATTTACCGGTATACCCTGGAAAGCAATAAGCGTACGGTACAGGAGATGAAAACAATACAGGATTGGGTCATTGAACGCAACCTGCTGGCAGTACCGGGTGTAGCAGATATCGTGAGCTTTGGGGGAGAGGTGAAGATATACCAGGTTACTATTGATCCTGACAAAGCCGTGCAATATGATATCACTGCCCGTGAAATGTTTGAAGCACTCTCCAAAAGCAATATTAATGTAGGGGGAGATGTAATTGTTAAAAATGCACAGGCCTATGTGGTAAGAGGGATCGGTATCCTGAATGATGTGGATGAGATAAGGAATATCATCGTAGATCATATCAACGGCACCCCTATACTGGTGAAGGATGTGGCAGACGTAACGATATCCAGTTTGCCGAGGCTGGGACAGGTGGGACGTGACAGGGACAATGATGTGGTAGAAGGAATCGTAGTCATGCGTAAGGGCGAAAATCCGGCAACGGTGATTGCAGGACTGAAAGAGAAGATCACAGAGCTGAATACCCGTATTCTGCCTGATGATGTGAAAATAAAGCCTTTCTATAACCGGGAAGACCTGATCGAGTTTTCTACCCATACGGTATTGCATAATATGCTGGAAGGGATCATTTTTGTTACAGTGATCGTATTCCTCTTTATGGCCGACTGGCGTACTACCATCATTGTATCAGTAGTAATTCCCCTGTCATTATTGTTTGCTTTTGTGTGCCTCAAACTGAAAGGGATGAGTGCCAACCTGCTTTCTATGGGGGCTATTGATTTTGGGATCATTATAGATGGGGCGGTAGTGATGATAGAAGGCATCTTTGTAGTGTTCGATAAGCGTGCGCATAAGGAAGGTATGGAACGCTTTAATAAGCTGAGTAAGCTGGGAATGATCCGTAAAGCTTGTATGGAAAATGGGAAAGGTATTTTCTTTGCTAAGCTGATTATCATTACCGGGTTGCTGCCCATATTTACTTTTGAAAAAGTGGAAGGCAAAATGTTTTCTCCGCTGGCCTGGACGCTGGGCTTTGCTCTGCTGGGAGCGCTGGTACTCACTTTTACGCTGGTGCCTGCTTTAGCCAGTGTGCTCTTACGTAAAAATGTGAAGGAGAAGAAGAATATCTTCCTGGAGTTTATTACCCGCAATACGCTACGTATTTTTAATTACTGTTTTAAGCGGCGCAGGGTTGCTTTTCCGGTAGCCCTGGTGGCATTGTTGATAGGATTGTATTGTTTTCGTTTTTTAGGCACGGAGTTTTTGCCACAGCTGAATGAAGGGGCCATTTATATCCGGGCTACCGGTCCGCTAAGTACTTCACTGGATGAATCCGTTACCCTGGCCAATGATATGCGTAAAAAGCTGCTCACCTTTCCGGAGGTAAAACAGGTAATGTCACAGACAGGGCGACCTAATGACGGGACAGATGCTACCGGATTCTATAACATAGAATTTCACGTGGATATTTTCCCGCAGGGAGAATGGAAGAGTGGTATTTCCAAGCAGGAGCTGATCAAGCAGATGGAGCGAAAACTGGATGGTATTCCGGGGATCAACCTCAATTTTTCCCAGCCTATTATGGATAATGTAGAAGAAGCAGTATCAGGTGTAAAAGGCTCGCTGGTGGTCAAGTTGTATGGAGATGATTTTAAGCTGATAGAAGAAAAAGAGGAACAGATAGAAAAGATATTGCAGTCGGTAAGAGGTGTAGAAGACCTGGGTATATTACGTAACATAGGGCAGCCGGAATTGCGTATTAACCTGAATCAGCAGAAAATGGCCCTGTATGGTGTTACTACAGAGGATGCCAATTCTGTGATAGAAATGGCTATAGGAGGGAAAGCTGCCACGAAGATCTACGAAGGGGAAAAATCATTCGACCTGCGGATACGTTATCCGGAAAGTTTCCGGGAAAGTGAAGCTGCTATCGGTAACCTCACTGTACCTACTTTACGGGGCAATAAGATTCCCCTGAAAGAAATAGCGGAGATCAATCACATTACCGGACCCAGTATGATTTACCGGGATAAGCATATGCGTTATGGGGCTATCAAGTTCTCCGTAAGAGGGCGTGACCTTGGCAGCACCATTAAAGAAGCACAGGAAAAAGTACAGGAACAGGTAAAGATTCCCAAGGGTTATACCTTGCAGTGGGCAGGAGATTTTGAGAACCAGGAAAGAGCTACTGCCCGGTTGGCACAGGTAGTACCTATCAGCCTGTTGCTGATTTTCCTGATTCTGTTTATTCTTTTCGGGAAGGTGAAAGATGCTTTGCTGGTATTGAATAATGTGCCCTTTGCCATTATAGGCGGCATCTTTGCCCTGTGGCTGACGGGGATTAATTTTAGTATATCGGCAGGTATTGGATTTATCGCTTTGTTCGGTATCTGTGTGCAGAATGGGGTGATCCTGCTGTCGAAATTCAAAAGTAATATCCGTACCATGAATGATCAGCATGATTTTAGTCTGGTCAAGGCTATCCGGGAAGGGGTGGAGTCGCGGATCCGTCCGGTGATCATGACGGCCATGATGGCAGCAATAGGCTTATTACCGGCTGCTATGAGTACCGGTATTGGTTCTGAAACTGCCCGCCCGCTGGCAAGGGTGGTGATAGGCGGACTGATTACTGATACAGCTTTTAACCTGTTTATATTTCCTATTGTGTTTTACTGGGTATACCGTCGTATGTTGAGAAAAGATAAAGGAGATATTACGCCTGCTCCGGTGGTTTAACTACCGGTGCTGGTTTCTTTTTAGCAGGCATGTCGCCGAGTAAAAGCGCCCAGGGTTTCAAAGCGTCA
The DNA here is from genome assembly GCF_040567655.1 of Chitinophaga sp. H8. Classification (NCBI taxonomy): domain Bacteria; kingdom Pseudomonadati; phylum Bacteroidota; class Chitinophagia; order Chitinophagales; family Chitinophagaceae; genus Chitinophaga; species Chitinophaga defluvii. Next base: position 2,595,954 of record NZ_JBEXAC010000001.1, on the reverse strand, counting down.
ATACGTTCAAAAGTAATTTTCATGATGGCAATGACAGGAATAGCCAGGAACATGCCGGGGATGCCCCATAGCATACTGCCACATACTACGCCTACAATTGTTACCAGTGCATTGATCTTTACTTTTGAACCTACAATACGCGGTAGTAGTATGTTGCTGTCCAGCAGATGCACCAGGAAAAGTGCTATGCCTACCTGCAGCATCACTACTACCGATGCTGCTGTAGTAAGTGTTACCAGCATACTGATGATAATAGCGGTAAAAATACCCAGGTAGGGAATGATATTAAACAAGGCCGCCATAATACCTAACAGCAAAGCATATTTAACGCCTAGTATCAAGAGCAGGGAACAGTTAAGAATAGCCACCACTACCATTTCTATCATCAGGCCGGAAACATAGCTTTTGATGATATAACGTGTCTGGGCAATAATGTCCAGTAGTTTTAACCGGTGCTTTTCCTGGAAAAAGCGGACCAGGAAAGTGATCAGCAGTTGCCGGTAATACAGGATAAAGAAGCTGTACAGCAGGACAAAAACCACGAAGATCAGGAGGGAGGAAATGGACAGGAATGTTTGACTGATAAATGCAGTAGCAGAACCTAAAGTACCCATTGCCGCCTTTTCGAGGTAGTCCATTTGCGTAGAAGCATCAATATGGAAACGGGTGTTTACCCAATGTTGTAAATTATCCACGGTGCCCATGAGCTGCTTTTCCAATTGAGGCAGGTCAGATACAAAAGCCCCCATTTGTGATCCCACCAGGGCAATTAACCCCAATAACGCGATAACAAAGAGCAGTACAGCTACAAAAGCCGCCAGTCCCCTCGGAAAGCGGATCGATTCCAGCCAGGAGGCAATGGGCAATAACATCACGGCTACCAGGAATGCAAATACCATCGGAATGATAATTTCACTGCCTACCCTCGCTATGTATACGATCAGTATCAGAGACAGGAGTGTGAAAGTCAGTCTGGCATTAAACGGGAGCTTTAGCTCATTCATGGGATGACTAGTTTTTTCAAATATATTTAAATATCAGCCTTTTCCGTATATTTTTTTGTCATATAGTGAATGCTTGCAAGTAGCATGATGATTTACTATCTTGGGAAGGTTACTATTATCCATTTAAATAATACCCTTATATGAAAAAAATATGCTGGCTGGCGGTTATGGTGCTGCTATTATGCAGTGGTACTAACACCTACGCAGGTACGGCCCCTGATAGCCTTTTACCCGTGCGCGGTTTTTGTATAGCAGCGCCGAAAGTTTCAGAACTGGAGGCATTCCTCACTTTTATCCGTAAAGAATTAGCGCCCAATAAGGTGAATACGCTGGTACTGCGGGTGGATTACAATTATCAGTATACCTCTCATCCGGAGTTGCGGGATGCAGGCGCATTGTCCCGGGAAGATGTGGCCCGGCTGGTAAAGGAATGCCGTCAGCAGAATATCCGTATTATACCACAGGTAAATCTGCTGGGGCATCAGTCGTGGGACAATACCACCCTCAACCTGCTCAGGGTATATCCTGAGTTTGATGAAACACCGGAAGTGAAAATGCCTGCTACCTACAAATGGCCTAATCCGGAAGGATTGTATTGCAAGAGCTATTGTCCTTTGCATCCTGGTGTACATAAAATAGTGTTTGCGCTGATGGATGAAATCTGCGATGCTTTTGAAACAGATGCTTTTCATGCGGGCATGGATGAAGTGTTTTATATAGGGAATGATAAATGTCCCCGTTGCGGAGGGAAAGATAAAGCAGAATTGTTTGCAGGAGAGGTATGGGCTATCCGTAATCACCTGGCACAAAAAAACAGGGAATTGTGGATGTGGGGAGATCGCTTGCTGGATGGCAAAACTACCGGTTTGGGAATGTGGGAAGCCAGCATGAATAATACGCACCGCGCGATAGACATGATCCCGCGTGATGTGGTAATATGCGACTGGCACTATGAAAGGCCTGACAAAACACCGGTATACTTTGCAATGAAAGGACTACGTGTGATTACCTGCCCCTGGCGTATGCCGGATAATGCTGTGGTACAGGCACAGGATATGATGCAGTTCAGAAAAACGGCTACCCGGGAAATGAAGCCCAACTACCTGGGAATGATGCAAACGGTATGGTCGGGTGCCGGTAGTTTTATGGATGAATATTATGGCCGGAAGAACAAAATGAATGCTATGGAAAAAGACACAGTGCATACAAGCAGTAAGTGCTTCCGGGCTTTGTTTGCAGAAATAAATAAAGCGAGGTAATAGCCATGGTCCCCTAAATAACACGCTGTTTTAACAAGGGAATAAAAATTTCACAGGAGTTAGGACCTGTGAGTGAAATAAAGAATTGATTATCCCGCATTTTAAAAATGCCCTCCCGGCAGCTGCGGTCAATAAACTCATACATAGGTATCCCTGCCGCTGCAAAGCTAAGCGGTAGCCTGAGTTTCAGAAAACTGCCACCCTGTATCCGTTTTTGCAGGAGGTAGGGATAATTGTCCCTGAGTTGTTTATGGGCGGCCAACTGATGATTAGGTAATAAAATACCCGCAAATATGGAGAGCTTTTCATAATTGGTTACCGGTACTGCATCCAGCGTTCCGGTAATCACCAATGCCTGGGGAATATCGAAGATTTCTATGATTTTTCTGAACCTGTTTTCATGATTATTCATCTTTAGCACCATTTCCGTAATTGGATCATCCCCATGAGAAAGCAGGGTATAATAAAGTGTGCTTTCAGATATAGAGATCCGCTCTGTTCTGTCGTAGTGAAAAAGATTCGCGAGCATATTATTACCAAAGGAAGCCGTAATAGTTTCCGTGATATGCAGGGTACGTTTTTCGTTTGGGAGGATCTGTATTTTTCTGAAGTCTTTAGGGCTGTATTTAAAATGTTGTTTGAATGCTTTACTGAAAGCTGCCAGGGTCATATAGCCGGATAGTTCGCCTATTTCAGCAATACTGTAACCACTATGCCGCAGCATGCCTGCCGCCAGTTCTATCCGGTGGCGTTTTACATAGTGCCAGTATGGTTCATTCATAACGGCAGAAAAAGTATGGTAAAAATGAGAATAGGAAATATCGAGCATATCTGCCACAATCCTGATATCAAAAGTATCAGCCACATGGTCATCTGCATAACTAAGGCCATATAATGCATAGGATTCTGCTTGTGCCTGAGGGGAGGCGGAGGGTTTTGACATAGTAGTTGCTTTATTTTGGTTGATTGTATTCCCGATCCTTATAGTTATATACTTGAAAAACTAAATATGATCCTTGCGTCCAATGTTATAACGCACAATGTAAATATTTGGTTTGGAAAAATAAAAAATACCTTTATCATATTGACAATGGTGTGGTTATATGTTCAGCATAAGGAATGGAGTTAAACCATGGATAAGTGGAAGTAAGGTGATTATTATTTGAAGTTGTTTTATTTTGTGGCTTCATAATAAGAGGAGGTATGAAGTATAAAGTGGTTTTTCAGATAACAACAGCAGATCAGGAGGTACAGCAGGCCATGATCCGGCAGCTTTTTAATTTACTTGTACATTTTGAAGCAACCGGCGTGAAAGTAGAGGTGGTAGTACATGGGCAGGCATGGCCGTTGTTGTTAGCTCATAATAATAGTTTTTTGACCGATTTACAGGATTTGGAGAAGAAGGGCGTTAAGTGGCTGTTATGTGGGAACACACAAAGGCAGCAAGACTTAACAGTAGCGCAGTTATTACCTTTTGTTGGGATTGTAGCTGCAGGGATCGGGCATCTGGTAGAAAGGCAGCAGGAGGGATGGGCATATATCCGGAGTTGTTAGGTGCTGTTTCGCAGATATGCGGTCAGGCGATAGTTTCCAGCGGAAATTAATTAATTTCGTGCCAGGCAGGATATATATAATTTTTTGACTGTTCTGGCGTTTTTTTAAATAGCATATAAACTTTTAAAAACCTTTCACATTGAAAAAAATCACCGCAATACTTTTGTTATTCGTGATAGCCCCATTTTTCAGCATTGCACAGGATTGGCATGTAGGAGGTTTGCTTGGCATCAGCAACTATAATGGTGACCTGGTAGAGAAGCGGGTGGACTTCCGGTATACAGGGCCTGCTATCGGGCTGTTGGCCAGAAAGGATATCAACCGTTATCTGACCCTCAGAGGGGGCTTTACTTTTGGAATTATATCTGCTGCGGATAGTACCAATGAGAATAAAAACTTAGTAGCCCGTAATCTGAGTTTCAAATCAAATGTTTTTGAACTGAGTGTATTGGGAGAGCTTAATTTTTTGGATATAGAAGCAAAAGGGTTTACGCCTTATATATTTGCAGGCGTAGCAGGGTTTGGTTTTGACCCAACTGCCAAAGATTTACAGGGCAACAGGATCAGCCTGAGATCCCTGGGTACGGAAGGGCAGGGGCTGCCACAATACCCCGACAGGCAGGCCTATAATCTGATACAGGTAGCGATTCCGTTTGGGGCTGGTATAAAGGTATTGCTGAACGACTCCTGGACGCTTGGGCTGGAAGTAGGGATCCGCAAAACCTTTACAGATTACCTGGATGATGTAAGTACTACTTACGTAGATGAGAATACCTTATTGGCGATGCGTGGCCAGAAAGCAGTGGATATGGCTTACAGAGGAGATGAAGTAACCGGCAAAGGACAAATACCGGGTACGTATCCTTTAGATGGTACCGTGCGTGGTAATCCCGACAATAAGGACTGGTACATGTTTTCCGGCCTTACTATTACTTACCGCCTGAGCAGCGGTTCCAGCGGAGGCTGGGGCCGGCAGAAAGCGTCCCGCTGCCCTGTTTTTAAATGAAAAATGGCATGAAAATTGCGCTAAGGGGCTGACTTTCAACCCCCCACTAAAGTCCGTATATACAAGAAGAAATCCTGCCTGTCCGGTGGGATTTCTTTTTTACAATTGGCATACTTCTTGAAATATATACGTTGGAACAGGTAAAAGATTGAGATTACCGGCTTAATGATAAGAAGTGAATATCAGAAATCGCGAAGAGAGTAAGAAGCAACTATATGAGATTAGGCTGGACTCAATTACCTGTTTTTAAAACGAGTGATATGAAAAAGAGGCTTATCATCATACTAGTGTTGATGGCGGGCTTTGTAACAGTACAGGCGCAGAAACGACCACCATTACCACCGCATCCACCTGCACCGGCACATTTGCCACATCCGCCATTGCCACCACATCCGCCTTTGCCTCCAAGGCCACCGGGCTTACACCGGCCCCCTCATCCACCGTTACCTCCAAGACCGAAAGCACATTATAAATACAAACATAAAAAACACTATAAGCGACCTAAACATCATTATTCCAAACGAAAATACAGCTATGCCGGTAGGAGCAATTATATTGCTTATCCGGGGGCAGCTCACGCCTCGACAACAGACTCCTTCACCATTTACCCAATTATTTAGTACTGCCATATTTTTATCTGAATTGTCAACTTGAACTAAAAACCACAACAGCCATGAAAAAACTAATCATGCTTTTATTATTAATAGGCGGTACAGTATTGACCACCTATGCGCAGGGCCGCCATAACGGATGGGGGAAGGGGCATAAAAAGCACTACGACCGGGACCGGTATTGTGACGACAGGTATGAAGGCCGTCGCTATGAAAAGCGCTACAGAGACCGGGATTGGGATGATTGCCGCCGGCCCCGAAGGGTAGTGTATGTACAACCATACCCGGTATACCGGCCACGTCCGGTGCGGGAGGTGTATTATGCACCAGCCAGACCAGGGGTAGTGTTTAATGCAGGGGTAACCATCGTCAGATAACTGAAACCATATAAACACAGCATGAGGGCTGACCTAAAAAGCAAGGGTCGGCCCTCATTTATTAGGGTACCTGATGGAGACGGATCATCGTTTAAGCGATGTGTACCGCCTTCATTTTACTTTTTGGTCGGCCTCATTTTTTATTGCCATCAGGGATGAGTACTTTTGCGGATTGGTTGATCATTAGCATAAACGGTTATGGCATTTAAAAATCTGAAACATTTCATAGACACACTGGAGCAGGCGGGCGAACTGGTACGCATAAAAACCTATGTAAACCCAAAGCTGGAAATAGCAGAGATCACGGATCGTGTCAGTAAATCGGCTGATGGTGGTAAAGCATTATTATTTGAAAACACCGGATATGACTTTCCCGTGCTGATTAATGCGATGGGAAGCTATAAAAGGATGTGCCTGGCCCTGGGAGTGAAAGAGCTGGACGATGTGGCCCATGAGATAGAAGACTTGTTTAAAATGTTATCGAAACCCAAGGAGGGCATACTGGATAAATTATCCATGCTGCCCAAACTGGGACAGTTTGCCTCCTGGATGCCTAAAGTGGTAGGAGGTAAGGGAAGTTGCCAGGAAGTGGTGATGGCACAGCCGGATCTGGGTTTATTGCCCGTAATGACCTGCTGGCCAAAAGATGGCGGGCCATTTATCACCCTGCCGGTTATCCATACCAAAGATCCTCTCACCGGTACCCGCAATGTAGGGATGTACCGGATGCAGGTGTTTGAAAAGGATATGACGGGAATGCACTGGCATAAACACAAGGTTTCTGCCAAACATTTTATGGAGTATAAAAAGCTGAAAAAACGCATGCCGGTAGCAGTAGTGCTGGGAGGAGACCCGGTATATACTTATTCCGCTACGGCTCCATTACCGGAGAATGTCGATGAATATATGCTAGCCGGTTTTTTACGCAAGAAAAAAGTGGAACTGGTAAAATGCATTACCCAGCCGGAAATAGAAGTACCGGCCGATGCGGATTTTGTTATTGAAGGGTATGTAGATCCGGAGGAAGACCTGATATGGGAAGGGCCTTTTGGCGATCATACGGGTTATTATTCCCTGGCCGACTGGTACCCGAAATTTCATGTTACCGCGATTACCCATCGTAAAGATGCCGTTTATCCCTCTACGATAGTAGGGATCCCCCCGCAGGAAGATGCCTGGATAGGGAAAGCTACGGAACGCATTTTCCTGGCGCCTATTAAAATGACCCTGGTACCTGAAATCATTGATATGGAAATGCCGGTAGAGGGGGTGTTTCATAACCTGGTCATTGCCCAGATCAAAAAAGATTACGCAGGCCAGGCACAGAAAGTGATGAATGCCATGTGGGGAGCAGGACAAATGATGTTCAACAAAATACTGGTAGTAACGGATGAGGGCGAACGTATCCACGATTATAAAAAACTGGCGCAGTATGTTTTCCGTAATTTAAACCCGGCTACAGATATTTATTTAAGCCAGGGGCCGATGGATGTGCTGGATCATTCCTGCTCTAAAATGGGTTTTGGCGGAAAAATGTGTATAGATGGCACCCGCAAGCATGAAGAAGAAACAGATACCGCTTTCCATTTGCCACCAGCCCCAAAAGAACTGGATGAGGCTGCGCTGATGCAGCAGTTCCCTGAAATAAAAGGAATAAACGCATCTTTATTGAAGATGGACATTTCCTGTGTTGTAATAGCTGTACAAAAAAGCCGGCCACAGCATATCCGTGAACTGAATGAACAGCTATATCAGCTACCGGCACTACAGGGGGTGAAAATGGTGTTGTATGTAGAGCATACCGTGGATGTGTCTGACCTGGCCAGTGCATTATGGCGTTTTTGTAATAACCTGGACCCCAAACGGGATAGTTTTGTTGTTAATAAGCCATTAGCCGGGCATCCGGGTAAGTATATGGCAGGTATAGGTATGGACGGCACGCAGAAAACGAAGGCGTTGGATAATTTTGAGCGGGACTGGCCCAATATCATTGTGGCAGATGATGAAACGATCCGTAAGGTAGATACCAAATGGAAAGACCTTGGATTGGGTAATTTTATCCCTTCCCCATCGCTTAAGTATAAACTACAGATCTATGGCGAAGAAGCGGTGGTACAGCAATAGCTTGTTATTGATCCTGTTCCTGGGTAGTTGTTTTACGGCAAGTGCCCAGGTCCAGCTGGCCGACTTTAAATACCTGGACCAGCTGGAAGGCGCCTGGGTGATGCGCACCCGGCAAAGCATTATTGCTGAAAACTGGACCCGGATAAATGATACCTGCTGGGAGGGGCGTAGCTGGCGTATAGTAGGCAGCGATAGTACGCTGGAAGCCTCTATGCAATTATTGCGTACAACGGAGGGCATTTATTTTGTGCCCCTGATAAGCGGCCAGCAATCTCCACAACCCCTACGACTTAAAGTGCGTGTGTTAAAACCTATTGGCTTTGTAGCCGAAAACCTCTCTTACGATTTTCCCCAAAAAGTCATTTACCGCTTCAAAGGTGCGGATCAGCTGGACGCCCGTTTTTATGGAAAACAGCAGGGTACTTCCCAGGAAATCATTTTCCAGTATGAGAAGGAATAGTTAAGTAGTAATTCCGTTTTTCGCAAATTAATTTCCCGAATCTATAAAGCATAGCCCGGTGCGTATGCTACTTTTGGTGCTACACGAAATACAAGCCTGATCAAATTCTTTAAAAATAATAATTTGAGTTGGTCGTACAAGTAACGCCGCATCTGATCCCAGGTAGCGGCTTTTTGTTGCATGCTTGTCTTCGGGAATTATTTATGTATTTCTGAAGTAAAGTTAAAGGTGATGTCAGGGTTATTCGCCCTTTCTGTGTTCAGGTACCATTCTGATTGTGCCAGGTATACTACATGCCCGTCTTTGTCTTCCACAATATTGGCTTGTTTGAAACGGATAAAATCTTCAATCTTTTGTTTATCGCCGGTAAGCCAGCAAGCTTTATAGAAGGGGAGTGTGTTGAACTGACAGGCAGCACCATACTCCTGGAGCAAGCGGTATTGGATCACTTCAAATTGGAGATCGCCCACACAACCGATGATTTTGCGGTTGCCATTATGCTGGGTAAATAATTGTGCTACCCCTTCGTCTGTTAGCTGGCGGATGCCTTTTTCCAGCTGTTTGGTTTTCATCGGGTCTTTATTCACCAATTCCTTAAACAGTTCCGGAGAGAAGCTGGGGATACCAGTGATATAAAGATTTTCTCCTTCTGTAAGGGTATCACCAATTTTAAAGTTGCCGGTATCAAACAAACCAACTACATCACCGGGAAATGCGTCATCCACAATATTCTTTTCACGCGCCAGGAAGCTGTAAGGGTTGCTGAAGCGTACATCTTTATCCAGCCTTACGTGGTGATAGAACTTATTCCGCTCAAATTTGCCGGAGCATACTCTCAGGAAAGCGATACGGTCACGGTGGCGGGGATCTAGGTTGGCATGGATTTTAAAGATGAAGCCGGTAAATTTATCTTCATACACGTCAATTTCCCGGGTGCTGGCTTCGCGGTTGCGGGGAGTAGGTGCAATTTCCACAAAGGTGTCCAGCAGGTCTTTTACCCCGAAGTTATTGACCGCACTACCAAAGAATACCGGTGCGATTTTTCCCGCCAGGTATTCCGTTTTGTCAAAAGGATCATAAACCCCTTCTATCAGCTCTACATCGCCCCGCAGCTGGCTCGCATCCTGTGCATTAAAATGTTCATCTATATAGCTGCTGCTCAGGTCTTCCAGAGGAACGATATCTTCATCCGTTGCTTTTTTATTCGGCGAAAAAGCAACGAGGCTTTTATCATAGAGGTTGTACACCCCTTTAAAATCCTTGCCCATGTTAATCGGCCAGCTTAAAGGACGTACTTTGATCTGTAATTTTTCTTCCAGCTCATCCAGCAGGTCAAACGGGTATTTACCATCCCGGTCCATTTTGTTAACGAAAATGATTACCGGAGTATCCCGCATGCGGCATACCTCCATCAATCTTTCGGTTTGCTCTTCCACCCCTTTTACGCAGTCGATCACCAGTACTACGCTGTCTACCGCAGTAAGGGTACGGTAGGTATCTTCCGCAAAGTCCTTGTGACCCGGTGTATCCAGGAGGTTGACCAGGATATCGCGATATTCGAATGTCATTACAGAAGTAGCTACAGAGATACCTCTTTGCCTTTCTATTTCCATAAAGTCGGAGGTAGTGTGCTTTTTAATCTTGTTGGATTTTACAGCACCCGCCGTTTGGATAGCGCCCCCGAATAACAGGAATTTTTCCGTGAGGGTAGTTTTACCGGCATCGGGGTGGGCAATAATGGCAAATGATTTTCTTTTACTGATTTCGTTAGCGTACTTCATAAAATGTCCGAAAAATGGGTGCAAAGGTAATGAAAAAGGTGGATAGTGTATGGCGAACTGGCAACGTTGTGTTGCTGCCGTTTGTAAGGCCTAATAACCGGTAGCCCACAATTAGGAGGGCAGCGTGCCCAAACCTGTTTATCATGGCTTAAATTCGTATTGGGAAGCAAAATAAATGCGCTAAATTTGGAATATGTTATCAACACTTAAAATACTGTGGAGCAGCCTTGGGATGGCGTTGCAGGAGTTGCGGGTAAACAAATTACGTACGTTTCTTTCCCTGCTGGGTATCACGATCGGCATCTTCTGTATAATAGCGGTATTTACGGCAACAGACAGCCTGGAACGTAATGTGCGCAAAGATGTGAATGCATTGGGCAGTGATGTGATTTACATTGAAAAATGGCCCTGGGGTGGCGGAGGTGACTATCCCTGGTGGAAATATATGAACCGGCCTTTACCTGAAATCAAGGAACAGCGCCTGGTACAGGAAAAAACACATAGTGCCGGCGCTACTGCCTTTATGTTTGCCTCCGGCGGCAAAAAAGTAGAATACCGGGATGACTATATGACGGGCGTGGAAATGATTGGCGTGACCCAGGATTTTAACAAGATCCAGGAGTTGCAGATCACGGACGGGCGTTATTTTACCAACAGCGAAAACAATGCAGGCGTGAACGTAGCTATTATGGGAGCGAATGTATGGGAAGGGCTTTTTATCAACCCTGAAACAGCATTAGGCAAAGTGGTGCGTTTCGCGGGCCGTGATTGCAGGGTAATAGGCACATTAAAAAAGAAAGGGGAGAGTTTGATAGGGGGCATTAACTATGATAATTCGATTATCCTTCCTTACCGGTTTGCCCGTACAATCGTAGATGAACGCCGGTATGCCGATCCTTTGATACTGGTAAAAGCGAAGCCAGAGATAACGGTAGGGCAGCTGAAGGATGAATTGCGGGGAGTAATGAGGGCTACCAGGCGTTTGAAACCAACACAGGAAGACGATTTTGCACTGAATGAGATTACCACGCTGAGTAATGACCTGAACGGCATGTTTGGTGCCATTAACATTGGTGGAGGTATGATCGCTATATTTTCGCTGATAGTAGGCGGTTTTGGGATTGCTAATATTATGTTTGTTACCGTAAAGGAACGTACCAATATTATAGGCCTTAAAAAGGCGATAGGCGCAAAAAGAGGGATTATCTTATTGGAGTTTCTGCTGGAGGCTATTTTATTATGCCTGATAGGCGGATTTCTGGGACTTTTTTTCGTATTTATTGGCACTGTGGGTATCTCCCAGGTAGTAGGAAGTAACTTTGAAATCGTATTAACCCTGAAGAATGTAATATTGGGGCTGAGCATATCCGCCATCGTGGGATTGTTGGCAGGTTTTATCCCGGCTTTTTTTGCCAGTAAGCTGGATCCGGTAGTAGCCATCAGAAGTAATTAAGTAAAACTGGTGGGTCAGTGGCGGGGCATTACCTGGCCATATTCCTCCTGTAAATCAATAAAAAATGGAGAAGGCTGTTCCTGCGGGGATGGCCTTTTTTACATCCAAAATCGTGTTACCTTTGCAGCTTATGTCAGTCAAAATATTAGCAATAGAATCATCCTGTGATGATACCGGAGCAGCGGTATTGGCAGATGGTAAGATATTATCCAATAAAATTGCCAATCAGAGCGTGCATGAGCAGTATGGAGGGGTGATACCTGAGCTGGCCTCCCGTGCGCACCAGGAAAATATTGTGCCGGTGGTAGATATGGCCCTGAAGGCCGCAGGCGTTAAGAAAGAAGACTTAAGTGCCATTGCCTTTACACAGTCGCCCGGTCTGATAGGCTCACTGCTGGTAGGCAGTTGTTTTGCAAAGTCGATGGCATTGGCATTGGATATTCCGCTGATAGGTGTGCATCATATGCAGGCGCACGTACTGGCTAATTTTATTGAAGACCCCAAACCGGCCTTTCCTTTTCTGTGTCTGACTGTTTCCGGCGGGCATACCCAGATCGTGTTATGTGAAAGCCCCCTGAATATGCGTATTATTGGGGAAACACTGGACGATGCTGCCGGGGAGGCATTTGATAAAAGTGCCAAGCTACTGGGTTTGCCTTATCCCGGAGGCCCTTTAATAGACAAGTACGCCCGGGAGGGCAATCCTTCGAGGTTTAAATTTCCGGAACCGCGTATACCGGGGCTGGATTTCAGTTTCAGTGGCCTTAAAACGGCCATCTTGTACTTTCTACAGGAAAATGTACAGCAGGATGCGGCATTTAAAGAAACCCATCTGGCTGATATCTGTGCTTCCATCCAGGATAGGATTGTAAGCATCCTGATGAACAAACTGGTGAAAGCTGCGGAAGAAACCGGTATACGGGAAGTGGCTATTGCTGGCGGAGTAAGTGCCAATAGTGGTTTAAGAAAAGCATTGGAAACGTATAGTGCCAGATATCAATGGAACTATTACATCCCCAAATTTGAATATTGCACGGATAATGCTGCGATGATAGCAATGACTGCTTATTATAAATACCTGGCAGGCGATTTTGCAGGACTGGATGCAGTTCCTACTGCAAGAGCGGCGTTTTGAGCTGAAACCTATATTGGCCTTTAAGATTTATACCTTATTACATCGATTATGAAAAAAATGCTGATTGTTTGTTTGTGTATGCTCGCCGTATATCTGCCGGTAGCAGCGCAGGACGCACAAGCACTATCTGAATGGAAGCACCAGAAGTATTCCATGTTTATCCACTGGGGGGCTATCTATTCCACATTGGGAGGGGTATGGGAAGGCAAGCCGGTAACCCGTGGATATAGTGAACAGATACAATCGCATGCAGGAATTTACAGTGATGTATACGGAGATGTGGCCAAACGTTTTAATCCTGCCTACTGGAATGCAGATAGTATTGTATCGCTGGCTAAGGCAGCGGGTATGCGCTCTGTTGTGATCACCTCCAAACATCACGATGGCTTTTGCATGTTTAACTCTGCCTACACTGATTATAATGTAGTAGCAGCTACTCCCTTTAAGCGGGATGTAATAAAAGAACTGGCAGATGCCTGTAAACGGCAGGGCCTTAAATTGGGTTTGTATTTTTCATTGATAGACTGGCATTTTCCGGAGGCATATCCTATTACCAGCAGTAACAGTGATCCTATTACGCCGGAACATCATGAGTTTAATAAAAAGCAGGTCACAGAATTGCTGACGAATTACGGACCTATTTCTGAACTGTGGTTTGATATGGGCTCTCAAACATCACAGCAAAGCTGGGAGCTGGCAGAACTGGTGCACCGGCTGCAACCTGCCTGTATGGTGAGCGGACGCCTGGGGAATGATGCGGGCGACTTTTGCGTGATGGGAGACAACAATTACCCTGATTATAAAATTGCTACCCCCTGGCAAACACCGGCTTCTGTATATGATGAAACCTGGGGATACCGCTCCTGGCAGCAACATGGGAAAGCCACTGATAAGGCAAAAGAAAAACTGGAAGGGCTGATAAAGGTAGCCAGCAGAGGAGGTAACTATTTATTGAATATCGGTCCACGCGGAGATGGTTCTGTAGTAGATTTTGAAAAGGAAGTATTACTGCTGAATGGAAGCTGGCTGAAACGTAATGGAGAAGCGATCTATAGCACTACGGCCAATCCGTTTGATACCACTTTTGCCTGGGGGGAAGTGACGGCTAAACCCGGAAAACTTTATTTACACCTGTTACAGCAACCCGCTAATGGGACTATCATATTGCCTGGTTTAAAAGGAGAAATAGAAAGCGTGGTATTGCTGGAAAAACGTAAACGACTGAAATGTAAGATCAATAATACCGGCTCAGATATTACCATTACACTGCCATCAGGATTTAATCTTGATAATGATATCAAAGTACTGACAGTAGCGTTTAAAGGTGGGTATAAAATAATTCCTACGCATGTTATTACGGCAAGCGGGACTGCGCCCATTCAGCTTGGCAGGCGTAATGCTATCAAACAATACAGTTTTTCAGGTATTGATTATGAGAGTTATTACCGCAGTACAGTGGCCGCTTCCTGGACATTTAAGACAGCCGGAAGCGTTACGCCTTCCCTGGTATTCAGTCAGGGTGAAAAAGATAAAGTGATTGTTGTCACGACTGATGGTAAGCCGAGAACGGTAAAGCTGGAGAGTGAATTAACGTTGCCACTGAAAAATAGTGCCATCCCTTTACAATGGGGCCCTCTATATCTGGCAGCACCTGTAAGGAGTGGGATAGACGGGACAACAGGCAGTCAGCTGAATATTGATCCCACCCAGCCCTGGCCTAACGCTGTCGACAAGCCCTGGACCAAACAAACCAACTGGAAAAACAATACCACCTATGAAATAGAGGCAGACAGGAATACCGGGTGGTTTGTATTACAGGAAATCACAGCGGCAGAAGCACAGCCTTACCTGATAGAACTGATCAGTGGGGATGGTATACAGGTATTCTTAAATGGAGAAGAGCAGCTGGTGCATAATAACCCCGAAAGAGGGGCTACGCAGCAGGAAGTATTATTATTGCCTTTACAGCAGGGCAAGAACCAGCTGGTAGTGAAGTTTTATAACCGCTTTAGTAAAAAAGTAACTTTAGGGATCAATACCAAAGTGCCGCAGGTGTTGTATAAGCAGGGATTACCCTTACTTGCAGATACGCCCGATCATTTGCATACCATCAGTATCCGGCAAAGTCAGCCAGTATCCGTACATCGTGATATGCGGTTGCCTAACCTGGGTATCGTAATAAAATAGGATGGCAAACCATTATTTTAAGTTCAAAGCCTTTACCGTTCACCAGGAGCATTGTGCCATGAAGGTATGTACAGATGCTTGTGTGCAGGGCGCATTTACCGCGCAATACCTGGAGCAAACTCACCTGGTACCTGCCTATATACTGGACATAGGGGCGGGCACGGGGTTGCTGAGCTTAATGCTGGCACAAAAAACGGAAGCGCTGATCACGGCGATAGAATTGGATTTGCCGGCTTACGTGCAGGCACAACAGAACTTTTCCGCTTCCCCATGGGCCGCACGCCTGCAGGTAGCCAGTGCCGATATACGGGAATGGGAGAGTGGGCGCTGCTTTGATTTTATCATTACCAATCCTCCCTTTTATGAAGCTGCGCTAAAGAGTAACAATCACCAGCGCAATCAGGCCATGCATGCTACCACGCTTAATTACCGGGAGTTGTTGCTCGCCATCCAACAACAACTGACTCCTACAGGGCGGTTTTCCGTGTTATTACCTTATACTTCTTTTGACTCGTTTATGCTTCAGGCGCAGCAGGGGGGATATCATTTACAACAGGTATTATATATCAGGCAAACACCGCAGCATGATTTTTTCAGAACGGTGGGCATCTTTGGAAAAGAGGTTACACAAACCATTACCACTACTATGTCTATTTATGATGAGGAGAAAGCATACACACCCGAGTTTGTATCCCTCTTAAAAGATTATTACCTGTACCTGTAAGCGGGGCATATCCCTTACCGTGCGTAATCTTCCAGGTAATCAAATTTAGGCGTCAGTTTACCCGCTTTCACAATGGTAGCATTATTGATCAGTTGACTATCCGGGCGGAGTAAATCTTCAAAAACATATTTCATCAGCTGGTCGCCAAAGTACTGTGATGCATCTCTGGGCAGTTCATTCGGCAGATTACTCACGCACATCATGTCAATAGTGCCCGGGAGATAAGGCGCTGTTTTTTGTCTGGATATACGGTCAACCCCATATACAGGGTCTTCAATAGTGCTATCGTCGATATTGCAGGGAACAGAGCCATTGGTATCATCCGTAATATCTGCAATTACCTGGATCCTGAAATTATCTTTTGCAATGTCTGCCCAGGTAAAGAGCGGGGCAATCCGTTGTTCCCAATAGATGCCATTCATCAGGATATCACTGGCCGTAACAAAGGGGAGGAACCTGCATTCATAGGCCTCCGGATGTGCGTGAAAGTCATCCCGGCTGTAGGTTTTGTCAGATTTACGCAGGTATAATTCCCCCGCTTTGAGTTGTGTATATACCGGGTATGCATACTGGTTCATTAAAAACTCTTCGGGGGTAATATATTTAATACCCAGCAATCCCATGATCTCTAATATACCTGCGGCTACCCGGCCGGAGCCCGTAGCCACGATTTTCAGCGGTGGTAATTTTACACCAAAGTAATGTGTAATCAATTCCTGAAAATCATGACAGGCATGTACTGGTTTGAAACTGAATAACCCTGTTTTTTTCCCATATGCCTGCAACCCATTATGGGCGCCTACCACACCGGCAAAGAAGCCGAAGCCCAGGATACGCTGTCCGTCTTCATGAACCAGGCATTCGTAATCTACTAAGGTGATATCCTTTTCCAGGATGGTTTGCAACATCTTTTTGTTATGCGGCTGCTTCTTTTTTGTATGGGAAAAAAAGAGGTACGTTTTACCAGGTATTAATTTATCGGCCGGCACTTCTTTGATGCCTAACAGTATCTGGCAATGGGAAAGGTCTTCTGCCAGGGTAATGCCTGCGCGGCTATATTCTGCATCAGTAAAGCACCGGTAGGAGGCCGGCTGAACCGTGATTTTTACGTGAGGATAATGTTGCATGATCCATTGGCATTGCCTTGGGCTGAATGCCACCCGGTTATCATGTGGTGTTTTTTCTTCTCTGATAAGTCCTATGTGCAACGTGTTTTCCATGTTTCAATTTACAGCATATTTTATTACTGCGGGATATAAGGAACATGTTTTAATTTTGCCACCTCTTGTATAAGTTGCAATTATGGCTACCAACTATTTCGAACTATTTAATATCCCCGTTTCCCTGCATATTGATAGTGCCCTGCTTAAACAGCGGTATTATGAGCTAAGCAGGCAATACCACCCTGACATGCATACGCTGGCTGATACGGACGCCCAGGCACATGTACTTCAGCAATCTGCGGAGGTAAACAAGGGGTTTAAAGTATTAGGCAACCCTGAATTACTCTTACAGTATGTACTGCAGCAAAAAGGGCTCCTGGAAGACACGGAGAAATTTCAATTACCTTCTGCCTTTTTAATGGAGATGATGGAATTGAATGAAAGCCTGGTAGAGCTGGAATTTGATCCTGAGGAAAATGAAATAGTAGCCTTGCAGCATCAGATTGTTGCCATGGAAAATGCGCTATATAGTGAGGTAAGATCCATTATAGATACCTATGATGACAGCCTGATATCCGCTGTAGCGCTGGAAAAACTTAAAATATTTTACTTTAAGCGAAAATATTTCTTGCGGATTAAAGAAAGATTTTCTACATTTGCAGCCCGCAATTGATGAAGCATTACGCACAATTGCTTTGAGCCCAGATGGCGGAACTGGTAGACGCGCTAGACTCAAAATCTTGTATTCGCAAGGATGTGCAGGTTCGATTCCTGTTCTGGGCACAAAAGATGAAACCCGCTCTTAGAGCGGGTTTTTCCGTTTTATGAGGTGATGCTTTTTGTGTGAAATCACTACAACATCAAACCCTCACTACAACAATCCTACAACAATTTCACACATCATCTTCTTGCGGTAACCGCTTCCCCACGGTTACACTTCTTGGTAATTGTTCTTATATTAGGGATTTCGGTCAATGATTTAAATAACTGTGATTGCAGACCTTGATAAATATAACTCCAATATAAGTTGTATAGATAGGTATCAAATCAAAACGTATATTTACATTTCCTGACTTAGTTGTAATGATATGTATTGCAACTTTAAGCCTATCCTCATCACACGTTAATGAAATTTTTAAAGTTAGTACAACATAAAAAAGGGTAGGGGGTTATAACCACTTTTAACTGTTACTAATACTATTTAGGGAAAGACTTCATAATGAATGAAGAATTTTACATAACAGGTTTACTTCAGGGGAATGAACAGGTTTTTCGTGAGATATTTGAAAAATATCATACGCGATTATGCTACTTTGCTTCCACGTTCCTGGCTACAGATCAGGATGCGGAAGATGTGGTACAGGAGGCCTTTGCAAAACTTTGGCAGAGACGTGAACATTTCCCGGATTTGAATTCGATCAAGGCTTTCCTGTATATCACGGTTAAAAACCGTTGTCTGAACATTTATAAGCATGGTAAAGTTGTGCGTAAATATGAGGGCTCATTAGAAGAAGAATGGGAAAGCGATGCCATGATCCGTATCATTGAATCGGAAGTATTGGAAAATGTATTCCAGGCATTGGAGAAGCTGCCCGCAGGTTGCCGTAATGTACTGCATCTCAGTTATTTTGAGGGAATGAAGCATAAGGATATAGCCCACCATTTACAGGTGTCTGTCAATACTGTAAAAACCCAGAAGACAAGAGGACTTCACCTGCTGAAAAGACTGCTGAAAGGTTCGTCACTCACCTTATTTTTGAGTCACTATTTGTAATGATCCGGTTTACCACGCTTATTTACTTCTCAGGGAAATAAAAAAGTCCATTCTCTTTTCACCCCTTTTTCATCCGGGGTTGTTTCTATTATAGTTATCAAACCAGATTATGCTCAGAAAGATTTTATTTGCCATAGGGCTATCCTTTGTGGTGCTTACACTCCATGCACAAACATTTAATATCCTGGATTACGGCGCAAAAAATGACACCAATATATTAAGTACAAATGCTTTTAACAAGGCCATTGATGCCTGTAATAAGATGGGAGGGGGAAGCGTTATTGTCCCCGCGGGTATCTATAAATCAGGAACTATCTATTTGAAAAGCAATGTTGACCTCCATTTTGAACAGGGCGCTACTTTGTACGCAAGTGTGGATAGCAAAGATTTTCCTGGTCCGGCAAAAACATCTTACAACTCCTACCAGGATCTATACGGATGGTGCTCCCTGATATTTGCGGAAGGAGCCAGTAATATATCCATTACGGGTTTCGGAATTATTGATGGCAATGGCGGACGGCAACG
This sequence comes from Chitinophaga sp. H8, assembly GCF_040567655.1. Taxonomy (NCBI): domain Bacteria; kingdom Pseudomonadati; phylum Bacteroidota; class Chitinophagia; order Chitinophagales; family Chitinophagaceae; genus Chitinophaga; species Chitinophaga defluvii. The sequence goes on along the minus strand of NZ_JBEXAC010000001.1, from coordinate 2,576,817 downwards.
TCCTGATCCTAAAACATTCCCCAAGGGAGTCCGGGATGGAAGGCCACGAAATCTTCTTTTTATTTCCTGCAAAAACGTGACTGTTGACGGGGTATCGCTCACTCATGCAGGGTTCTGGAACCAACATTATTATGATTGTGAGGATGTCATGGTAAATAATATCAAGGTATTTAATCACGGGAGCAAAAACAATGATGGTCTTGATATTGATGGTTGCAGGAGATTCGTACTCAGTAATAGTATCATAGACTCCGATGATGACGGGATCGTAATAAAAAGTAGCAGTACCGGCGCCAGTGAGGATATTACTGTTACCAACTGTATCGTCAGCAGCTTCGCCAATGCTATTAAATGCGGTACAGAATCAACCGGTGGATTCCGAAATATCAATATTTCCAATTGTGTGATTAAACCTTCCAGGTCTACTTCAAAGCCGGCATTTAAAACTCCCCGGCACGGCATCACGGGTATCTCCCTGGAAATGGTGGATGGCGGCATCATGAATGGCGTTAGTATAAATAATATGTTGATCCAGGGTACTGATTGCGCACTCTATGTGCGGTTAGGGACCAGGAACCGGAAACATGCTTCTGCTGCTCCTGATCCGGCTAATGGCCAAATGAGAAATGTACAGCTATCCAATATCCTTGCCTATAATACAGGTAATTATTCTTCGTCTATAACAGGTGTTCCGGATGCCAGGATTGAAAATATTTATTTAAGCAATATCAGGATCTTTAACCAGGGGGATTTGAAGCCAGGGGAATATATCTCAGACATGGAAAAAGTAAAAGAGTTTGAAAACGGTTATCCTCAGCCAACCGTATGGGGTAATTTGCCCTGTTACGGATTATTTATCAGGCATGTTAAAGATATTGATATCATTAATTGTACGCTGAAAAGCGAACACCCGGACCCAAGACCAGCTGTTATTGCCGTGGATGTTGATAACCTGGTAGTGGACAGATTGCAGACTGATAAGGCAAATGCAAGGAAAGCGCTGATCATGAAACATGTGAAGAAAAGCAAGGTGAATTGAGCACTTTTGCCGGGATGCAGAAATATTTTTTTTCCCCCTTTCACCCTTTTTTCATTTAAGGTTGTTTCTATTATAATTACGCATATGATACAGGACGAACGATACTATGAAATAGCCGGATTAATTGCTAAATCTCTGAGCACTAAATTGTCTTCAGAGGAAGCGGCGCAACTGGAAGCGTGGGTAGCAGAGAGCGATGAAAATAAAAAGCTTTGGGAGCGCCTGACCGACCCGCTTTATCTGGAAGCACAGGTAGCATACTGGGAGAATAAGAAGGATAAAAAAGTATACTGGAAACGGCTGTCAGAAAGGAATTCCAGAAAGCAACTACCGGGGCGGATGTTCGTTTACAAAGCACTGCGGTATGCTGCCATCATTTTACCGCTTATTTTAATTTGCGGAGCAGGGTGGTATCTCTTTAGTGGCCAGGGACAGAAAAGCGCAACAACAAAGGATTTAGCCAGTGTGCATATTTTGCCGCAGGGAAAAGTGGCGCAACTGATTTTGGCAAATGGAAAAAAAATCAACCTGGTGGACAACCATCAGGAAGCCATCACAGAAAAAGATGGCACGAAAGTACGCAACGACTCAAGCGTACTGAGTTATGCGTCTGGTCCTGGGGATCTTCAGGCGGAAACGTTGTACAACACATTGGTAATTCCCCCTGGTGGTGAATATCGGATAGTGTTGTCAGACGGCACAAAAGTATGGCTCAATGCTGCATCATCCTTACGTTATCCGACACAGTTCAACGGGAAAGAACGGAAAGTATATTTGAGTGGGGAGGCATATTTTGAAGTAGCGAAAGATGCTGCACACCCGTTTATGGTAAATGCAGACAAGATGGATATTACCGTATTGGGAACAAAGTTTAATGTGAGTTCTTATCCGGATGATCCTATACAAAAAACAGCTTTGGCGGAAGGATCCGTTTTAATTAATGATGTTGGGCAGTCTGCAAAAAAAAGAGACGGTGTAATATTAAAGCCTGGTTATGAAGCCGTGATCACGAAGAATGATCGTGCGATCCAGGTAAATAAAGTCAATGTAGAAGCGGCACTAGCATGGAAAAACGGTATGTTTATTTTTGACAGTGAATCTTTGGGAAGCCTGATGCGGAAATTATCGCGATGGTATAATATAGAGGTAAAGTACGATGACGGCGTAGATACCTTGTTCCACTTTACCGGCCGTATCCAGCGATACGAGGAGATATCCGGTATTTTACATTTAATAGAACTAACAGGGAAAGTAGGGTTTACATTTAAAGATAATGAATTGCATGTGAAGAAATAATACGTATATATCAACCAAAAAAAACCGGGAATGCGGCTACATTCCCGGATCAAAGTCGAAATAATCTGTTCATTCCGGTTGAAACCTACCTATGCTAATGCTTAGGCAGGCGAGCGTGAACAGGTATTATCTACCCTTAATCGTACGAAAGTATGCAGAAAAATCTATTTATCCAAGGCCGGTTTGCCGGGCGTGGCATGACGGCATTAATTCTCCGCGCCATGCGTATTACAGTATTTTTGACCCTGGCATGTGTAGTAAATCTATATGCAACAGGTTATTCGCAGGAGACGAAACTTACCTTGAATCTCAAAGACGTAAAACTGTCTGAGGTACTCAGTGTCATCCAGCAGGAAACGGATTACCAGTTTCTGTACAACGATGAAGATGTAAAGAATGCACCTTCTGTAAGCGTATCTGTGAAGGATGCTACTGTCCCGCAAATCCTCGCTATCTGTTTTAAAAATTATCCGCTGAACTATCGTATTGGAAACAAGACGGTGGTAGTATTACCGAAAGTGGCATTGCCCGTAAATATGGCATTACAGGGAATAGTTGCCGTTCCGCCATTTGTGGTCAAAGGCAGGGTCACCGATGAGTCGGGCAATCCCTTATCGGGCGTAAGTGTGGGCCTGAAGGGCCAATCCACGGGCACTGTTACCGATGCAAATGGCTATTATTCCCTTACCCTGGCGGATGGTAATGGTACACTAGTATTTTCTTTCATCGGATATACCAGGCTGGAAAAAGCGGTGGACGGCCGGTCAGGTATTGATGTGGTCCTGCTAAAAAGTGTATCTGTATTGAATGAATTGGTCACCGTTGGATATGGAGTTCAGAAGAAAGAGAACCTCACAGGAGCGATCACCCAGATCAGCGGAGAACAACTGGCGGACCGGCCGGCGTCTAACCTGGAACAGGTGTTGCAGGGCGCGGTGCCCGGCTTAAATATCCAGGCAACTACATCTTCAGGGCAACCTGGGGTAGGCAATTCTGTCAATATCCGCGGATTGGGCTCATTATCAAATTCTGCGGGCGGAGCGTCTTTTACATTGGGACAGCCATTTGTACTGGTAGATGGTGTTCCGATGGAGCTGAATGATGTGGACCCGAACAACGTTAAATCTATTTCAATATTAAAAGATGCGGCTTCTACCGCTATCTATGGCGCAAGGGCAGCATATGGTGTTATTCTGATCACTACAAAAACCGGAACGGAAGGCGGTGGTATGAAGGTTTCTTATTCCTATAACTATGCCCTTGCACAACCAACTACTTTCCCACGGCAGGTAGATGCACTTAGTTTTGCATTAATACTGGATTCCGCAGCAGTGAATACCGGGATAGCCCAGCCATATACCCAGGAGGCTATCGATAGAATCAAGCAATATATGCAGGATCCGGTAAATACGCCCGGTGTAGTTCCGAATGCTGCCGGAACCGGGTGGGATTTTACCGGTTCGGGTTTAGGCGGGAACGCGAACACTGATTGGTATGACGTACTATTTAAGAAAAATGCTATCAGGCAAACACATAACATCAGTATCTCAGGATCCGGAAAGAATATCAGCTATGCTTTATCGGGTGGTTTCTTCCATGAAGACGGTATTTCAAGATATGCTTCCGAACAATATACCAGGAAAACATTGAGCGGAAGGATTGAATCAACACCACTCAACTGGCTGAAAGTAGGTCTGATCACCAAGTTTGTAGGATCTGAGGACAGCTACCCCTGGGATATTAGTGCAGATGGGCGTGATTTCTTTATGAACCGCGTGGCCCGGAATGCCCCTACGCTGCCTTTATACAACCCGGCAGGAGGCTTTTTAAATGCATCCGGTATCAACTCCGGGCTGAATGAAAAAGAACAGCGGAAAACCACCCAATGGGTCTTGTCGCCCACTATACGCCTGGAGCCTGTTAAAAATTGGGTGACCACGCTGCAGTATAATTATACCTATACCAATTATACGCAAACAGACATTGCGAATACATTCTATCAGCTTCAACCTGATTCGACCAAATTGTATGGGTTGAATCAAACCCAAACCAAATACATAGCCACCGCCCGAACATCTACGTACACTTCTCCCAATATTACCAGTACTTATTACCGGCAAATCGGTGGGCATTATATCGGTGGATTAGTGGGTTACCAGCAGGAATTGCAGACGATCTTCGGCATTAGTGGTAATGCTACTTATTTGCTGACCGATAATGTCCCTTCTTTAAGTACTTCGGTTGGGGTGAAAACACCAGCTGATGATAAAGGACATTGGGCAACCCAAAGCTATTTCGGCAGACTGAATTATAATTTTAATGAGAAATATCTGTTTGAAGCAAATGTACGCAGGGACGGCTCTTCCAGGTTTGCACCCGGCAGTCGCTGGGGAACATTCCCTTCCGTTTCTGTTGGCTATAATATTGCCAAAGAAAATTTCTTCCCACTCAAAGAACACATCAGCATGCTGAAGTTCCGCGGATCATGGGGCGCTATCGGTAATCAGAACGTAGCTAATTACCTGTATATACCACTCATGACAAACTCAATAGGAAATTACCTGCTGGGAGGGGAAAAACCTTTCCTCGTACTGCCTCCGAATGAAACCACCACGAGTCTTACCTGGGAAAAGGTAAATACCAAAGATATCGGGTTGGATATGTATATGTTCGATAACAGGTTATATATCGCAGCCGATTGGTACCAGTCAGATATCAATAACCTGGTTGGCCCCGGAATGGCAACACCTCAGATATATGGCGGAACAGTACCGAGAAATAATGATGGCTCTTTAAGAACAAGAGGATGGGAAGTACAGGTCAACTGGAAGCAATCCCTTGGCAACGGCTTCAGCTATTTTGTCAATGCTAATTTGTCTGACCACCGTTCTGTGGTAACCAGTTACAACAACCCACTAAACCTGTTGAGTACTTTTTATAAAGGACAGGTAATTGGTGAGATCTGGGGCTACAAAACGGACGGACTTTATCAGTCTGAAGAAGAGGTGACGAAACGGGGTGTAGATCAATCCTTCATTTTTAGTGGTAACTGGACCCCCGGCGACGTAAAATACCGCGATATGAATGGAGATAACGTGATTAACGACGGGAAGAAAACGGCAGATGATCATGGTGATCTTACTGTCATTGGTAACAGCCAAGCCCGGTATAAATACGGCGTATACGCAGGTGCCAACTACAAGGGGATCGATCTGAGCTTTATGATACAGGGTGTAGGTAAACAGGCTATATGGCCCGGTGGCGGCGTGCAGAATGCATTCTGGGGCCCAAGCCAGGGTGAAGGAGGTGTTGTTATATTACAAGGGCAGGAAGACTATTGGAGGTCCGATAACCCCAATGCCTATTTTCCGAAACCCTATTTCGGTGGCGCATCCACAGCGCGTACCACCATGAACAAAGCTACCACCGATCGTTATTTGCAAAACAAGGCTTATTTACGGTTGAAATCTTTACAGATCGGTTACAGCCTTCCTGTTTCACTGATCAGTAGAATTAAGGCCAGCCAGCTTCGTTTCTACTTCTCCGGCGAAAATCTTTTTACCAGCACCAAGTACATGTTTTTTGACCCGGAACTGAGCAGCTATGGTAATTACCCACTACAGAAGGTATTTTCCTTTGGTTGTAATGTTACTTTTTAATGGAAGAATCAAGCAAAAACGTCAAAACATGAAAAAGTTAAAATTTATAATATCGTTCTTTGTTTTAGTAACATTCATTGCAGGCTGTCGTAAAGATTTCCTGGATCGTGCACCCCAGGACACGATCTCAGAACCTGAATTCTGGAAAACAGCCAATGACCTGCAACTCTATGTGAACAGCTTATACCTCAACTCATGGAAGAACCAGTATACAATGGATGATGGTTCTGATAATGCGTTGTCAACCGATGGCGCCTCTACCTGGATGAACGGGCTAACCCAGCCAACAGTGGATGCCATCGGATCGTATTACAAAAACATCCGGGACGTCAACATTATGATTGCCAATATGGATAAGGTGACAGAAGCAGATGGTAATCAATTTAAGGGAGAAGCTTATTTCATAAGGGCATGGCATTACTTTGAAGTACTGAAAAGAGTAGGAGCCGCTCAACTGGTTAAAGAACCTTTAAAGAGTACTGATGAACAATTATACGTGCTCAGGTCGCGGCGTGATTCAGTGGCTGACTTTATTCTTTCGGACCTGGATAAGGCCATCAGCCTGTTAAAGACAAAGACTCAGCTCAAACAAAGCAGTGAATACCAACGTATCAACAAAGACGCTGCCCTGGCGTTCAAATCGAGGATTGCGCTTTTTGAGGGAACCTGGGAAAAATACCACAATGGTACACCTTTTGGTGTGCAGGGCGGTGATTATGCCCGGTTTCTGCGTGTGGCCGCTGATGCAGCTAAATTGTTAATCGATGTTTACGGCTATACATTGGACGATGATTTCCAGAAGGTACATAATGATCATACTATTGCAGGTGCGCAGATTCCTATCAAAGAAATCATCTTTGCGCGTCAGTTCAGTAACCTGAAGTTCGGTGGAGGAGGAAGAGAAATATTTGGTAACCCCGATATCAACCAATGGCCGCATAAAGTTGGCTATACAAGGTCAGCCATCAGAAGCTTCCTCTGTACAGATGGGCTGCCCATCAGTGTGAGCCCTCTTTATCAGGGGGAGCAATCTCTGGCTGACATCGGGAAAAACAGGGACCCACGGTTGGATATGTCCGTATTCACGCCAGGAGAGATCTATAGAATTTCAGCAAAAGGTGATACCACCTTCTTCGTGAATCCATTTACCACAGTAGATGCAGCGGGGCAATACCAACCTACCGGTTATACCAGCCAGAAGTTTTATACATATGATCTCGAAAGTCCGACACAAAATGCCAAGACATGGGATATGATCACTGTCTTTTTCCGCTACGGGGAAGTGTTGCTGAACTATGCAGAAGCGAAGGCAGAACTGGGAGAATTTGACCAGGCAGTAGCTAATATTACGATTAACAAGCTGCGGGCGAGGGCCAGCGTAAATATGCCGCCACTCACGGTGAGCGCGATCACTACGGATCCTGACTGGCCGGATTATGGTTATACGCTTCTACCTCAGATACAGGAGATCAGAAGAGAACGCCGTGTAGAATTATTAGGGGAAGATTTTCGATTCGATGATATCAGAAGATGGGCAGCAGCGAAGTTGATCATCGGTCAGAATTTCCGGGGCGCCTATTTCGAACCCATCATGAATAACGGCTCAGGAAAAACGATTACCAAAGATGATGAAAATTATATTCAACCCTTTAAAACACAATTACCTTCCGGGTATCAGTTTAATCCTGATAAAAACTATCTGATGCCATTCCCGATGAATGAAATTGTAATGAATCTCAGCCTGACAAAGAATCCCGGATGGTAAGTGGATGGTAAAGGAAACGATTGGAGATTTCTTTTTAGTGTTTGTTGAAGTTAGACATGAATCATCAGCAAGGAATGATAAATATAGAAATACCCGTTATTTCTTAATCATTTCTTGTTGATATTCTTCAAAGGATTTCTTCTTTTACCTGATTACATCAAATTGATTGATCATTAATCTGTCTGCCTGTCAGACGGGACTGGAATATAATGCCCTGATGTGGTGTAAAATAATTGTTGATCCGCTGACTTTTTGAACTCGTAGAATTATGTTTTTTTTCAGAAAAGAAGAGAAGATAAAATGTAGATATGCTTCTCAATTCATGCTCTTCATGCTCTTATTGTCCTGCAGTGCCGTTACGACAGCACAGGACAGGCATGCTGCTGTAGCACTGAAACCAAATATTATTTTCATTCTTACTGATGACCAGGGCATAGGAGATCTCGGATACCAGCATAATCCTTTTATTAAAACACCTCATATTGACTCCCTGGCTATACACAGTACACAACTCAGTAATTTTTACGTGTGCCCTGTTTGTGCACCTACACGCGCTACATTGATGACCGGCAGGTATTCTATAAAAACAGGGATGCATGATACGTATAATGGCGGTGCTATCATGGATAGCCGGGAAGTAACCATAGCGGAATATCTGAAAGAGAAAAAATATACAACAGCAATTTTCGGCAAATGGCATCTGGGAGATAATTATCCTTTCCGTCCCGTTGACCAGGGATTTGACGAATCCCTGGTTTTCGATGGCGGAGGATTAGCCCAGCCGGGAGATGTAGCTAATTTCTCCCGCAAAGACAGTGCTTACTTCGGACCTGTATTATACAGCAATAGTAAACCTGTAAAAACAAATCAATATTGTTCAGATGGATTTACGGATGCAGCCATCTCTTTTATTCAACAGCATAAAAAACAACCTTTTTTCGTTTACCTGGCATTCAATGCTCCTCATGCCCCGCTGCAGGTACCGCAGAAATATTACGATTTATACCGGAATCTGGACAAAGAAATGAAGCAGGCAGGCAGTGAGTTTATGTTGCCTGAGATGAATGAGCAAAGTATAGAAGCAGCTAAGCGGGTATATGGTATGGTCACGAATATTGATGATAATGTCGGAAGATTAATGACTTCACTACGGCAGGAGGGATTGCTGGATAATACCCTGGTCATTTTTATGTCGGATAATGGCCCGGCTCAGCCAAGATTCAAGCTGGGATTAAGAGGGCATAAAGCCAGTGTATATGAAGGTGGTATAAAAGTTCCATGTTTCTTTTACTATAAAGGCTTTAAGGCTGGTAAGATCCCTGAAACGCTCGCAGGTATTGATGTATTGCCCACCCTGTTGGATATGCTTGATATACCTGCAAAAAAAGGAAAGCAACAAATAGACGGTATCAGCTTTCTACCCTTGTTGGAAGGAAGAAATCCTGCTAACGTCATGAATATATTTAAAAACAGGTACTTATTCTTTTATTGGCAAAGAGGATATCCTGAAGCTTATAGAAATATTGCTGTACGGAAAGGGGATTATAAACTGGTAGGGCATACCGCTGCATCTTCCCCATTGAGTGCATTGGAAGTATATGATATCAGGAAAGATTCCTTAGAAACAAACAATATCCTACCCAGGCACCCCCAAGTAGCTGCTGATCTGAAAAATGCTTTTGACAAATGGCTTTCGAAAGCATTGGAAAGCCCGCATCTCGGTATACAACGCGCGGTATTAGGGGCTGATAAACAACCGCTGATAATACTGAACAGGAATGATGCCAGGGGGGTTCCGCCTATGTGGCTACAGGAAGATGTGTACGGGTACTGGGATGTACAGGTGGCGCAATCGGGATATTATCATATAAAGGCCGATTTCCTATCCGGGTTCAAAGCCGCAGGTACAATGATGATCCGCTTTGCTCCTTACCAGGTAACCGTGGATAATACCGATACAACCAGTAATAGTATTACGGTTGATAAGATGTTCATACCTGCAGGTGATTACAGGGTAGAATGCTGGTACAGTAAAAAGGGTGGTGGGCTTGTTTATCCCTTTTACCTGGCGGTACAGAAAGCTGATAACAATGATATAGCAACGAAATACGCTACCGGCAGTATATTTTGAAAATACTTAAATGGATTGAAATGAAAAGTTACCTGGATATGCAGCCTGTTATTTTAAAACGAAAATTTAAATCCTCTTTTGGGTATTTTATTTTCAGCTTGTTCGTGATGTCATGTCATACACCGAAAAATGTGGAAGAAAATAACCGCCAGACAAGTGATGTGAATGTTGTTTATATCCTGGCAGATGATTTAGGATACGGAGATGTGAAATGCTTTAATCCCGAAGGTAAAATACCTACTCCGAACATTGACAGGCTGGCGTCAGAAGGAATGAAATTCACCGCTGCTCATTCGGCATCTGCGGTGTGTACACCTTCAAGGTATAGTATTCTTACAGGAAGATATCCCTGGCGTTCAGATTTACAATCAGGCGTATTATATGGCTATTCTCCTCCTTTGATTGAATCCGCACGCTTTACGGTAGCTGATCTTTTTAAACAGCAAAACTACTATACGGCCTGTGTCGGTAAATGGCACTTGGGTATGGATTGGCCTGTGAAGCAGGGGTATACTGAAATAAAAACAGGCTGGGAAATAGATTACAGCAAGCCCATAGCACAAGGACCCAATACAAGAGGGTTCGATTATTTTTATGGCATCAGTGCTTCCCTGGATATGCCGCCGTATGTTTTTATTGAAAACAACAAAACCATCGGAGTGCCCACGGTTACGAAGAAATATGGCCGCAGTGGCCCGGCAGAAAAAGATTTCGAAGCGGTGAATGTACTCCCTTCCATTACCCGTAAAGCGCAGGAGATTATTACTACACAGGCCGGGAAGCAACAACCTTTCTTTTTATACTTCGCATTGCCCTCTCCACACACACCTGTTGTTCCAGGAAAAAACTTTGAGGGAAAAAGCGGGGTAACAGAATATGGTGATTATGTGATGGAAACCGATTGGGCTGTAGGACAAGTAATGAAAACATTGGATTCCATGGGGATAGCAGGCAAAACAATCATATTCTTCACCAGCGACAATGGCTTTGCTCCTTATGTTCTAAATAAGTATAACGTAGAAAAAATAGGTCATTACCCTAGCTATACCTTCCGCGGGTATAAAGCCGATATCTGGGAAGGAGGTCATCGTATTCCGCTGGTTGTCCGTTGGCCTGGAAAGATCAAAGCAGGAACGGTAAGCAACGACCTGGTATCACTCACAGATTTTATGGCAACCAGTGCCGGTATCTTACAGGTAAAATTGCCGGAAGATGCAGCAGAAGACAGTTACAGCATCTTGCCCTACCTGTCAGGCAAAACAAAGAAACCGGTTCGGCCAGCGATTGTGTACGCATCAATTGACGGAAATTTTTCTATTCAGCAGGGTAAATGGAAACTGGAGTTTTGCCCTGGTTCAGGCGGGTGGGCATCTCCGAAAAATGATAAAGCATACCAGGAAGGCTTGCCGCTTGTTCAATTGTACAACATGCAATCAGATGTTTCCGAGCAATTAAATGTAGCAACACAACATCCGGATGTGGTAAAACAACTTACCGGTTTGATGGAACAGTATGTTGCAAACGGAAGAAGCACGCCGGGTAAATCTTTACAAAATAATGTGAAAGTAGATCTCTGGAAAACAGGATATAAAAAACATACTAAAAAATGAGAAAACTTACTTTTTTGATTTTTTCAGCAATGGTGATGTGGCATGGTGTTGTAGCCCAGCCGGAAAAACAAAAACAGGTATTACACATTATACCCGAGCCGGTATCAACCACCGTACTGAAAGGATCTTTTTTATTGAAGCCAAACACCCGCATCGTTGTTTCAGGCAAAGACGTTTCCGGAGTGGCATCCTTGCTGACGCAAATGTTGAATGCACCAACAGGTTACCAGCTGGCAACAACAGTAAGTAAAGGGGGGCAGGAAGGAAATGCTATCGTACTTCGCATAAATTCCAGCCACAATGCTGCGTTAGGTGAGGAAGGCTATACGTTGCAGGTATTGCCGAAGCAGGTAGTTGTTGCAGCTAATAAGCCACAGGGGCTTTTTTATGGCATACAAACCCTGATGCAGTTATTACCTCCTGTCATAGGTAGTCATACTGTTGTAAAAGACACGCCCTGGAAAATCCCTTGTGTCAATATAACGGATCACCCACGTTTTGGCTGGCGAGGTCTGATGCTGGATGTGAGCAGGCACTTCTTTTCCAAAGCATTTGTAAAGCAATACATCGACGAAATAGCCCGGTATAAATTCAATGTATTTCATTGGCACCTTTCAGATGACCAGGGTTGGCGCATTGAAATAAAAGGATTGCCGGAGCTTACCACAACAGGCGCCTGGCGCGTGCCCCGCAGCGGGAAATGGTGGTCCTTTGCTCCACCGCAACCCGGAGAGAAAGCTACTGCCGGAGGCTATTATACACAGGAAGATATCCGGGAAGTAGTGGCCTATGCAAAAGAACGTTTTGTAACCATTGTGCCGGAGATAGATGTACCAGCCCACTGTCTGGCTTTAATTGCTTCTTACCCTGAATTGTCTTGTACGCAACAAAAGTATGATGTTAACCCCGGCAGCAGGTTCCTTAAAAAGGAGATCAATAATGTACTGTGTGTGGCGAACGATTCCACCTGGCTGATACTGGATAAAGTATTTACACAACTAGCCGCATTGTTCCCGGGAGAATATATACATGTTGGCGGCGATGAAGCGCATAAAAGTTTTTGGGAAACCTGCCCGAAAGACCTGGCACTGGCTAAAAAACTCGGGGTAACGATCCAGGGAGGTTTACAACCTTATTTTGAAAAAAAGATGCATCAACTCATTGTGTCCAAAGGTAAAAAGATGATGGGCTGGGACGAGATACTGCACGATGGATTACCAACTGATATTGCTGTAATGTCCTGGCGCGGCATGAACCCCGGCATCAATGCGGCTAAACAAAAGCATCCGGTAGTGATGTCGCCATGGGGCCAGGCATACCTGGATCTATACCAGGGTGATCCGTTAATTGAACCAAATACTTATGGAATGCTGCGCCTGAAAACATGTTATGATTTCAACCCACTTCCTGATAGCGTAGACCCGAAATATATTCTTGGCGGACAAGGTAATCTGTGGACAGAATCCGTCCCGAATGAACGTCAGGTAGCCTACATGACCTGGCCACGCTCATTGGCATTGGCTGAAGTCTTTTGGTCGCCCGCCGGCAAAAATAACTGGCCGGATTTTATTCGCCGGGTGGAGCAGCAATTTAAGTACATGGATGCTGCACAGGTGAAATACGCGCGTAGTATGTATGATCCCATCATCGACGTGGCCAAAGGCAACAACGATTCTTTAAACGTCACGCTGGCCAGCGAAATCCCGGGGGTAGATGTTTATTACGCTTTTGACGGTACCAATCCCGATAATTTTTATCCACGATATACAGGTACCCCGCTTGATATTCCGAAAGGTGCTTCGGAAATCCGTGTGATTACTTACCGGGGGCAGCAGCCTATTGGTCAACAAATCAATTGTCCGCTGAGCCTTCTGCAGCAAAAACTGGATAAAAAAATAAAACGGGAAATGCAGCAAAAGTCAAAATGATAATAAAATTAAAACACAGGGAGGCAATTATTTTTTTCAGACACGGATAGGTTGAACAATCCCTATTCCATATTCTTCAGACATGAAGCGATTTATTTTTTCATTTACCACGTTAATAACGATCTGCATACTTACGACTACACAGTCGGTAGGGCAAAAGCAGGCATTACATCTCCTGCCTGAGCCGGTATCAGCAACCATGCAGGAAGGATCTTTTTTACTGAAACCGGATACCCGCATCCTTGTTTCCGGTGCACAGGCCTCCGGGGTGGCATCCCTGCTGGCGCAAATGTTGAATTCTCCTACAGGTTATCATCTTACTGTAAAGCAAAGCACAGAAGAACAGGCCACACATGCTATTGTACTTCGTATTAACCCGGTTCCGGATACTACGTTAGGTGATGAGGGGTACACGTTGCAGGTATTACCACGGCAGGTGATGATTGCGGCCAATAAGCCACCAGGACTTTTTTATGGTATACAAACCCTGATGCAGTTATTGCCACCTGCCATCAGAAACCATACTGTAATAAAAGACACGCCCTGGGAAATGCCTTGTGTCAATATAACGGATTACCCACGCTTTGGCTGGCGTGGATTAATGCTGGATGTAAGCAGGCATTTTTTTTCGAAAGCATTTATAAAGCAGTATATCGATGAAATGTCTAAGTATAAGTTGAATGTATTTCACTGGCACCTTACCGATGATCAGGGGTGGCGTATTGAAATAAAAGGATTGCCGGAGCTTACAAAGGTCGGCGCCTGGCGTGTTCCCCGTACAGGAGAATGGAGAAGCTATGGACCTCCTGAACCAGGAGAGAAAGCTACTGACGGTGGTTATTATACGCAGGATGATATTCGTGAAGTAGTCGCTTATGCACAGCAGCGGTTTGTTACCATCGTACCCGAAATAGATGTGCCAGCGCATAGCCTGGCGCTTATTGCTTCCTATCCGGGTTTATCCTGCACAAAACAACAGTACGGGGTAAACCCCGGTAGTAAACCCCAGGGAGAAGCTAACGTGCTTTGCGTGGCTAATGATTCCACCTGGTTGATATTGGATAAGATATTTACACAGGTAGCTGGCCTGTTTCCCGGCGCATTCATTCATACTGGCGGTGATGAGGCGAATAAAAAATACTGGATGAATGATCAGGAAGACCAGGCATTAATGAAACGGGAAGGATTGACTACCCCGGAACAATTACAAAGCTATTTTGAAAAAAGACTGGCAAAGCTCATTCATTCCAAAGGAAAGAAGATGATTGGTTGGGATGAAATTATGGAAGGCGGGCTGGCCCCCGGTACGGTTGTAATGTGCTGGCGCGGAATAAACAAAGGTATTCAAGCGGCCCGGATGGGGCACCAGGTGATCATGACCCCCATATGGGATACTTATCTCAGCCGGCGCCAGGGTGACCCGTTTATAGAACCTGTCGCTCCCGGTAATCTCCGGTTGTATACTTGTTACCAGTTTGATCCCGTACCCGATAGTGTGACAGCGGAAAATATTATAGGAGGACAAGGTTCTTTATGGACAGAGTTTGTTGCTAACGGACGTCATGCGGAATATATGACCTGGCCACGTGCTCTGGCACTGGCAGAAGTATGCTGGTCACCAAAGCCTAAACGCAACTGGCCGGATTTTATCCGTCGTGTGGAGCAGCAATTTAAATATATGGATGCTGCACAGGTGAGATACGCGCGTAGTATGTATGATCCCATCATTGACGTAGCCAAAGGCAACGATGATGCTTTAAAAGTGACGCTGGCCAGCGAAATCCCGGGGGTAGATGTTTATTACACTTTCGACGGCGCAAACCCCGACAATTTTTATCCGCGATATACAGGTACGCCGCTCGATATTCCAAAAGGGGCTTCGGAAATCCGTGTAATCACTTACCGGGGACAGCAGCCTGTTGGCCAACAGATCAATTGTCCGCTGAGCCTTCTGCAGCAAAAACTGGAGAAAAAAATAAAGCAGGAAATGCAGCAAAAATCAAAACGGCAATAAGTAGCAAATCTGCTGACAAATGATGGTTAGTATAAATTAAAGTATACCTGAAAATTATGAATAGGAGAATAGTTAGCATAACCTTAAGCATGTCATTATTATTTTCTGTAGTCATACCGGTTTACGGCCAAAATAATCCTGAAAATAATCAGGGTTGGATGACTATTTCATTAGATGATTTAAATGCTTTTGAAAATCCCGGGAAGAATTGGATCGTTGCTGCGGATGCCTGGGGCAATTATACCCAAAAAGGAGAGCTGGAGAAAATAAAAGAAGGCAAAGGCGTTGTAATAAACCATCCCTCTGAAAAGAACCGTACCCAACTTATAACAAAGCAGCAATTCGGAGATATTGAAATTGCGTTGGATTTTATGATGGCGAAAGGATCTAATTCGGGTGTATATCTCCAGGGTAAATATGAAGTGCAGTTATTAGACAGTTGGACCAAATCAGATCCTTCCTCCGGTGACTGTGGCGGCATCTACCAACGTTGGGATCGATCCCGTCCGGCAGGACAAAAAGGATACGAAGGAATAGCCCCGCTACAGAATGCGTGCAGGGCGCCGGGATTATGGCAACATCTGGTAATAAAGTTCAGGGCGCCTCGCTTTGATACACAAGGAAATAAAACAGCTAATGCCCGTTTCGAGGAAGTGTATCTCAATGGCGTTTTGGTTCAAAGCCAGGTGGAAGTATCAGGTCCCACACGCTCCCCTTCATTATCAGATAATGAAAATGCACAGGGGCCACTGTTGTTCCAGGGCGATCACGGGAAGGTGGCTTTCCGCAACATCCGTTACCGCCCATTGAATATTATCCCGGTAAAGCTTCCCAACAAAGCCCCCATTATCATTACACCCAACCAACATCCTTATCTGCTGAGGAGCTTTATGGAATTCGGCGGTAAAAAATTGACCAACGTGATTTCAATGGGTGATCAGGCCGGGTTGAATTATTCATACGACCTGAAAGAAGGCGCGCTTTTCCAGGTATGGCGTGGCCGCTTTTTAGATGCAGCCGATATGTGGCATAGCAGGGGGCAAGGTCAGTTTGCCGTGCCGCTGGGCAGCATCGTGCCATTTTCCGGCGCCCCTTCCATAGCTGTTTTAGCAGATAAAAATGTTCCGTGGCCCGATTCGGTAACCTTTGATGAGTTGCAGGATGAAGGATATGAGCTGGATAAAGACAGGATACCAACATTCAGTTATGTTATAAAAGGAATAGCTGTAAAAGATAGAATAGCACCTGATCCTGCGCAGACAGGATTTGCAAGAACCATAACAATTATAAATCCTGTTGCCAACCTATATGGCAGGATAATATCTGCGGGAACTATAGAGCAATTAAGCAAAGAATTGTACCGGGTGAATGGCTCCTGCTACATCCACCTTGACAGGCGTTATAGGCCGGAGATCAGGCAAACGAAGGAGGGAGAGGAAATGCTGATATCACTTACAGATCTAAAAACACCCTTCACCTATTCCATTATCTGGTAATCATAGAATACTATCTAAAATGACTATACGCAATAATATACTTTTTACCCTCAGATACTTTTTATGTAGTAGTATGGTGGTGATGGCCACTGTTGCATTGGCGAAGGCTCAGGTAAAAAAGGATAGCATTATCATCCCGAAAGAAGAGGATTTTTATCAGATTCAAACAGTACTTGTACCTGAAGGTATCCAGCTCGAAGTAGGAGGAATGGCTTTTTTACCCAATGATAAACTGGCAGTTTGTACACGGCGGGGGGAAGTCTGGATCATATCAAATCCATACATGAAAGACGGTCGTCCTTCTCAGTATCAGTTATTTGCCCAGGGGTTACATGAGCCATTGGGAATGGCTTATTATAAAGGAGATCTGTACGTGGCACAACGCCCTCAACTCACCCGGTTGCGGGATAAAAACAATGACGGTATAGCAGACGAATATAAAACCGTATACAATTTCGAGATAACAGGTAATTACCACGAATACGCCTATGGGCCTGTGTTTGACAAAGAAGGTAATATGTTCGTAACGCTGAATCTTGGATGGTTCAGAGACGTAAAAGGCGGCTATATGGAAAGCAGGGTAAAATGGCGGGGTTGGATGCTGAAGATCTCGCCGGAGGGAAAAATGACGCCTTTTGCTGCCGGTTTGCGTTCTCCGGCTGCCCTTACCATAGATAAAGATGATCATGTTTTTTATACAGAAAATCAGGGAGAATGGGTCGGGTCCGGCCATATGACCGAAGTGAGGAAAGGAGACTTCCTGGGCCAGCCCACCTCACTGGCATGGGCTGATCAACCGGGTTCTACTGTAAAGTTAAAGGTGGAGGATATACCAGACAGTGGTAAGCCTGAATTTGAAGTGGCGAAACAGATTGCTGGTCTGAAAACACCTTCTGTATGGATACCACATGCGATCCTGGGTGTTTCTACTTCCGGGATGTTAGTTGCTGGTCAAGGACAGATGGGACCGTTTGAAGGACAGTTTTTTGTGGGCGACATGGGCCAAAGCCTGATCAACCGCGTATACCTGGAAAAAATAAAGGACGTGTACCAGGGCGCTGTATTTCCCTTTAGAAAAGGATTTTCTTCAGGCGTTTTAAGGTTATGCTGGGGATCTGATGGCAGCATGTTCGTAGGCATGACGGCAAGAGGATGGGGGTCTGGCGGCGGAGAGCCTTTTGGTTTACAGCGGTTGGTCTGGAATGGTAAGATACCCTTTGAAATGAAAACAATAAGCGCCCGGCCCGATGGCTTTGAACTGGAATTTACACAGCCGGTAGATAGAAAAACGGCAAGTGAGGCTGCCGCTTACCATGTAAGAAGTTTCACGTACAAATATCATCGCCAGTATGGTAGCCCGATCATTAATGAGGCAAACTGCCCCCTGAAAGCGATCAGCATCTCACCAGATGGCATGAAGGTCAGGTTGGTATTAGATAGTACCAGGGAGGGATATATTCATGAAATAACTGTTGCGGGTGTACGGTCAACAGGCAATCAGGGCTTACTGCATAACCTGGGGTATTACACACTGAACAGGATACCGGACGGACCAAAACTTATTATCACCACGGAAAACAGGGTAAAAACTGTTAAAAAGCCAACAGCAAAGAAAGTACCTGTAAATAACGCTTCACCAAAAGTATCAACAACTCCTTCTGCCATTAGCAGGATTCCAAAATATGAAGAAGTGAAGCCGCTACTGATACAATATACCTGCCTGTCCTGCCATGATCCGGTAAAACGCCATATTGGCCCTCCCTATGCTGAGGTGGCAAAACGCGGATACTCCATCGATAAATTGAAACGGTTAATCTTTAACCCTGAACCGGGGAATTGGCCTGACTATGCAACTCCCATGCCACCGATGCCAAATATCCCGGCACCAGCGCTGCAAAAAATTGCGTTATGGATTCATTCATTAGACAAATAACGATGCAGGTTATGCGTGATTCAATAATAAAGTCAAATAATAAATATGACTGACAGACGTGGCTTTTTAAAACAGGCGGCAGTAGCAGGGACTTCGGTGTTGGCTTTGTCGTCCTGGTTGGATATGCTTCCCATCAGGAATCAAAAAACGATACCTCGTTATTTATGGGATCATGCCGATATGTTTATAAAGGACCCGCACCAGGCCGCCTTGTCCTGGTTTAGCGAGGCAGGTGCTGGCCTATTCATACACTATGGTTTATATAGCCTATTGGGACGCGGTGAATGGGTTCAGCTGGAGGAAAAAATACCGGTTGCGGAATATGAGCGGTTAAAAAGGAAATTTACAGCCCATAATTTTGATCCTGATTTTATCACGGATGTGGCCCTGGCGGCAGGAATGAAGTATATAAACCTCACAGCAAAACATCATGATGGCTTTTGCCTTTTCAAAACAAAACAGACCAGTTACAATAGTCTCCATTCCCCGGCGAAGCGTGATCTGGTAGGCGAGTTGAAAAGTGCCTGTGATAAAAAAGGGCTCGGCTTATTTTTATATTATTCTATTGCTGCTGACTGGCATCACCCTTACTTTTCTTCACGGGAAGCAGGATGGGGCAGTTATCGTCCTGCCTACTCCGATACCCAGCCTGCCTATGTTTATAAAGAGGAAGCGGATTTTCAAAAATACCTTCTTTACGCCAGGGCACAACTTCATGAGTTAGTGACGCAATATCAGCCCGCTGGTATCTGGTTTGATCCTATCATGGGTTTTTACGCCCGTCCGGATCTTTTTCCTATGGAACAGATTTATGCAGAGATACGATCCTATTGTCCATATACCTTAATTTCTTTTAAACAGGGCGCCACAGGCACAGAGGATTTCGCGGCGCCGGAACGGGGAGCCGGCTCCTTTTCAGAAGGCGTGGGGAAATTATTTGGTGATAAAGCCGGGTTGGTGGCTACTAAAGCATGGGAGGGGAATAAAGATAAACATAATGAAACCTGCAACACTTTACAATCACGGACATGGGGTTATAAGAAAGCGGAAGATGGGAAACATAAAAATACAGCGGAGGTACTTGATTTATTGCAGGATGCAAAATCGAGGAAGATGAACCTGTTACTGAACACCGGCCCTTTACCTGACGGTAGCCTGTCACCCGAAGATGTGAAAACACTCCGGGAAGTAGGCAGATCCTGATGGAATACTAATAAAACCAATAAGGTATAACAGACCATTTTTATTATGAAAATACGCATCATTTTATTACTCACATATAGTGTCCTTTTAGGTACTTTATGGACCGGCTGCTCTGATAAACGTACCGGTGAGCCCCGTGTATTGGTATTTACCAAAACAGCGGGTTTTCATCATGCTGCTATTCCCGACGGCGTAAAGGCTATTCAGAAGTTAGGGGCCAAACATCATTTTATTGTAGATACTACTTCCAATTCCGACAAGTTTACGGAAGACACGCTGAAACAATATGCAGCCGTCATTTTCCTGAATACTACCGGTGATGTATTGGATGCAGCCCAACAGGCAGACTTCGAGCGTTACATCCAGGCGGGCGGTGGATATCTTGGCATTCATGCGGCCAGTGATTGTGAATATCAATGGCCCTGGTACGGCAAACTGGTAGGTGCCTATTTTAAAGGGCATCCACGTCCGCAGCAAGCAAGACTCAATATACACCATGATAGTAATTTTCCTGTTACCGATTCCCTGCCTGATCCCTGGATCAGGACCGATGAATGGTATAATTTCCGGGAAATCCCTAAAGACGTACATGTGCTGGTGAGTATCGATGAAGGGAGTTATGAAGGTGGTACGAATGGCATACCTCATCCTATGGTGTGGTATCACGACTATGATGGCGGCAGGGCTTTTTACATGGGACCGGGACATACCGCCGAATCCTATACCGAGCCAGATTTTTTAAAGCTGTTGTTCTCCGGTATTCATTATGTAATTGGCAATAATGAAATACTGGATTACGGGAAGGCTACGACTTTGCGTATGCCGGAGGAAGCCCGTTTCTCCAAGAAATTCCTCGCTGGTGGATTATTTGAGCCAACCGAACTAACCATATTACCCAACCTGGATATATTGATAGCAGAGCGCAGGGGGGCCATTAAATTTTATAACCAGGCGGATCATACCATAAAGGAAGTGGCTCAGTTGGATGTGTATCATCAGGGGCTTACTCCCGGGGGTGGAACAGAAGGTGGATTGTTAGGACTTCAGGCAGATCCTCATTATGAAAAAAATCACTGGGTATATGTCTTTTATTCACCTACCGGTGATAAACCGGTGGATCGTTTATCCCGTTTTAAGTTTGAAAATAATCTGTTTGATCAGCAATCGGAACAGGTAATCCTGGAAGTAAATACCGACCGGGAGATATGCTGCCACACCGGTGGCTCCCTGGCCTTTGATGCTTATGATAATCTATATCTTTCTGTGGGAGATAATACCACTCCCTTTAATGAAGTTGACCCAAAGACAAAAAAGGCTTACGCCGTCAATTTATACGGGTTTGCTCCTTTGGACGATCGCCCCGGGTTTGAGCATTACGATGACCGCCGCGCAGCAGGCAATAGTAATGACATGCGTGGGAAAATCTTACGGATACATGTAAACGAAGATGGTACTTACGGAATTCCGGATGGTAATCTCTTTCCGAAAGACCTCCCAAATACCCGGCCTGAGATCTATGTAATGGGCAACCGCAACCCCTATCGTATTTCAGTGGATAAACATACTGGTTATTTATATTGGGGAGAAGTAGGCCCGGACGCAGGAAACGACAGTCTGTCAACCCGTGGCCCCAGGGGCTATGATGAGATTAATCAGGCCCGGAATGCGGGTAATTTCGGCTGGCCTTATTTTGTAGGAAATAATTATGCCTATTATGAATATAATTATGCCACCGGCGTATCCGGTCCGGCATTTAATGCACAGCGTCCTGTCAATAATTCCAGGAATAATACAGGCATAAAAGCGTTGCCGCCTGCCCAACCGGCTTTTATCTGGTATCCATATGCTGCATCTCCCGAATTTCCGATCCTGGGCACAGGAGGAAGAACCGCTATGGCGGGACCGGTATATCATACAAAAGATTATCGGGAAGCAACGCGTTATCCAAATTATTACGATGGTAAGCTATTTATCTACGACTGGATGCGGAATTGGATCATGGCAGTAACCATGACAAAAACCGGGGATCTCCAGACCATAGAAAAGTTTATGCCGCAAACTAAATTCCACAATATCAGCGATATGGAAGTGGGGCCTGATGGTCTGTTGTACATCGTAGAATACGGAGGGCAATGGCGGCATAAAAATGCAGACGCTGGCTTGTCTGTAATTACATTTAACAGTGGAAACCTCGCACCGGTGGTAATGCTAAAGGCCGACACGTCAGCAGGGGCTATTCCGCTTACGGTCAACTTCTCCGCGAAAGGTACAGTTGATCCCGATGGAGATAAACTTACTTATACCTGGGATTTTGGAAAAGGGGAGATAGAAAAAACAGCTGTCCCCAATGTCAGTCACACTTTTTTGGCAGCAGGTGTTTACCCTGTTTCGGTAGAAGTAACAGATGGTAAGGGTGGCAAAACGAAAAGTTCCGTTATACAGGTATACGTAGGTAATGCTATTCCCCAGGTAAAAATACTGATGGCAGGAAATAAGTCTTTCTATTTTCCTGATCGCCCTGTAACCTATCAGGTACAGGTGAATGATGCGGAAGATGGTCATTCAGACCAACCGGGTTTTGACCGGTCAAAGGTATTGGTACATGCTGATTATATCAGCAAGCCTGACAAAGCCCTGCTGAATGAAAAGGGTGAGTCAAACGGAGTTGCAAAATCATCGGGTAAGCACCTGATGGAATCGCTGGATTGTAAATCCTGTCACCAGGTAGATGCCACCTCCGTAGGCCCCTCCTTCAAGCAGATAGCATTACGTTATAAAGAGGATAGGAGAACGAGCAACTTCCTTCCGGAAAAAATTATTGGCGGCGGTAGCGGTAACTGGGGGCAGACCGCCATGGCAGCCCATCCTGACTTAGCCATTTCCGATGCGCAAAAAATTGTTACCTGGATCTTATCGCTGGCAGACAGCAGTAAAAATACTATACCATGGAAAGGCAGCTTTCTGCCTGCTGCACAATTCCAACTAACACCACGGGGAGCAATTGCATTATCAGCATCTTACACAGACAAAGGCGCCAAAGGGATTTCACCGCTCACGGGTAACGCCATGCTTGTATTGCGCGATCCAGTACTGCCGGCAAGGTCAGCAGACGCTTCGTCCGGAGAGGTTGGCAATAGCAAATTGGCTGAAATGGCGGTGGTGCATGTCAAAAAAAGAGGCTGGTTCAAATTCTCCCATATCAGTCTGGAAAATGTAAAAGAGGTGCAAATAAAGTATGGCGTGGATCTGCCATCAAAGAAGGGATGGAAAGTAGCGTTGCGGCTGGATAGCCCGCAGGGCCAGTTATTGGGAACAGCGCTGCTTGGTGCAGCTATTAAACCGCAGAAAGTGATGTATGCTACGCTGCCGTTAAGCGAGCCGGCAGATAACACTAAACATGATGTCTATTTTATATTTCAGAAAGAAGATCCGGCGGAAGCAGCAGGATTGGGCATCGCTGAATTCAGTATAAGGACAAGGTAAAAATTGAAAGATATGAAGTACATAAAAATAAATGCGAAACAGACGTCTGTTCGCATGATAGCTCTGGTGGTGATGGGGTTGCTGTCTTTTACCAAAGTAAAAGGGATGATCTTTGAAAGAGCGGATCCTACGGAGGCATCAACGACCTGTAAATCGTATGATGTTTACCAGGTTAAAAGTCCGGACGGTCATCTTATCATTACTACCGCTATTGCCAATGGCATCATTCGCTATGCTTTTTCTGCGCATGGGAACAGGCTTATCTATTCTTCATCCATGGGGTTGGATTTCAGTCCATCCGGAATATTTCCTTCCACTGGCTGGAAAGTCACAGCGGTAAGAAAGCGGCGCGTCAATAATACCTGGAAACCGGTATGGGGAAAGCGTGCTGAGGAGCTGGAGCAATACAATGAAACAACCATTCAGTTGCAGGGACCCGCTACTCCCTTGGATAAACTGAACATAGTAATCCGGGCCTACAATGATGGCGTAGCATTTCGTTACGAAGTGCCTGATGATGCAGGTGGCAGAGAAGGTACCTGCGAAAAAGAGTTGACTACCTTTAATTTTGAAGGGGATTATACTGCCTGGTTTTATAACGGAGAGCATGCGAATCTTGGCCCGGATAAGCTAACAACCGTGGAGGGTAACCGTAATCCTGTAATGACCATTCAGGCAGCAGACAACGCCTACATGGCTATCCTGGAAGCTGACCTGCGAAGCGGCAGCCCCCTGGTGCTTCACAGTAAGAAAGGAGAAAGAGCCTTCTCCGTAGTTGGTGCTCCCGGGATCATAAAACCGGGTTATTTGTCTTCCTGGCGTGTAATCCTGTATGGTAAAACCCCCGGCGCACTGGTTGACTCCCATGTAATAGCGTTATTGAATCCGGCTCCGGCTCCGGGCGTGGATTTTTCATGGGTAAAGCCCGGGGTGGCCTTATGGAATCGCCGTGTGGAAGGAGTGAAGATAGATGACTTTACATACCATGTGCAGGCATATGCCAGCTGGGTCAGGATGGTGGACTACGCTGCAAAACATGATATTCCATATCTCCTTTTGGACTCCGGTTGGTATGGGGACCAGTTCCGTAAAAGTTCTGACCCGGTGAATGGCGGTGCAGCGGCGGAGGTGAAGCAACTGATCGCTTATGCAAAAACAAAAAGTGTACGGATCTTGCTTTATATGAATGACATCGGTGGTAGGGATTACTCGCTTGAAGAAACTTTAGAAAAATACCACGAATGGGGCGCAGCGGGAATTAAATACGGATTTATGAAAGGATCGATGGCGGAAAAAAATATACGCACAAGGATGATAACAGCGCTGTGCGCAAAATATCAACTGCTTTGTAATTTTCATGATGGACCCGTGCCTCCCTATGGGCAAATGCGTACCTGGCCGAATGCGGTTACCCGTGAATACTGCCAGGCTCAACTTGATGCTCTTACGTATTTTCAACCTAAAACATTCGTTACAACAGTTTTTGTAAATATGCTGGCAGGGCCGCTTGATATGACTAACGGGATATTTGATCTCATGCGGAGCAGGCCAACCGATGTGAAAAAAGAAGACCAGAATATGTATAACCATGTATATAAAGGAGATGTACCTTCAACAGTGACTGCTGAAGCTGCCCGTACGTTAATTACTTTCTCAGGTATAACCGTTATTCCGGATATACCTGAGAATTATGATAAATTCCCGGAACTGTTTTCATTTATCGCGGCAGAAAAGATGCCCTGGAAACAAAGTAAAACACTCCTGGGTGAAATTGGTCAATATATAGTAATGGCCAGACAGGCCGCTGACGATACCTGGTTGGTGGGTATTGCAAATAATGAATCAGCACGTGAGTTAGTTATTCCTTTAAATTTCCTGGGGAAAGGTAAGTATGAAGCAACCATCATACAGGATGGCGATAGTGCGCATTATCAGTCAAACAGGACGGCATATAAAGTGAATAAAAAGATAGTAAATTCATCGTATGATATTCCTGTCAACCTTGCTCCCGGTGGGGGGGCTTGTCTGATTGTCAAAAAGAAATAGATTGTCGGATACGATAAATAAGCGACTAAAAATGTTGTTATGAAAAGATCATTTTTATTTAGCAGATTGGCGGCCCTTGTTCTTGCCGGGGCTACTACTCATTGTGTTGCCCAACAAAATACATCACGGCCTAACATTGTCATTATTTATATGGACGATATGGGCTATGGCGATGTAGCTGCTTATGGTGGAATTGATTATATCACTCCCAACATAGATAAGCTGACAGCAACGGGAATGCGCTTTACCAATTTTTATTCAGCGCAACCTATCTGCAGTGCCTCCAGAGCGGCTATCCTGACAGGATGTTATCCCAATCGTATCGGCATTCATGATGCCTTGTTTCCTAATTCCAATATCGGGCTGAGTGATCAGGAAGAAACCATTGCCAGTATGTTGAAGAAGAGGGGATATTTCACAGGTATTGTTGGTAAATGGCACCTGGGAGATGCACAAAAGTTCCTGCCCTTGCAACATGGTTTCGACTATTATTTCGGATTACCATATTCTAATGATATGTGGCCTGTAGATTATGATGGGAAACCTTTTAATGATACTACCAAGTGGAGAGGACGTTTTCCGCCGCTTCCTGTCATAGAAGGAAACTATCCAATCCGTTACGTCCATACTATGCAGGACCAGAGTATGCTTACCACCTGGTATACGCAAAAGGCTGTCAGTTTTATAAGTCAGCATAAGCACCAACCTTTCTTTCTTTATCTGGCGCATTCTATGGTGCATGTGCCGCTCGCGGTATCTGATAAGTTCAAAGGAAAAAGTAAACAGGGATTGTTTGGTGATGTAATGATGGAAATAGACTGGTCAGTAGGAGAAGTAATGAAAGTATTGAAAGAAAATGGACTGGAAAAAAACACCTTATTTATTTTTACCGCTGATAATGGTCCCTGGCTGGTTTTTGGCAACCATGCCGGTTCAGCAGGCGGTTTGAGGGAAGGCAAAGGTACTACCTGGGATGGCGGGCAGAAGGAACCTGCTATTATGAGTTGGCCGGGTGTAATCCCCGCAGGTACTGTTTGTAATAAGCTGGCTGCGAATATAGATATCCTGCCTACTCTGGCTACCATAACCGGTGCTCCGTTACCTTCCCGTAAAATTGACGGTATTGATTTTTTATCCTTATTAAAGGGCGACGAAAATGCAAACCCGCGTGATCATTTATATTATTATATCAATAAGAACAGCCTGGAAGCTGTAAGACAAGGTCCCTGGAAATTAGTATTACCACATCGCTATCCATCTTTTGTAGGCGGAGTGCCGGGGAAGGATGCATGGCCGGGAAAAGCACGTACAGATTCCACAGATCTCGCACTGTATGATCTGCGTCGCGATCCGGGAGAAAGATATGATGTGAAAGAACAAAATCCCGATGTTGTAAAACGATTACAGAAACTGGTAGAACAGGCGCGTGAAGATTTGGGAGACGATCGTACTAACAGGCCGGGAAAAAACAGACGATCCCCCGGAAAGCTATAACAGATAGTTATTCAAAAAGAACCATTATGAAGAAAACGTTTTTCGTTGCTATGCTTTTTGGAGTAGCTGTTGCGGGTAATAAAATAGGGCTGCAAGCGCAGACCCGTGTTGCTGATAAGCCAAATATTCTTTTCATATTAACCGATGATCAGACTTTTAATACTATTCATGCCCTGGGAAACAAGGAAATAGTAACCCCTAACATGGATAAGCTGGTAAAAGAAGGGACCACTTTTACCCAGGCGCATATCATGGGAGGATTAACAGGAGCCATATGCAGCCCTAGCAGGAATATGATCCTCACCAGCAGAAGCTTGTTCCGGTTGCATAAAGCAGGAGCATATATTCCGGCATCAGATACTACCTTCCCTGAATTATTCCGTGTTAATGGCTATACTACCTTTGAGACAGGAAAATGGCACCAGGATAAAGCGTCTTTTAAACGATCCTTTTCCACCGCGGAAAATATTTTTTTCGGCGGAATGTATCCACCTGATGCCGGTGGACAATACCGTCCTCACCTGCATCATTACGATAGTAGCGGGCAATATGATGAACCGTTTTGGGGAGATGATTTTTCTTCCGTTTATTTTGCAGATGCCGCCGTTGATTTTTTGAAAAGCCAGCAACACCAACAACAGCCTTTCCTGATGTATGTGGCTTTCACTTCACCGCATGATCCACGGACGGCTCCTACCTGGTATGGCCATAATTACCATACTGACGACATTTCATTACCGGCTAACTACTTACCTGTACACCCTTTCGATAATGGGGAATTGTATATAAGAGATGAAATGCTTTTACCTGTTCCAAGAACAAAAGAAACGGTAAAAAGAGAGATCGCAAAATATTATGCCATGATCAGTGAAGTAGATTATCAGATAGGCAGAATCCTGAACGAATTAAAACAAACTGGGAGAGATAAGAATACGGTGATCGTTTTTGCAGGCGATAATGGTTTGGCTGTGGGGCAACATGGGCTGCTGGGGAAACAAAACCCTTATGAATCTGCTATACGTGTACCATTGGTATTCGCAGGTCCGGGGATACCGAAAGACAAGCGGGTAAATGCATATGTTTATTTAAATGATATTTATCCCACTTTATGCGATATGACCCAGATACCTGTACCGGCAACTGTAGAAGGAATGTCTCTGAAAACAGCCTTTGATAAAGGATTTTTTAAAGGACGCGACCAGGTATTCTTTGCTTATTCAAACCTGCAACGTGCTGTTGTGAAAGAGGGTTTCAAACTCGCATGTTACAATGTGAATGGGCAACATCCGATACAACTTTTTGATCTTAATAAAGATCCGTGGGAAATGCATAACCTGGCAAATGAGCAACAATATCAAAATAAGGTAAAATCTATGACATCCCTGTTATCTGTATCGATGAAGCGGTTGGGTGATTTTTGTGATCTGGACAAAGCCGGATGGGGATATCCTGTAAAGATGACATCTATGGAGGTCACAAATGTACTGCCGTAATAGTATAAACCACCTGTGCTCAAATAAAGTATAAATGAAGAAACAATGTTGTCTTTTTGTGCTGATAACCATGCTGTCAGTACAAGTAGCTCTTTGCCAGCAAATCACGTCATATAAATGGTGGAATCCGGTGGAGAGTAGTTTTCCGGTGATCCAGGGGCAGGCATGGCCGAAAGAGGTGGCGCAATTTTATGATCGCTTACCAGCGAGGGCACAAGAAAAGGTGAGCCCGTCTGTATGGTATCAATCTCAGGAATCCACCGGTTTAATGATCAGGTTTTATTCCCGGTCACCGGAGATACGTGTGCGTTACACTGTATCACGTGAGCTAAGCAAGGCGCATATGCCGGATACAGGCATGAGCGGCCTTGATTTGTATGCCATGAATAGAAGCGGACAATGGGAATGGAGTTCTGGTAAATGCAATTTTGGTGATACTATCGAGTACCAGTATTCCTCATTGAAACATGATTTTTTTCGGGAGTATCATCTGTACCTGCCGCACCACAACCAGGTAAAATGGCTGGAGATCGGTGTGCCGGAAAATGCACAGCTAACACCCTTACCGGTAAGCCAGGATAAGCCAATCGTTGTTTATGGTACCTCTATTACCCAGGGCCTAGCTGCTCCAAGGTCAGGTCTGACCTGGACCGCTATTTTGGAACGCAGACTTCAAACACCGGTGATCAATCTTGGGTTTGCAGGATCTGGTAGACTGGATGAATCCGTGATGAATCTGATGGGAGAGCTGGACGCTAAAATTTATGTGTTGGATTATTTTCCTAACCTGTTGGGTCAGGAAGAGGCAATCAAAACCAGTCTCATCGCCGCCGTGAAAATATTGCGGCAAAAACGCCCTGGAGTGCCGGTATTGATCGTAGCGCATGCTGTTTCATTGAATAGAGCCCGGCAGGGGCAATACCTAAAGACCAATGAAGCATTCCAGGAAGCTTTTGAACAATTGAAAGCATCCGGGGTGAAAAATATTTTCTATTTATCCGCAGATTCCATTGGAATAAAGGAGGAGAACCTGGCCATAGATGGGGTACATCCGAAGGTAAGCGGAATGGAATTGTATGGAGCAGCTTATGAAAAAGTGATCCGCCGGATCTTACGTGAACCGGCAGGGAAATATACAACAACGCAACCGTGCAGGCAGTTTAGAGATAGGAGCTATAACTGGAATGAACGCCACGAGAATTTACTCCGGGCAAATAAGGAGAATCCACCGGAGATCATATTATTAGGCAATTCTATTGTTCAGCACTGGGGCGGAAAACTGGATAAGACCATTCACCGCGGAGAGAATTCCTGGGAAAAATATTTCGTTCCCCTGGGCGTACATAATTTTGGCTTCGGAGGTGATTGCATTGAAAACATACTATGGCGTGTTTATCATGGTGAGCTGGAAGGCTACCATGCAAAACAGGTGGTTATCATGGCCGGTACCAATAATATCGGCATCAATTCGGACGAAGAGATTATTGCAGGTCTAAAGTTATTGCTTCAAGGGGTGAAGGAAAGGCAACCTTCAGCCAGGTTGCTGATGGTGGGTATATTACCACGACGTGGAAAAGAGGAAAGGGTGGCGGATCTTGATAAGCAAATCAACGAGCTATGTGTTAATGAAAACATTCCTTATATAAATCCGGGCAAACTTCTATTGGATACTTCAGGAAAAATTCAGGAATCACTTTTTGCAGATGGATTGCATCCTGGTGCGGAAGGGTATCAAATTCTGACAAAGGCAGTACTGCCCCATTTGCTGACTATCGGGAAATAACTGATAAAAAATGTAACTGTTCAAATAATCTATAATGAGAAAACTATTTCTTTCTATTTTTCTTCCTATTCTCCTGTGTTTAATAGGAGAGAGGGGGATGGGACAAGCTGATCCGGATACTTACCTGGCCGATATTAAAGCGGAGCTGAATAGAAAATGGCCCGACAATCGCACAGTCAATTTAGTGTTTCACGGGCACTCTGTTCCGGCAGGATATGCGAACACGCCGTATGTACACAGGCCGCAGGCGTATCCGTTTCTTACGTTTATTAAATTACAAAGACATTATCCTTATTCGGTTGCCAATGCTATCACCACCGCTATTGGTGGGGAAAATTCAATACAAGGTGAAAAGCGCTTTAAAAGCGAGGTCTTACCACATAAGCCTGACGTACTTTTTATTGACTATGCATTGAATGACAGAAGAATCGGCCTGGAAAAAACAAAAGAGGCAACTGAAAAGATGATAAGAATGGCATTGAGAAAACATATCAAAGTAATATTGATCACCCCCTCTCCTGACTTGAAGGTAGACATCACTGCGGTTGGCAATATATTGGAACAATATACCAACCAGTTGATTGTACTGGCAGAGAAATATCATATTGGGTTGGTAAACAGCTATACAGCATTTGCAGACCTTGCGAAATCAGGTAAAGATCTGCATAGCTATATGGCGCAATATAATCATCCTAATGAGAAAGGACATGAAGTTATTGCCAACGAAATCATGAAATGGTTTGAATAATATACCGGGATAATCCTGGTTACAGCGGATTATGATAAACTTATTTATTCAGCACAATTGTTTACGGATGAAAATAAATTTACTGTTTTTAACGGTGCTATTTCTCCTGCCTCTTAGCAGTTTTTCGCAACAGCAATCAGTGCCAGTATATAATGACTATACCCTTTGGTATCGTCAGCCTGCTGAAAACTGGAACGAAGCACTTCCCATCGGCAACGGACGTTTAGGAGCGATGGTTTTTGGTAATCCAGGGGAAGCCAATATTCAGTTAAATGAAGAAACGGTTTGGTCAGGGGGACCGAATAATAACATAAAGCCCGACATGCGGAACGTCATACCCGTTATCCGTAAGTTGCTTTTCGAAAAGAAATACAAGGAAGCACAGGACCTGACCAATAAGATGGTACAAGGTAACTCCAATAATGGCATGGCTTACCAGCCGGTGGGAGATCTTTTAGTCAATTTCCCAGGTCATGAAAAATTTCATGACTATACAAGAGCATTGGATATTTCTAAAGCGGTGGCTTCGGTAAGGTATAAGGTAAGAGATGTTGGATTCAAAAGAGAAATATTTTCTTCTTTCCCCGACCAGGTTATCGTTATGCGCCTTACTGCGGACAAGCCGGGTATGATCACCTGTCAACTCAGGATGAACAGCCCTCAAAAACACCAGGTCAATACCACAAAGAAAAATGAATTAGTGCTTTCAGGTGTTTCCGGTGACCTTGAAGGGCAGGCCGGGAAAGTAAAATTCAGTGCACAGGTCAGGGTTAAAACATCGGGTGGTAAAAATACAGTAACGGATAGCAGCGTTGTCATAAAGGAGGCGGATACTGCTACAATTTATATATCCATAGCCACTAACTTCAGAAGTTATAATGATCTGACGGGTAACGAAATGCGGCAGGCAGCGGAATATTTAAATGGAGCCTGGAATAAAAGGTATGACCATCTGCTCAATGATCACATCGCGGCTTATCAGAAATATTATGACCGTGTACGTATTGATCTTGGTGTAACAGACTCTGTGAAGAATCCAATAGATATGAGGATCCGTGACTTTAAAAAAGGAGACGATCCGCAATTGGCCGCTTTATATTTCCAGTTTGGCAGGTACTTGCTGATAAGCAGTTCACAGCCGGGAGGACAACCGCCTACTTTGCAAGGGATATGGAATGATAAGGTGCGTCCGCCATGGGATAGTAAATACACCATCAACATAAATACAGAAATGAATTATTGGCCGGCAGAAGTGACCAATCTTTCAGAACTGATAGAACCGCTTACACGCATGGTACAGGACCTGTCTGTTACCGGTAGGGAGAGCGCGCAAAAAATGTATGGGGCAAGAGGATGGATGCTGCATCATAATACAGATCTTTGGCGGATCACAGGCGTTGTGGATGGCGGCTTTCCCGGCATGTGGGCATCAGGTGGAGCATGGCTGTGCCAGCCACTTTGGCAACATTATCTCTTTACTGGTAATAAAAAATATTTGCAAAAAATATATCCATTTATAAAAGAAGCCGCCACTTATTTTGTTGATCAACTTCAGGAAGAACCGGAACATCATTGGTTGGTAGTAAGCCCCTCTAATTCTCCGGAACATGCTTATCAAAAAGGGGTTTCTGTTACAGCTGGTGCAACAATGGATAACCAGATTGTATTTGACCTTTTTTCAGAAGTAATCAAAGCCTCCCGTATTTTGGGCAGGGATAAATTGTTTGCCGATACCCTGCAACAAATGCGGTCCCGGTTACCTCCTATGCAGATTGGCCAGTACGGCCAGTTACAGGAATGGATAAAAGATTGGGACGATTCTACCGATCATCACAGGCATGTTTCGCACTTGTATGGGTTATATCCAAGTGATCAGATATCTCCCTTCAGAACACCAGAGTTGTTTGAAGCCGCAAAAAAATCGCTGTTGTATCGGGGGGATGAATCTACCGGCTGGTCTATGGCATGGAAAATAAACCTTTGGGCACGACTGTTAGATGGTAATCATGTATTGAAGCTTATCGGGGATCAGTTAAAACCCACTATCGATGAGCA
Organism: Chitinophaga sp. H8; assembly: GCF_040567655.1. Classification (NCBI taxonomy): domain Bacteria; kingdom Pseudomonadati; phylum Bacteroidota; class Chitinophagia; order Chitinophagales; family Chitinophagaceae; genus Chitinophaga; species Chitinophaga defluvii. Next base: position 2,543,641 of record NZ_JBEXAC010000001.1, on the reverse strand, counting down.
TGGGCGCCGGCGTGGAGGTACTTATCCGAATATGTTCGACGCACATCCTCCATTTCAGATAGACGGTAATTTTGGTTATACTGCGGGGGTGGCGGAAATGCTGTTACAAAGCCATGATGGTTTTTTATTTATGCTGCCCGCGCTACCCGACAGATGGCTAAATGGCAGCGTGGAAGGATTATTGGCAAGGGGTGGATTTAAAGTAGATGTAACCTGGCGAGACGGGAAGCTTCACAAACTGACGATCTATTCAGCGCTGGGTGGAAATTGCAGGATCCGGGTCTATAATAAACTAAAAGGAGCAAATGGGCTATTCAAAACCGCACAGGGAAAGAATCCTAACCCATTTTATGAAGTGCCCGATATTAAAACGCCGTTAATAGCTGATAAGGTACACCTGGAAAAAGTAACACTGCAGGAAAGTTACTTTTACGATTTTGATACAAAACCAGGGGAGCAGTATACTTTTGAGGGCTTGTAAAATAACAAAGGCCACTCATTGAGTGGCCTTTGTTATTTTATGCGGAGGTGCTCATGACCTGATAAACTCCTGTGAACCCTATCCTGCTAAAAACATTCCTGATTGCGTAAATCAAATTCCTGATTGCGGAACCTACGCCATGCAATATGTTAGAGTTTTGCAAAAAATTTCCGCATGAAATACATCTTTATACTTTTAGCAGGCCTTTTGTTACCACTGCTTTCCTGGGCTGTGAATATAGAAGAGCCGGACGGCTTTGGTATTGTAAAAGGCACCGTTGTTACTACCGATAATCAGCCTGCGGCGCAGGTGTCTGTTCAGTTGGGCGATAATGGCAGGCGTGCTGTAACAAACGAGCGGGGTGAGTTTGTAATCCGGAAGGTAAAGCCTGGCAATTACACCATACAGGTCATGCTGCTGGGACATGAGCCAATCCGGCAACAGATCACCGTGGAGGCTAATGAAACAGTAACACTGACTTTTCAGTTGAAAGCCAACGACAAGGAGTTGAAGGAAGTGATTATAACCGGCAACCAGAATCGCTTTGCCAATAAGGAGAGCGGCTATGTAGCCCGCCTGCCTATCAAGAACCTGGAGAACCCACAGGTGTACAACGTGATCTCAAAAGAGCTGATGCAGGAACAAATGACGGTGGATTACAAGGCTGCCCTGCGTAATATTCCTGGTGGGGCCGTAAGCGTGGGCGGTGTCAACAACGGCATTACCTACCAGATCCTTCGTGGATTCTGGGTTACGAGCCAGATCCGTAACGGCATGGCCGCACTGCAATCCGGTGGTATAGACCCCGTGAATGTGGAGCGGGTGGAAGTGCTGAAGGGGCCTTCTGGTACCTTATTCGGCTCCAGCCTTATTTCCTTTGGCGGATTCTCTAACCTTGTTACTAAAAAGCCGTTTGATGCGGTAAAAGGGGAGATCACCTATACTACTGGCCAATGGGGACTGAACAGGCTTACTGCCGATATCAATACCCCGCTGAACAGCGATCACTCTTTGCTGATGCGTGTAAACGCCGCCGCACACACGGAGCATAGCTTTCAATCCTATGGTGGAAGCCGTAATATAGCACTGGCACCAAGTTTCAGCTATAAAGTGAACGACCGCCTTACCCTGAACCTCGATGCAGAACTGTATCGTGTGCAACGTAGCACTATGCCTGCCTATTCATTTACCGGCACTACTTTCAAGAATATTAAAGACATGCCACTGGATTATTTCCAGTCTATCAACAGCAGCGACCCATTGCTCAATCAGGGTAATGTGAATGTGTATGCACAGGCAACATATAAAATATCTTCCAGTTGGACTTCTTCTACTCAATTTGCTTCCGGGGCAGCTACCTTCACCAACAGCAATTACCTCTGGCCCACCAAGTGGTTCAATGATTCCATGATCGTGCGCAGCTTTGCTGCAGAACGGGGAAGCGTAAACAGGGCTATCCAGTTCCAGCAAAACTTTACCGGTGACTTCCGCATCTTTAATCTGCGCAACAGGATGGTAGCAGGAGTAGAGGTACATACTACCAATAATAAAGGGTTGGACTATGGTACGCTGCTGTATGATACTATTAACATCCAACATACTATTAAACCGATGTCTCTGGAGCGGATCAATAGTATTGTGGCAGGTGTTGGTTCTCCAAATCAAACGGTTACCAGGCAAAACCGTTACAGCGCGTATGTTTCCGACATGCTGAATCTCACCGATCAGCTGATGGTAATGCTTAGCCTTCGTGCAGACCGGTTTGAGAACAAAGGTACGTCCACCAATGGAAAACCTGTACCGGAAGGCAGTACCTATGGACAAACATCCTTGTCGCCCAAACTTGGGATAGTATACCAGCCTTTAAAAGATAAAGTGGCTGTATTCGCAAATTATATGAATGGCTTTCAGAACATGGCACCTATCAAACAGCCAGACCAGGCCACGCTTATCCTCAAACCACAATATGGTAACCAGCTGGAAGTGGGTACCAAACTGGACATTATCCGCCATAAGCTCACCGGCACCCTTTCCTACTATTATATTAAACTCAATAATGCAGTAAGAAACGATCCGGACAGGCAGGGATTTTCTGTACAGGACGGCACACAGGTATCTAAAGGATTTGAGGCGGATATTGTGGCTAATCCTTTGCCAGGGCTTAATATTGTAGCCGGTTACGGGTATAATAATTTCGAGTATACGAAAGCTAATAAAAATGTGGAAGGCACCAGTAACGGACTTCCTCAGCATGTAGGCAATGGCTGGGTGAGTTACCGGTTCTCTGGAAATGCACTGAATGGTTTGGGATTAGGTTTCGGGGGTAACTATATGAGTGAGTTGTATCCCAACAATGAAGCGGGTGGGCTCACCAAACCAGCTTACACCCGGCTTGATGCCACCGTATTTTATGAGCAGGCTCAGTTCCGCATCGGACTGAAAGTAAATAATCTGGCTAATGAGCGGTATTGGGGTATCAATAATGATCCTCAACCGCCCCGTCATATTAACGGGAGTTTAGCGTATAAGTTTTAAACGCACCAGGAGCCGGTTGGGTGCCTGTTATTGGCAAATAAAAAAGACCCACAGAGTGAGTCTTTTTTATTTGCCAATAACTTATAATCGGGTGCTTAATCCGTTTGCAAAATTAAATTGATGATACAATAGTTTCGATAAAACAAGCAGGATACTTAATCGTTGTTTTGCTGCTCTTCTTTTTTTTCCTGTATAACACGTATGTCCTGTTGGGGAAACGGAATCACAATACCAGCTTCTTTAAAATCGTTGTTGATGCGTATTATGAGATCGCTGGTCAGGTTTGCTGCCAGACTAAAATGCTTCACCCAACATATAATTTCAAAGCTTACAGCGCTATCTCCAAAGTTTTTGGCGGTAACAAAAGGCTCGGGGAAGGTTAAAATCCGGTTATCATCCTGAAGCAGGGAAAGGAGCCGTGATCTTACTTTTTCCAGATCGCTGCCGTAAGCTACCCCTACATTCACATGTACCCGTTTGGTGTTTTTAGCCATCGACCAGTTCACCAGATGTTGGCTAAGCAGATCTCCATTGGGAATTACCAGGCAGGCGCCTTCGGTCAATGCAATCGTACTGCTGCGAAACCCGATGGTTTTAACTGTACCTGCCTGTCCGCTAACCTCAACAAAATCACCTACATTTACTGGTTTTTCAAAGGCGATGATCAAACCACTTACCAGGTTATTGACCAGCCCCTGCAAACCGAGCCCTACGCCAACACCAAGTGCACCCAATACGATAGTCAACCGGTCTAACGGAATGCCTGATGCAGCAAACGCCAGGAATAGACCGCCACAAATAATAAAAATCCGGATCAACAACAACCAGCTACCTACTTTTAGCCGTCCTTTGTTCCCGTGCTGTATGGAGAGGGTACCTGGTTCATAAGTAAAGAAGCTGATCAAACGCGATAGCAACAAAGAACACCCGGCTACTATCATAAATATAAAAATTCCATAGATCGTAAACGTATAGTCGCCCACTGATCGCTCCTGGTTAAGAAAGGCATTGAAAGGAACAGTTACCTGTCTGAATCCGTAAAAATTACGGGCTACAAGGATGAACCAGGCAACGATCAAAAGCACATATAATAAAAGCGGTGCCCTTGCACCTACTTTATTAAAGTTAATGTAGAGTAGTTGTCGCTCCGGGTGTTGGAAGATCATGGAAACCAGCTTCAAACCATCATTGATCAACCGGATGGTCCATAAAAACAGGATGGCGATGACCACACCTGTAAAGCCTGTAATCATCATTGTTTTGGAAAGATTGTAACGGCCGGCCAGGTTAAGTATAGTGGCAACTGTTTCACATACAACCATAAATCCGATAAATAGCAGGATACGTTTTTCCTGCAGTTCCAAACGCCTTTTTCCTGCAAATTGCCATATTCCGTACAAAATACCTGAAAGCGAAATTCCCAACATGATCCAGCGTTCCGTACGGGAAGCCTGTAACAGCAGGTTATCCAGACAAGCAATGGCAAATAGGAATACTATTGCCGCCCAGAACCGCATCCAATAAGGCGAAATGTAACCATAGAAGACTACCCCCAGGCAAATGGAAGAAACCAGCCATAGAGAGAAACTGAAAGCAAATGGGGCATCAATAAAAATAAACTGGCAGCAGGATACTATCAGTAGAACGGCCGTAGCCCAGGGCCTTCTGATTACCAGTTGTTGTTCGAGGTCAGGCTCCGTCATATCCTGTTGGTTCAACCGCTTTTTAAGTGTCTGCAGAAAAACAACTGATAACAGTATCAATATAAACAGGATGATGACCAGGCTTATGTTATTATTAAGGTAGAACTTCAGTGCCAACCATTCTTTGGCCGCGGAAAAATCAACAATTTCCTTAAATGGCCTGGAATATAATACAGGTCCTACGATTCCAGGGACCTCCTGTTTAAAAGCGCTGGCAGCAGTTTGTTCCCGCTCCAATTGTATTTCCTCATAGGCGCTTCTTAATTCGTAGGCCAACCGGTCTACTTCCATCTGCAGTTCCTGTGTACTCAGCAACGCCCGGTCAACAGCTGAATCTGCCGGACTGATCTCTTTTTGAAGACTGGCCAGTTTTTTTACATACCGCATGATAGCCACAGAATCTGAGGGAAAGGTAACCAGAGCAGGGTCGGCCTCCAGTGAGTCTATTTTGTTCCGAAAGGAAAAGAGAATAGCCGTGTGCTTTCCTACCACCTCCTGCTGTTCTGCAATTTCATGAAGTAATTGTCCAAGAATAACTGAGGATATTGTAAGGTTGCGTTGTGTCTGAAAAGAGCCTTTGTTGGTGATGATACCATCCTTAACCACTTCAGCAGAGCGTCGGATCACAGCAAGTGCTTCCTTTACCTGGTTACTATCGATGCCCCCTTTGAGGTAGATCCTTGCATGTTGTGCTTCTTTAAGAAGCGCTCCCAACTGCTGGTATTGCCGGGCTAAAATCTGTCCTTCTTTATACCTGTCTGCACTTATCCTGGCTTCTTCCTTCCCGAATTGCCGGATGCGCGTCACAAAAGGGGAAGTACTGCCGGTGCTATCCTGCGCGTGCAAAGAGGATATATATAATAACAGCAACCAGGTTAATATCGTTCGGGTATTTTTAAGCGTCGGCATGCGCAAAAGATAGATTTTTTTCGAGATTAGTCTGTGTGGTTTGTTCATACTGATCGTGCCTGACATAATATATTCCATCCCATCGCTTCAGTCTTGCAGGGATCGCCTATTATGTAATCCATTATGGTGGCCCGGGTAATTGATGATATTATTGGTGTAATTTACGTTAAACAAATCAGAAGAATCTTATTATTGTAAAGTTTTATATACCGTAATTGTGTGAATATAATAATCCGGGACGTACTATGGAAAGTATCAGTAGCAAAGCAACCATCAGGCATATCATAACGGAAGCCCAAGCCGTTTGGGACCAACAGGGCGCAGCTGCTTTTGTCACTATGCTGCATGATGCGCTGTTTAAAAAGAAAGTCAGGTTTCCGCTATTAGAGTATGCTGCAAAGGAAATAGCTGCTGCCATCCCGGAGGTAGCGCAGATAGCTGTTACAGACCGGATTATCGAATTGCGGGAGATGGGTGGTCAGGTAGTAGCTGGAATGATCCTCCAGCTGCGTTTACCACGGCATTTTAAGCAGTCTGTGGATAAAGCCTGCGACTATATCCGGTTTGGTAATGAGTGGTATGTATGCGATATCATCGGAGAGCGGGTGTTAGGATATGCCTTGCTTACCCAACCGGATAAAACTATTCCACTGCTGAAGAAGCTGGCCGTACATGAAGATAAATGGATCGTTAGGACAATAGGGGTGGCTACACATTACGCAGTTAAAAAAGGACTGGATCCGGTTTTTGTTGAGCCAGTATTCGGGATATTGTTGTCGTTGGCGGGTACAACAGATTTTCATACAAAAAAGGGGATAGGGTGGGGAGCTAAAACGGTAGCCAGGTTTCATCCGGATATTATTGCCCGGTATGCTCCTGATATAGCATCGGCGGTAACCAGGCCATGGTTCCGGACAAAAGTTAGCATAGGTCTTAACCGCAACAGGAAAAAATGATACGCACTATCATCGCTAAGTCCATACTTAATAAGACAAAACGCCGGGATCCCTGGTTCCTGGACGACTATACGGTCAATCCCTATAGTAGCTGCTCCTTTAACTGCCTGTATTGTTATATCAGGGGGAGTAAATACGGGATTAATATGGAAGAAAAACTAAGCGTTAAAAGCAATGCGGTAGAACTATTGGAACAGCAATTATCCCTCCGTGCCCGCAAAAAACAATACGGTATTATTGTGCTGTCCTCCGTTACAGATCCCTACCTGCAGATTGAAAAGAAGACACAACTTACCAGGCGGCTTCTGGAAGTGATCTTACGTCATCGCTTTCCGGTACATATCATCACCAAATCGGATTTAGTCAGCAGGGACTTCGATCTCCTCGAAGCCATCGACAGGGAGGCAATACTTCCGGAGGATCTAAGTAATAAGCTGTCCCATAAGGCCTTGATAACCTTTTCTTTTACCACTTTGGATGATCCGGTAGCTCATATTTTTGAACCCGGCGCTACGCCTCCTTCCATGCGCCTGGAAGCTTTAACGCAAACCATCCAGGCCGGTCTTTTCAGCGGTGTAAGCCTGATGCCTTTGTTGCCTTTTATAACAGATACGGCGGCGCAACTGGAGCATATGTTCCAGACATTTGAAGCAATTGGTATCAACTATATATTTCCTGCTACCTTAACATTATATGGCTCGGAGCCTTCCGATAGCAAGACGCTTGTGCTCAGAGCGGTAGAAAAACACTATCCCCATTTGCTGGAAAAATATCACCGGTTTTTCGCTGATGGAACTCAAATGCCTTTATATTACCGGCAGGCTTTTACCCAAAAGATGGAAACATTATGCCAGCAATATCAGCTGCGCAATAATATCCTGGCCCCATAAAAGAACAGGGTACTATTGGCAGGCAAATAGACGCTTGTTTATCCTATTTTAACTGTTCCAGTAATTTCATTGTAATGGCCTCCACCGGGATATGCTGATTGACCGCAACTGCCACGAAGGCTTTTGTAGCCACATCATACACTAATAAGGCCCGGTAATCTTCTGTACCCCCGTTGTGCCCGATCCAGTAATTGTCCGTTTGATTAATTTCGTTGAAATCAGAAAGGATAATGCCCCTGCCATAATACATTCCTTTCTCAAACATGGGGTATAAATCATTGAGCCTGTCTTTTGTAAGAGCAAGATCACTGATTTGACCCGTTAGCAGGGAATATAACAGCATCACCATATCCTTTGCATTACTGATAATATTCCCGGCCCCCAGCGGAGTAGAAAAATCTTCCGCGATAGTATTGCTGTTTATATGTCCCAGGGCAAGATTGGCAGGATGTTCATCGGGAGCTAATACCCTCAGGGAAGTAAGATGCAACGGAGCGGAGATCCTTTGCTGCACTATCTGTGCAAAAGCCTTTCCTTCAATTTTTTCAGCGATCAATGCCAACAACAGGTAACCGGTATTGCTGTATGACCAGTATTCGCCGGGCCTGAACAAATTTTTGTTGGCCTTAATCAGATCAAATAGTTCTGTCGGCGCATAATAACGTTTGCTGTAATGAAAGGTGGAATCCGTATTAAAGCTATAAAGACCGCTGGTATGTTTCAGCAACTGATCTATAGTAATATCCTTTGCATGCTGAAATTGAGGATACCAGTCAGACAGTTTACTATCATAACTTAATTTACGTTCCTGTATCAATATTGCAATGATAGTAGCCGTAATGAGCTTGTTCACACTTGCCCAATAAAATAAAGTAGCAGGATCCACTTTTTTTTGTTCAGGTTTTGAAGTAAATCCGGTATCTATTTGCCACAGACCTTTCCCTTCAATAAGCATTGCTGCCGTAATCCCTGGCATGTCGGTGATGGAAAAGACTTTACTTACCTGCTTGTCCAACTGGTCTTTAAGCGGGCCTGAAATAGGGGTGTTTAAATTATAATTATCATTTGGATCAGGTAGCATACCAAAAGCTGGCGGTACATGCTTTTTGCCACCTTTATAACGGACCTGACTATAAGTATTATTCTTATTACAGCTAACGAAAAGAAAGATAAGCAGGACGCAACAGCAGATATTTGATCCTTTCATTTTATGCTCTTTTATAAAATTAAATGTATACGAAAGCACTCAAATCGCAATTCGCAATCTGCTGTTAGTTATCAAGTGGCTGTATTTTATGAGGATCCCCCTTCTTGAGAAAGAAATTCGATAAACGGAAAATCCAATTGAGTAAATAACAGGAGCGGATCTATTTTACCCTTGAGAAAAAATGTTCTTTATAACTGCTACTGATAGGGATGCTATGATCGTTAATAAATAACAACCGTCTGTCAATCAGTTTAATATGCACCAATGATACAATGTAAGAACGATGCACCCTGCAAAACAAATCATCGGGTATCAGGTTGATGATCTCTTTTAAGCTCATATAGATGATGATTTGTTGCGCCTTTGTATAAATAGATATATAGTTGTTCAGGCCTTTTATAAACAGTATATCTGAAAACCTGATCTGATGAAATTTATTTTTGGCATCCCCCTTTAGCAATATGTAATCGGGTTGTGCTGGTATGTTGGATGCCGGAGTTGCTAACTTTAATAACCGGAACTTATCTATTGCTTTCTGGAACCGTTCGAATGCAATTGGCTTCAACAGATAGTCTACCACATCCAGATCAAATCCCTGTAAAGCATATTCCGGGTATGCGGTGGTTAAAATTACTTTACATTTGTTACCACATAACTTCAGAAATTGAATGCCATTTAAATCCGGCATCTGAATATCCAGAAATACCAGATCTACTAAACCTTCATCTACCATTTTTAAAACGTCAAATACATCTGTAGTTGCTTTAACCAAATGGAGGTCAGGGGTTTTACTAATATAAGTTGCAATGATGCCAGTGGCAAATAACTGATCATCCAACGCTACGCAACGATATAAAGTTAAGCCTGACATTATTGTAGATTGATGGTTAATTTAATCTTAAAAAGAGGACTGTCATTGTTGATGAGCAATGTGTGTTTATCCGGATACAGAATTTCAAGCCTTCGTTGCACGTTTGCTAAACCTATTCCACTCACTTCATCCTTCAATTGTTGATTGATATAGTTGCTCACTTCAAAGATAAGCTGTTGCGAGGAAGCTACCAGGCGAATCTCAATGGGTGTTGAAGCTACATTGGTTATGCCATGTTTGATGGCATTTTCAATAAAGGGCACTAAAACCAATGGGGGGAACACGATTTGATCTGTATTGCCTTCTATGGAAAAATGATGGTAAAAGGCTGGTTCGAACTGGATGGCATGCAGTTTAATATAATCTTCTATAAATTGTATTTCCTCACTCAGCGGCATCAGGCTTTTTTTATTTTGCGTAAGTGTATAACGCATGGTGTTAGACAATTTCAAAATAGCCAGTGATAGCTTGTCCGATATAGGTAGTGCTATCGCATACATGTAGTTTAATGTGTTATATAGAAAATGCGGATTAAGCTGGGATTTCAGAAAGTTTAGTTCTGCCTGCTGAAGGTGATCTCTCAGTTGCTTGTTTTTTTGTTCCACGTCAAAAGCTTTAGCAACGAGGTAAGCAATCATGCCGATAAAAATGCCGGGGAATGAGAAGTAGAAGTTGTCGTATACAAAAAAATAAGGATTAAGATTGGGGCTGGGAGGGAACCCAAGAAATCGGACAAACAATACTTCTTCTAAATAGTATCGGATTGTAACAGACAGCAGCACCAGGAGGGTAATGCTTACAATTAGGTGAATCACCTTGTTTTTTTTCCAGTACCTGGGAAATATATAGAACAGGCACAATAATATTTTACCCAACAATAATAACTGAGAAGAAGTGATTAGTATGATACCTTCAAATGAAGATTTTGAAAATATGATGGCCCCTGTCAGCAGATACAAGGTGGATATTAACCAAAAGAATAAAACTATACCCAAAAGGGTTCTATTTGTCATCGCCAAATCTAATAATTTAAAGATTAGCCAATAGTAAATTTATGTAAATGGGTGATTCTATTATGTGAGTGAGCAGCTATGTCTGTTCACATAATTATCCGGCACGCTCACGTAACAAAGTAGGTACACTTCACCAAATCTAAGACTTTTGGGAAAAAGTCAGTTATGGCATTCAGCAATCTCCGCTATGGATATATTTTCACTTTACTGATGGTATTAAGCCTGCCCCGATTGTTAGCACAAAATAATATAAAGGATAGTACCGGATACAAAAGCCCAGATAAGGCGGCAGATTCATTGCCTGAAAATAAAGTAGTGTCGGAAATAAAGCAGTTAAAAACCCTGGAAGTGAAAAGTAAGGTCCCACTGGTGCAGAATAAAGCAGACCGCTTAATTTATAATGCGGAGCAAGATATTACTATTACCGGAGGAAATGCCGCAGATGTGCTCCGTAAGGTGCCGTTATTATCAGTAGATCTGTTTGGTAATGTATCGCTGAAGGGAAGTACACATATCCGGATTTTAGTGGATGGAAAACCATCCGTAGCCATGAGTAATGATATGGCGGATGCACTAAGGATGATTCCTGCGGATCAGATAAAAAGCGTGGAAGTGATTACCAGCCCATCTTCTAAATATGATGCTGAAGGCAGTGTTGGTATTATTAATATTGTCACCAAAAAGAATAATGTGAAGGGTGTTAATGGATCTGCTGCTGGTGGGATAGGTACCCGGCAGAATAACTTTAACGGAAATATAAATGCCCGGAAAGGCAAATTAGGTATGGCTGCTAATCTGGGTAATTCCTGGAGTTGGCCTGTAGCCACTTTGATAACATTTGAACAAAAACTGCTTACTGGAGCACCCATCGTTTCCCAAAACAATGAAAGCCGTAACAAACGTAATAGTTGGAGAGGCAATGTTGCATTGGACTATAGCATTGATACCAATAATACCATTCTTTCCAATTTCAGTTTAAACCGGCTGGCAGTTCATACAGATAATGAATTGGATAATGTTTATAGCGGTATCAGTAAAGTGAGCAGCAGTAATAATAACAAACAACGATTTGGTGGCTTTGACTGGAGTGCGGATTATATCCGGAAGTTTAAAAAAAAGGGGAAAGAACTGACCTTCTCCGGGCAATATTCGAAGAATAGGAATAATACGGATTATACATCAGCTTACGGCCTGGCTGGTTTCAGACCCAATGAAAATGGGTATAACAAAGGTATAAACGATGAAATTACTTTTCAGGCGGATTATACCCAGCCTGTTAAGAAGGCTGTATGGGAGCTGGGTGCTAAATTCATTTTCAGGAACATTTTATCAGCAGTAGTAACTGATACCATGACCCAAGCAGGGACTTATGTAAATGTAAGCGAGCGGAGTTATGATTTTCATTATAAACAAAATGTAGGTGCTGCCTATACTACTATTTTCATCCCATTGGGAAAGAAGCTGGAGGCTAAAGGGGGAGTCAGGTATGAATATACATTGCTATCAGGAAGTCCTGTGAGGACATATACAGGGTTTGCCAACAGGTACAATCAGTTGCTTCCAAGTGTAGTACTTTCATACAAAATAACAGAAAATTCAGATTTTAAGATTAGCTATAATCAGCGGCTTCAACGCCCCAGCCTGTATTTCTTGAATCCTTTCCGCAGTGAGGCTGACCTGGTGAATCAATTAGAGGGGAATCCGGAGTTAAAACCTGAGCTTACGCATAATATTGAGTTAGGAAGCAATGTAACAATTAAAAGCAGCATGCTGAACTTTTCAGTTTATTATCGCCGTACTACGGATGTGATTGAACCAATTTATAAAAATATCATAAAAGAAGGGAAGCCGGTTGTTTTACAAAGTTTTGCAAATATTGGCAGCGTAGCATCGTTTGGGACAAACATTTTTGCAGCTGTCAGCTTGTTTGAAGTATTAACGCTCCGGGGTAACTTTGATCTTTATATTTATGGTATTCACCCAAGGGATGCATATAGGGAGTTTACCGGGCAGGCAAATAAGGTCTTTCTTAACTACAAGACTTTTGTAAGTGCGACTGTAAACCTGAAAAGCGGATGGATAGTTGAATCATTTGTTTTTTTTGATGCACCTGAAAGAACTTATCAGGGGTATTATTCTGCATTTAATATGTGGAATATCGGCGTGAAAAAAGAAATCCTGGAAAAGAAAGGCACAATAAGTCTGACCATGGTGGATCCATTCACCGACGTTAAAAATCTGGGATCCTATGCGGCTACTTCAAAATATGAGCAGACCGGGAATTTTGCATTACCATTCAGATCATTTGGGATAGGGTTCACATGGAAATTCGGCAAAAGCAATACCAATCGTGAAAACCATAGCCCGGGGATCCACAATGATGATCAGAAGACAGGAGGAGAAAAGTTTTAGCCTGCCAGCAGCACTGTTTGCCGGTTGTCTTCAGGAAGTTTGTAGAGGAAAAAACTGACGAGTACCAGGAAGAGGATGTTTACCCAAGTAGCTGCCTGGTATGCTCCGAGATAGGCAGATGTCCCGCTTTCATTGTCCAGGACGCTAAAGAATATACCTCCTGTGATACCCACACCTAATGCAACAGCTGTTTGCTGAAAGGTAGAAAAGGTACCGGATGCAGCTCCGGCAAATTGCATGGGGATGCTTTTCATTGCCATTGTAAGGAGGGAAGGTAATACTGAACCACATCCCATGCCATAAAAAAATAAAGTAAACAGTAATGCAGTACGGGAGACGGTGATGGCGCTAAAGACATATATGTGCAATAATAGTGAAGTTATCATGATGAGTACCCCTGCCTGTAATACGCGTTTACCGTACTTTTTTACCAGGGAAATTGATAGTACGGAGGCTACTACATAGCCTACTCCCTGGAATACGAAAAGGATCCCTGCATCAGAAGAACTATGCCCTAATCCGGTTTGCAGAAAGATGGCATTGATCAGAAAGTAGGAGTCCTGTACCATGAAATAAAACAGTACCGCACATAAGCCGATGTTAAAATCTTTATAACTGAAGAGTTGTATATTAATCAAGGGATTACCACCTCTGCCCAGTTTACGTTGCTGGTCAAACACAAAAATGAAAAGCAGGGCAATAGCTCCCAATATAGACGCCAGGCTCCATAATGGCCAGCCCAGTTCACGGCCACGGATAAGCGGATATATCAGGCCTATTAATGCAAGTGTCAGTAGCGCTACCCCGGAATAATCGAATTGGCCGGTTCCTGTTACAGGGGTATCCTGCAGATACCTGGCGGCTAGTATTACTGAAATGAATCCTATAGGCAGGTTTATCAGGAATAACAGGCGCCATCCTTCAATCGCACCATGGATGTCCGGGAGAATGCCTCCCAGGAATTGACCGATTACAGAAGCAGCACCTGCAATGCTGCCGTAAATGCCCAGCGCTTTTATACGGTCTTTGTGATCGGGAAATAATACATGCACATAAGCAATGCCCTGCGGAATCATGAATGCCGCGCTCACGCCCTGCACAAAGCGGGCAGTGTTTAGTTGCCAGGCTGTTTGTGAAATACCACAAAGGAAAGAAGTAAGTGTGAAGAGCAACATGGCCATGATAAAAACACGTTTCTTACCGTAAAAATCACCCAGGCGGCCGCCGGTAATAAGAAAAGCAGCATAGCCCAGCAGATACAGGGCTATGACCAGTTGTATATCTGATTCAGAGCCCTGGATGCCTTTCCGGATAGAGGGGATGGCCACATTCACAATGAAAATATCAATGACCGCTAAAAAAACGGAAGAGGATACAATGACTAATGAAAACCATTTCAAGCGCTGACTGTTCATAATAGACCTGTTGTAATTGCTTTATAAATCAATTCGTTAACTTTATGCCGCACCAAAGGTGAGTGCATCAAATCATTAATACAAGTAGTATAAAGAATAATACCAGGTATGAAAGAGAATACTATCAATGATTCACAAGCAGATATGCAGACAGATAAAAGTGAATGGCTGGAGGAAAATAACTGTCCGATGACAAACGCGCTGAAGATCATTGGCGGAAAATGGAAATTACTGCTGTTGAATAGCATCAGCAAAGAATGTCCTGCCCGTTTCGGAGAGCTGAGAAAGAAGATGCAGGACATCACTCATGCAACGTTGACTTTACAATTAAGGGAACTGGAAAGGGATGGCATTATAGAAAGAAAAGCATACGCAGAAGCTCCGCCCAAAGTGGAATACAAATTAACCACATTGGGGCAGACACTGATACCAATTATCCGGGCATTGTGTGATTGGGGAGAGGCTTATAAAAGCCATCAGCAAAAAGCAGGTGCCTGTACCGTCTAAGTATTGTATATGATGATGCTGCGCTTTCTGTTGAAAGCCTGTTGTACACCGCTTATAGCCTTTAAATAAGTTAGAAGGAATTATGATTTTATAATTATATTTAAAGGTATATTGGTTTTAAATGTTGCCAGCTAGCTTGTACACAGAAAGAGAGTTAGTCGAAAAAGTTGCCGGAGGAAATGAAGCTGCATATAAAGAATTATTCACACGTTACTGGGATCAGATTTATTCCACGGCGTTAATGTTTACCAAATCTCCGGAAATGTCGGAAGATATGGCACAGGAAGTATTTGCCAGGATTTGGATAAAACGCGAAAAATTAAAAGAAGTTGTCCGGTTTGACGCCTTCCTTTTTATCACTGCCCGTAACCTGATTTTTGACCAGTTAAGGCAAAAAGTATTTACCTATGAGTACGGCCTGTACCTGACTGAGTATTTTAAAGACCCCGCCCTTTCTCCTTGTGATAGTATTGAGTTAAAAGAAATGGAAAGAATTATCCGGCAGGGAATTCATCTTTTAACGCCACAACAACAAACAGCCTTTTGCCTCAGCCGGTTTCAGGGGTTAAAGCATGAAGAAATTGCTATACAAATGGGAATATCAAAAGAAAGCGTTAAGAGCCATATTGTTAGGGCAATATCCAGTCTTCGGAAATACCTGAATGACCATAGTGATCCGCTGGCTATTTTGGTCTGGATAATGCTCATGAAATAATTTTTTCTTTTGGCTGCTCCCTGTTTGCTGCCATTTACGTCTTTATAAATAAGCAAACTGGTATTATCAGGTGCGTGTATAAAATCAAAGCGTATGGCATTGAATTTTGAGTCCTTATTGGAAAAATTCTTGAAAGACGAGCTAACGGAAGAGGAGTTGAAAGTGTTTTTGGAAAACGGGAATACTCCTGTTAACCAGGACATACTGTATCGTGTTTTAGGAGAAAAATTGCACCAGCAGGCTTACCAGGGACTATCAATGCCTGATAATACAACAAGATCATTTCAGCAAATGCTGGAAAAAGCTGAAACCCTGGAAAGTCCTCCGGCAGTGATCATACCTATGTTCCGAAAAAATACCTATTTAAAATATATACGTATCGCTGCAGTGTTGGTGCTGGCAATAAGTGTAACAGCATACCTGTTTAACAGCAGGACTGCATCAGTTACGCAGCAGCAGAGCATGGCTGATTTAAACGCTGATAAGATCCCGGGAGGGAATAAAGCGATATTAACACTATCCAATGGCGCAAAGATTATATTGGATAGTGCGGCTAATGGTGTATTGGCCCGGCAGGGAAATACCAACATCATCAAACTGACAAATGGACAATTAGCTTATCAACCTAAAGGGAGCAACACTGCAGGTGAGATCTTATATAATACTATGACTACACCACGGGGAGGCCAATATAAATTAGCCTTGCCCGATGGTACCCTGGTATGGCTGAATGCCGCTTCTTCCATACATTACCCAACTATGTTTTCAGGCAAGGCAAGGGAAGTGGAAATTACCGGGGAAGCTTATTTTGAAGTAATGCATGATACAAAGATGCCTTTCTGTGTAAGGGCAAATGGAGCCGTTGTAAATGTATTGGGCACACATTTTAATGTAAATGCCTATGGAGATGAATCCTCAACAAAAATTACGTTGCTGGCAGGCGCAGTAAAGGTAGGTAAAGGATTGGCTAATACTTTGTTAAGTCCCGGTCAGCAAGCTCAGATTACCGGTAATAGCGAAATTAAGCTAAGTAATGATGTAGATGTGGAGGAGGTGGTAGCATGGAAAAACGGTCTGTTCTGGTTCAATGGGGTAGACCTGCCAGGTATCATGCGGCAATTATCCCGGTGGTATGATATTGATGT
The DNA here is from genome assembly GCF_040567655.1 of Chitinophaga sp. H8. Classification (NCBI taxonomy): domain Bacteria; kingdom Pseudomonadati; phylum Bacteroidota; class Chitinophagia; order Chitinophagales; family Chitinophagaceae; genus Chitinophaga; species Chitinophaga defluvii. Next base: position 2,526,882 of record NZ_JBEXAC010000001.1, on the reverse strand, counting down.
CGCATACGAAGGGGATATTCCCCCACGTCATTTTACCGGACATGTTTTCAGGTATTTGAATTTATCCGAAGTGTTAAAAATACTGGAATTAAGCCATGTTCATTTCAGAATAGAAGGGAAGAAACTGATAGTAACGCCTTAATGGTCAACCAAAATAGCAGTATTCCGGAAAAGTAGAAACAGTTTATCCGTTTTAGCTAAACAAAAACCGGGAAGTGTTCGCGGCACCTCCCGGCTAAAAGTTTAGGCCAGTCTTATTTACATAAGGCTGATGGAATCGCATTATTTATTCTTTCACCTAAACAGCACAAAGTTATGTTTTTAAAAGTTTTCTGTACCCAAAGATTCCTCACCGCTGTTTGCAGATGGCGCTGTGTAAACAGTAAATCAGTGCAGTTTATGAAAATAATCAGCATTTTATTACTAGGCAGCTGCTTGCAGGTAAGTGCCAAGGTATATCCCCAGAAAATAACCCTTTCTGAAAAGAAGGCTCCGCTGGAAAAAATCTTCCGGGAGATCAGGCTGCAAAGTGGTTACCTGTTTTTTTATGATCCGGATGTCATTAAAAAAACGGTGCCTATTGACATTCATGTGAAGAAGGCAGCACTGGAAGAGGTATTGGATATCTGCTTTAAAAACCAGGCCCTGGAATATACGATCAGCAACAAGATTATTATTGTTAATCCAAAGGTGGTGAAGCATGGAAGCATGATCCCTTCCCTGCCACCACCGGTAGATATAAAGGGCAGGGTAACGGATGCAGCGGGCAATCCTTTGCCGGGAGCTACGATCAAGTTAAAAGGAAAAGACCTGGGTGTATCAGCAGATGTTAATGGAAATTTTAGCCTTCAGCTTCCCGATAATAATGGGGTTTTGATCGTTTCTTACATAGGTTTTCAAACAAAGGAAGTCTCTGTGAATACCACGGGATTTCTGGCTGTGGTTTTAGTGCGAGAAGAAACAAAAATAGGAGATATCGTGGTAATTGGCTATGGTACCAAAAAGCGAAGTGACCTAACCGGTTCATTAGCATATGTTTCCAGCAAGGATTTTGAAAACCAGCCTGTTACCCGGTTAGATCAGGCCTTACAGGGAAGAGTAGCAGGCATACAGGTACTCAGCAATTCGGGCTCACCGGGCGGAGATGTCAGAATCCGTATCAGGGGTGCCAATTCCTTAACAGGAGATAACAGCCCTTTATATGTAGTAGATGGTTTTGTGGGGGCAGATTTTAATAATATCAATACAGAAGACATTGCCTCAATTGTGGTATTAAAAGATGCATCTTCTACCGCTATTTATGGAAGCAGGGGCGCCAACGGTGTGATTATTATCACTACTAAAGCCGGCCGGGCAGGTAAGATGCAGATTAACTTTATGACCAGGTTCAGTACCTCAAAAGTGATAGACTATTATAAGACCATGAATGCTGCTGACTTTGCTGAGGTGGTGAATGCCAGGGACCTGGCACTTAATCCTCCGGGAAAGCCTTATACGCCAAGATTTACGGATGCGCAGATTCAGGCTTTCCGCGAAAAAGGAGGAACCAACTGGCAGGATGAGATTTTCAGGTCTGGTATAGGAAAAGAGTATCAGCTTGGTTTTTCCGGAGGCTCTGATAAAACGACCTACCTGATTAATGGTAATTACCTGAGCCAGGACGGTATTATCCGTAATTCTGATTTTAAGCGGTATGCGATCCGTGCCAATATTGCTTCGCAGATCACGGACAAGTTTTCTTTACGGTTTAATTTTACAGGCACACGAAGGGAAAACCATAATACCAGTGGCACAGGAGCAAGAGGTAGCTCCCTGGGACAGGCACTGGCCTGGGCGCCTACTACCCCGGTATATAATGCTGCCGGGCAGTACACGATTAAAGACCCTACCAGCTCTATCTTTGAAAACCCGGTAGCTATCAATGAGCAATCAGATAACAGGAATGAAAGAACGAATGTAAACCTGATAGGAGGGGTGCGCTACGAGTTTATGCCGGAGCTGTCTCTGGATATTCAGGCAGGTATTAATTATACGAATGATCAGTATAAAGGATTTGCTGGCCCGGCTATCTCTGGCAATAAACCAACCGCTTCCCGCAATTCAGGCGAAAATATCCTTTTGCAGAATACCAACAATCTAACCTACAAAAAAGTGTTTAATAACGATCATAGCCTGGAGGTGACCGGGGTATTTGAAACGCAACAATTTCAAGGAACAGGTTTTAATGTAAGCGTAAGTGGGCTTACTTACCCCGATCAATCCTATAATAACATTGCACTCTCCGCATCTTCGCAGGTAAGTTCAGGTTATAGTAAATGGAGTTTGTTATCATTACTGGGAAGAGCCAATTATGCTTTTAAAGACAAATACTTTTTATCTGCTTCGGTACGCCGGGATGGTTCCTCCAAATTTCAGGGAAAGAACAAGTATAGTATATTCCCATCGGCAGCCATCGCCTGGAAACTATCTGAAGAACCGTTTCTGAAGAATATGCCCCTGTTTCAGCAACTTAAATTAAGAGGTAGCTGGGGGCTTACGGGCAACCAGGGTATTAATCCATACGGTACACTTTCGGCCTACACCTCCAATCTGGATGAGGCGGGGACTGTATTTAACGGAGCATCAGGAGCCATTGTGGCAGGTATTGCGTTGGGAAATCCGGGCAATCCCAACCTGAAATGGGAAACAACAGCGCAACTGAATGCCGGTTTGGATGCCACCTTTTTACAAGGTGCAATATCATTTACGGCAGATTATTTTATAAAAAAAACACGGGACCTGCTATTGAACCAACCCGTACCAGGATACCTGGGCGGAAATTCTGTACTCTCCAACGTGGGTAATATGGAAAATAGAGGATGGGAATTTTCACTGGGTATAGATGCATTTACGCAAAGAAATTTCAATTGGAGCAGTGCATTTAATATTTCATTCATCAACAATAAACTAATCAGTCTGGGAGAAAACCGTAAGGAGATTCTGGTTAATCAGTTTATATTAAGACCAGGTGAGCCTATCGGGTCCTTTTACGGTTACAAATATTTAGGTACTTATAAACCCAAAGATGTGGAAGAGGCTGCAAAGTATAACGTTAAACCAGGAGATGCCCGTTATGAAGACAGCAATCAGGACGGTGTAATCAACAATAAGGATTACCAGATAATTGGACGTGCATTACCTAAAACAGCATTAGGATGGAATAATACATTTACTTACAAACAGTTTGCATTAAACATTTTCATACAAGGGTTGTTTGGGCTGGATAAGCTCAATTATTCCTATGCTTTTGGCATGCTGGGAAGTACCGATGCCAAGGAGATTATTTTCTCAGATATTAAGAACAGATATATTCCGGGAGTAAATGAAACATCAGATATTCCTGCTTTTAGCTCGGCGCAGGGCAATACCTATTCTCAAAGTTCCCGTTTCATAGAGAAAGCTGATTTCGTACGGTTAAAGAATGTGAGTTTATCATATGATGTAAAGAAGGCCGCTTTGTGGAATCTGGCATCGTTAAGAATATTTATCAGTGCTGCCAATCTGCTAACGTTTACAAAATATAAGGGTATTGATCCGGAAGTCAACTCCAACAGGGCAGAGGGATTGAATTGGAGCGGATATGTGTCGGATACGGAACAGGGAGTTGACCAGGGGGCTTATCCTAACTCAAAAACATATACGGTAGGACTTAACCTGACATTTTAAATCTAAAAAAAGATCATCATGAAAAAATATATGGTTATTCTTTTTGGCATGTTGCTGATGAGTTGCAGCAAGTTTCTGGAGGAAGATCCCAAAGGCCAGGTTGTGGGATCGGGAGCGATAGTGGATATCCCAAGTTTGGATGCCGCTTTAACGGGTGCTTATAAGGGAGTTACCCGTACCTGGGCAAGAGGTTTTTTAAATGCCAATACGCAAGGGTTTGCTATGGGAGGGGATGATCTTACCACCTTATTTGGCGGGAATAAAGCCAATTTCAGGCAGATAGACCAGTTTGAAGTAACCTCAGCTAATCCCCATATAGCATGGATATGGAATGGATGTTATAAAATGATTCAGGGAGCTAATAATGTGATTGCCAATGCTCCTAAAATTGTTGGAGATCAGACCAGGATAGATCAGATTACCGGGGAAGCTTATTTTTTACGGGCATTAGGCTATTACTGGCTGGTCAGGGGCTTTGGCCCTGTGCCGCTGATAACGAAGATTGATTATGAGATAACCCCTGAGCTGTTAAACGTAAAAAAAGCGGAGCCAACAGCGGTCTATAAAGTTATTGAAGAAGATCTGTTGAAAGCGGAAACATTGATTGGCGTTACCAAACGTGATCCGGGACGGCCTAATAAAGGTACCGTCAAAGCGCTTTTAGCAGATGTTTACCTGACAGAAGGAGGCTGGCCTCTTAAAGACGCATCCAAATATGCATTGGCAGCCAGCAAGGCCAAAGAAGTAATCGATGATAAAGCAACTTACAATTTTGATCTGGCAGACCTGGCAGTACTATGGGCTGGAGATGTCCGCGCCATTGGTACAAAAGAGGAAGTGATGGCTTTCCATACCTCTGAAAATTATGGGGGAGCCAGTAATTCATTTACGGGAGCTCCTACTATCCCGGCAGAAGAAGGAGGGTGGGAAGATTATCATGCGGAGATCAATTTCTTTACCAGTTTTCCTGCCGGCAAAAGAAAGGATATTACTTTCCATACGGTGTTTCATAAGGCTGATGGTACCTTGGTACCCTGGGAAAACAGTATTTCCAAGCACCCTTATTATGCGAAATTCAGGATTGAGAAAAATGCGAATGCAGCTTCCTCCATGCCAATGCACATGCTGCGTTATGCGCATGTGTTGCTTATTTATGCAGAAGCGCAGGCAAGAGCTGCCGGCACCCCGAATGAGGCCGCTTATGCAGCACTCAATGCAGTGCGCAACAGAGCAGGCCTGGGAGATGCACCGGCTAATTTACCAGGTGCGGGTTTCGTTAGTATGGTTATTGCGGAACGTGCCTGGGAATTTGCAGGGGAGGGGACTACCAGATGGTTTGATCTGATCCGGCTGGAGCAGGTGGAAGCTGCCAATGCGAATAAGAATGACGCAGATCTTAAGCCTATAGGTACTATTACGAAAGCAGATTATTGGTTTCCGGCTCCATTGACAGATGCCAGTATTAATCCCAATTTATAGCGATGAATGAGGTGGCTGTTATCTTCCTGATGAATACATCCGGGAGATAACAGTCATCCATCATCCGTTTTTTTACGTTGCCCCATTGGCAAAAAATATAACCAGAAAAAACCGATCAGGAATAATACCAGGGAGGCTATAAATGCAGGAACGGCAATGCCTTTGTTCTCGCCTAATGCATTATTCAAGCCGGTGTATAACAGCCATATCTGAATGCTGACATTTAAGATCAGGATGATGATCAATGCAGACATCAACGTGTTGGATTTATTAGGATGTGCTTTGTTTTGAGCATCTTTAAAGTTACTCATGGTTTTTTAGTTTAGATGGATGATCAACTGGATTGTCAGGGTTATGCTTCGTTACCCGCAGCTTTAACATATATATCTTCTCCTTTTAAAACTACCTGGAGGGCAGGCAGTGGTCTTGGAGGAGGTCCTTCCAGTGGTTCTCCTGTCATGGCATCAAAGAAACCATTATGGCAGGGGCATTCTATTTTTCCTGTTCCGGGTTTATAAAAAACAGCACAGGAGAGGTGGGTGCATTTCTGTTCATAGGCACGCCATTCTCCATTTTCCAAGCGGATGAGTATATAGGGAATGGTACTTCCTGCAAGTACAAAAGAGCGGGTACCACCAACAGGCACGCTTTCCATTTTACAAACAAAGTGTTCACCTTTTACCTCTTCCGGTGGGAAAAAATTAGCCTTTACTGCCACATAAGCGCTCCCTGTTGCAAGTCCACCTGAAACCAGGCACAGAAACCGGGCAAAATCCCTGCGGCTTACACGGGTAGCTTCCGTGCGCTGAATAGGAAAATCTTCTTTCCAGTTTGGATTTTTCTCTGATTGATCTGGCATATCTGCTGAATTAATGAATTTTTAATTGTGTGCTTCCTTTGGGCATCATGATATTTACTTTGGTGGTTACCACCTGCTTCCCAAAAATAAAGGTATTAACAGGTGTACTATTGGGACGCATGCGGCTGATTTCCTCCCGGGTGCCATAAAACAGTGCCTGGCTGGGGCAAACAGTAGCGCACATCGGTTTTTTGCCAGCGCTGGTCCTGTCATAGCACATGTTGCATTTCATCATCATATCGTACTTTTCCTGTTTCACCGGTACACCAAACGGGCAAGCCATGACGCAGTTGGAGCAACCAATGCAGCGGGCAGTATTGGCGCTGTGTACTACCCCAAAATCATCTTTAGAGATCGCATCGGCCGGGCATACTTTAGCACAAACAGGATCATCACAGTGCATGCATACCTGTACGGTTGTTTGTATGGTCACAGCACGTTCCACATAGTTTACATGTATCATGCTTTCATGTCCGTTCGTTTCGCATTCCGCACAGGCCATTTCACAGGCCTTACAACCAATGCAGCGTTGCATATCTACAAAAAACTCCATGTCTGTTTTATACGCGGTAATTTCCATATATCAGCAGTTGTTAAGAGTGATCAGATACTATCAAATGCTTGTGTTTCTCCCGGAGCAGCGATGGTGCCCAAAGGTTCCAGCTTGCAGGCACACACTTTGAATTCCGGGATTTTAGATACCGGGTCAAGGGTGCCGGGTGTAAGCTGATTGGCAGATTTTCTGCCTGGCCAGTGATAAGGAATAAACACGGTGTCTTTCCGGATCGTTTCTACAATATTGGCCGGAAATTCGCCGGATCCTCTGCGGGTAGAAACACGGACAAGTTCCCGCTGGCGGATATTATATTTGAGGGCCAGCTCGGGATGTATTTCTACCAGGGGCTCCGGAGCAAGGCCTACCAGCTTACCTATACGGCGGGTTTGTGTACCACTCAGGTATTGCGACACTACACGCCCTGTAGTAAGTACAACAGGATATTCTTCATCCGTTACCTCTCCGGGATCCCGGTAAGCCACCGGATTAAAATGTGCTTTCCCGTCGGGAGTGGCAAATTTTTTATCTTCCCATAAACGGGGAGTGCCGGGATGTTCTTCTGAGGGGCATGGCCAGAATATACCCATATTTTCTTCTATTTTTTTGTAGGTAATGCCGTAATAATCAGCAGTACCTCCCTTAGAGGCCACACGTAACTCGTTAAAGATCGCTTCATTGTCGGGGTAGGTAAATTTATCACCGGCTCCCAACCGGTGTGCCAGCTCCAGTATGATGGCGGTGTCGCTGCGTGCATTGCCGGGAGGAGTAACTGCCCTGCGTATACGTACTACCCGTCCTTCGGCTGTAGTAACAGTACCATCTTCTTCTTCATGGAGGGAACCGGCAAGCACGATATCTGCGTGCCGGGCCGTTTCATTTAAAAAGAAGTCGATACTTACATAGAACTCCAGTTTTTCAAGTGCCTCCCGTACATAGTTATTATTGGGAAGGGATACGAGGGGATTAAAACAGATAGAGAGCAGGCCTTTTATTTCTCCCCGGTGAATAGCTTCAATCAATTCATATGCGGTCAGTCCTTTTCCGGGCAATTCGGATTCCGGAATCCCCCAGACGCCGGCAATATATTTTCTATGCTCAGGGTTGGTAATGTCCCGGTTGCCAGGTAGCTGATCACATTTATGTCCGTGTTCCCTGCCTCCCTGGCCATTGCCTTGCCCGGTAATCGTGCCATACCCACAATAGGGTTTACCAATACGCCCTGTTGCCAGTACGAGATTAATACAACCCAATACATTGTCTACTCCTTTGGAATGATGTTCTATTCCACGGGCATGAAGGAGGAAACTGGTTTTTGCCTTTCCCCAGCATTCTGCCGCCTGTTGTATTTTTTCTTTTGGTATTCCGGTTATCTGTTCCGCCCATTCAAGGGTATAATCCTTTACAGCTTCCAGTGCTGCTTCAAACCCTGCTGTATGATTGGCTATAAATTCGTGATCCAGCATGTCGTGGTCGGCCAGATATTTCAGCATCGCACCATACAAAGCAGAGTCTGTGCCCGGCTTTACCGGCAAATGAATTTCGGCGGTTCTTGCCAATGGGATTACCCTGGGGTCTATTACAATGAGCTTGGCACCGTTATCCCTGGCACGCCAGATCCAGTGGGTGAGGGTGGGGAAGGTTTCACTGACATTGGCGCCTGCTACAATGATCACCTCAGCATGTTCCAGATCTGAATAATTATTGGAGGTACGGTCCAGCCCAAACGCTTTTTTATTGCCGGCACCAGCACTTACCATACACAACCGGCCGTTATAATCCAGGTTACTGGTTTTTACAGCTACCCGGGCAAATTTACCCATCAGGTAGCTTTTTTCATTTGTCAGGGATACCCCGGATAGAATGGAAAAAGCATCATTACCATAGGTTTGCTGAATACGTTTGATTTCCGCCACCACCCGATCCATAGCTTTATCCCAGGAAATGGTTTTAAAGCCTTCTCCTTCTACTCTTTCCAGGGGATCCAGCAGGCGGTCGGGATGATTATTTTGCAGGTATCGTTGTACCCCTTTAGGGCAAAGTCTTCCTTCGTTAAAAGGAAACTCCATCCAGGGCTCAAAACCAACCACTTTATTGTTTTTCACCAGCAACTGTATACCACATTGCATCCCACAAAAACAGCAATGGGTTTTCACGGTTTTATCTGGCTCATCCCGGCCTACATACCCCTCCTGAGGGGCGTAATTCAGGTGGGGACCAAACTGTTCTATAAGCTTTTCCGGTGAAACAGGTAGTTTTGACATACGGATAATAATTTATTTAAAATACGGGTCGGTATTGGTTATCCAAAAAAGGAACCGTCTTCCTGTCTTGCTTTTAAATGGGCTTTGGCCAGCAAAGAGCGTTTCCCTTCAGGGCTGTAATCTAAATGTGAGCTGCCATCAGCCAGGGTGAAGTCGAATCCCAATTCTTTAGTCACTGTTTTCAAGTCGTCAATATGCAGCTGCGTAGCGAAGGAAGTCCCTGTATACGGACATACCGCCATTCCTTTTTTCATGCCCTCCCGTTTATAGATATGTGCCCCTATCTGTGCAGGACGCTGTATGATATGGAAAAATTTTCCAAAAGGTATCCATACCAGGAAGAGGATAACGGAAATGGCATGGGTGACAGACATAAAATCATAGGCAATACCTTTCATAAAGGCATAGCTGAAATTAAGCCCGAGACCGGTTACAGATATAATGATCAGTAAAATAAGCGGGAGCAGGTCTCCTTCAAATGTTTGCGTAGCAATTAGGCCGGCATTGGTAAGGCGTCTTACCAGGAAAATGACACTGCCGAGAATCACCAGCCAGGAGCACCAGGTCAGGGCATGGAAGATGATAAATGCCAGCGGAGTACCCAGTTTAAAGTCCATTACTTTAAACCCAAAGAAATTGGCAGTGTATAAATTAGTAGCGCCGGGATCCAGTGCAGTACCCGGATCCAGCGTGAAGTTGATCCAACCCAACGTAAGTGGAATGGTAATTGCAAAAGCTGCCATACAGCCGGTTGCCAGTGAAAAGTGAGCCAGCCATCTTTTTTTGCTTCTGCCATAAATGAATTGCTGGAATAACAGGTTTTTTATAGATTCTCCTATCAGGAAAAAGATATGGGGAAATATTTTTCCATTAAAGATCAGTTGCCAGGTACGTTTGAAATACATCCAGGTAGGAGGTCTTTGCAGCCATACACAATAACGGTAAATACCTCCAAACACGGCAAACAGGGTGCCGAATAAATAAGCAATGAGCGCCGGATCAAAATTCTGTAATTTCCGGGAACCGTAGAATGAAATCACCACACAGGCCACAGTAACTATAAGAGCTATCAGGAGTGCTTTTTTATTAAGAGAAGAATGCATAGTAACTTTTTTAGAGGGCTATAGATGCTTTCTAGCCTTGAATCGTGGCTTTTTTCTTCCTGAATGGCATTTCAATTAACAGGCCAATAAATACAATTACCCACGTAGCTAATGCTATTATAACAAATAAGCCAGATATTGGTTTAATAAAAGTGAATCCTGTAACAACTGCATAGTTAAAAGTACATACCCCATACATACCCAGTGGAAAAACCATAGACCAATACTGCGGATCATATTTCAGGGGGACCCTGGCAATAAAATGGCGGTAGCTGAACATAAGGAATAATAAAGGAATCCACCAGCTGGCAAAGGCCCAGAAAAACATGGTAAACGTCTGGACAAAATTTCCCCAGTGGCTTAATGGTTCATGGGCATTAGCATACATTACCAACCTGGAGCCCGCCAGGGAAATAATAGCTACAGCTCCCATATTGATCCAATAGGGGGGCGTAAGTGTTTCTGCTTTCATGCTTAGAAAAAGCCAACGGTAAAGAATCAATCCGATCAGCACAAAATAGAACATACCACCTATCATATAACTACAAAGAGAGATAAATATAATGAGCCAGTGAAAAGAGCTGCTGTTGGCAATAATAGCACCCAGTACTGCTACAGATTCTGTAGCAACTACAATCAGCAGCCAGGCGCCGCTGATGCTTTGCTCAAGAGTGGGCTTAGGCTCTTTTAATATGTTGACGAGGAAAAAGGTATACAGCAAAAGTGCCCAGAGCACAAATCCTGCAATCCAGCAGATTAAAGCGATGGCTGTATTGCCTGCGATAATAGCGATCTGGCTGCCCAGTACATTGGTGCCGGCTACTAAGGTGAGAAAGGTAACGCCCCTGGCCGGATGATGGAGATCATTCCACACAATCACTGGATACTTAATGATCCGTAGGATGAGTATCACCCACAGTATAGCATAAAAAGCAATATTGAGATATAGAAAGAACCAGGCTAACCATACGTAATGCCAGAGAAACAGGCCAATAGATAATATACCTGTAGCCATTACCAGGGCAAAATAGCCGGGGAAAAAGTTTTCTAAGGAGGTATGACTGACTGGTTGACCAGGAGAGGTGAGTTGAGTCATTTAGTTATTATTTACCGGACAGTAATAATCAAGTGCACACAACTATAAGTGAATATCGTTAAATTATATTAAAATAACAAAGCGCCTGACAGTTTGATATCCATCCTTGTGTAAATACAATAACAGCAAAACGTTGGGTAATAAAGGTAAGAGGACAAAATAGATTTGCTGTAATACTTTATTGCAGCTTTCGGATCACCTTCTCCACGCGTTTCCGTTTGGTTTCTTTATCTATTTCGTCCAGCCTTGCCGCAAGAATAGTGATAAACAGCTTTTTATTTTCCTGGGGAATGACGGGATATGCTTGTTCTGCATACATGGGGAGTTGGTTAGTGGGGCAATGTTTAAGCTGGTCTGCCAGTAAAACAAATGAATGGGCTGTATATTTCCTGATCGCCATAAGTTTAATTAAAATACTTATTGCCTGGTCTTTCGTGATTACAGACCCTTTTTCAGCTACCTCCAGTATTTGAGGAAGTGCATGATATATCACCTCCGGATTTTGTACTGTGATAGTATGCAGGGCGGCCATTGCTCCCCAAACCAGCCGGTTGTTTTTGTTAGTGAGCAACTCCACAAATACGTCAGCATAGCCAGCTATTAAATCCGGATGTATGGCCCCGATTTCATAGAGTACCTTAATACAGTCGTTTGAGATGTTTTTATCCTTGTTATGAAGGTGATGCACCAGTTCGGTGATCGCCTTTGTATCCCTTTTGTCCGCTATCAATTTTGCCAGTTCCTGATTAGGGACCTCGTCCCTGCGTTGAAGTGCTGATGCCAGTTTAGGAAGGATACTCATGTTTGGGGTACTTTAATAAGTTTATGCCACTGTAAAGCTACCGCAAAAAAGGTTATGAGGCCACTTTCCCGGGAGGCAGTTCTTAAAAACTGAAAATGCTTTTTATTTCAAACTATTAACACTATTTTCGGGTACGTACCCGAAAAACTGTTTTATCAACAATCCAAACATAAAATAAAGATGGAAAAGTCCCGCCGAGCATTCATCAAAAATACGGTAAAAGGCACTGCTGCTATCGCTTTAGGTGGCATATTGCCTGGATTTAGTGCAAAAAGTTACGCCAGCATCATGGGAGCCAATGATCGTGTGAAAGTGGGAATGATGGGGGTTAATTCCAGAGGATATGCATTGGCTTCCAATTACGCCCGTATTCCTGGCTGTGAAATCATATCAGTATCGGATGTAGATAGTCGTGCCGCAGAGAAATGTATTGCAAAAGTGAATCAGATACAGCAGAAACGGCCGGTAGCCGTGCCTGATTTCAGAAAGGCGTTGGAAAATAAGGAACTGGATGCACTGGTGGTAGCAGCTCCGGATCACTGGCATGCTCCCGCAGCTATCCTGGCAGCTAAAGCCGGTAAACATGTATATCTTGAAAAGCCCTGCAGCCATAATCCACATGAAGGGGAATTGCTGGTACGCGTAGCAGAAAAATATAAAACAGTCATTCAGATGGGTAACCAGCGGCGCTCCTGGCCTAATGTTATAGCAGCTATCCGGGAAGTACAGGCGGGTGCTATTGGCAGGGCCTACTTTGCGAAAGGCTGGTATACCAACAACCGGGAGTCTATCGGAGAAGGAAAGGAAGTGGCGGTGCCTTCCTGGCTCAATTATGATCTATGGCAGGGACCAGCCCCCAGGAAAGCATTTAAGGATAACCTGATACATTATAACTGGCATTGGTTCTGGAACTGGGGCACCGGAGAAGCATTGAATAATGGTACGCATATGATAGACCTGATGCGCTGGGGCTTAGACGTTACTTATCCGGAAAGAGTGAGTTCAGCGGGAGGGCGTTACCGTTATAAAGATGATTGGGAAACACCTGATACCCAGGTGATAACGCTGGAATTTCCCAACAATACCAGTATATTATGGGAAGGACGTAGCTGCAACGGCCGGCCGGTAGAAGGCAGCTCTGTAGGCGTGATCTTTTATGGTGATACGGGTTCGCTGATAATAGATGGTAATGCCTACACGATATATGATCTTAAGAATAAGGTGGTCAAAGAAGTGAAGAATGAGCAAACAATTGACGCCCGTAACCTGAGCAACCCTGCTGAAGACCTGGATGCGCTTCATCTGCAGAACTTCCTGGATGGGATCCGTAAGGGCACTGCACTGAATGCTGATATATTGGGTGGGCATCAGAGTACCTTATTATGCCAGCTGGGTAATATTGCACTCCGTTCCGGAAATACACTGCATATTGACCCTGCCAATGGTCATATTAAAAATGATGCGGCTGCTATGAAATTCTGGCAAAGGGAGTATCAGGCCGGATGGGAGCCTAGGCTGTAATTACTGAGAGATGTACAGAAAGATTGTTTTTGCTGCACTAATTATGATGATAATGTCCTGTGGACAGATGAAGGATAAAACTATTCCCTTGCAGTTGGTCGTATTGGCACCAGGGCATTTTCATGCGGCATTGGTGCAGCAGGAAATGTATCCTGGCGTAGACAGTATAGTGCAGGTATATGCACCGGAAGGCCCGGAGGTACAGGAGTATCTGCGGTTGGTAACAGGTTTTAATAACCGGCAACACTCACCTACCAGGTGGGTAGAGCAGGTATATACCGGGCCTGGCTACCTGGAGAAGATGGTAGCTGGCGCACCAGGGCGTGTGGTGGTAATAGCTGGTAATAATCAGCTTAAATCTACCTATATACGCAGGTCAATAGCTGCCGGAATGCATGTGCTGGGAGATAAGCCGATGGCGATAAATGCGGCGGATTTTGATTCTCTGAAGCTGGCCTTTGAAGACGCCCGTAAAAACAAGGTGTTGTTGTATGATATCATGACAGAGCGTTACAATATCATGAATATATTACAGCAGGAATTGCTGCTGCGGCCGGAAGTATTTGGTGTTTTAGAGAAGGGGTCATTGGCAGCACCTGCCGTGGTGAAGAAAAGTGTTCATCATTTCAGGAAAACTGTTGCCGGAAAAGGATTGATCCGGCCAGCCTGGTACATGGATGTAGCCCAGCAAGGCGAAGGCATTGTAGATGTCACTACCCATCTGGTGGATTTGATCCAATGGACCTGTTTTCCCGGGCAGGTAATCGATTACCATAAAGATATAAAGATGGTTACTGCCCGTCGCTGGCCTACCGGCATGACTTTACAGCAATATGAGGCGATAACCGGTGAACAGCATTTTCCTGATTATCTGCGCAAGGACCTCGACAAGGACAGTGTATTACAGGTATATGCAAATGGCAGCTTCGATTATAGTATCAGAGGAATACATGCCCAGGTAGCTGTTAGCTGGGCCTATGAAGCCTTGGAAGGAGGAGGGGATACCCACTTTTCCAGGATCAGGGGAACAAAAGCAGCACTGGAGATCCGTCAGGATGCTGCACAGCAATACCGGCCTGCTTTATATATAGTACCGGTTGATGACACTCCTGCTTATGAAAAACAATTGCAGGAGCAGGTTACTTTGCTTGCAGATAAATATCCGGGAATACAACTGAAGAAAGTACAGGAAGGCTGGGAAGTGATGATCCCGGATGTTTATAAACCAGGACATGAAGCATTGTTTTCCAGGGTGATGAAAAAATACCTGGCGTATATACAGGCAGGACATATGCCGGAGTGGGAAGTGGCCGGTATGCTGGCAAAATATTATACTACCACACAAGCTTTGGCCTTGGCAAAAAAAAGTGCACCATAGTATTCCCTTAGTTTTTGTAGAAAGCATAGTTTTCTTTAGTAATTATATCGATAGGCATAAAATGTACTTTATCTATAGGCGTACGTAAAACAAGGCTTTGATATAAAGCCATGATCCCATGATAGCCTTGTTTTTGCGGTTGCTGGCATATCAGGAAGTCTATCAATCCCTTTTGCAGGTAGGAAATGTTTTCCTTTATATAATCATACCCGATTAATACCAGGTCTTTTTTCTTCGCCGTTTCCAGGTATTGAGCTACTGCTGATACCCTGGAATTGGTGACGAAAATAGCCTGAATGTGTGGGTAGGTAGTTAAGGTAGCAGCTACTTGCCGGGCAATAGCAGATTTATCTGTTTGTTGAAGATCTACCTTAACAATGGATTGTTTTTTGTCTTTAAAATAAGCCCTGAATCCTTCCTCTTTTCTTAGCAAATGGTGGTGGTCTTCCATTTCCCGTGAAATATTCAGGATCAGAATAGGTGCGTTTTCAGGAACACAATAACTCATCAGGTGTGCACTTAAATATCCGCTATGAAACAGGTCTGGCCCTATGTAGCAAAGGCTTTCCTGTTGGGGGATGTCTGAATTAATGAAAACATACGGAATATTTAATTCCCTGCAGGTATGCACGAATGCGATCGATTCTTTGATAAAGGAAGGCGCCAGTAAAATCCCATCTGGTTTTTGTTTCAGTATCAGCCTGGTTTGTTTAATAAAAGACTTTTTATCATTCAGGTCAAAAAAATACTTTTCAATACTCACACCAAATTGCCGGATTTCTTCTGCTGCCTGCATGATTCCGGCGAGCGGTGCCTCCCAGAAATCAGTTTCAACAGATGTTTTTGGGATAAGTGATATCAGCTTGAGCACACTTCTGGAAGCCAGCCTTCTGGCCAGTATATTAGGCTGATAATTTAGCTCCCGGATGATACGTTCTATGTTGTCTCTGGTTTTGGTAGAAACGCCGGGCCTGTTATGAATGACCCTGTCTACCGTTGCGATGGATACATTCGCCCTTCTTGCAATTTCCTTTACCCCCGGGGGCTGTTCGTGATGCTTTACTTTCATTCCCAAAGCCTGTTGAATAATAATGATCAAGGTGAAAAACAGGAAGTTATCACAGCGCTCAAATCTAATATATTATTCAACATAAATCCATGGGAGAAAGAGAAATAGCAGTCGGTTCAGTATGGATGCCGGCCTGCAATAGTTATTTTACAGGTAATTCGTGTGTACGATGGTATTGAACGAGGTCCTCTATCAGTGAGCAGGTAATACGACCGGTTTTCATCCCAAAAGAAGCAGCTACAGCGGTTAATATTTCCCTGAAATGGAAACCAACTGATCCAACGCAGTTAAAACGGTATTGGGTATACTGAGGGTAGGCAGTAACCAGTTGCTGGAAAAAGGATTCAAAGGCGTTTCTGACGATGTTGTTTGCATAGTTGGTATCCATATCCGGCAGGGTCAGGAATTTGGCGAATCCAGCACAGTAGCGGTTAGGCATTGGAGTGGAATAAACCTGGTGCATTACTGCTCCGGCACTCAGGCCATAGGTGGCCACAAATGTTTGCAATACTGCTGCCGGCATTTTCTGGCGGAGAAAATCGCTCAGTACATTTTTCCCAATAGCTGCACCACTCCCTTCGTCCCCCAGCAGGAAACCTAAGGAGTCAATATTTTGGGTGATATGTGTACCATTATATAAGCAGGTATTGGTGCCTGTACCCAGGATTGCGGCAAATCCCGGCTGTGTACCGAGCAGACCCCGCGCAGCAGCCAGCAGATCCACTTCAGCATGTATATTTTTTGCAAAGGGAAAGACATTGCGAAGCAGGTTGAGCATGATTTCCGGATTATCATCCTGGCATCCCGCTCCATAGAAATAAACGGTGTCAATTTGCCGCAGGTCTATATCGGCAGGAAGGTTATTTCTGACAGAGGTAGTAATATAATCTGCATCAACAAAATAGGGATTATATCCTTCTGTGGTGAAGTAACGGAGTGGCTGATCAGTTGCCATCAGGCACCAGTCGGTCTTGGTTGAACCACTGTCTGCTATTAATATCATATTATTCAGATTAAGAGTGATAAGGGATATACTTTCCCTTGTCTGCCACCCGGACGAAAATAAGTGTTTGCGTTTTTGTGCGTTTATGAAACAAGTATAAACGCATTTTTTAAGGATTGCAACTTTTAGGCAAAGAAATATCCGGTGGGATAAGGGGATGTGTCTGGTGTAAAAATCCCCTTTCCCTTATCTGTATTGAATTGTACTGCTTTTTGTTGCCGTCAGAGCAGTTCGAAATTATTAGATCTGTAAGCCGCCAGTGAGGGGTCAGTAGGGGGTAATTCTGTAATCAGATAATTTAATGCGTGGGTGTCGCATACTTTGATCCGCTGTGCGGTATTCAGCTTTTCGGCAATACTCAGCACTGCTACCTTTTGGGAAGAGCGAATCATCGCTTTTATTACCTGTACAATTTCCCAGTCGGAATCTGTAAGTCCATCTGCCAGAGACAGGCCATTAGCACCGATTATACAGAGATCAACCTTTATTTCCGCTAGTTGGTTAATAACACTTGCGCCGGTCAGAATATTGGCATTTTTACCCAGTTTGCCTCCGATGGTGATCACATCCAGTTTCTCGTGATCAGCCAGGGTAATGGCTACCTGGGGGCTCAGGGTAAAGAAGGTAGCCCGCAGGTCTTTGGGAATAGCTTTGGCCAGCTGGATAATGGTAGTACCTCCTTCAATCAGTACGGTAATATCCTTCTTTAAAAGCTTCTTGGCTTTTTCTGCAATCGTCTGTTTGGCTTCCAGTGCATACACTTCGCTTTGCATATTATGGGGGAAGTGGAATGACGGGGAAATGGCTCCCCCGTGTACTTTCAGGATCTTTCCGGCATCAATCAATTCTTTAAAATCCCTTCTGATAGTATCCTCGGATACGTCCAGTAATCTGCTCAGGTCGGCAGATAAGACCTTGTTGTGCAGGTTAATTTCCCGCATGATCTGCTTATGTCTTTCCTCCTTAATCATAGTACAAACTTAAATGAAAAGATAAAGAAAGTTGTTTAAAGCAGGGCATTTGATAAATTAATATTTTATTTTGCGTTTTTATTTTGCGCATTCGTGCAAGTTGTATATATTTGAATTGTCTCCCTGGTAGATCGGTAAATGCAAGTGATCATAGCGTTTATCAGCGATAGTATGTAGAGCAATCAAAAATGAGAAGAAGTGCAAAGTAGGTTTGCACATATACACTGCGTATTTACGGATACGATAGCAGGTATGTAATGTCCATAAGTCCACGTTATTGCTATTTAAGTTTTATCAACAAAAAATCAATTTCACTTCTATGAGAACAGCAAAAGATCTGTTACGGTGCTGCCAGCCCAGGATCATACTTCTATGGGGGTGCCTGTTTGCTTTCACTACTCCCATTGTAAAGGCGCAGGTAATTGATGATGTCCCTGCCACAAAAAAGACGGCAACAGAGAACGAAAAATTCATTGTAACCGGTACAGTATTGGCCGATGATGGCACTAAGCTGCCTAATGTAAGTATTGCAGTAAAAGCAGATAATGCGAAAGCGTTTACAGATCCGGATGGAGTGTTTCAATTAAGGGTTGCGGCTAATGCCATACTGGTCCTCTCTCACGTTGGGTTTACTACAAAGGAAGTGCCCGTTAATGGCCAGAAAATCCTCAATATTACACTTGCTCCCGTGTTGGATAAATTAAGTGAAGTGGTGGTGGTAGGTTTTGGAAAACAAAAGAAAATCTCCGTGACAGGTGCGGTATCCAGCATCACTACCAAAGAAATTTCAAAAGTGGCGACCCCTTCCATTTCAAATGCGATCGCGGGTAAGTTGCCAGGTATTATTACCCGGCAGGCGAGTGGAGAGCCCGGATATGATGCCGCTCAGGTATATATACGCGGACTGGCCACTTTTGGCAGCAATGCTCCCTTAGTATTGATTGATGGGGTAGAGCGTAATATGAATCAGATTAACGCACAGGAAATTGAAAGCTTTACCATTTTAAAAGATGCTTCTGCTACTGCAGTATATGGTGTAAGGGGAGCGAATGGGGTAATCCTCATTAATACAAAACGTGGTGCCCTGGGAAAGCCTAATATCACCTTCAGATCTGAGGTGGCATCCCTGGAAGCCCTGCGCTTACCCGAATATATCAACGGAGGTGAATTTGCAAGTTTGATGAATGAGGCCCGTCTTAATAATAACCGGACCCCACGCTGGAGTGAAGAGGAACTGCAAAAATTTTATGATGGCTCAGATCCTTATCTGTATCCCAACTCCAATTGGACAGACGCCGTTTTAAAAAGAAAAACCTGGCAAACCATTAATAACCTTAGTGTTACAGGGGGCAGCGATATTATAAAATATTATACCAACGTGGGTTATACGGTACAGGATGGTTTATACCAACAGGATCCTGGTAATAAGTATAATACCAATGCTAAAATCAAGCGGTACAATTTCAGAAGCAATGTTGATATCAACCTCTCTAAGAGCCTGACTATGCAATTAGGACTGGGAGGAATTATCCAAAATGGTAATTATCCTGGTGCTGCGTCCGGTACCATCTTTGGTATGATGAAAACAATATCACCTATTGCATATCCGGTGCGCAACCCGGATGGTACTCCCGGTGGTGCATCTACTTATGTAGGGGGGAATCCCTGGGCATTGACTACGCAGTCGGGGTATACGACCAATGACCTGAGTACATTGCAAGGTACTTTTGGTGCACGCTGGGATCTGTCCAGCCTTGTAACTGAAGGGCTTTCTATAAGAGGGCTGTTTGCCTACGACCGCAATGCAAGCACTACCAACCCACGTAGCAAGGCATTCCTCGTAAAAAGATATCTCGGTAAAGATGGGGACGGTAAAGATATGTATAGTGCTCCTTACCGCGAAGAGCAACCTATGGCATATGGGGTAAGTGCTTCCAGCGACCGCATGATATATACAGAAATGCAACTGAACTACGAAAAATATATCAACAAACATACTGTTACGGGTATGTTCCTGTATAACCAGCGGGATAAGGTCTTTCTTACTGCTGGTACCTCTCTGTTGAATTTGCCTTATCGTAACCGCGGTATTGCGGGAAGGGTTACTTATGGATATGATAACCGTTATCTCGCAGAAGTAAATTTCGGATATAATGGGTCAGAGAACTTTCCCAAGGGAAAACGCTTTGGTTTCTTTCCTGCGTTTTCTGCCGGATGGGTGGTGTCTAATGAGGCTTTCTGGAATGTGGACGTAATAAGCAATTTAAAACTGCGGGGATCTACAGGATTGGTAGGAAATGACAATATCGGTGATTACCGCTTTCTGTTTATGAGTACTATCCGTACAGGTGGTCAGTCTTATTATTTTGGTGCTGATCAGCAACTGTACCCCGGCATGGAAGAAAACCAGACAGGGAATCCGGATGTTACCTGGGAACGGGCACGTAAAAGTAATATTGGGTTGGATATTGGTTTCTGGAATGATAAAGTAACCCTGCAGGTGGATATGTTCAGGGAGCATCGGAAAGGAATCTTATTACAACAAAGAACAGTCCCTGATATTACCGGCTTCTTCCCATGGTCTATTCCTAATGGCAATCTGGGAGTTGTACGTAATAAAGGGTTAGATGCATTACTGGAAGTGAAGAATAATTTAAAAAGCGGCTTTTTCTACAACTTCAGGGGCAACTTCACTTTTGCCCGGAATGAGGTGATAGAAGATGCTACCGCACTACCACGTTATCCATATCTGAACTCAAGAGGTCAGCGTTTGGGACAGGAAGTTACTTTTATCTCTGACGGACTTTTTCAGAGTGAAAAAGATATTCTTACCAGCCCTAAGCAAATGTTTTCCGAGCCCAGGGTAGGAGACATAAAGTATAAGGATATTAATGGAGATGGTTTGATCGATTCCTACGACAGGCTGCCCGTAGGGCATCCACGTTTGCCTGAAATGACATTTGGTTTTGGAGGTACCCTGGGATACAAGAATTTTGATGTAAGTATCTACTTCACAGGAGCCGCAAACAGCAGTATCTATATTGGCGGACAATCCATGTTTGCATTTTATGATGGCATAGGTGTGAACAATGTAATACGGGAGTATTATGATAACCGTTATACACCATCGAATCCTAATGCCCGGTATCCCGCCATTGATGAGGGAAATAACCCTAATAACTACATGCTTTCTGATTTTTGGATGAGGAACGGGAATTACCTGAGGTTGCGCAATGTTGAAATAGGATATAACCTCCCCGCCTTAGTTACAGAGCGTTTGAAACTGAAATCCCTGCGGTTTTTTGTGAATGGGATGAACCTGTATACCTGGGATCATCTCAAGTTTATGGACCCTGAATCGGATAATGGTACTGGTGGGTATCCTTTGCAGCGCTCCTTAAACGTGGGCCTGCAGGTAGACTTTAAATGATGAAATTATCAACATCTAAATATTCTTTGGTATGAAGTGTTATACTTACTTTTTCTTAGCTATGTTGATAGCAGTCACGTCTTGCTCAAAAAACTTCCTGGATAAATCTCCCGATGAAGATATCACAATAGAAGCTGCATTTGAGAAAAGAACCTATGCAGAAGCATTTTTAACAGATATCTATGCCGGATTACCGCTTGGGATCTATTTTACGGATATGGGTGAGCCTAATCCTTTTATTATTGCTTCAGATGAAATGAATGTGCCCTGGCCGGAGAAGTTCTCCAAGCTGATGAATAAAGGCTCCTGGAATGCTTACAATGTGAATGGTCAGATATGGAAAAATATGTATGAAGGGATCAGAAAAGCCAATATTTTCCTGAAGCACATTCCAATTACGCCCATTGATAATGAGTTTACTACAGCAATAAGAGATCATTGGATTGGGGAAGCTCTTTTTCTGCGGGCTTATTATCATTACAATTTAGTACGAATCTACGGGGGGGTACCTATTATGGATTATGCAGCGGGTATAGCCGATGATTTTACGCAATACAAAAGAGCACCATTGGATAGCTGTATCAATTTTATTCTGAGAGAATGCGACCGGGTAATTACTTTATTACCTATGACATTGGAGAGCGACCGCTTGTTGGGCCGTCCTACAGCTGCAGCTGCACTTGCTTTAAAAGCCAGGCTGTTGCTGCAACGGGCCAGCCCTATCTGGAACGGGAATAGTGATTATGCTGCTTTTACAGATAAAGAGGGCACAAAGCTTTTTCCTGAAACACATGATGCACAAAAATGGACGCTTGCAGCGGCTGCTGCCAAAGAGTGTATTGATAAATGTGAGGCTGCAGGGTATGAACTCTTTAAAAAGTATACAGATCCCGTAAAAAATTACCAGCAGTTATTTATTGAAAATAATAATTCAGAGGTCTTGTTTGCCAGGAATTGTGGCCGGGACGGCTGGATGGAGAAATGTGCATTTCCGGGAAGCCTGGGTGGTTGGAACGGGTGGAACCCTACACAGGCACAGGTGGATGCTTATGAGATGGATAATGGCCTGGCGCCGATTACAGGTTATACCGCTGATGGATCGCCCATTATTAACACAGCCTCCGGTTATCAGGAAGCCGGTTTTGCAACGGATGCAATGGCGGGGCGCTGGATGGCAGGTGTAAGAAATATGTATGTGCACCGGGATCCCAGATTCTATGCTTCTATTAATTTTAATGGTGCCTTTTTTATCGACCGCCAATTACAATTCTGGCAAACGGGCGCTGATGGCAGGGGAAATGCTGGCCGTGATTATAATACTACCGGTTACCTGGTGAAGAAATTTCTGGATCCTACTTCTGTAATCGCCCAAGGTAAGTTTTCGCTTAAAACCTGGATCTTTTTCCGGCTGGGTGAAATGTACCTTAACTATGCAGAAGCACTGAATGAAGCTGCTGGTCCGGTAGCGGATGTATATAAGTATGTAAATGCTATCCGCACACGGGCAGGAATGCCGGAGTTACCTACCGGGTTGAATGCTACTCAGATGAGGGCGCGTATCAGACAGGAGCGCAGAATAGAATTGTCTTATGAATCGCATCGTTTCTTCGATTGCCACCGCTGGAAAACAGCCGCGCAAACAGATAATGCAGAAGTGTATGGTATGAATGTGAGTGCTGGTAACAGCCTGCAGGATGAAGCGTATTACAAACGTACGCTTATTGAAAAACGGGTGTTCAATGCACCTACACACTATTTGTTTCCAATTCCACAAGGAGAAATCGACAGATCACCTAATCTGATTCAAAATCCAGGCTGGTAAGCTTACTTAAATTGTAATAACATGAACAAGTTAAT
Source organism: Chitinophaga sp. H8 (assembly GCF_040567655.1). NCBI lineage: Bacteria > Pseudomonadati > Bacteroidota > Chitinophagia > Chitinophagales > Chitinophagaceae > Chitinophaga > Chitinophaga defluvii. Next base: position 2,503,792 of record NZ_JBEXAC010000001.1, on the reverse strand, counting down.
ATTAGCGGCTTTAACGGCCACGATGCTGATAGCCTGTAATAAAGATGTACCGGTAAAATCGGATTTCCCGGGAGCGGACAATTACGCAAAGGTATATATGCCGCAAGCCACCCGGAATCCGGTGGAAAACCGGGTCAGCATTACTGATCAACCAGATACCATCACTTACAGTGCTTTCCTGGGAGGGATTTCCCCTGCATCTGTTGATGTGTCCGTTAGTTTCAGCGTGTTGCCTGCTGCAGTAGATGCCTATAATTTAGCGCATGGCACAGACTATACCATGATGCCGGAAGGAAGTTATGCCCTGGAGCAATCAGCTGCAGTGATTGGTGCCGGACAACATTCTACAGGTGCATTAAACCTCATCATCAAAAGCAAAGGATTTATAGAGCCTTTTAAAACCTATATGCTGGCGGTAACGATGCAGGATGCCGGAGGGAAAACTAACGTGAACGAGGCTTTGAAAACTACTTATTTTCTGGTTACAGGGTCTTATGCACCAGGAGAGGTACCCCGGGAAAAAGCAGCCTCCTTTGGTGCTGCAGGAGGTAGTTTCCTGATTGGGTTCAATGATAAATTGATCAGAAGAGATCCAGCCAATGGCAACTTACTGCTTTATAAACCGGATGCTGCAGGGGTGTATAATACAACACCAGCTACCATAGGTGCCGGATGGGATGCTTTTAATCTGGCTTTTTATTATGGAGGCAACAGGTTAATAGCACGAAATAAGGATGGCGGCCAGGATATTGTACAATTCGGGATTGATCCCAATGGAAATTTAGGTCAGGGGGTAACGGTGGGTTTTGGCTGGAGCATTTTCTCAAAGATAATTCCCTACAAGGGGTTGCTCTTAGGTATTGATGCTGCGGGCAACATGACAAAATATCCCTTAAAGGAAGATGGGTCTTTTGATTATGGCAATATCAGTGGTATAGGTGCTGGCTGGAATACGTTTGTTAATATTTTTCCATATGGAGATGCCCTCATAGCCATTGAGGCAAACGGAAACATGTGGCAATACCCTTTAACCGAGAATGGTGTGTTTGGCAGCAGGGTGCAGGTAGGAAGTGGCTGGGATATGTATGTAAACGTAATACCATCAGGTACGGATTTGCTTGGGCAGGATGCGCAGGGAGAGTTGTGGCGTTACAAGTTTAACCCTAACGGACTGTGGCCTTTGAAATAAAGCATATTTAGCAATTCAAAATATAAGAAACAATGACACGTATTACAGAACACCCCTCCCGGTATGACCATTTGGAAACCAAATCCGTTGATGAACTGATTACGCATATCAACGACGAAGATGCTACTGTAGCTACAGCGATTAAAAAAGCGTTGCCACAGGTAAGCAGGTTGATTACTGTTATTATTGAGAAACTGAAAAGTGACGGCCGCATGTTTTATATTGGGGCCGGCAGTGGAGGTCGTCTTTCTGTCCTGGATGTAATTGAATTGCCTACTACATTCGGTATCCCCAAAGGAAAAGTAAATGTGATCCTGGCCGGAGGAATAGAAAACCTGGCTAATGCTCCTGAAGAGAAAGAAGATGATACAGCGGAAGCAATCAGCAGGCTGAGACAGGAAAACCTAACGGATAAAGATATCGTTATTGGTATTTCTGCCAGTGGTTCTACTCCTTTTGTATTGGAGGGCTTAAAATTATGCCGTAGTATGGGTGTTACCACAGGGTGTATTGTGAGCAACCCGGGGTCACCTATTGCAGCGGCGGCCGACTTGCCGGTAGAAGTAGTTACCGGACCGGAATTTATTACCGGCAGCACCCGCATGAAATGTGGCACTGCACAAAAAATGCTGTTTGATATGATCTCCACCACCGTTATGATAAAGCTCGACAGGGTAGAAGGTAACAGCATGGTAAATGTAAAACTGATCAACGATAAAATTACAGACAGGGCAGTGAAAATGCTGATGGAAAAAGCGCAGATCCCGGATTATGACGCTGCTAAAACTATGCTGCTGGAAAGTGGTAGTGTAAAAAATGCATTAGATAAACTGAAAAATATTCCTCACTAACATCAATTCATTAAAAAAATACTGGAAATATGGAAAACAATAAATTCAGCCGCAGATCATTTATCAATACCTTGTCCATTGTAGGGGCAGGCATGGCCATGCATCTCCCAAGTATTGCAAGAGGGAGCAGCGATAATGCAAAGCCTGCTTTATTAGGTGGCCCACAAGCCCGCCCATGGGAATTTTCCGGTTGGCCCATATTTGATCAAACAGAAGAAAAAGCAGTGACAGATGTATTGAAAAGCGGTGTGTGGGGGCGTTTGGGAGGCAATGTTGTCGCTAATTTTGAAAGAGAATATGCAAAGGTTTTTGGCGCAAAACATAGCCTGGGTGTTTCCAGCGGTACCAGTGCCCTCTATACCATCCTGGGTGCGTTAGACCTGGGGCCTGGTGACGAGGTGATTATTCCGGTATATACTTTCGTAGCTACTTATAATGTTGTGGTATTGAACTATGCATTACCCATATTTGCAGACACAGATATTGAGAGTTTCCAGATAGACCCCACAAAGGTGGCAGCGGCTATTACCCCGCAAACGAAGATCATTATGCCGGTGCATATAGGCGGTTCTCCTGCAAATATAGATCAGCTGTTATCTATTGCGCAAAAAGCAAATATTCCGTTGGTAGAAGACGCCTGCCAGGCTCACCTGGCAGAGTGGAAAGGCAGGAAGGTGGGGAATTACGGACTGGCTGGTGCATTTAGTTTCCAGGCATCCAAAAACCTGAATTGCGCGGAAGGTGGAGCCATCATCACCAACGATGATGCTTTTGCTCAAACCTGTTATGGTTTCCATAACCAGGGTCAGGGCGGACAAACAACTGCCTATACACCAGGTGCTGGTACACGTGCTACTAACGTAAGGTTGACAGAGTTTCAGGGTAATCTCTTACTGGCACAGATGACCCGCCTGCAGGCACAAACAAAACGCCGGGCGGAAAACGCAGCTTACCTTACTTCCCTGCTCAACGGAATAAAGGGCATTTATCCTGCCAAACTGTATGAGGGTACCACTATGAGCGCATTCCATCTTTATATGTTCCGCTATGATAAAGCATTCTTTTCAGGATTGCCAAGAGCCACTTTCCTGAAAGCACTGCAGGCGGAAGGGGTGCCTTGTGATAGTGGTTATGGCCCTATGAACCGGGATACCTATGTAACCGGGCTGGCACAAAATAAACATTACCTGAAGATCTACGGAGAGAAGACAATGAAGGAATGGCAGGAAAGAAATGCATGTCCGCAAAATGATAAACTCACCGGCGAACAGGCCGTTTGGTTTTTCCAGAACATGCTGCTGGGTACCAGAACAGATATGGAACAGATCGCTACGGCTATCAGAAAAATACAGAAGAATGCTAAAGCCTTGTCTAAAGCTTAAGCGTGATCGTCACCAGTCATTTACTAACAATTTTCACTTAAATATTTACTGATTATGCCATTGATAGCATTGTTATTCTTTTATCTGCTGACTGCAAACTCATTTACCGCAAAGGCACAGGAGGTATACAAGGCGGGGTTTTCCAGGGTAAGCATTGAGCCACAGCACTATCCTTTTTCATTGGCGCTGGCTGGCTATGGTGCTCCGCGGGAAGGCCGGTTCAGCCTGGAATGGATCAAAAGAGGAGCAGCAGCAGAGGGGACTGCATTTACCGGAATGGGTAATTCATTACTGAAACTGAGTAACAATGCTTTATTCACTGCTGCCGCTACCGATAGTCCTTTAGTATGGAAAAAGGCAGGCAGCGGAACTGACCTGAAGCTGATAGCGGGCTGGGGAAAACGGTTGTATGGAGTGAATACTGGTGGGGATGTACTGGTGACGAATTATCCTGGTAAATCAGCCTGGAAGAAGATTGGTACGGCAACGAACGCGGTAGCCATGACAGTGTTGAACAATGTATTGTATGTGGCAAACGCCGATGGTCATGTGCTGGCGGCGGCGCATTCTGCAGCGGGATTAAACTGGCGGGAAATAACAACCCTGGATGGTATTACCGGGCTGGCAGCTTATAAAGATTGTCTGTATGCCCTGCTGTCGCAGAATGAATTGTGGAAATTTAATCCCGCAAAGGATACCGGATGGCTTAAAATAGCCCGTTATAACGGGATCGGGTATAACGAAAAGATAAGCCAGATCGCCATAGCGGGACATCGTTTGTTTGGTTGTGATACTGCAAAGCAGGTATGGATTGCCCGGCACCAGACAGAAGGACTGATGGCCGTTTCTGCTATGGCTGTTTCTGCCGGCAAGCAAACGGTGGTGATGGCAGGGGTGGATGTTTGTGGCTTTGACTATGATGTGATCAGTACTATTAAAAAGGAAATCGCAGCCAAATATCACCTGCCTGCTGCTGCGGTGTTGATCAATGCGTCGCATACACATTATTCTCCGCTGGGCCAGCGTTACGTTACCTGGAACCCGCATGGACAACTGCCGGATAATGATTATCTGTTTGGAACAATGAAGCCGGCAATTATCAAGGCTGTTGGGGAAGCACTTCAAAACAGGGCACCTGCTACGTTGTCCTTTGGCAGAGGTAAAACTGCAATTGGGCGCAACCGTAGTCTTACTACAGCCCCCATCCCTTATGATGATGATGTGGACATTATCATGGCGGTGCGGAAAGATAATCAGCAAAAAACTGTTTTATTCCTGGCTGGTTGCCATCCGGTGTTTAATACAGAGCCAACGGGGAATGTTACCATCAGTGCCAACTATCCGGCAATAAGCCGCCAAACGCTGGAAAGTAAAGGGATCAGCCATGCGCTTTTTTTACAGGGATGTGCGGGGGATATTAATCCTAAAGAAGGCAGTCATATTAAAACAGGACAGGCTTTGGCAGCCGATGTAATGCATGTTTTGGATGGACAGTTACAGCCTGTTACAGGTACTATTTCGTATCATTTTGATTCGCTCCATTTTCCAGTCACGCCTATGCCGCATGATCAGGTTGTAGCCTTTAAAACCGCTAATGAACCGCATGTGGGAGATGTGGAAGCAGAGAAAAATGTGCGTTGGGCCAATCTGATGCTGAAACAGGAACGGGAGGGGACAATGCCCGCTACGATGCCCGTTTATGTACAAACGATTAATATCGGCAACTGGAAACTGGTAGGACTATCAAGGGAAGTAGTAACGGATTATAGCATCGGGATCAAAAAACTCTGGCCGGGGAAATTGGTAAGCGTAGCCGGATATTGTAATGATATCGCGAGTTATCTGCCTACCAGCAGACATATACAGGCAGGAGGCTATGAAGGGCATGGCTCTTTCCTTTGGTATGCACAGCCTTGCGTGTTTCCTGAAAATGTGTATGAAACCATTCTGAACAAGATCAAATTGAACAACTACTAAAATTATTGGCATTGGAAGCAGCTAAAATAGATAATACCCTGCCGGTAAAGGCTGGACTGAGCCCGCTGGCAATCATTGGCAGCCTGTTCTTTATTTTTGGTTTTGTAACATGGCTTAGCTCGGTGCTCATTCCTTATTTGCAAATTGCTTGTGAGCTGAATAACTTTCAATCATACCTGGTAGCATTTGCATTTTACATCTCTTATTTTGTAATGGCCATTCCTTCTGCCTGGGTATTGAAAATAACCGGATATAAACGGGGAATGTCTTGTGGATTGATAGGAGTGGCTGCTGGGTCTATTATTTTTATACCAGCAGCTTTTCATCGTGAGTACAGCATTTTCCTGTTGGGATTATTCGTACAAGGGGCGGGGTTAGCAGTGCTGCAAACAGCCTCTAATCCCTATGTAACGATCCTGGGCGATGTGGAAAGTGCTGCCAAAAGAATGAGTATTATGGGAATCTGCAATGGGGTGGCAGGTATTATTGCTCCTGCAATATTAGGGGCAGTTATATTAAGTGATGCAGATGCGCTGACCGCAAGTATTGAACACATGGATGAAGTAACCAGAACAGCTGCTTTAAACCACCTGGCACAAAAGGTAATGCTGCCTTACTTCATTATTACCGTCATCCTGGTATTACTGGCTATTGTAATAGATCGTTCCGGATTGCCGGAAATAGATGCGCCGGAAGAAGAGATAACAGCTTCCCCCGACCAGGTAACTAAAACAAGCGTTTTTCATTTCCCTTACCTGATGCTAGGCGTATTTACCCTGTTTGTTTACGTGGGTGTAGAAGTAATAGCAGGAAATACCATTATTAGCTATGGTACTTACCTGGGTATTAAAATGTCTGCTGCTAAATTCTTTACTTCTTTTACACTGATTGGCATGCTGGTAGGATACCTGCTGGGCATCCTGTTGATCCCCAGGTACATCAGTCAGCAAAACGCCTTGAAATATGCAGCGTTGCTGGGGGTTGCTTTTGCACTGGGAGCCATATTCAGCACAGGGCTGGTATCTGTGTTGTTTGTTGCTTTACTGGGGTTTGCCAATGCCGTGATGTTTCCTGCTATCTGGCCGTTGTCTATCAGCGGGTTGGGCAGATTTACCAAAATAGGTGCTTCGCTGATGGTGATGGCTATCAGTGGCGGAGCGGTGTTACCCCTTATTTACGGTTGGTTGTCTGATAAGTATAATGCACAACAGGCTTATTGGTTGGTGGTGCCCTGTTACCTCATCATTGGTTGGTTTGCTGTACAAGGATATCGGATCGGCAGAGGGAAGGGAGATACTTTAGTTGCATAGGCAGCATATTGTAGCTTAATAGGATACCGTGGGATAGCCTTTTTCAGGGAAGCAGTTAATTTAACATCCGCTTCCTTGAAAGCATCCACGTATTAAGTAGCTACATAAACTAAAGTAATTCAGTAATGACAGGTTTCTTAAATGCACAAAAAAAGACCGGAATTTATTGCGCTGTCACTCTATCATGTTTCCTGGCAGCCTGTATCAGCAAAAAACCGGTAGCAGATGTGCCCACTGCACCTTTGACGGCCCTGGAAAGTGGCTTTGTGCATCCCCCCGATACCATTCAGACCAGTGTGTACTGGTATTGGATGTCAGACAATATTTCAAAAGCAGGGGTGGTAAAAGACCTGCATGCAATGAAAAGTGTAGGCATCAACCGTGCTTTTATCGGAAACATTGGCTATCCTACCACACCTTATGGAAAAGTAAAATTATTTACGCCTGAGTGGTGGGATATTTTACATACTGCACTGAAAACAGCCACTGAGCTGAATATAGAGATCGGAATTTTTAACAGTCCGGGCTGGAGTCAGTCCGGTGGCCCCTGGATAAAACCAGAACAGGCCATGCGTTACCTTGCTTCATCCACCACAAAGGTAACCGGTCCCGGAAAGATCAGCCGTAAGCTGGCGCAGCCGGTTGAACCCTTCCAGGATGTGAAGGTGATTGCTTTCCCTGCACCTAAAGACGATGATAAAAGTATTACGGCTTTAAAGCCAGTGATCCGGGCAAATCCAGCTGTCAACAACCTGGAATATATACTGGATGGTAATACTGCAACAGGAATTGACCTGGCGCAGCCTACTACGATCGATCTGGAAACAAAAGATGCATTCCGGGTCAGGAGCTTAACAATTTACCCTGCCAAACGCCGCATGAGATTTGAAGTGGAGCTGCAGGTAAAAGACGGGACTGCTTACCGCAAAGTAAAAAGCATGGTGGTAGACCGTAGCAATGACGAACTGAATGTTGGTTTTGACCGGTATGCTCCTGCGGCTATTGCAATACCTGCTACTACAGCTAATAATATCCGCCTGGTATTCCGTAATCTTACCCCTCATAGCGGTATCAGCGATATCAGGCTCTCTTCTTCTCCTAAGGTGGAGCAATACGCAGAAAAGACACTGGCTAAAATGTATCCCACACCACTGCCTTACTGGAAGGAGTATCAATGGCTGCAACAGCCTGTTGTGGATGATCCGGAAACAATTGTTCAACCACAGGATGTCGTAGATATCTCCCGGTATATGGACGCAGACGGTACCCTCAACTGGAATGTACCTGCAGGCGAATGGAACGTGATGCGTACCGGTATGACCCCTACGAAAGTAACGAATGCACCTGCTTCTCCGGAAGGTACCGGCCTGGAAGTAGATAAAATGAGTAAAGCACATGTAGCGGCTCACTTTGATGCTTTCCTGGGAGAAATCATGCGCAGGATTCCTGCGGAAGACCGTAAAACCTGGAAGGTAACGGTGGAAGATAGTTATGAAACCGGCGGGCAAAACTGGACAGATGCACTGATAGACAGATTTAAACAGGTATATGGCTACAGCCCGCTGCCTTATCTGCCGGTAATGCAAGGTATTGTAGTGGGCAGCGCAGAAATGTCGGACCGCTTTTTATGGGATCTCAGACGTTTGATTGCTGATAAGGTGGCTTATGATTATGTAGGCGGATTAAGGGATATCAGTCATAAACACGGACTTACTACCTGGCTGGAGAATTATGGACACTGGGGGTTCCCAGGCGAATTCCTGCAGTATGGTGGACAGTCTGATGAAATAGGCGGTGAATTCTGGAGTGAAGGAGAGCTGGGAGATATTGAGAACAGAGCAGCTTCTTCTGCTGCCCATATTTACGGGAAAAGGAAGGTGTCTGCTGAATCATTTACTGCTGGCGGAAAATCATACGCCCGTTACCCTGCCCTGATGAAACAACGGGGCGACCGCTTCTTTACGGAAGGGATCAATAATACCTTGCTGCACCTGTTTATACAACAACCGGATGAAGATAAACTGCCAGGCATAAACGCCAATTTCGGAAATGAATTTAACCGGCATAATACCTGGTTTAATTATATGGACCTGTTTACCAGTTATCTCAAAAGGAGTAACCTGATGCTGCAACAGGGCAATTATGTGGCAGATGTGGCCTACTTTATCGGAGAAGATGCACCTAAAATGACCGGGATATGTGATCCTGCGTTACCGGCCGGCTACTCTTTTGACTATATTAATGCAGAAGTAATTAAAGAAAGAGTACAGGTGAAGGATGGGAAGCTGGTATTGCCGGACGGCATGACTTATAGCTTGTTGGTACTTCCTCAACTGGAAACCATGCGGCCGGAATTGTTGTCAAAGATCCGCGACCTGGTTGCGGCTGGGGCAACTATCCTGGGGCCCGCGCCTAAACGTTCTCCAAGTATGCAGGGATTTCCGCATGCGGATAACCAGGTGCGCCAGATGGCTGCTGAACTTTGGGGTAAGGTAGATGGTAAACAGGTGAAGGCCGGTAAGTTTGGCAAAGGGATGGTACTCTCTGGTATGGATATGCAAACTGCCCTGAATACACTTAAAATAGTACCGGATCTTCAGTTAAGCGGGCAGCAACCTGTATTGTTTATTCACCGTACTACTGTTGACGGAGAAATCTATTTTGTAAGTAATCAAAGTGAACAGGACTTGTCTATATCGCCGGCCTTCCGGGTAAAGGGCAAACAACCGGAGCTGTGGGATGCGGTGACAGGGAATAGACGTAACCTGCCGGAATACACGCAAAATGAATCCGGAACAGTAGTGCCTTTAAAGCTGGCGCCATTGGAGAGTGCATTCATCTTGTTCCACAAACCTGCAGGGCAGTTAACTGCTGCTGTAAAGCAGAACTTTCCGGATCCCCGCACCGTGGCTACTATCGCCGGTCCGTGGCAGGTGAGTTTTGAACAGGGCAGAAGAGGACCGGATCAGCCGGTGACTTTCCAGGAACTGATTGACTGGACAAAATCTGCTGACGACCGCATCAAATATTTTTCCGGAACGGCTGCTTACCGCACTACATTTAAAGTCTCCAAAGCAGGTAATAACGAACACTTATATCTTCACCTGGGAGAAGTGATGGTAATGGCAAAGGTGAAAGTGAACGGCGTGGATTGCGGCGGAGTATGGACAGCTCCCTGGCAGGTGGATATTACTAAAGCTGTAAAGCCAGGTAATAATATTGTTGAAATTGAAGTAGTCAACAACTGGATCAACCGCCTGATCGGAGATAGTAAACTGCCGGAACAGGAACGGAAAACATGGACCAGCAATAATGAGTATGGGCCTGACAGCAAGTTGCAGTCTTCCGGGTTAAAAGGACCGGTTACATTACGTGCTGTAACGTTAGATTAAGCAAAGCAAGCTGAATAATTAAGTACTTTTGTCAAAAGGTACGCATTGAATAAAAATATCACTTTTGCAGATCATGTAATTGGCTTTAATAAGTCGCTCCATTTTACAGGGAAGCTGCCAGCAGGTATTCGTATTATGAATCCCTTCCGTGAGCAACCCCAGGTAATGCATATCATGGAGGCGTTTTATCAACGGTTTTATAATGATCATCATACCCGGCGCCTGATCCTGGGAATTAACCCCGGCCGACTGGGATCAGGCGCTACCGGTATCCCGTTTACGGATACCAAACGTCTTACAGAAGTGTGTGATATCACTATTGAAGGCGTTAAAACGCACGAACCTTCCTCTGTATTTGTTTATGATGTAATTCACGCATATGGGGGTACCAGGCCTTTTTATGGTGATTTTTATATTGGCTCCGTGTGTCCCTTAGGGTTTACATCGGTTCGTCAGGATGGTACAGAAATCAACTATAATTATTATGACAGTAAGCCGCTCACCATGGCGGTGTATGATTTTATGGTGAAGAGCCTCCGGGAGCAGTTAACTTTTGGTATAGACACCCGGGTGTGTTATTGTATGGGAACGGGTAAAAATGCAGCTTTCCTTCAGCAACTGAACAAACAGGAACGCTTCTTTGAAAAAATTGTGCCACTGGAACATCCCCGTTTTGTGATGCAATACCGTACTAAACGGAAGCAGGAATATATTGATAAATACCTGGAAGCGTTTTCTGAATAATCCCCATAATAACGGCTATACTTATAAGTTGGTATTTGTTAATTCATTGAAACTGCTTAGTTTAGCACCAAAATAAATTTACCCCTTCTTTAACTATCCTTGTTTATGGTAGGATGCAGACCTTCATTTATACTCTTCTTGTTTTCATTAATACTGTGTTTTTCTATTCAGGTATCTGCACAAACCAAAGCGTTTGATGAAGTAAATGTAGACCTGGGCAGCGGTGTGCTGGGGGCTAACGGTATTCCTTTTGATGTGCCTTTTATTATCAAAGGTGAGGTGGACCCATCTTACTGGATGATTAAAATGAAGTATAAAATAAAGGAAAGTGAGTATAGATCCTGGATGAGGTTCCCCAAAACAGGAGTGGGGATGTATGCAGATTCTGTAGTATGGAAGGCGGTACCACAAAAAGAGTTCCGGCTATTATCCGGCCCGCTGCATCCTAATGTGACCTATCTCTATGAGTTTACGATATATCAGAAAACTGCACTGGAAGATAACGTGAAGGCGCAGTTCAAACAGGGGCTGATGGATATCATAGCAGCAACCATGAAAGATCTGGGAGCAACCGGAGAACGTATCGCACCGGCTAATGCTGCGCTGAACGCAAAGATGCAGTCGCTTTTTCCTGCAGGAATGACCATCCTGAATAAGGATCTGCAGCCTTTCGAGCTGGATTTAAATGCTGCTCCGGTAAAGCAATTGACGGATGAAATAGTACAGATCAATTTAAATAAGTTTCTGGATACTACTTTTTACAAACGGACAAAGTTCTTTTTTGCATCAGAGGAGTATAAGGAAATACAACAAAAACTGGCCACACTGGTTGCCGGTTCCGGCAAGCTGATAAAAGCAGACAGCGCAAAATACGGGGCCATTATCGACCCCGCTAATGTGGCTTTCCCTGCGATCCGGTTTAGCGAACTGGCTACCCTGTTCAGCCGTACCTCCAACAATCCCGGAGATATTATCCGTGGTGTCAGCACCCTGAAGGCAGATGGGAGTAAGGTCCTGCCTGCTAAAGACCCTGACCTGGCTGCTATTGCTTTGCTTAACCTGTTTTTTGGAACATTGGGCCAAAACCTGCGGGATACTGCAGGTAGTCCTTTATTAAGTGCTGCCGCCATCCAGGCATTGACCAATATGCTGCCTAATATTATCAGCAAAGGGGTGGAGATGCATCAAAGAAACAGCGGTGATGCTGCACAGCGGGCCGCCATCATAGCAAATTTCCCCGATATACTGGACGATAAACTGATAGCCTATACCGTTACCTCTTATACACAATCCATCAGTGATGTAGTGAGTGAGAAAAATCCCTATATAGGGCTTGATTTTGGACTTTCATATATACCAGGATATGAACAGCTGTTCTTTTATGAAGGGGTCAACTTCTATTTTGCTCCCGTTAATAAAGATGCCCCGCTTAGCAACTTTTCCCTGAAAAGGGCATCTTTCCGGGAATGGCTCAGCAAACGTTTCAGCCTGCATTTCGGCCTCACCCAATCATTGATAGAAGTGGGTAATAAAAGATATGCGCCATTGCTGAAAGGACTCAACAGCAGCTTGCTGGCAGGGGTGGGCCTACGGATCAACAGGCTCGTACGTCTAAACCTGGGTTATATTTTCTTTTATGAAAAGGATAATAATCCGATAGTTGATAATAACCACTTTACGGCTATGCCCCAGGTAGCAGTCACTTTTGATTTAAATGTAGGAAAAGCATTGGGTGGATTAGGTAAAAGAATCGGTATTTCCCAATAACAAAAACAGTACAATTATGATGGATGTTAAGCCAACAATTATTGGATTGATTCCGCAAAATACGGTCGTGATAGCAGTGCCGCCGGGAAAACTATTGGGAATTTCAGATACCTATACTATGCATCTGCAACTGGAACTTACCGGTACTGTACCTGCAGTAGCTGGTGTGCGCCTGTTCATTGTAAATAATGATATCTACCGGTTTGCAGATGGCGCTAATGAGATCAGGCATACCTATCCCATGGCCGCATTACTCCAAAAAGTTAAACCGGAATTCCAGGTGCGTAATATTAAACACTTCAGTAAAAAAGCGCCAGACCTGCTGCTGGCAGTATTTGCCTGGGAAGTAAATACAGGAGAGGATATGGCGGATAGCCACGGAGGAAAATTCCCGGTAACTATTACGGGAGGTGTCATGAATTTTACCAAGTTCAAATAATTATCCGGAATGTATAAGATATATACGATCTGCTTTTTTATTTTCAGTATTACCTGCTTTGCTACCTGTGCTAAAAAAGACGAGGATAGGGTAACTCCGCAGGACGATATTATCCGTATCGAGTTTGAGTCGGATACCACTAATCTCCTGGCAGATCAGCAGTCAGTGATCCAGTTAAAAGCAGTGATTACTCCTGCGGCTTCAACTGCTTTCCGTGTGGTAAGTTTTTCTGCCAGCGAGGAATTGGGGAGCTTTCAGGGTACGGTAGTGGATAAAAAGAATATTGTTACGGCGGATAATGAAGGGATAGCACGTGCCAGCATTAAAGTAGGTAATATTCCGGGTACCTATTATATTGCTGCGGAGATAAAGGGGGATGATAAGGTGTTTAGAACAAAAGATTTTCCAATTACTTTAAAGCCTGTACCATCAGCGGATAAGCTCAGCATAACAATAGATCAGCAAGATCCGCCGGCAGATGGGTATACTACCTTGAAAATTACTGCCCGGGCAAAATACATAAAGGAAAAAACAATTGTGCTGCAGGCGAATACAGGTGCATTTTTGCAGTCTGCCAGTGAACCATTGAAGATCACTTTGCCCCTTGATGATCAGGGACAGGCTATCACTTTCTTTCAGGTTAGCAATACGGTGCAGCCGCATGTGATCACCGCTACCGCAGGCACTGATATCACGGTAGCCCAGGTGATTAATCCCGTGGCATCTTACCCGGAAGTATTGCTGGTAGAACCTTCTTCCCTGTATATTGATACGGCTGGTGCGGGTATCAAACTGGACGTGATATTGAAGAAGAATGAAGCGCAGCGTAAGGTAAGTACTGGTACACCTGTACAGTTCCGGGCTTACCAGTTGATAGGAGGAATCGAAAAACCGGTGGGTCGTTTTACAGGAACAAACCAGGCAGCTTCCAATGCAGATGGGGTAGTGCCAGCCGTACAATTCATTGCCGATACCGGTGGAATTGATACTTTAACAGCGATCACCGTGGAAGTGGCTGCATTAAACAACCAGCAAATGCTGAAATCAACACTGCATATTAAGGTGAAATAGTTTTATAGTACATCCCACCAGGGTTTGTCGGAGGATGTTTTGCCAGGTTCGGGTGGCGTAGCCGCTGGTGAAGTTACAGCGCCGGTCCAAATGGCACGTGCCTCTTCTTTAATGTCGGGCCGTTGTAGCAAAGCTGTCAGGGTAGCTTTCAGCTTCAGCCCCAATGCAGGTTTTACCATAGCTACATAATCAGCATACCCCGTTATACTACTGATGATATTACCCTTACCCCAGTGTTTATTGGCCAGTCCGGTTTTTGAAATATGGTGCAACAGTGCACGGAACCGGCGTAGCTTGTCGCGGTCGAGGCTTAACTTTTCATTGACAACTATACCTGTTACCTCCCGCTTATCTCCCTTGCGCATTACCTGTAACTTATCGGGATGAATAGTGAAGCCTTCTTCCTTTACTACTTGTTTGATAAACCGGATTAATTGTCCGGCTTTACCATCGGCAGGCGCTTTGGCAGAAAAGGTCATATCATCTGCATAACGGGTATAGATGTATCCATACTTGGCAGCGAGTCCTTCAAAGCGTTTATCCAGCTTATAGCATATCAGATTGGTAATAGCAGGGCTGCTGGGTGCTCCCTGTGGTAAGTGCCGGTTGGTTTTGGCAACATAATATTTACGGTTGTCCAATGTAATTTCATCTACTTCCGGTTCTGTACATAACAGGCCAAGCAAGGTGGCCAGTTGTTCTGAATATCCTAATCTGCAGAACAATCCTTTCACTCTTTTATATTCGATCGCAGGGAAAAAATTACGGAGGTCAATATTGATCACAATATCCTGTCCTACATGTGGAGTGGCATTGGTAACGATGGATTTACCACGTACAAAGCCATGTGCAGCCGGGCTATTACTGATCTTATACAGTATGTTTTCAAGAATCCAGTTTTGTACTGCTTTCAGAGCAGGCATAGGTGCTGAAATAAGCCGCTTACCACCGGACTTTTTGGGAATATAAAAGCGCTGGTAATGCGTATGTGTGGCCACTTTACGGTGATAGGCCAGATAGCGCAGTTTGGCCAGTGTAACCTGCATTGCTGTGGCTAATGCATTGGCATCATGCCATACGGGAAGCCCGTATTTTTCGAGTTGTGCAACATCAGCAACTTTTTTATTTAATCCGGCAGATACATCTTCGCCGAGATAAACAATGTTTTGATGTTTTGTTGCTGCCCAGGCAGCAGCTTTAGCTTTCCGTTTTTCTTCATTGCGAAGCTTGGTTTCGGCTCTTTTCAATTTGGCTGCTTCCATGCGCTGTTTACGCATATCTGCCAATAAACGTTCCTGGTCCTGGTGTTTTTGTTTTTCAAGGAGCAGGTCACTGAGTTCCTTACGCAACACAGTTTCCTGACGCAGTAAAGGTGATGGAAGGGTAGGGACAGGCACCTCCTTTTTCCAGAAGCCCAGACGGGTCATTTCCTCCAGGATCACTTCCTCTTTTGAAGAGGCACGTATCTTATCATATAATTGTTGACGGGTCAAACCTCCGGCCATAGTAGGTGTATTTGCGCCGGCTCATCAGGAGCAATGTAAAGTAAAGAGGAAAGGCCCTTCGTGCAAACCATTGACTAAATCAATCAACTCCAGGGAGGGGCGTACCATAGCAGGATGATATCCCCCGGGGATCGTACCGAAAATCCTGCTATGGTACGCCCCTCCCAAAGTAAAGATTGCATTTAGTGAAGCATGTATAGTCATGTTACCTGAATGACGAAACATCATTCGTCCCTTTTACGGGCGCAAGTGCAATCATTTCCTCTTTACAAAGAACATTGTCATTAAGAGCTGGCAAGATATAACTTTATTTCCAATCCGGAATTTCCGGCGTTAATTATTTTCTTGCATAAGCCATACGCAGTGCCAGCATATGTTCGCATGGCCCTTTGTACAACTTGTTGGTATAATAATGATGGCAGTCACAATGTGCTTCACTCAGTTTTTTATCTTCATCTATTACTATAACGGGGTGGTAAGTACGGGAGGGGCTTTTCACTGCTCCACTCAGTTGCAAACCCACGTCCGGAATATCCTGCGCAGTGAATGTTACACATTGTTCATCCACCCATCTGGAAGCGGCTGCTTCCAGGGGATTGGCAAACCGCAATGCTTCCAGGGGAAGCGGATCACGGCTTAGCTCCCGGAAGCGGTACTGCCCGGTGTGCAGGTCCAGGATTACTTTCCCTGCCTGCGTATAAATGCCCAGGGCACCTAACACGGTAGCTTTATCAAGTCCGGTACCTGCGACGATTGTTTCCGGGGTGGCCATCCATTTACTTTGTAAAAAGGAAAGGGTGCGTAAACAAGCTTTGTCATCCACGATGGCCCTGGGAGCCATGAGGTCAAACTGTCCGGCGCGTGACCAGTCATTGGCTGTCCAGCCGGAAAGGCCGAGTGTAAACTGCATGTCTCCCAGATCGGCAATGTAAAAAGAGGGAAGGCCAGTGCCGGTAAGGTGTACGGTAAACTTTTTGGCAACCGGTATTAAGCGTTCCAGTATCAGCAACCGGCGACGCCCCCATATCCTTATTTCCCGGCGTTGTGGCCCCTGGTAAACGGACCGTGCACACACTATTTCTTTATTCCAGGGCTCAAAGATGGCACGTACCGGTTTTCCTGGCTCCAGCACATAGCGTATAGAACGGGGACCATGTTTTTCTTTAAACCGGCGCAGCCATAAACAGAAATTGTATACATCCATGGGATGCAGGTCAAAACTCACCGCAGGCAGTGTCATGGCAGCACTTACCTGTAAAAAACCACGTACCCAGCTATCAGGCAGGTCTATTTTTACTTCGTGGTACAGCTCTTCCTGCGATGTTTGTATGGAAAAACCTGCGGGATCTATTTTGAAATCTGTTTCCTTATAATCCCTTATTTTTTGAAACTCATTATACAGGCCGGCTGAATAATCAATGTTAGTAGTGCCGCATTTAAAATCACTGATCTCTTTAAACACATTGTAGCTGGCACTTAACTTACCATAGCTGGATTCATCCTGGCTGAAGCATTCAAAGAATACTTCGTCCGGATGCACGCTGATGACGGGGTCAAGCACAAACCAGGCGTCCCTGTCTTTTTGATAAAGATATTCGAAATAGTTCCGGCGGGCTTTATAAAAAGGGCTCATGAGCTGTTCCCGCTCGACAGCAATATCCCTCAATGTGCCTCTTATTTCAGCAATACGGTTATTCGCTGCCTGCGCATCATATCCCTGCATATATTCTGCCAGCCACAGGCTTTCCTGCTGTGCTGCCCATTCTTTATAAGCAGTTTTATCTTTGGGTTTAAACCTGGCATCTGCTACCACCACATCATGTAATGCGGAGATCGCTTCCCGGAAGGCTATCTTTTTATGCAGCCTGCCAACAAAGAAGGTAGGATCCCGGCGGGTATCCGGGGAAAAAGAAATGCCTGCCGAAGTAGCATTGCTATATACCTGTGACTGACCGCTATATCTGTAATTGAATAACATGGTTGCGTGCTTTTAAGATCGTTGCTTATACCGTTTCCCTTACTGGTGTGATGTGAATAGGCAGCGGTACATCAAATTGCTGCCGGATAGTACACATGATGGCAATACACCGGGCTTTGTCTCCAATAGACACCGTGGCAGAGATATCTGTAATGATATTACCGATATAGCTGGCTGCAGCTGCTGATCGTAACGCTTCTTTTTCCAGGAAGGTGAAAATTCTATCCTTAGCTACCCTTGCTTTATTTACCCGGGTAAGTACGGAGCGGAAATAATGTTCCAGTGATTGTATAACTGCCAGGTTGTTGGTAGCATAGCTTTCCAGATAGGTAGTGGCAAAGACCTGCATGTTTACACTGGGATGCTGGCTCAGTTTTAACAGATAGGCAGTACCATCCGCAGCGTTAAAATAACGGGTCAGCAGTTCTCTGCCAAAGGCCTGAATATCGAGACGTACACTGTCGGCAATAGCGATAAGGGTTTCCGGCGTCCAGTCATTTTCGGAGAACTGTGTGGTGAAAAACGTTTTCGCAAATTGCCGGGTATCTTCCCATGAAGCATCCAGCAAGGCAATAGCAGTATCACGTTCATAACGGATACGGGCAATGTTTTGTTCAAAAAAATGCCAGCACCATGTTCTTACCGTGAGTAATTCATGATTGCCGGTTGCGATAACCTGTTTCAGGCTTAACGCAGCAGGGGGGATGTATTTTTCCAGCACCAGCACACCAAATTCCTGTGCAGCAGGATAGTTGGCATATAACAGCCGTAATGCCGTTGCAGTATTAATATCATGCAGGTAGTTCACCAGCTCGTTACTGAGTATATTGGCCATGTCCTGATGAATGCCTGCAGAGGCTTCCTTGCGCATCAGCTTCGGCACCAGTTCATTTACCAGCCAGATAGCCAGCCGGTTATCCAGCTGTATCATAGCCGGCAGTAATAACCTGATTTGCTGGCGGGTATCCTGATAAGGGGCAATACAGCAATGGAGGATCAATTCAGGCCGCTTAAGCTGCTGTTCGGGGGGCATCGCTGTAATGATAGCCATGCCTGCTGCTCTTACCGGTGCATAATCATTGGCCAGCAGGTTATGAAACAGTCCATCGGGTACGCCATCAAAATTAAAACTGTGCTGTTTCAGCAACAGCAACCGGGCAGCAAATGCCTGGTTGGCGGCTATCCTGCTCTGGAGCAGGGCCTCAATTGTCCTGATTTCTACTTCTCCCAATGCGCTGCGGCAATGCTGTTCCAGTATCAGGCAGCCCTCATGGATGGTATCATTTTCTGCAGGAGTAGCCCTGGATAAGGAGCGTAGCCAGGTAATCGCCTTACCGGCTAGCAGGCGTGCTTTATCTATCGTTACCACCTGGGTGGATAATTGTGTGTTGACAAATTGTTGTACTGCCACCCAGGGACAGAAGATCAGCTGAATAATAAAGTCATTATCAGCGAAGCAGTATGTCTGGTGTTGGGTAACCCATTGTAATCCCAGCTCCTGCGCCGCAGCTAGGGGGCTGTATAGCATGGCCTGTATCAGCGGAAGGGAGGGTACAGCCGGATCATATTTTTCTTTCGCTAATTCAAATCCATACTGTTGTGGTAAGGGAAAAGCAGCAAGCAATAATTCGCGGATCACATCTGTTCCCATATTGTTTTTCAGCCTTCTGTAATCCGGATGTGCTTTCAATTGTTCCAGCGCAAAGCTATGAACCACTTCCATGCGGCCTTTGATCAGCAATTGGATGAATGCTTCCGGCAGCTGTTGCCACAGGGCAAGAAAGGGAATGTCTGTTGTGGGGGCTGGTGTTGTTTCAGGTGGCATTTCCGGCGTTCTTTCCGGAGAGGTCCATTTGGGCGGCGGCGGTGTTTTATTGCCTCCCAGCCAGCCAAACAATTTTTTGAAGAAGCTGGTTTTGGGGGCAGTATCCTCTACGTTGGAAGTATCGGAAGCGTGGACCTGCTCAGCCTGCTCCTGAATAAAATACCATAATTTATTACTGGCCTGCAAACGCATATTGGGTGCATTGCCCTGTAGTATATAGTTCAGATACAGCGCTGCGGCATGTGCAGGATACTGACGGGTGAAGCTGGTGTATCTGCCGTTCAGATAGCCATACCCGGTAGTTTGATAGGGGGCGGTGGCATCCCTGCTTTCATCGTATTGTAATAACAAGGCTGTAGCCAGCCGCACATAAGTAATATCTTCCTGCGTTCCCCATTGGCGCAACTGGCGTAATACCTGCCGGTGCAGGTAATCCCGCGTTTTGCTGGAATATGCCAGGCGGCTGTTTTGCTTTTTGAGCTCTGCACCCGCTTTAAGATATTGCTGCAGTTCTTCCACATATACCTGGGGAGCATTGGTTTGATCTTCGTTGGCGGTTTTTTTTACAAACATGGCGTGCTCCCTTTCAAACCGCCCTGCCAGCAATGCTACCAGCTGATGATCATCCCGTAAGGCGGCTTGTTTGAATAAATGCCGGATATGCTGGAAGTAGGGTGGTCTTAATGGCAGTTCCTGCAGGAAGATAAGTAGTGCCTGTTTTACGGCAGCATTATCTGCAGCAAGGATATACAATTCTTCCAGCATGGGATATACGGGTAATGATCTTGCCCGCACCCTGTCCTGCAATAATTGCAATATGAGGTGTGTATCAGATTTCCGGATAGCTTCCTGAAAAACAACAGGCAATCCCTGCATAAAATATTGCAGCTGCTGGGCCTTTGCAGTGGCAGGCAATACCAGCAACAGTGCATTGGCGGCCAGCTGGCGGATATTAGCAGCAGATGATTTATTTTCAAAATAACTTGTCAGGAGGGGAGCAGCAGTGGCATCTCCGCATTTTCCCAGTGCCCATATAGCAGCATAGCGCTGCATAGCATCCCCTTTTTCTGCCAGCTGAATAAGATAAGGCACGGCTGCCTGCAATTTATACTCGCCTGCTTTCCAGATTACCCTGGAAGTTTTCCAGGTGGTTTTAAAGCTGTTTTTTCCGGTAAGTGCATCTTCCAGGCGTTGCAGTATGGCTTTATGTCTTATATCTGTAGATACTTCCGTATCTGCTGTTATGGCGAATGGGAGTTCCGGTGCAGTAACTACTGCCTCATGTTCACCCCGGTAACCTTTACTCCGTTTTTCTTTCTCCAGCGCATTAAACAGTACTGTAGCCGTCGTCAGTGTTACGGCGGTTACTGTTTTAGTGCCCTCCCTGAGTGTACTCCCGCGTTTGCCATAGCGAAAATTGACCAGGTATTGATCTGGCCCTGTTTCACACAGGTCTATTTCATATGTTTTGTCTGAGTTGCCTTCCCGGAAGAAGAGTTTCACTGTCCTGACTAATCTCATGAGTTAACATTATATAAATCAGCTCTAAACTAAGAAAAAACGACTACCCGTCAAGTTTATTTTATGAAAAAATAAAGCCGGTAACCGGAAGAATAGAACGTGTTATCAAGGGAAATTATTGGCAGGGAAATAGAACATACTGATAGGATACTATGGGATAGAGTAGCAGCAGGAACATACTATCTTGATATAATCATTTGTGGTGGCGGATCTGATGGGGCGAGGTATCCACGTTATTACCAGGCTAAATCATTTAAACAAGATGAAAAAAAAATTATTACGCGGAGCAGTATTCGGATTGATATTGTTTTGCAGTGATGTGCAGGCACAATCTGCCTTGAAGAATTACAGTGCCGGATTACCGGCTACTGATGCATTGGGGCGTAAGCTGCCGGAGTACAAACAAGCAGGAGGGATAAGAAAAGATAAGTTTGTAGGATTGTTTTACTGGACCTGGCATACCCTGCAGGCAAAGGATCATGAGCCTTACAATGTGTCAGAGATCCTGGCGCGTAAACCAGCAGCTATCCATGATTTTAAAGACCCGATATGGCCTACGGCATCCTCTCCTTATTTCTGGGCAGAACCATTATTCGGCTATTATATTGATACAGATGAATGGGTATTGCGCAAACATGCCGAAATGCTGGCTGATGCTGGTGTGGATGCTATCTTCTTTGATTGCACCAATGGGGATCTTACCTGGAAAGAGTCTTATATGGCGCTTTGTAAAGCATTTACGGCAGCGCGTAAAGATGGTATTAAAACTCCGCAGATCGCCTTTATGATGGCCTTTGGCCCCTCTGTAGAAACGCTTAAGGCGATGAAAGAAATTTATAACGATCTGTATAAGCCGGGACTATACGAGGATCTGTGGTTTTACTGGAAAGGCAAACCATTGATCATGGCTTATCCGGAGCGCCTGGTACCAGTACCTGGAGATGCTGCTGCCACAAAGCTGCATGCAGAGATGAAAGCATTTTTCACTTTCCGTCCCGGACAACCAGTATATAATAAAGGACCTGAACGCCCTGACCACTGGGGCTGGCTGGAAATTTATCCCCAGCATGGTTTTGTAAAACAGGCGAACGGCACATTTGAACAGGTAACGGTAGGAGTGGCCCAAAACTGGTCCAAAGAAAGGGGGCTTACCGCCATGAATGCACCGAACAGTTTTGGCAGAAGTTATACCGATGCAAAAGGACAAATTACATCGGAAGGCGCAGTAAACCATGGATACAATTTTCAGGAACAATGGGAACATGCGCTGAAGCTGGACCCCGAATGTATTTTCATTACCGGGTGGAATGAATGGATTGCAGGCAGATATGAAGAATGGCAACAACAAAAGAATGCCTTCCCTGATGAATTCAGTGAAGAAGGCAGTCGTGATATAGAACCGATGAAAGGTGGTCACGGCGACAACTACTATTACCAGATGGTAAGTAATATCAGGCGTTTTAAAGGAATGCCTCCGCCACCGGCTGCCAGTGCGCCGCAAACTGTAACAATAGATGGGAAGTTTGAAGAATGGAATAAGGTAATGCCGGTATATCAGGCGCATAAGGGCAGTACACTGCACCGGGATCATCCGGGATGGAAAGGTAAACATTACACCAATAGTACCGGTAGAAATGATATTGTGGCCGCCAGGATGGCCAGGGATAAAAAATATGTTTATTGTTATGTAGAAACCGCTGCGCCTATGACACCTGCTACTGATAAGGGCTGGATGCGGCTGTTTATTGATACTGACCGTAACAGGGAAACAGGGTGGGAAGGATATGATGTGGTGATTAACCGGTTAAATCCATCAGGTAAAGCTATACTGGAAAAAAGTGCAAAGGGCTGGAACTGGCAAGCGGCAGGGCAGGTAGATTACGCTGTACAGGGAAATAAACTGGAAATAAGGATTCCACGGGCCATGTTGGGTGCGGGTAAGCTGGATTTTGAATTCAAATGGTCTGACAATATGAAGGAAGATGGCAATATTATGGATTTCCTGGTGAATGGGGATGTTGCTCCTGCCGGCAGATTTAATTACCGCTTTTCAGAATAGAATTTAAATCCATAATGACGTTATGAAAATAAAAATGAATGCCCTGTGCCTGGCGGTAACAATCCTGTTGCTGACAGGCAGTGTCATGGCACAATCGTTGCCAGCTCTTGTGCCGGAGCCGGTAAGTATGAAAAGCATGCCTGGCAGTTTTATTGTAAAGCCACAAACACAGATTGTTACCGGAAACAATGCAGAGGTAACAGCAACAGCGAAATTATTTGCAGAACAGGTTAATGCATGCACCGGGCACACATTGAAAGTAGTGTCTGCGGCCAGCTCAGGAGTGTCTGCTATTACATTACAGTTAAATAAAGCAGCAGATAAAACCATTGGCACAGAAGGATATTTACTTGAGGTGAAAGCATCGGGGATAGTCATCCGTGCTAATCAGCCTGCCGGCATCTTATACGGCTTGCAAACGTTGCTGCAGATGTTGCCCCCTGATCCGGAAAGCCTGGCCAGGGAATGTAAGCAACAGATAGTTATTCCTGCGGTGGCCATCACAGATTACCCGCGCTTCGGATGGCGTGGGCTGATGCTGGATGTTAGCCGGCATTTCTTTACCAAGGAGTTTGTCAAAAAATTTATTGACCATATGGTGAAATACAAATACAATGTATTTCACTGGCATCTCAGCGATGATTCGGGCTGGCGGATAGCGATCAAAGCATATCCCCAGCTTACTAAAGTAGGGGCCTGGCGGGTACCCCGTACGGGCAGATGGGCCACCTCCCCGATGGCACAGCCGGGAGAAGCGGCTACGGATGGTGGTTTTTATACACAGGACGACATCCGGGAAATTGTAAAGTATGCACAGCAGCGTGCTATTACCATTGTACCGGAAATAGATGTTCCAGGTCATAGTCAGGCCTTGATCGTTGCCTATCCTGCTGTTTCCTGCACAGGCGAACAATACAAGGTATACCCTGGAAGCAATGGCGGAATGGGGGATAATGTACTGTGTGCAGGTAATGAAGAAAGCTTTGAGATGCTGGATAAGATCTATGGCGAAATAGCTGCTTTATTTCCCGGACAGTATATTCATGCCGGTGGGGATGAGGTGAATAAATCTTTCTGGAAAGCGTGTGCCAAATGCCAGCAACGGATGAAAAGCGAAGGGCTGAAAGATGAACATGAGTTGCAGAGCTACTTTATTAAAAGAGTAGAGAAGATCCTGATATCTAAAGGGAAAAAGCTGATAGGCTGGGATGAAATCCTGGAAGGAGGACTGGCTCCGGAGGCAACGGTGATGTCCTGGCAGGGAATGGAAGGCGGCACTGCTGCTGCGAAGGCGGGACACGATGTGATAATGTCGCCGCTGCAATACTGTTATCTGGACTATGGCCAGGGAGAACCTGCTACGGAACATATGTGGGCCGGCACACGGTTGTCTAAAACATACCAGTTTGAACCCGTACCTCCGGGCGTGGATGCTAAGTATATCCTGGGCGGACAAGGTAATGTGTGGACAGAATTCATTGCTACAGGAAGCCGGGTGGAATATATGACCTGGCCTCGTGCACTGGCGCTTTCAGAAGTATACTGGTCACCTGCCGGCAAGCGCAACTGGGATAGCTTTGTAACACGGATGGAAGCACAGTTTCCCCGTTTTGATCAGGCAGGGGTGAAGTATGCCCCCAGTGTTTATGACGCAGATATTTTTCCTGTAAAAGATGAGCAGGGTGGTATGAAGATCGGTTTCCGTACAGAGATAGCTGATCTGAAAGTGTATTATACTTTTGATCATTCTTTTCCGGATAACACCGCTGATTTATACAATGGTACACCGATAACCATTCCAATAGGCGCCACAGAAATCTGGGCGGTTACCTACAGAAAAGGAAAGCCCGCAGGGAGATTGTTGCGGATAGGCTTGGATGAATTGAAGAAAAGATAAAACGGATCATATGCCCGCAGGCGCTACCCGGTATGCACAGCGCCGGGCGCCTGCGAGTATGTGGTCAATACGTGTTACCACCACATCCTCTCCCAGTATAGCCTGGAAGGTATTTAATTCAGCTTTGCAGAAACCCTGGCAGGCGGTAGCTGCTGCACAGATGGGACAATGATTTTCAATGAACAGATAACCGCTGTCTTCTTTTTGGTACTCCGCCATGTAACCTTCCTGGTTACGGATCTCCACCAGTTTGCGAAGCCTGTCTTCCATATCCGGCAGCCCTTCCATCTCATTCAGATACTTGTGGGTATTACTTTTTTCATTGGCAGCAATAACTGCTTGTACGGCAGGTTCTCCCAATGTTTCCCGCATCAGTTTGATGAGCTTTACCGTAACTTCTGCATGCATATCCGGAAAACGGCTGTTGCCCAGTTGGGTAAGTGCCCATATCTGCTGAGGGCGCCCTCTGCCTTTTACAATGGTAGTAGCTTCTACCAAACCTTCATTGGTGAGCTTTAACAACTGAAATCTGGCCCCCTCTGTAGTGATACCCAATTCCGTAGCGATGGCGGTCAGGGGTTGAGGCCCCCTGGTCTTTAAAATCCAGATAGCTTTTTCATTCTCCGCCAGATTCTTTTTCATAATAAACAAAGTAGCTATTTGGTTTATTGGCAAAAATACTAACTTTGCTCCGAAATTAAAACCCAAGTTATATCCTGTATTTATTCCGGGAACAATTCAGCTCCGTAGTATTTATTTTTACCTAAAGGGTGCGGACCCCCAATCGTTATCTATAACTTTATTGGTTTTGTTTCCAGGTATGTTTATGATTTAAACCTCTTGTTATTTATGTTGAACCTAAGGGTGAATTATCCGTCTGTAAAACAGGAAATGGATGTGTTTCAGGCATACACACAATCGCTGGCTGCCCCGGAAAAATATGCTTTGCTGCAACCTCCGGGATATGCCCCGGACGAGGCCGCCACAAAGGTGATCTGCAACTGGTTGCAGGTACAAGAGGAGGATATCCGGCAATGCTCAGAGATAGCTGCAGTGCCCAGTGCAAACAATGCCCTGTTTTGCATCTTGTCTGTGCTCCGCAAAACCAATACGGCCATCGGTGCAGAAACATTTACCTTTCCCGGTTTCCGGTTTTGTGCGGCAGAGCTGGGCTACCAGGTAGATGCAATTGCTTGTGATGAGGAGGGGATCCTCCCTGTTGCTTTACAGCAATACCTGGAAACAAGCAACAGCAAGCTAGTTTATCTGCAGCCTACGGTACATAACCCCACCACCAGTGTGATGTCGTTGCAACGGAGGCAGGAAATCATCGCAGTAATCAAAACGTTTAAAGACGTTTACCTGCTCGAAGATGATGCCTATCGTTTTTTACATGCGGATCCTCCGCCTTCTTTTCTGCAATTGATCCCGGAGCGGACTTTTCATGTATACAGTTTTTCAAAGGCATTTAATCCTATTTTAAAGGCCGCTTACATTGTTTATCCCAAAGGGTCGTTGCGGGGTATTGATAACATCATCGGGTTTACAGCCAGCAGTGCCTGTGCCTTGTTTATCGATTTTGGTATCCATCTGATGCAAGGGGAACAGCTGAAAAATATCATTAAGGAAAAACAGCGGATAGCATTGGAATGGCATGCCAGGGTAAAAGAATTATTTCAGGGATTGTCTTATCAGATGTTTCCGGGCAGTTTTCATATCTGGTTAAAACTGGAACATGGCCTGACATCATCTGCACTTACGAGCTACCTCCATAGCCAGGATATTGATGTGCCGGATGGCGCCGCTTTTGCTGTAAACGGAGATACGGAGCATGTCCGTATTGCTTTAGGTACGGCGTGGCATTCTGATAAAATGTTGCCAGCATTGACCACTATTGCTGCTGCCTGTAAGAGGTGTTAAAAATGCACAGATTGTGTCACTCAGGCTGCGGAAAAGCAGCAAGCTTCCCCTGAGAACTAAAATAAAGGAAAATAGAAGAGGGGCAACCCTGCTTAAAACTGAATATACGGCCCGCCATTTGGCGGGCTATTTTTTTGAGTATAAATGACCTTCCAGGGAAAATAAGATGCTTAGTAAGGCTTAAAACCAGCGAAATGCGGGAGCTGAGCTTCGGGAAAGAGAGGGCGTTTTCAAATAGAGGACAGGAAGACAAAAGGAATTTACAGGAGTGTTAAGATAGTCATAAGAAATAGATAAGGTAGAGATAAGGTAGACATCTCCATGTCTACCTTATCTCTACCTTATCACTACTTTATGTCTACCTTATGTCTACCTTATCCCTATGGAGACCCTTTGTGGTAGCGGGTTTTATTATGTGTTTGTTGTCTATCTGATTGATAATTAATTAGTTAATCTCCTTCGTGCTCTCCATGCCCGGGACCGGCAGGGGATGGATGGATCTCAAATTCACCTTCAAAATCGGTTTCTCCGCCAGCATCCATGAACTTGGGATTGTTCCATGCCTTTGCGGCAGGATGGTCTTTGTTCAGGCCATGTTTCAGAACAGCTTTCAGGTCAAAGGCACCGCCATCTGCTTTCAGTACTTTTACAATGCCGGTAAAGCCAATGCCTCTGCCTTTGGCATCTTTGTCTTCATACACGTAATCCAGGTATCCTTCTTTAGTAGGTACAAAGAAGAACTGATGGATATTGCCTTCATCGGTATATTCTTTGGTAATATCCTTCCCTTTGTAATACATCACAATTTTGAGGCGGTAGTGTTCTCCTTCGGTGAGATGCATATGGTGAGGAGAGGCATGTCCTGTTTTGTCAAAAGACACCTTTACAGTATCCTTTTTTTCATGGTAATGATCATTATGTTTTTCCAGCAGGATAAAGTTGAACACGGCAGCATCCGCTTCTTCCTGGTTTACTTCCGGTACCGGATTGTCTTTTTTGCTGCAGGCGCTGAAGAAAGTTAAGCCAATAAGCAGCCCTGCCAATAGCTGGCGATAAAATTTACGCATTTTACATTATGTTTTATATGGTGATAGAATACGCTTAAAACCGGTACGTGATACGCAATGCATAACTGCGTCCTGTATCGTGTGCATAGTAACGGAAACGGTTCATGTAAGATTTATACAGGACGTTGCCTACATTCTCTATTGAAAAGTGAATACTTAAAGTGTTTTTTCCCAGCAGGTACTTTGTCCCGGTACCCAGATTAAACAAGTGATAACCTTCCGGAGGAGCTACATAGTCACTGCCGGGTGTATATCTTGGTTGGGTGGCTTCGAGCACGGCCTGTACCTGCAGGTAAGCATCCTTTATTTTTTCACTGCCGGGTATATTCCAGCGCAGGGTATTTTCCAGTCTGTCGGCAGGGATCCAGGGCAGGTATTGCTGCCTGCTGATATCCTTTGCTTTTACAATGGCGCCTTTTAGTTCGTAGGTAAAAGAGGTATTGATCCGGTATTTTGCCAGCAGGTCCATCCCTAAAAAACGGGCATCTGTTTGCTGGTAATCGAATACCGGAAAAGCGCCCCTGAGGCTTTCCAGTGTATCCATGGCCGGATGCAGATAAATATAGTTGCGGATATAATGCATATACCCATTCCAGGAGATGGATAAAGCAGCCGTGTTGTATTCCAGTGTATTTACCCATTTGTAGCCCTGTTCGTTTTTCATGTTATTGTTGCCCCGTTCCACAGCTGCGGCCCCGTGATGCAGGCCATTGCTGTACAGCTCGCTTACCGCCGGGGGGCGCCAGGCTGAGCCCAGGTTGCTCCGTAGCTGGAGATTTGGGTGAATAATCCATAAAGCACCCAATGAGCCGCTCACGTTATTGAATTGATGAGTGCCGCCATACAGGTTTTCATTTTTATCGTATCCCAGGGCATCCAGGTATTTATAATCATACCGGACACCAGCTTCCAGCTCATACTTTTCTTTTACCTGCCGGACAATCATGTATACTCCGGCACCATAAGTATCATAATTAGGAATGATAGGGGTGGCATATGTACCGGGAATACTATTGTTGACCTGGCTTAATGCATTTCCCCCCAGGATGGTTTTCCATCCTTTCCGGTAATTGCTTTCCAGTGTAATATCCAGGGTGTGGGTAGTGAGCAGCAGGTCCAGGGCTGGCAGGCTGGTACGGCCGGCACGACGGATATCATATTCCTTCCTGGAGTTACGCTGCCAGCCATATTGCAGTTGTAAACGATGGGAGGGATGCAGCTGCAGGTAAGATTTTACTTTCAACAACTGATGATAAAGCTGTTGGCGGGGAGCGTCTATTTCATAACTGAAGCTGCCTTCCTCAAATGGCCTGCCATTTTTAAAACGTTCATACAGATCTTTGATACTGCCTATATGCGCCCCTCTGAAAATACCTATGCCGGAATTAAAATGACTGAAAAATATTTCTGTACCTGCTTTTGCACCATTGTAACCTGCGGCGGCAGAATAATTATGTTCACGCACCCCGGTATTATTCAGATAGTAATCAGCCGTTTTAATGTTACCCGCTTTTTTTAAAGTTCCCTGTATACGCCATCCAAACCCCGGCCACTTTTTTATGCCCCCATCCAGCATGCCGGAGAGGATACCGGCACGGCTGTTACTGATGCCTGCCAGGTTTATTTCACCGTGTATGTCTGCGGTAGCCGGCAATGCAGGGGGTTCTATGATAATAACCCCACCAATAGCAGCTGCTCCGTAACGTACTGCTTCTGCTCCTTTGATCACGGATATTTTCTTTGCAATGAAGGGGTCGATCTCTGGTGCATGTTCGGAGCCCCATTGTTGTCCTTCCTGAGGGATACCATTATTGAGTATCAGTACACGATTGCTATGCAAGCCATGTATAACGGGTTTGGCTATAGTAGCGCCGGTTTGCAGCATGGCTACTCCCGGAATTTCCTGAATAGCATGTGCCAGGGTAGTGCCTTTGGTGTGATCCAATGCGGTGCCGGAAAGTGTAGTGATGGTAGTGGTAGCAGGAGCAGCTGGTTTGTTACCTTTTATTTCCACGCTCTTCAGCCGTATTGCGGTAGTATCGCTATACGGAAGGTTTTGCGCGCACAGGCTTGCTGCACTGAACAGTACTCCAATTGTCAGGTTCCATTTTATCATAAGAGCAGCAAATATATAATAAATGCAACAATGTTTCAAATTATTTGAATCATTGTTGCATTTTATTTATTCAGATTTGCTTGCTCCCGGTATAGCTGTTATAGTTTGGCTAATATGGCTGCTTCACTGTTATCCAATCCATCTTCTGTATATAACAATACGCCATTTTCATCCAGCAGTATCTTTTTATTGTTATGGCTGAAGCCTCCGGAAGACAATTGCTGATACCGGATATCCAGCAGCATGGCCAGTTCTTTTACTGCAGCAGCAGAACCATTCAGCAGGGTCCAGTTGGTGCCCAGCTGATATTGTTGTGCATAGGCTTTCAATACTTCGGGCGTATCGTATTCGGTATCAAAAGATACCAATACAAACCTTACCTGGTCTTTTTTTGCAGCAGGCAGCTTTTCTTCTATGGCTTTCAGGTTTTCCACCATGCGCGGACAAGCATATCCGCAGGAAGTAAATACCATGGTAATGATTGTTTTTTTGCCCCGGAGGGTATCCAGGTTAAAAGAGGCACCTTCCTGGTTTTGCCATTGCTGCTTTGCCTGATAAATGGAATTGTCGGGCAGGGCTGTTTTAGTAGTATAGGCAGCGGGTAGCTGGATGGTTTTGTGTTCCATACAGCTGGCCAGTATAAGGATAGTACCTGCGATGAATAATCCTGCATATTTTTTCATAACCTTTGTTTTTACTTATGAATATTTTTTGTGTCTGCGGCACACCGGAATCCAAGATTTTTTACTGTGTAGTTAGCTTTAAGACTGTTGCGGAAGGCATACCGCATAAAAGCGGCATAATCCCGGGTGTCTGCCGCATTTAAGGCACCGGCACCGCATACAAATTTTTTTTCTACTTCATTACTACGGGAGTCATTGCTCATGATCAGGTTATTAAAATCATCTACCCATTCCCACACCAGGCCATACATGTCATAGATGCCGGCAGTGTTTACATACCCGGTGGTAACCGGCGGCAAAGTCTTAGGCGTAGGCTTGCTGTACCATTCCAGGATAATTTTTTCCAGGGGCACGCCCCGTTGTTTACCGGCAGGTGGTATAGCCGCAGCATATTCCCATTCGTTCATCACCGGCAACCTTTGATTTTTCCACTGGGCATATGCTTTTGCGGCAAACCAGGAAACGTTTGTTACCGGTGCCTGCAATTGTACCTGGTCGCCGGGATCCTCATCACTTTTCCAATGTTGCAGGTAATTCCTGTCGGCAAAGATGGGTTTGACTTTAGACTTCGCCCATTGCGGATTGGCTTTTACAAATTCCAGAAACTGTGCATTGGTAACCGGTGCGGTACTGATGGTAAAATCCGGTACATACACTTTTTTGCCGGGTTGCTCCTGGAGGAAGGGCTGAAAGTTCCCGCCAGGGATCAATACCATTGCATCCTGTTGCTGGGCCTGCCCTGGATGGCAAGCGATGATCAACACCGTGGATACCTGCAAGAGAACTTTCTGCCACATCATCTTTGTTATTTATCTTTTAATGCCTGTACTTCTTTGGTACTTACTATAATTGGTTTGTTGTTGAGTTGCTGGTGGATGAAGGTGAGCACACTGGCAATTTCTTCTGCACTCAGGTTTTGTGCCGGCATAGCACTGTTATATTTATTACCGTTTACCGTGATCTCTCCCTGTAATCCATGGAGCAGGATACCTATTCCTTTATCTTTCCGGGCTTGCAGAAAATCGGATGCTGCAACAGGTGGAAATGCATTGGCCAGCCCTTGCCCTTTATCCTGGTGGCAGGCCATACAGGTTTGCTGATAGATGGCTTTACCTCTTGTGATCAATTCTTCTTTGCTCAGCTCTTTTACCGGTGCGGCTGCCTGTATAGGTGCAATGCCTGTTTCACTCACTGCGGGCAGGTAGGGTTTGTCCCTTTGCTGATGGGAGTAAATGCCAGGTGCTTCGTCGCCCTCTACTTTGATCTGTGCCAGTGCACCTTTGTTGAAGGTGCGGAATATAGAATGGTCTACAATGTTCAGGGTGCCGGGCACTTCACATTTAAACTCTACCATCGCCGCACCACCGGCAGGAATCAACGTTGTTTGTACATTGTGGTTGATCAGACTGCCGCCTTCCAGGTATACTTTATCAAAGATTTCTCCGATCACATGGAAAGAAGATACCAGGTTGGGGCCTCCATTACCAATATACATACGGATGGTTTCCCCGGTTTTGGCCCTGATGGCATTATCTCCTGCATTGGCGCCCACTGCACCGTTAAATACTACGTATTCGGGCTTTTCGTCTACTGCCTTGTTCATATCAAAAGGCTGTAATCCTGCTTCCCCAAACTTTCCTTTTGTATAAAATTCTCCCTGCATCACATATATCTCCCGGTCTACTTTAGGTAACCCTTCTTTGGGCTCTACCAGGATAAGGCCATACATACCATTGGCAATGTGCAGGCCTACCGGCGCTGTAGCACAGTGGTATACATAAAGACCGGGATTCAATGCCCGGAAAGAGAATTGGGTAGAGTGTCCCGGAGCGGTCAGCGAAGCTTCTGCACCACCACCCGGGCCAGTTACAGCATGCAGGTCTATATTATGGGGTACTTTATTGTCCGGATGATTATGTAAATGAAATTCTACCAGGTCGCCTTCCCGTATCCGGATAAATTTACCCGGCACTTTACCACCAAATGTCCAGAAAGTATACTCCACACTATCCGCCAGCCGCATATTCTGTTCGATGACTTCGAGGTCTACTATAACCTTGGTAGCGGTAGTCCGGTTTAACGCAGCTGGTACTTCCGGCGCATCTGTCAAGATAGCTTTTACTTCGCCTTCAATACGTGCTTCCTGGTTTTTTTCATAAGCAGCTTTTTTTTCGTTTACACCACCGCAGGAAGTAAACCCTACGGTAGCCAGTAAAAGAAGGATGCCGGTGCTGAACATTTTTGCAGCAGTGTTTTTGAGTGGTTTGTTGTTTCTCATGGCTAGATAGTTGGAACATTCATATTGATGATTCAAAAGTAGATCTGAATGCAGGAAATATCTATGATATTCATCAATGCAGGGTATGATTTAAATCACTTCTTAGCTTTTATTGTAGCTGCTTTTAGTGGATTGCAGTACGGGTTGATATGCTGAAAATATAACCAGTAAGAATTGTTGGGAGTGGGGTAACGTGTATCAGGGTACGATGGTATGCCGGCAGCAGCTACGCGAACAAAAAAGTAACGCCCCGCATAACAGGGCGTTTACTTTCATTTGCATAGGATAGGTGGTTAGGATACCATTTGTTGAACAGTACCAGGGTAAATTTCTTTTTTGTAAGACCAGCCGGTTTTCAGGCCGATAACGAATATAATCAGGGCCAAATCTCCTGCAGCCAGTACACTGTCGCCTATTACCCGCAGCCAGCGGAGGACTTGCATCACATCTGTTTGCATGAATTCCGGTGAGCGTGCATACCAGTATCCATGTTGTATTGAAGCAATGGTTTGCAGGATACCGATAGGAAGCAGGCTGATCATTACCATCAGGAATAGACCAATATTGATAGACCAGAATGAAAACCCGAGCAGGCGGTCGTTCCATACTGTACCAGGATAAAGCCCCCGGAGTACAAACAGCATGAGGCCGATACCCAGGATGCCGTATACGCCAAAGAGTGCAGCATGGCCATGCAGGGGAGTGGTGTTAAGCCCCTGCATGTAATACAATGCAATGGGTGGATTAATGGCAAACCCGAAGATACCGGCACCGAGGAAGTTCCAGAAACAAATAGCGATGAAGCAGTAGATGGGCCATTTGTAAGCCTGGATCCAGCGGGTAGACTTGCTCAGCTGGTAGTTGTGGTAAGCTTCGTAACCGATCAGTACCAGTGGCACAATTTCCAGTGCGCTGAAGGTGGCACCTAATGCCAGCACTGCAGTAGGCGTACCGGAGAAATACAGGTGATGGAAAGTGCCGATAATGCCTCCGGCCAGGAAAATGATCGTAGAAAAAAGCACGGCATGGGTGGCAGATTTAATTTCCAGCAGCCCCAGCCGGCAGAAGAGGAAAGCAGCAACTACGGTAGCAAATACTTCAAAGAAACCTTCTACCCACAGATGCACTACCCACCAGCGCCAGTATTCTGCGATGGCCAGGTGTGTTTGCCGGCCATACATTAGTCCGGCGGCATAGAATACGGCAATCGCTACAGAAGAAATAATAAAGAGCGTGAGCAGGTGGCGGTTTTCCTGCCTGGCTTTTAGTGCGGGTAATAAAGCTCTTAGCATCAGCACCAGCCAGATAATCAATCCCACCAGGAGGAGCGTTTGCGACACCCTGCCCAGCTCAATGTATTCGTACCCCTGATGCCCCCATAGAAAGTTATCCGCCAGTCCCAGCTTCTGCATAACGCCCATCCATAACCCCACTACCGAACCCAGTACTACTACCAGCAAGGCCCCAAATAATACGTTTACCCCCAAACGTTGATATTTGGGTTCATGGCCCGATACAGCAGGCGCAATATACAGGCCGGTAGCCAGCCAGGAGGTGGCGATCCAGAAAATGGCCAGCTGCACATGCCAGCTTCTGGCTACAGAAGCCGGTAAATACTCTGCCAACGGAAAACCATACCAGCCATTTCCTTCTACGCCATAGTGTGCAGTGATGACACCGGATATCATTTGTAGTAGTATCAGCAGGGTAACTATCCAGAAATATTTTAAAGTAGCTTTCATGGAAGGCGTAGGCACCATGTTGCGCAACGGATCTTCTTTGGGCAATGCGGCGGTGTCCATCTCCTTTTCCTTGTTGCGTGCATGATAGATAATCAGCAACCCCACAGCGGCCAGTAATAACAATACACTGAATCCACTCCATAACTGCAGGGAAGGAGGAGGCGTATTTCCGATCAGGTCTTCACCAGGCCAGTTGTTGGTGAAGGTGACAGTTTCGCCGGGACGGTTAGTGCTGCAAACCCAGGAACACCAGAAAAAGAAGGCATTCATTTGCCGCATTCTTTCCGGATCCTTGATGGTATTTTCAGGAATAGCATATTGTGAGCGCAGCGTAGCAAAGGCCGGATCATTCATGAACAAACCGGCGTAATAATCCGACAGTTGCCGGAAAGCAGCTGCCCGGGCGGGAGATATCGTAGTGATTGTGGTAACGCTATCAAAGGTGTTTTCGCGAATCATATTTTTTAGCCTCACCTGATACATGCGTTGCAGATCTTCTCCGATTGACTGATACTCCCGCTGGTCTGCTTTAGCCATGCCTTCGAGCATCAGTAATGCTTCCCGGTGCAGATAATCTGCTGTCCAGTCTGGTGCAATGTAACTGCCGTGGCCCCAGATACTGCCCACTGTCTGACCTCCCATGGATTGCCATACATTTTGTCCGTCTTTGATATCCTGTTCTGTAAATAATATAGTGCCATCACTGCTTTTTACCGCTTTGGGAATAGGAGGAACATGCCGGTACAACTCAGTGCCATAAAAGATTAATACTGCAAACGAACCAAAAATAACTATTCCGAGGGTGAGCCATAAATTCTTAATCGACATAACTTTGCGGTTTAAAAACGGTGTAAAGTTACCGGGGGATAAGAAGTACTTTTATGCGTACGATCATAAAACCCATATTTGTTATGATTAATGAAGCGTTATTATTGAAGTACGGTGCTACGCTGAAAAAACTGCAGAAAGAACAGGTCCTGTTCCAGGAAGGAAGCAGCAGTACTTTTTATTACCAGGTGAGAAGCGGGGAGATGGTCATGTTTAATCTTAGTGATGGCGGTAAAGAATTTATACAGGGGATTTTTACGGAGGGACAGAGTTTTGGGGAGCCTGCGCTGTTTGGCGGATTTCCTTATCCCGCTTCTGCACGTGCACTACAGCCCACGGTACTACTGCGGATCAGCTATGAACGGCTGTTGGTATTGTTGAAAGATCATTTTGAAATACAGGTCAGTATTCTGAGCAATCTTTCCAAACGATTGGCTTATAAGTCGATGATCATGAAGGAAATTTCCAGTTATAACCCTGAGCATCGTATACTAACCCTCCTGGATTTTTTAAAGAAAGAACAGGGCGAAAAGGGAACACCTTATGAAGTAAAGCTCTCCCGGCAAAAAATTGCCGACCTCACAGGACTGCGGGTAGAAACCGTTATCCGCGCTATTCAAAGCCTGAAACAAAAAGAAGAACTCTTCGCGAAGGGAAGGCGTGTATTCCGGTAGCCGGATTATAATTATAATAAAAGATAGTTTTGTCTTTTATTATTATGCTACTTACCTTTGTAGTGTATGATTGTTACCGCTAGTTCAAAAATAGGGCATATAATAAAGGAGAATCCTGCTGCCATTACGGCTATTGCTTCCGTAAACAAACATTTTGAGAAGCTGCGTAATCCTGTATTGCGGAAGTTGCTGGCCAACCGGGTAACAGTAGCTGAGGCAGCCAGGATTGGTAATTGTGATATAGCGGTTTTGTTTGAAAAGCTGACGGATATTGGTTTTGTTTGCGAGCATATCACTGCACCGGTTGCTGCTGCTGTATTACCGGCAGCAGATATAAATACAGAAAGATCAGCTTCGTCGCCGGCAATTGGAGTTAGTCCTTCGGCTATATCCACGGCAGATTTGCTGTTGTCTGCCGCTATTGCAGATGCCGATAAAGCACAGGCGGTATTGCTGGATGTTAGAGCAGATCTTGCGGCAGGCACAGATCCTTTTAAAAAGATTATGCAATGTGTAAATGGAATGTTGCCAGGGCAAACATTATGTCTGGTTAATTCTTTTGTCCCGCTGCCACTTATAAAGATACTGGAGAAGAAAAGCTTTACCTGTAAAGTAGAACAGATCACTACAGAGGAGGTACATACCTTTTTCAAGAAGATGAATGATACAGCGGTAGTAGCCAGGCCAACAGCCGGGATTACTATAGATGACACATCATTTGAACAGCTATTGCAGCAATATGAGGGGCATATGGTAGTGGTTGATGTACGGCTGCTGGAAATGCCATTACCCATGGTAACCATATTGGAATCCCTGGTTACGCTGGCGCCCCATCAGCTACTCATGGTAGAACACCGGAAAGTACCTTTGCTGTTGTTTCCTGAATTACAGCTAAGAGGTTATAAATATGTACAGCGAAGCATAGGGCAACAGCATGTACAGCTACTGATTTACAAAGCGCATTTAGAGATACACGCTTCATCGCAAACGATATAAGCAAAGGATATGAACAGGACTACCACCCAGGCACCGGATCTCAGACTGATATTACTTCATTATGGTGCGGGAGCTATTGCGCTGTTGGTAGCCAGTATATTCATCTTTTTATCGGTGGCCGTATTTAAAGGACACTATTTTCAACCCCGTTTACTGGCCATTACTCATTTACTCGCACTGGGATGGGGTACTATGATTATTACGGGTGCCTCTTATCAGTTATTGCCTGTATTGCTGGATGTGAATCTGTATAGCAACCGGCTGGGGTATTTTACTTTTGCTACTTTGTTGCCCGGCGTAGTACTACTGGTTTGTTCCTTCTGGCAATTTGATATCGGATGGTGTATGCAACTGGGGGCCATCCTTGTTTTGCTTGCCTTGTGTACTTATACTGTAAATATGTATTGTACTGCCAGGATAAAAAAAGAGCAGGGAATAGCGGCGGAGTGCCTGGTCACTGCTACGATCTGGCTTACCCTAACCGGTGTGTTGGGAGTATTGCTGGTATTCAACCTGCGTTATGCCTTTCTTCCCGAAATACATTTGCACTATCTGCAGTTACATGCACATATTGGTATAGCAGGCTGGTTTCTCTTACTGATCATTGGTGTAGGAACCAAATTGCTGCCTATGTTTTTATTATCGGAGATCACTTCTTTCCGGCGTATACAGGTAGCTTATTATTGTATCAATGCAGGATTAGTATTGTTGTTAGCAGATAGCCTGTTTTTTCATACCTATGAGCGGGCCTGGATATATGGCCTATTCATTCTGACAGGCATAGGCAGCTTTCTTTACTTCGTTGCGGATGCGTATAAAAAAGCCGGGCGTAAAAAAATGGATGCGCCCATGCAACAGAGCATGGTAGCAGTAGGTAGCATGTTATTGCCTGCGCTGTGTTTCTTTGGGTTAAAACTATGGAATGGCAGGATGCTGACGGAAGAGATACAGCTGGCCAACCTGTATGGATATAGCATATTTATGGGATTTATCACCATGCTGATATTAGGACAAACCTTTAAGACTTTGCCCTATATTGTATGGATGCAGCGTTATCAGCCACTCATCGGAAAAGTGCGCACACATACTTTACCCAGGGACCTGTACAATGAGCGATGGGTACGTATCCAGCTGTATTGCTATATGCCTGGGTATCTCCTTAGCCTGGCAGGCATCGCTTTTTCAGTTTCCTGGCTATTATGGACGGGTACTGCCGGTGTGGTGGCTACTGCGGTGTTTTATAATCTGAATGTTTGGAAAATATTGTTTCACCGGGTAGTTACCCAGTAAAATGCTGTGCCATGGATATTTTGTCAGATACACAGTTAGGAGGTAGTTTAATCCAGCAAACGGTATTGTGGAAGCTGCTGGACGTATATGATCCTGAAATGGGTGTAAACATTGTAGATATGGGACTGGTGTATCGAATACATGTGGAGCCCGCAGCACAACAGCTTTTTATAGACATGACGCTGACCAGCAAAGCCTGCCCTATGGGTAAAATGATTGTGTTACAGGTGGAGGAAACATTGAAAGCGGGATTTCCTGATATGGAGATCATTGTAACGCTGGTATGGGATCCTAAATGGAGCATAGACCGGATGAGTGATGCTGGAAAGCAACAGTTGGGCTGGGAGCTGTAATACCCGTTAATATTTAGCCATACTGCGGTAATATTCTATTCCCTTTTAGCTGGTGCAAAGCTTATTTTGGAGCATTATTCGAAAGCAAAAAGGTTATGAGCAGGCACTTTATTTTAGCGGGTATTGTTACGATCACCTTATTTTTTGACAACAGTTTTATACAGCCTGTATTATCGCAGGTGGTAAAAGACAAGAAACCGCTGAATAGTGCAGCATTTATACAATCCGCTCCGTTAGGTAATGCCCGTTACCGTATCCATCACGATAAAACCCTGCATGTTGCTTTCCTGGGAGGCTCTATTACTAATATGACCGGATGGCGGGGTAATGTAAGTGCCTATCTGCAGGCAAGGTATCCGGATGCGAAGATCACCTGCATCAATGCCGGTATTCCATCGCTTGGCAGTTTACCTCATGTGTTCCGTTTAAAAAATGACGTGCTGGATAAAGGGCGAATAGATCTGCTGTTGATAGAGTCGGCAGTAAATGACCATGTAAATGGTACGCCGCAACTTATACAGCAACGTGCATTGGAAGGAATTATCCGGCATGCGCGTACGGCCAACAGGTATATGGATATTGTGCTGATGGCTTTTGCAGATGAAGATAAAATGGCTGATTACCGGAATGGGAAAATACCGGCAGAAGTAGGGGTGCATGCCGCGATGGCTACCAGGTACCATCTCCCGTTTATTAACCTGGCGGAAGAAGTAACCCGTCGTATAGATAACGGAGAGTTTACCTGGGAAAATGATTTCAAAGACCTGCATCCTTCGCCATTCGGGCAGGAATTATATTTTAACACGATCAGGCAGTTGCTGGAAAAACAATTATCAGGGAAGGCCCCCCGGCAATTAACCACTTACGCCTTACCCAGGCCAGCGGACGTCGTGAATTACAGCCAGGGGGATTATTTACCGGTTAATACGGCTATTCAGCTACAGGATTTCATACAGGAAGCGAACTGGCATCCATCAGATAAAACTCCCACACGGGAAGGGTTTACTAATGTACCAATGTTGGTAGGCGAAAAAGCAGGCGCTTCTTTTGAGCTGCCTTTTGACGGAGATGCAGTAGGGGTGTCTGTTATTTCAGGTCCGGATGCCGGAATGATACAATATCGTATTGATGATGGACCAGTACAAACCAGGGACCTTTATACCCAGTGGAGTGCTTCCCTGCATTTACCATGGTATTTGTTATTGGGAGATGGTTTAACACCCGGAAAGCATCATTTATGGATGAGGATAGCACCTGAAAAAAATGCAGCATCTACCGGAAATGCTTGTCGTATTGTCCATTTTCTAGTGAATGAGTGTCAAAAAAGCCGTTAAACACAGGGAAATGTCAGAGAACTGTTAAAACCCTGTAATTATGTCTTTTTTATCGCTCCGGGCACAATTTTTTCACAAACAATGTGTTCTAAGTGGTTAATAATCATCAAATTGTTAAAGAAGTGATAAAGTATGAAGTTACCCATATATAAAAAAATATTATTCTTTTTAATGGGTAGTGGGGTGTTGATGGCATTCTTTTTCAACGCGCAACATGCACCTGCCGCTACCTTAACGTCTGCCACTGCACTTGTACCAGTATTGGAAAAGCGGTCGGCACAGGATCTGCCGGCATTATATGAAAAATTAGCCCTGGATAGTCTCGGACTTTCTCCCGCAGCT
This sequence comes from Chitinophaga sp. H8, assembly GCF_040567655.1. Classification (NCBI taxonomy): domain Bacteria; kingdom Pseudomonadati; phylum Bacteroidota; class Chitinophagia; order Chitinophagales; family Chitinophagaceae; genus Chitinophaga; species Chitinophaga defluvii. The sequence goes on along the minus strand of NZ_JBEXAC010000001.1, from coordinate 2,463,262 downwards.
TTTGATTATGCTGTTCAGGGGTATAACCATTTATTATTGTCCGGCAGGATCAAACGGGAAGATATTCTTAGTATTATTGATTTCAGCCTTCCTTCCAGTAAAAAAAGGTTGTTTGTGATTGATCTGCGCCAGGGAAAGCTATTGTTCAATACGCTGGTATCTCATGGCAGGAATTCGGGGAGGGAAACAGCTACCACATTTTCCAATGAGCCCGACAGTTATAAAAGCAGTTTAGGGTTTTATATTACGGCTGAAACATACCGGGGAGAGCATGGTTATTCCCTGCGTTTGCAAGGAGAGGAGAAAGGTATTAATGATAATGCGATGAGCAGGGGAATTGTCATGCATAGTGCTGACTATGTAAATGAGCGATTTGCCCGCAGTCAGGGATATATTGGCCGGAGTTTAGGCTGCCCGGCCATTCCACAGGTATTGCACCGGAAAATTATTGAAAGTATCCGGAATGGTACCTGTCTGTTTTTATACAGCCCGGATAAGTTTTATGCAAAACATTCGAGGATATTAGCTAATAATGCGTGATTTTTTGAGCTGTTAGCTATTAGTCTTTAGCTTTTAACTGCGTAGTTCATTCACTATAAAAGTAATTAGTTACAACGTTTATCCAGCATAACACAATTGCTAAGCGCTAAAGGCCAACAGCTAAAAGCTATCAGTAAAACATCCTGGCTGCCAGTTTACTATCATGCCCATAGATATCCTTCCGGAACTGGAGCATGTCTTTTTCATCTACCCATGCCGTATAATAGGTAATCAGTACTGGCACCGGATGTTCCAGTTTTACATATTTTTCTTTTGTGAGGTTTATGGCACTATCAATTTTTTCGGCAGTCCATCTGGTGTTGTCTTCCAATAACCAGGAAGCCATTTTAACAGGATCGGCCAAACGGATACATCCGTGACTGTATGCCCTGTTGTCCTTATTAAACAAGCCTTTTGCCGGGGTGTCATGAAAGTAGATATTAAAGCTGTTGGGGAACAGGAATTTTACTTTGCCCAAGGCATTTTTCCTGCCGGGCAACTGGCGGATGACAGGTAGGCCGTTTCTTTCTCCGGTAACTTCCATATTATTTTGCTGCAGATAGTTTTTATTCCTGTCAATAGCCGGCAGTATTTCTTTGCGTACAATACTGGCTGGTATATTCCAGTTAGGGCTAAAAACAATCTGATTTAATTTACCGGAGAACATGGTGGTACTGTGGCCTTCTTTGCCCACTACCACTTCCATATCAAAAGCTTTGTTGTTGCCCTCCGCAGCATGCAGCATAAATTCGGGAATATTCACCAGGATCAGTTTGCCGGCAGGCTGATCCGGCATCCAGCGCATCCTTTCCATATTGATCAGTAATTGCTGTATCCGGGCTAGTACCGGTACATTCATTTCTGCTGCCAATGCAGGAGTAATCACCCCATCACTCGTATAACCATGCTGTTGCTGGAACGTTTTTACTGCATTTTCCAGCGGTTCATTAAATGTTCCGGAGGTGTCCTGATCTTTCAGCTCCCCGGTAACAGACAATCTTTTCTTGAAATGTGCGATAATAGGATCCTGGTCTCCCTTCTTAAATTTTTTGCTGGTAAGCAGGAGGGAATCCCATCCGCCTTTGCCGGCAATCTCCCGGTATTGTTGCAGTTGTTGCTTCATCAGGTGGTAAGCGGTATGGGCTGCATCATAGCGTTTGGTATCCCTGTTGTTATTCGCCAGTACAGAGTCTGCCAACTGGAGTACGGTTGTTTTCTGAATAGGAATTAACTGTTCCAGCTGCCGGATACGGATGTTTTTGTCCTGATAGGTAGCTATAAAATAATTGATAAGACGCTGTGTTAGTTGTAATTCTGTTTTGATAAAGACAGGATCTGTAGCAGCTACCACAAGCGAATCTTCTATCATCAGTGCATCCAGCCGGTTTTCCAGTGCTTTGTTCTTATCGCTGCTGTCTTTACTGTAATCATACAGGCTGCGGAAACCCAGGGCTTGTTCTGTGAGGCCATTACCGGCAAACCAGGTAAACTGAAAATTGCGGGCATTATAGAAACTTCTCATGGCGCTGGCAATCGTATCATTTAAGTGCTGGCCGGTAATGAATTTTTCTACTGCCATGCTATCCAGGAAAAGATTATTGTAGGCATTTGTTTTATTAATACTGTAATTGCGGGGCGTCACCTCCCCGGTGACATCTTTCTTTTGCAGGTCACAGCCTGTTATAAGTACATACAGCATCAGGGGGATGATCATTGCGCTTTTCATATCATCTTTTATTACAAAAGGTATGCCGCCGGGATGGGAAAAGCGGGGTTCCTTTAGCTATTGAAGGGTTATTGCCGGGATCATTTTATGGCAGGAGGACTATTAGATTTCATGTAAATGTTATAATATTGCGCCCTTTCAGCGCTATATGAGGAAGCAGTTAAAAAGGCACTTGCGTAAAGCCAGGGTCATATATTATAAAGAAACATTGATTGATTACCGGGAACAATTGTGGACATTTCTCGGCTCATTTTGTGGAATTGGTTTGATCGGCTTATTAAACAGCCAGTATTTCAGTGCATCGGACAACTTATTCCTGATTGGTTCTTTTGGCGCTTCTTCTGTATTGGTGTATGGTATTATTAACAGCCCGCTGGCGCAACCGAGGAATCTGATAGGGGGGCATGTGATCTGTGCCCTGGTAGGCGTGGCTATTCATCGTCTTATACCACATGAGTTGTGGCTGTCTTCTGCGCTTTCGGTATCCCTGTCTATTGTATTGATGCAAGTTACCAAAACGCTGCATCCACCAGGTGGGGCAACTGCATTGATCGCTAATATCGGCTCTGAAAAGATACAGCAACTGGGTTTTTTCTATGTGCTGAATCCTGTATTGTCCGGGGTATTGATCCTTTTGCTGGTAGCGATGTTGTTTAATAATCTGACTTCGCACCGGAACTATCCTGCTAATAAGAACTGGTACAAAGTATGGCAAAGAAGATACCGTTAGGATAAAAGAATTATATTAATTTTGTTTTGCTAAAGTCTTTATAGATTTAATATTCATATCCGTTACCTGTCAACCAAACCTTACCTATCAAATGAAAGCGGCTATCGCATTTTTAGGGCTGATCCGTTGGCCAAACCTGGTGTTTATCTTTCTTACACAGATTATGTTCCGGTATTGTGTATTATATCCGGCCTTTTCAGCAGCCCATATTTCTCATACAGTAACTGATTATCATTTTTTTCTGATAGTATGTTCTTATGTATTTATTGCCGCCGCCGGATATATTATCAATGATTATTTTGATCTGGATATAGACCTGGTCAACAAGCCGGGAAAGGTTTTCATCACGAATGGAATCAGTAAGGGGCAGGCTTTAATCTGGTATGGTGTTTTGAATATACTGGCTATACTGTGTAATGTATATGTAGATATGAGTACCACTACCCGCGCGGGTGGCATAAGTGCCATCATCTGTATTTTGTTATTGTTTTTCTATTCCAGGATCTGGAAAAAACGTTTTCTGATCGGCAATATACTGATAGCGGCGATTACAGCCTGGTCGATTACTGTTTTGGCTATATTGGAAGACAACCTGAAATGGCCCGAGGCTGCACAATACCTGACGTTTAACCTGAACAGGATCTTTCTCCTCACTATTTTATACACCGCTTTTGCTTTCATCGTGTCCCTGATCAGGGAAGTGATAAAGGATATGGAAGATATTAACGGGGATAGCCGGTATGGTTGCAGAACTATGCCCATTGTATGGGGGCTCAGTGCTTCCCGTGTTTTTGTAGCCACCTGGCTGGTGGTACTGATCTTAATGTTGCTCGTTACGGGGATATTCCTGAGTGCTTCCCTCTGGTGGCTTTTTATTGTTTATGCTTTCATTTTCATCCTCTTTCCCTTGCTGAGCATCTTAAGAAATTTATTTCAGGCGCAAAATGCAGCAGATTACCATAAACTGAGTAAGCATATCAAGATTGTGATGCTGATGGGCATCTTGTCTATGTTGTTTTTTAAGTATATGGGATAGGCTTGCGTATGTTCCGTTTATTTCGCTTGCTGATACACTGTTTTGATACAATACCAGAGATTAGCCGGTTTTTCCATATCAATGATCAGGGCTTTTCTTGGAAGAGAAGAGAAGGGCGGGAGTATAGCTGCTGTGCCTTGCAGTTGCATTAACTGCCGTAATGCCATGCTGCCCAGGGAGCAGATCCCCATCATGGAAATGGTAAATGCCTGTTTTTGTTTTGAGGAAAACGGTAATGCGGCAATTTCCTGCTTTATGTTTTGAACCAGCCCGAGGAAATAATGGTTAAACGCATGGGCATCTGTCATTCTGTTAGGAAGCGTTTCTGAGCCTTCCTGGATATCCTTATAAATATCATACAGATCATTCGTCAGTTGTATAATACCTCCGATCTGGTACCAGCAGTGCTTTTCTGCCGGAGATGCCTGCTCGTCCAGGTAAAAATGACAAAGCAAAACAGAATAGCCTCCCTTATCCAGAGTGATCTGTGCTATCACATCGTTGCTGACTGTTTTATCAAATTGTAGTGCAGAGTCTTCCTGTGCTTTGTATAATTGCCTGGTAACCTCACTGTAGAAGGTCTTATCCTTTACATAAGCCTGTAGCAGGCGATGGGAATGCAGGAATAGTTTTTCATCAAAAGTACGGGGCTGATATACTTCCGGTTCAAAGGAAATGCTGTACAGCTCATCTGCTGTCAGCTCGGCCCGGTCGCAGAAGTTATCAAATAAAGAGCTGCATATGAAATAATGCAGCATCCTTTCTTTTTCCTGGTTGTTGGTAAGCCTGTTTCTCAACAGTGTAAAGGCATCGCACATCATCGGAATATAGATGGCATAGCTGGTTACTACCTTTTTAAATGTAAAATCATCCAGTTGGCCACCCAGTTGTTGTTCCAATTGTTTTACGTAGTGGGTGGCCCATTTTTGTTCCTGTTTCCGGGAAGTCAGGATATGGTATGTTTTGGACAGTATGCCAGCGGTAAAACGGAAAAAATACATGGATATAAATTAAGCAGGCACAAAAGTAGGGATCTCTTTGTGTACATTGTTTTTTTAAGGTGCCGAAAACAGCTATTATTTGCGTTTGCCAAAAAAATGTTGTTTAGCGCTTTTAGCCGGAAGCAATGGCTGGATGGCAGTAGCTGCTTCAATGGGCAGATCGGATTCTATTACATCAGCACCATCCAGGATAATATTACGGTAAGCTGTTTCCCGGGCAGTAGCACGGGGAAGCTTATCATAAGTAGGTGCCGCAGAGATCATGCACATAACACCCCGCTGATGCAGTAATTCATACATTTCTTTATTTTCCGGTTTGTTGTGTGGGCCTACATATGCCATCACCTGTGTCCAGGGAATGCCTGCTGCTTCATAGGTTTTTAAGGCCGCCGGCGTTTTTACAAAAGCAGAGAACATGGCATCCTTGTGCTGACTTAAATAGTACTTTGCCTGATCTGCTGTATGTACCGTCAGCATAACATGCGAGAAGGCCTCGTGTTCCAGTAGTTTTTGGGCGGTCATTTCCAGGGGAACATCCTTTATATCCAGGTTCAGTATTGTTTTGCCCTTACTCCAGACAATTACTTCATCCAGGGTAGGGATGCCGTAGGGCGTCACCTTTCCATCCGAATCTTTTAGTTTTAGTTTTTTTAATTGTTCCCAGGTATAGTCTGCCACTTTTCCCTTGCCGGTAGTAGTACGGTCGAGAGTAGCATCATGCATCAGCACAATTACACTGTCTTTGGTAAGGCGGGGATCTATTTCGAAGAAGGCAGGTGTATGCCGTAAAGTGTTTTCAAATGTAGCGATACAGTTTTCGGGAAAGCCTTTGGTAGTACCGCCCCGGTGGCCGCTAATAAGGGGAATGTCTTTGCCGGTGTATTTAAAATAGGCATGCAGCTGCTGCGTGTTTTTGATTTTAATTACCTGTAATCCTTTGTGCTGTGCAAATAACAGGTTGCCTGTCAGCAGGCATAATATTGTCAGCCATAGGGTAGGGTTGCTGATCCTGTGTTTTTTAGTATTCATGGATTTCATCTGTATTAGTTTGCATAAGGCGCAGGGACCGGGATAGCGGTTAATCCCGTTTGCTGGATTCCCGGATAATAAGTTTGCCAGGCAAAATGACTTCTTCCGGTATAAACCTTTTCTTTTTAATGTGATTTAATAATAGCTGGCAACTTACTTTACCTATTTCAAATGCAGGCTCAGCAATGGTGCTCAGAGAAGGTGTGATAATGGCAGCAACGGGATCATTTGTGAATCCGACTACCCCCACTTCTTTACCTATTTGTACATTCATCTGTTTTAAGGCCAGCATGGCACCCACTGCTTTCCGGTCATTAACTGCAAAAACAGCATCCGGTTTTTTGGGAAGTTGCCATAGTTGCTGCATATCCTGTGTGCCGCAATCCTGGGAAAAACCGGAATGAATGATCCATTCTTCTTTTACCGGTAATTTATGTTTACGCAGTGCGTCCAGGTAACCTTTCAATCTTTTTTCCGTGAAGGTAAGTCCCTGTGGTCCGGCAATATGCGCAATTTTTGTATAGCCATTGGCAATAAGATGTTCTGTTGCTTCAAAAGCCCCGTTGTAATCATCCTGCATCACTTTGGAAGTAGTAATATGTTCTGCTACCCGGTCGAAGAACACTACCGGCACGCCATCATCAATTACTTCCTGGAAATGCTGGCAGGAATCCGCCTGAGAGGAAACTGCCACGAGCAGGCCATCCAGGCTGCTTAAAGTCAGGTTTTTTACAATGTTGATCTCCCTTTCTGCAGCGTCGTTGGTAACATACAGAATGATATTATATCCATGGCTGTAGGCCACTTCCTGTATACCGGTATAAACGGTAGAGAAATAGTAGTTGGTAATACCCGGAAGAATTACCCCCAGGTTGTGGGTGCTGCTTTGCACCAGGCCTGTAGCATTGAAATTAGGCTTGTAATTTAACTCCGCTGCCTTATCCAGTACCAATTGCCTGGTAGCTGCGCTTACATCGTAAGTATCTCTTAGTGCACGCGATACTGTAGATACGGAAATCTTTAAGGCAAGGGCAATGTCTTTTATTGTTGCATAGTGTCTCCGCATGCTTCTTACAGGTCTGATTGGAACGAATTAATAAATATAATAAAAAAGATTGATTAAGCGGTAGGAATGGGCGCGTTTTTCGGTAACGTTCTCGGCGATTTATTTGATGGTAGTAGTTACCGGGTGTATTTTGAGGGAAGAATTTAAGCCAACCAGGATCACTCATTAAATTAAAAAACGGTATGAAAAAGCGGATGCATCTAACATTCAATCTCTATTTCCTTCTAGTACTTGTTTTGGCCATGCCATGGCAGGTCTCCGCACAAAACCAGCCTGTAAAAGGAACGGTACGCGATGCTGCCAACCAGTCGCCGGTTCCGGGGGTAAGTGTAAGCGTAAAAGGTACGCCTAATGGTGTCACTACCGATCCGGATGGTAAGTATACCATTTCAGCTGCTGCGGATGCAGTGTTGGTATTTTCCTTTATCGGTTATGAAAAACAGGAAGTTTCTGTCGCAGGCAAACAAAGTATTGATGTTGCCTTAGTATTGTCTACTTCTAAACTAAGTGAAGTAGTAGTTACCGCATTAGGTATTGAGCGTAAAACGCGTTCACTGGGTTATTCTACGCAACAGCTTACCGGTGCTAATCTGAATGCGGTGAAAGATCCCAGCGCAAACATTATGAACAGCCTGAGTGGTAAAGTAGCAGGCGCTGTTATCACACCAGCCTCTACCGGGCCTGGCGGCGCTGTACGGGTGGTATTAAGAGGTAATCGCTCTCTTACCGGTAATAATAATGCGCTGATTGTGGTGGATGGAGTACCATTGGATAATAATATGACAAGTGAACGGGGTGGTGGCGGCTCCGCCAATACCATTGGTACACAGATGAAAAGTTTAAGCAGTGGATACTCAGGAAGTGATGGTGCTTCCAGCATCAACCCACAGGATGTGGAATCAGTAACGGTGCTGAAAGGTGCGGCCGCTGCTGCATTGTATGGCAGCCGCGCTGCAAACGGGGCCTTGATCATTACTACTAAAAGCGGAAAGAGTGGCCGCATGGCAGTGAATTACAATGGAAGCATTTCTGTAGACCAGCCTAATCTGCTGATGAAATTCCAGAATACTTATGGCCGGGGTAATAAAGGGCAGTATGGTGCGCAGGCAGGCGAAAGCTGGGGAGCACCCGCAAAGACTTATGCAAATAATGTCCGTGATTTTTATCAAACAGGTACTGCCATTAATAATTCCATTGATTTTTCCGGAGGTACAGACAACGTAAGAGGATATGCTTCCTATACCAATAACAGCACCAAGGGAATCGTTCCTAATAACAGCCTGGATAGAAATACGCTCAACCTGCGGTTGTCTACTACTATCATCCCAAAGCTGACAACGGATGTGAAGGTGACCTATATGAACCAGCAAATAAAGAATAAACCACGGTTGGGTGATAATGGGGTGGTAAATGAAGCTACTATAATGCCACGGGATCTGAGTCCGGATTCTTTAAGGATATTTGAGCGTTATGATGCTATGGGAAAACCTATTCCGGTATACTGGACCAACTCTTCTATTTTTATGAATCCTTACTGGGATGTAAACAGGACCAGTTTAAATGAAGAACGTAACAGGATTACCCTGCTGGGATCTGCTAAGTATCAGCTGACTGACTGGCTGAGTGTACAGGGACGTTACAGCCTGGATAAGTATGATGATAAGATCAGAGGTTCTTATTACGATGGTACCTTAGCCATGACGGTATTACCGGGCGGACGGTATCTGGAAGGACTGATCAGCCGGCAGGAGCGTAATATGGATGTGCTGTTATCCGGTAACAATAAGCTGTCTGGTGATTTTGGTATCAACTATAATGTAGGTGCCAGTGTACAAACCACTAAAGGGGGCAACACACAATCGCTGGCTAATGGATTGAGCATTCCCAACAAATTCGATCTTAATTTTGCTACTACACCTGCCTTTACCAGTATACCCTATAAAAAGGAAATTCAATCTGTTTATGGAAGTGCCCAACTTGATTTCAGACAATATCTTTATCTGGATGTAAGTGCCAGAAATGACTGGTCCTCTACGTTACCTCCTCCATACAGCTATTTTTATCCATCCGTGGCTTTGTCAGCTGTAATATCAGATATGACGGAATTGCCATCCTGGATGTCTTTTGGTAAAGTAAGGGCATCTTACTCAGAAGTAGGTAATGATGCGGATCCTTATTTGCTGATGCAGCGATATAATTTCACTTTAGGTGCTGGAAACGGCTTTGTGACAAGAGATAACACCAAATCAATTCCTGATCTGAAACCTGAGAGAACCAAAGCTTATGAAGCGGGTGTAGAGTGGAAGTTCCTGGATGGACGTATTGGCATCGATGCCACCTATTATAAGACTAATACGATTAATCAGCTGATTTTTGTGGGGCTGCCACAGGCAACAGGCTTCAGTCAGCAATATATCAATGTAGGGGATATTCAGAACCAGGGTATAGAAATCATGCTGACAGGCACCCCGGTACGCAGTAAAGAGCTGACCTGGAATACGGCAGTAAACTTTGCCCGGAATAAAAACAAGGTGCTGTCTTTAATTCCGGGATTAGAGCAGACAGAACTTTCTGCTTCCGGAACATTGGGCCGATTGCTGATAAAGCCAGGGGAATCCTATGGAGATATTTATGATTATGCCTGGGCAAAGGATGATAAAACCGGACAGTACCTGGTAAATGATAAAGGATTGCCCGTAGTAACCCCGCTGCAAAAGCTGGGTAATTTTAATCCTGATTTTACATTAGGCTGGAGCAACACTTTCCTGTATAAAAAATTCAACCTGTCTTTCCTGATTGATGGTCGTGTGGGTGGTATTGTAGTATCAGGAACAGATGCTTTCCTGGCTTATTATGGAGTAGGAGATTATACAGCTAAATACCGGGATGGAGGTTTAATCTTACCAGGTGTAAAAGCGGATGGCAGTTCCAATACCACTGCTATTACAGCAGAACAGTTATGGACAAGTGTTTCGCAGGGTGGTCGTAACGGATACGGAGAGTTTTTTGCCTATAGTGCTACCAACTTCCGTTTAAGAGAGCTTTCATTGGGATACAATTTTGATCTGAATCACAAACTGCTGAAGAATGCACGGTTGTCTGTTACCGGTCGTAATCTTTTCTTCCTGTACAGAGGGAAATCTCTCCTGGATATACCAGGCATAGGAAAACGTACACTACCGGTAGATCCCGAAGCTTCCATAGGTACCAGCAATTACCAGGGAATAGAAACAGGGATGTTACCTGCGGTGCGTAGTATTGGTTTGAACCTTAGTTTATCCTTTTAGTCCTCTTAAAAGCAAAAATCATGAAGAAGTTTAGTCTATATATATTGATTCCTGCGCTGGCGTTATCCATCACCAGCTGTACAAAGGATTTTGATGAAATGAATAAAGATGGCAGTTCCATTGTGGGAGTAGGGCCACTGGAGGTACCCTTTATGTTTTCCAGGGCGCAGTCATCTGCGGCTATGCCACAATCTTATTACCAGACTGCACAGAACCTGTATGCAGATCAGTATGCACAGTATTTTGCCCTCACCACTACTAATTTCCAGACGGGCCGTTATGTTATCAATGATGGCTGGTTGCCAAGGCCGGGAATTGTTACTTATGTGCAGGTAGTACCTCAATTGAATACTATTTTTGAGAAAATGGATGCGTCTTCGGGAGAAACTGCGCTGGCTAATATAGTATGGGCATTTGCTTTTCACCGGATGACAGATTATTTTGGGCCTGTTCCCTATTTTGATGCCGGGAAGGCACAAGAAAGTATTGCTTATGACGCACAGGATAAAATTTATGATGACCTTTTCAAACGCCTGGATCTGGCAGTACAAAACCTTAAAAAACTGGAGGCTGGAAAAAATGTGTTTGGTAGCTATGATCTGATTTACAACGGGGATGTGCAGCAATGGATCCGGTTTGCCAATACCCTGCGCCTGAGACTGGCGATGCGCATATCCAAAGTATTGCCGGCAAGAGCCAAGACAGAAGCGGAAGCAGCGATAGCCGGAGGGGTAATGACAGAGACGATACATTCTGCATGGATAAAAAGATCACTGAAAGGAGGAGATGGTAATGGGTTATCCCTGATAGGCTCTTACAATGAATTCAGTATGAGTTCTACAATGGCCTCTTATCTGAAAGGATATGGGGACCCACGTATGGCAAAATATTTTCAGCCGGCTACTGCCTCCGGAGAATTCAGGGGATTACGTAATGGCTCTACAGCAGAAGCAATCAATAATCCGATGAACCGCCCGGCACAAACTTCCAATGTGGGTACTTACTGGGTAACCTGGAATGGAACTGCATGGACCCCTCAGCTGGAAGCTATGCAGCCGGTAATGTATGCAGCAGAAGCTTATTTCTTACGTGCAGAAGCTGCATTGAACGGATGGAATGCGGGCGGAAGTGCAGCAGAACTTTATAAAAAGGGAATAGAAACGAGTTTGAAAGAATGGAAGATTACAGACCCGGCCATTGTGGATGCCTATACGCAATCTACTGCTGTGCCGGTAGCTCCCGGCGATGTAGAAAATTCTCCTGCAGTGGCTGATATCCCGGTGAAATGGGGGAATACAGAAAGTGTTCAGCGGCAGCAGATAGGCACACAGAAGTGGCTGGCCATTTATCCCGATGGTATAGAAGGATGGGCGGAATTCCGCAGAAGCGGATACCCTAAAATGTACCCGGTGGTACAATCGGATAACAGCGATCTGCCACAAGGTACTTTTATTAAGCGCTTGCCTTATCCTTCCTCTGAAGCTGCTACCAATGCAGCAGAATTGAAGAAAGGAGTAGCGTTGCTGAACGGTCCTGATAATGCCGCTACGAAGTTGTGGTGGGACGTAGAATGATCCGGAAGGTAAGACAATACAACAAGCAATATAACGAATGACACAATACCCTTTTCAGAAGAAAAGTACCATCACAGTACTGTTGGCAGCTTGCTGGTTAATGAGTGCAGGATTAGAGGCTCCTTTGCAGGCTGCCAACAGTAGTGCAGTAAGCAGTATTGATTCCAGCAGGCTACCTGCTGTTTTTACAGACGCGCCTATGGATATCATCAACTTACAGCTAAAGCAGCAGGCGGCACTTGCTTTTCAAATGCACCAGCTGCCGCAGACCCGGCAGGAATGGGAAGTCCTGCGCACGCAGCTTAAAGCTACTGTACTGCGTAAAACCGGAGCTATCATAGATCATGCGCTACCTTTAAATTATAAGGAAACCGGGCATACGCAACTGAATGGATATTCGGTAAAGAACATTGTTTTCCAGACAAGGCCGGGTGTCTATGCTACTGCGAACCTGTATGTTCCTGATGGGAAAGGCCCGTTCCCGGCAGTAATCAACTCACATGGTCACTGGAAAGATGCACGTGCCGGAGAAATGGTACAGGCTACGGCCCATGCGCTGGCATTGAACGGATATGTATGTTTGAATATGGATGCCTGGGGAGCGGGGGAAAGAACGACTATACATGGAGAAGCGGAATATCATGGGGCTAACCTGGGAGCATCACTGATGGATATAGGTACTTCTCTGATGGGCATGCAGCTGACAGACAATATGCGTGGTGTGGACCTGTTATGCTCGCTGCCGCAAGTAGACAAGGACCATATCGGTGCTACCGGTGCCAGCGGAGGAGGCAACCAAACCATGTGGCTGTCTGCCATGGATGAACGTATCAAAGCAGTGGTGCCAGTAGTAAGTGTGGGCACTTTTGAGTCTTACATTATGAACAGCAACTGCGTTTGTGAACTGCTGGCAGATGGGCTAACCTTTACGGAAGAGGCGGGAATATTAGGATTGATCGCCCCGCGTGCATTGAAAATATGCAATGCACTGAATGATTCCAATAAATCTTTTTACCCCTCAGAGATGCTGCGCAGTTACAAAAATGCAGCTTCAGTATTTGACCTGCTGGGCGCTTCGGATAAATTGAGCTATCAGTTGTTTAATACGACTCACGGATACTGGCCGGAAATACGGGAAACAATGGTAGGGTGGTTTGATCTCCATCTGAAAGGAACAGGTACAGGAGCACCTAAAAAAGAACCTGCCTTTACTTTGTTACCCGTGTCACAGCTAATGACTTTTCCTGCCGGAAAAAGAGATGCAGGGGTAATGAGCACCGCTGCCTTTTGTAAACTGAACGGGCAAACCCTGCGGCAGGATATGCTGGAAGCCAAAGGGGGAGATAAGCAACAACAGCAACAAACATTAAAAGAAATATTACGCATACAGGACCCCCTTACTTTAAAAACATTGCACCGGTACAGCACTTCTCAGGGATGGGAAAGGCTGGCGTTGGAAACCACCAGTGGAGATGTGATACCTGTATTGCTTCGTGCACCACAGTACAAAGAGAAAGGATTTGTGATCCTGAGTCATCCCAGAGGGAAAGACAGTATCCCTGCGGATATTCTGGAAGCAGCAGTCAGAGATGGTAATGGTATTGTACTGCCGGATCTCTGGGGTACCGGAGAACATGGCTCTGCCCTGGCTAATACTACAGATGGTAGTTTACCACCTTTCCATACCTTATCCCGTTCTGCATTATGGTTGGGTAATACCGTACAGGGACAATGGGTAAATGAACTGGATCTGGTAACAAAGGTGTTGAAATCACAATTTGGTGCCGGAAGAATTACAATAGATGGGAGCAGGGAAACAGGTATAGCTGCTTTGTTCCTGGCTGCACTGGAAGGTAATGTTACGGAAGTGACCCTACGTAACGGACCTTTGAGTTATGCATTTGATGAGCGTAGCGGCATAGATTTTTTTACAATGGCGGTACATGTGCCTGGTTTTTTACAATGGGGTGATGTATCACAAGCAGCGGCATTAAGTGGAAAGGAGATCCGTTTTATAGACCCGGTGACGATGGCTGGTAAACCGGTTAAGGGGAGCGCACTGGATACATACAAAGCAGAATTTGAAAAATTAAGGAAGCGCTATCGTACTACAGGACATACCATTTTCCAGTAGGGGTGCTTTAAAGCAATCATCGCATTATTATTAGCTAAAGGCCAGGTATCAGGCCGGATAAAATCGTACTCATGAAAAATAATCGCAGAGATTTCTTAAGGTTGGCAGGACTAACCGGGATAGGTCTGGCAGGTGGTGCCTTATTGCCTGCATGTAAAACTGCAAGTGCCAGTTCGGGAACAGCAGGAGGGGCTTCGCACCTGGATCAGATACGGGAACAGGTGGGACGTACGCACAAACAACACTTTAATATGTCGGGGTATGGGGCACCAAAAATTGACAAAGTACGCATCGGCTATATCGGGTTGGGCAACAGAGGAGGCGCAGCAGTAGAACGTATCAGCTATGTAGCAGGTGTAGAAATCAAAGCTTTGTGTGATATCCGTCCGGAGAAAGCCGCTGAAGCAAAAGCAAGGATTAAATTTCCCGGTCATCAGCCACAGCTGTATACCAGTTCCAAAGAAGACTGGAAGCGGGTATGTGAGCGGGACGATATCGACCTGATATATATAGCTACCCAGTGGGAACTGCATACGCCGATAGCAGTATATGCCATGCAGCATGGAAAGCATGTAGCAGTAGAAATACCCGCTGCCAAAACCATTGATGAGTGCTGGCAACTGGTAGAAACCTCTGAAAAGACCAGGAAGCATTGTATGATGCTGGAAAACTGCTGTTATGATTTTTTTGAACTGCTCACACTGAATATGGCGAGGCAAGGTTTCTTCGGAGAGATCGTACACTGTGAAGGCGCTTATATCCATCATTTGCTGGAAAGCATGTTTGATAAAGAAAAGCGTTATGACCTGTGGCGCCTGAAAGAAAATGCGGTGAGGAATGGTAATTTATATCCCACACATGGACTAGGACCTGTATGCCAGATCATGAATATTAACCGCGGAGATAGTATGGAGTACCTGACCTCTCTCTCCAGTATTGATTATATGATGGGGCCGATGGAAAAAGAATTACTGGCGAAAGATGCTACTTACCAACCTTATGCGAATGCTCATTTCAGGGGCAATATGAACACTACCAGCATCCGTACCCGTAATGGCCGCAGTATTATGGTACAGCATGATGTAACCTCTCCGCGTCCATATTCCAGGATACACCTGGTAAGCGGTACCAAAGCCACTGCCATGAAATATCCTTTGCCCGGCCGTATTGCTACCGGTCATGAAGACTGGCTGGATGAGGCAGCTATGAAGGCGCTGGAAGATAAATATACCCCTGCTATTGTAAAAAAACAGGGAGAGCTGGCCAAACAGGTAGGTGGGCATGGTGGAATGGATTTTTTAATGGACTGGCGGTTGATCGATTGCCTGCGCAACGGATTGCCGCTGGACCAGGACGTGTATGACGCCGCTTTATGGAGTGCCATAGGACCATTAAGTGAGTGGTCGGTGGCCAACCGCTCCAATTCAATTGATGTGCCGGATTTTACCTGCGGCTCCTGGAAGCAGAACAAACCGGTGGATGTATCTATGGCGCAAGGCGGAACTACTGGCGTAAATGTTCCTAAATAGTAATGTAATTAAGTGTTAACGGGCATGCATGATGAATGCGTGGCGAAATTTTTATGAATAAATAATCTTGTTATCCAATGAAAGTTATCCAATCAAAAGATCAGAATGAACTTGGAACTGTAGCGGGAAAAGCAGCAGCAGCATTGATACGTGAAGCGATCAATAAAAATGGTTTTGCCAATATTATACTGGCTACAGGAACCAGCCAGTTTGAAACTATCCGTCAGCTGATTGCGGAAGATATTAACTGGGGGAAGGTGAATATGTTTCATCTGGATGAATACATTGCGCTTCCGGTAACACATCCGGCCAGCTTTCGTAAATATCTGAGGGAGCGTTTTCTGGAAAAGGTATCTACTTTAAATAATGCTTACCTCATTAATGGTGAAACAGACGCAGCTGCGGAGTGTGAACGCCTGGCAGCTATTATCAAAGCACACCCTATAGATGTAGCACTGGTAGGGGTTGGGGAGAACGGGCATCTGGCATTTAATGATCCCCCGGCAGATTTTGAGACAACAAAACCTTATATTGTAGTAAATCTGGATGCGGCCTGCCGCAAACAACAGCTGAATGAAGGCTGGTTCGGATCAGTGGAGGAAGTACCTACTCAGGCTATCAGTATGTCAGTGCATCAGATTATGCAATCGAAACACATTATCTGTTCAGTGCCTGGAGAGCGTAAGGCGCAGGCCGTAAAGGACAGTCTGGAACAGGCCGTGAGTAATCAGTATCCGGCCAGTATCCTGCAAACGCATGGAGATTGTACTTTTTATCTTGACGAAGCATCAGCATCAGCGCTGACTAAGAAATAGGTTACTTCTAATCAGGAACCAACACGTATAACGGGGTGGCTAAAAGTAGGGGGGAACTACTTTAGCCTGCCCTGTTATTATAATAGGACGCAAGTGGCTTACAGCATAGGGCAATAATTACAACGTTTATATGAAGGCCACTAATGGCTGACGGATAATAACTAACAGCACAAGAAAACACGTATGGGAAAAACGATAGCAGTAGAGGTAAGCTCATTAAGTAAGCGGGATACCCGCGTATCCCTGCTCATCATAGGGATGTTGTTCTTTATATTCGGTTTTGTATCCTGGGTGAATGCTATCCTCATTCCATATTTCAGGATCGCTTGTGAGCTCAATCATTTTCAGTCTTACCTGGTAACTTTTGCCTTTTATATTGCTTATCTGGTGATGTCGGTACCTTCTTCCTATTTGCTAAAGGCAATTGGATTTAAAAAAGGTATTATGACCGGCTTTTGGGTAATGGCCCTTGGTGCATTTATTTTTATCCCCGCCGCCCTTTTCCGCACCTATGAAGTGTTTTTGCTGGGGTTATTTACTATTGGCCTGGGATTGGCTATCCTGCAAACAGCTGCTAACCCCTATGTTACGATACTGGGGCCACAGGAGCGTGCGGCACAACGTATCAGCATTATGGGGATTTGTAATAAAGGGGCCGGTATCCTTGCACCTTTGTTATTTGCAGCGGTTATTTTAAGAGCCACGGACACTACCTTATTTGCAGCATTGGAGAACATGGGGGAGATGGAAAAAAATGCTGCACTGGATGCGCTTATCCGCAGGGTAATTGTACCGTATGCCGCTATGGGAACTGTACTTACAGGATTAGGGCTTATGGTAAGGTTATCACCATTACCCGAAATTAATACAGAGCATGAAAACGAGGCCGTAGCTACCGCCAATTCAGGAAAGACCAGTATTTTCCAGTTTCCGCACCTGGTACTGGGAGCCGTGGCCATCTTTTTGCATGTAGGTACACAGGTAATTGCCATAGATACCATTATCGGTTATGCAGGTTCTATGGGTATAGGGCTGCTGGATGCGAAAGTATTTCCTTCCTACACCCTGATGGCTACCATTTGCGGATACCTGATCGGCATTGTTATTATTCCGCGTTACCTGAGCCAGCTCAGGGCATTGCAGTTTTGTACACTGCTGGGCACCACGCTTACTTTGCTGATCATTTATGCAAATGGTAAGATTACCTTGTTTGGCCATACAACTGATATTTCTATCTGGTTTATTGTGTTGCTGGGATTAGCTAATTCCTTGGTATGGGCTGGTATCTGGCCCCTGGCATTGGATGGATTGGGGCGATTTACAAAACTAGGAGCATCAGTGATGATTATGGGGCTGTGCGGCAACGCTATTTTGCCACTGATATATGGGTATCTCGCGGATATTTATAATGTAAGACTTGCTTACTGGGTATTATTACCATGTTATTTATACCTGGTGTTTTATGCATACCGCGGATACCGTATCCGTAAATGGTACTAAACAAAAGGAGAAAAAGGAAAGTTATGCAGCCTACCATAAAAATTATTAATGGGCGTATCATAACGCCAGGCAGGATTATTTCACAGGGAAGTATTTTAGTCAGCAATGGCAGAATAGTTATGGTGAGCGATAGCGATATCGCCACCCCTGCCGATAGGGTAATCGATGCCGGGGGACAGTACATTGCCCCGGGATTTATAGATATTCATATTCATGGTGGCGGTGGGCATGATTTTATGGATGGAACGGAAACCGCTTTTTTAAAGATAGCGGAAACACATGCCCGCTACGGCACAACAGCTATGGTGCCTACTACATTAACTGCCGAAAAGGAAGACCTGTTACATACGCTGGATATTTATGAGCAAGCTAACAGGAATAACCGGCAGGGAGCTGCATTTCTGGGTATTCACCTGGAAGGCCCTTATTTTGCGATGAGCCAACGTGGCGCACAGGACCCCCGTTATATACGTAATCCAAATCCAACAGAATATAAAGAGATCTTAGCACATTCTTCCAGTATAGTACGCTGGAGTGTAGCCCCGGAGCTGGATGGCGCATTGGAAATGGGGCAGTATTTACGTGAAACGGGGATCCTGCCAGCTATTGCACATACAGATGCTGTATATGAGGAGGTGGTGAAAGCCTTTGATTGCGGTTATACACTTGCCACCCATTTTTATTCAGCTATGTCAGGTGTAACCCGGCGCAACCTGTACCGTTATGCAGGAGTGATTGAAAGCGTTTACCTGATAGATGAAATGGATGCGGAGATTATTGCCGACGGGGTACATCTGCCCGCGCCCTTGCTGAAACTGATCTGTAAGATCAAGGGAACGGACCGGGTAGCCCTTATTACAGATGCCATGAGAGGAGCAGGAATGCCTCCAGGTAAAAGTGTGCTGGGGCCATTGAATGGCGGACTGGATGTAATTATAGAAGATGGGGTAGCCAAACTATTGGATGGGAGTGCTTTTGCAGGAAGCGTAGCAACTGCCGACAGATTGGTGAGGACGATGATGACACTTGCGGAAATGCCATTAGCAACGGCAGTTAAAATGATGAGTTTAACTCCCGCTCGTATTATGGGAGTAGACAGGCATAAAGGTTCCCTGGTACCTGGAAAAGACGCGGATATATTGATCATGGATGAACAGATCAACATCAGGTTGACTATGGTAAACGGAAATGTGGTATATCAGGCTGGAGGGCATTAATGTGTTGTGTAGCAGGAAATATAAATTATTGGTTAAAAACGAGGAAGCAGTATAAGATGGAGCAGCAGAAAATATTAAAAGCGCATCCGGCCGACAATGTGATAGTGGCGCTTACAGACCTTACCGCCGGAACAACATATAAGTATGAGGGTAATAGTTATGTGCCGGTGAATAATATTCCCGCCAAACACAAGTTTGCAGCAGTGCCTATACCGGCAGGGGCAGATGTAATCATGTACGGGGTACTGGTGGGGAAAGCGGGCAGCGATATCGCTTATGGCGAATTATTAACAACCGGAAATACCAAACATGCCAGCAGTAGTTTTGAGAATGCCGGAAAAAGTATCAGTTGGCAGGCTCCGGATACTACAGCATGGCAACACCGTACTTTCAACGGATACCACCGGTCCGATGGGAGTGTGGGCACCGCCAACTACTGGCTGGTTATTCCACTGGTGTTTTGTGAGAACGGTAACGTAGATACGCTGAAAGAAGCATTGCTGGAGCCATTGGGCTATGCACAAAAAAAGTCTTACGCAGGGTATACCCGTCACCTGATCTCCCAATACCGGAATGGCGGGCAAGCCGTTTCAGACTATACCAGCAGCAATGCCGTACCAGGTAAGGTAGAACGATTATTCCCGCAGGTAACAGGAGTAAAGTTTTTAACGCATGAGGGTGGATGCGGTGGCACCCGCCAGGATGCGCAGACCTTATGCGGACTGCTGGCAGGATACATCACCCATCCTAACGTGGCAGGTGCAACGGTGTTAAGTCTGGGATGCCAGAATGCACAGGCTTCCATACTGGAAGCAGAAATCAGGAAAAGAAACCCTGCTTTTGATAAGCCGTTATACATCCTGGACCAGCAAAAGACAGGTACAGAATCGTTGTTATTGCAGGAGGCCATTCGTCTGACATTTGAAGGGATGGCCACAGCGAATGCATTAACAAGACAGCCGGCACCTCTCAGTAAGTTGTGCGTGGGGCTGGAATGCGGTGGTTCTGATGGTTTTTCCGGTATCTCAGCTAATCCCGCGCTGGGGCATGCCTCAGATCTTCTGGTAGCCATGGGAGGAGCGGTGATACTGGCCGAATTTCCTGAGCTGTGCGGGGTAGAACAAAACCTGATAGACCGCTGTACAGATCCTGATAACGCAGTACGTTTTGCGGACCTGATAAAAACATATAGCCTCCGGGCGCAGCAAGTGGGTTCTGGTTTTGATATGAACCCTTCTCCGGGTAATATCAAAGACGGGTTGATTACGGATGCGATGAAATCGGCAGGTGCCGCCAGAAAGGGGGGAAGCTCTCCGGTTACAGCCGTATTGGATTACCCCGAAAAAGTAACCCGGGCAGGATTAAATTTGCTATGTACGCCCGGTAATGATGTGGAGTCTACCACAGCCGAGGTGGGAGCCGGTGCGAATGTAGTCGTGTTTACTACGGGGTTGGGTACGCCTACCGGTAATCCCATCGCGCCAGTAGTAAAAGTTGCGACTAATAGTATCCTGGCCAGGAAAATGAACGATATCATTGATCTTAATACCGGAGATATTATTGATGGGAAAGAGTCTGTGGAAGCTGCCGGGGAAAGAATCCTGGATTATATTATTCAGGTAGCCAGTGGAGATATTGAAGTAGCGGCAGTGCGCAATGGGCAGGAAGATTTCATTCCATGGAAAAGGGGTATTTCCCTTTGATCCTGTTTGAAGGATGTTTAGCGGCCTGCAATGCATATTGCAGGCCGTATTATTTAGTGGCGCAGGATTTTTTTTCTGACTAATTGCTGATCGAGATACTGAATAATTAAAAAGCAACTAATTCCAAAGATGAATTGCCATCTGAACTGTGTAACCAGGGAAATGGCCGCGTTGGCAAAAGTGCTGTGAAAATAAGCAGCGGCGATATAAGTGACGGTTATCACCAATAAAATGCCCAGGGGAAGCATAAAACTCCATTTGAGCTTAACACTGTAATCTTTCCGTGCCTGTATTTTTGTGAGGACATTAGCCGAAAAAGCATAAGAGGGCCCCACTGCCGGTTTTTCATTCAGCGACCTGAACAACAACCGGTATGCTTCCAGTTCTTTTTGTTCTTCCTGGTTAAAAGCAGTTGCATCCGCAGGGAGCTCATTTTCCAACGTTTTTTCAAGCCACTCCTGCATTGCTCTTTCAGTCTGGTTTTCTGATGTATTCATCTTTTAAACAAGATTTAAGTTTATCTTTTAAAAGTTTACGCGCTCTGAACAGATAATTTTTTACTGTACCCTCCGGCATTCCTGTGATCTGCTCAATTTCCTGATAAGAAAGCTCGTTCATATGATATAAGGTGAGTACACTTTTATACGGTAGCGGCATCTCAGCTATCAGCTTGTTAATATAAGCGGTAATGTCCTTTTGTTCTGATAGCCGTTCCGGAGTTTCGGTGGTAAAGTAAAAATCTGCTATATCCTCCCCGGAATGCATTATCCGGGCTTTTTTATTATCCCTGATATGATTCAGTGCAGTACGGTAGGCAATACTTGCTATCCAGGTAGATAACTTCGATTTAAAGGAAAAATTCCGGAGGTTTTCATACACCTTAATGAATACTTCCTGAGAAATATCTTCCGTATCAGGCTGCTCCTTTACGAGTTTGTTAACGATGTAAAATACAAGTTGTTGATATTGTTTTACCAATAATTCAAAGGCTTGCAAATCACCGTTTAATATCCGCGAAATAATTTCTCTTTCATTAAACATTAACTAGCAGATAAAGGCCCGATACTTAAATGTATAAAAAAAATTGTTTTCATTTCCTTATCATTATTATTAAGAAGACACCATGCACTTTCAAAATGTTGCAACCTTTTTTTAGGATATTCTGCAACCTTTTTATTCTTTTATGTGACTACTGATTGTAACAAGCAAATATTCACACGAAAAATAAAGTTATGGAAGCATTATTCGGTTTTTTTATGATCACGGCGGTTACCGGTATCATCGCTGTAGTGGGGATGGAGTTTATGAATTATCTCCTCAAAAGACGTATTATCAGATCAGGGAAGCTGGATGAGCAGTATCTCCGCCTGCTGACCAAACAAGGCAATAAGGTGTCCTCTCTCAAATGGGGTATTCTTTTTCTCTTTGGAGGGATAGGTCTTGTGGTTATCGGACTGCTTCCTTTTGAGGCAGAAACATCTCCCATTCCCTGGGGTGTTGAAGTAATATTTATCGGTGCAGGCTTCCTCACTTATTTCCTGCTCATCCGGAAGGATAAAGAAATTTAATCCCCATATTATTTTATTAAGCCCGCTTACCCTGTAGCAGTTACCGTCTAATTACCGCATATATGAAAACACTGTGCCAGTCATTTATTGTCTGCGTGCTGACCTTGCTATGCCAGTATGAAAATGCCACTGGACAAACAGCACCATCTGCTTTACAAAATTCCGGTACCCAGCAGGTAAAAACACTGGGGGAAGTAAATGTCAGGGCTCAAAAACCCGTTATCCGGCAGGAGGCCGACCGCATTATTTACGATCTCCAGGCAGATCCGGACAGCAGATCGAAAAGTGTACTGGAAATGATGCGTAAAATTCCCTTTCTATCCCTGGACGCCAGTAATAACATGCTGCTGAAAGGTAATTCCAGTTATAAAATATTCATCAACGGCAAACCCTCAGGTATGTTGACCCACAATCCTAAAGAAGTGTTGGGCAGCATGCCAGCCTCCTCTATAAAAGAGATTGAAGTGATTACCACACCTCCCGCTAAATATGATGCGGAAGGACTTGCCGGGATCATCAACATTATACTTGTTAAAAAAACAACGGATGGAATAAATGGTGTGATCAACCTGAGTGAGAAGTTCCCGCAGGGAGGTCCGGGTGTCGGAGGTTCCTTTGCAGCCAGACAAGGTCGTTTGGGGATAGCTGTTTTTGGAGGTGGCAGCATGAATAACACCCCTGCTATTAATATTGACAATTACAGAAATACTATAACTGAGCAACCCACCAGCTTTGTGCAGCAGGGGCAGGACAAAACAAAGAGCCGCGCAGGTTATCTGGGTACGGAGATCAGTTATGAAATAGATAGCCTCCACCTGGTTTTCGCATCGTTCAGCACCAATATGAATCAAGGCGATGCTGACAATAACCGCCATTCCGCATTAATGAGCGAAGGAGCATTGGTTGAAGGGTATGTTTTTTTCAATGACTCCAGAAACAAAACCTATAATATAGAGGCGGGCATTAATTATCAGTCAGGGTTTAAAGCAGATAAAAACAGATTACTCACTTTTTCCTACAATTACAGTAATAACAATAATGACCTGACGAACAATGTAAGCATCATTAACAGGGTGAACTATGTCCTGCCAGGCTACCGGCAGTTTAATGATGGCAAAGCTTCGGAACAAACTGTACAGATCGATTATGTACATCCTTTAAAAAAACTTCTTATAGAAGCCGGTGTTAAGGGGATCTTCAGGATTAATAAAAGCGATTATCAACATTACAACCTGGATGAAGTCAGCAAGTCGTTTGAATTGGATTCGAGTGCCAGTAACCAGTTTGATAATCATCAAAACGTATTCAGCATTTATAACTCCTATAATTTTACGGCGAAAAAATGGTCGGTAAAGGCGGGGGTACGTCTGGAACAAACTGCTACAGACGTAGATTTTATTTCAACCCGTTCGAAGGTACGTCAGCGTTTCCTACATCTAATTCCTGCGGTGGCAGTTGGGTACAGGATAGACAACAGTAACAGCCTTAACTTCGGATTTACCAGGCGTATAAAAAGACCAGGTATCCATAAGCTAAACCCTTATGTTAACCGGGCTAATCCAAATTATGAATCTATGGGAAACCCTAATCTGGCCCCTTCATTAATGAATAACCTTACCCTTGGATATGGGAAATCCGGTAAATTTAATATTAATGTGGGCCTTGGATATTCCTTCTTTAATAACCTTGATCTTGGAATAACCACCTTTGATTCCACCAGGAATGTGATGGTGGCTACTTTTGCCAATGTAGGAAAAGGGGATGCCATCCTTGGGTATATCAGTCTGGGTTATCCTGTTATCAAAAACTGGAACCTTGGATTGAATACCAATCTCACTTATGTGAAGTTGGAAGGCGAAAGTGATGGTGCTATTATGCGCACCAACAGCCTTTTATATAACATCAACCTATCCAGCAGTCATAAGTTTGATAAAGGATGGCGTTTTATGGTCAACGTTACAGCTATTGGCCCCAATATTGTTTCGTTACAAGCAATTTCCAACCGTGTTATTACGTCTTCCTTTACGCTTTCTAAAGAGCTGTTGGGCGGGAATATAGCCCTTTCTGCAACCGTTAATAATCCATTTTCAACTTACCGGAATAACCGGGTAGCAACAACAGGAAAAAGTTTTTATGAAAGCTCCCTGTCTCGTGAATATTTCCGGAATTTCAGTCTGAGTGCAGACATCAGGCTGGGTCAACTCAAAGGAGGTATTAAAAAGACCAAAAGAGGTATTAATAATAATGATGTGTCTAATAAGGGTGGGTTGTAATGAATTTATTTATGGAAACAACTTAAGTTGTTCCGGGTGATCAGGGTTTTTAGGCTTAGGCATAAATTCTCCGAAATTGGACAGCGTAATGCCTAGCAGGCGGATTTTTTTATCCGTGATATCAGATGCCGCCAGCAAAGATTTGGCGGTGGCAGCTATGGTTTCCAGATCACCTATCGGTTCAGCAAATGATTGATTACGGGTGATCTGTTTGAAATCATGGTATTTTACTTTAAGGGTAATAGTACGGCCTTTCAGCTGATGACGTTGCAGCCGGTCGAATACCACGAGTGCAATTTTATCCAGTTCTACACTCATGGTTTCCATATCGGTCAGGTCAAAAGGAAAAGTATCTTCGGCCCCCAGGGATTTTGTTTCCCGGTGTGGCTGTACAGCCCTGTTGTCAATACCCCGGACTATCTGGTAATAAAAGGCGCCTACTTTTCCGAAGTGTTGTTTTAATGCAGCCTCTGTGAGTTTTTTCAGATCGGCACCTGTAAATAGCTGCATGCTTTTCATTTTCTCTGCCGTTACCTTTCCTACGCCGAAGAACTTTTCTACCGGCAGCTTTTCCATGAACGCTTCGATCTGTGCCGGGGCAATAAAGGTGAGTCCATCAGGTTTGTTCAGATCAGAAGCAATCTTAGCAACAAATTTATTGATGGAAACACCAGCAGATGCGGTGAGTTGAAGTTCATCCTTAATAGCCTGTTTAATAAGTTTGGCGATAGCAATAGCAGAGCCGATGTTTTGTTTATCTATCGTAACATCCAGGTAGGCTTCATCAAGGGAAAGAGGCTCGATCAGATCTGTATAACGTTGAAATATCTCTCTGATCTTTTGAGAAGCTTCCTTGTAGGCAGCAAAGCGGGGCCTCACGAAAATAGCATCTGGACAAAGTTGTTGTGCCCTTTTGGATGACATGGCGGAACGTATCCCAAACTTACGGGCTTCATAGCTGGCAGTTGCGACTACGCCTCCACGGCCTTCCGGTGAACCACCCACCACAATCGGCTTATTTTGATACAGGGGGTTATCCCGCTGCTCTACCGAAGCATAAAACGCATCCATATCAATATGGATGATCTTACGTAAGGTGTTATTTGATGCTTCCGTCACATGACAAAGATATAAAGAATTACTACGTACAGGATATCAGGCGATTACACAACGACCGTAAATAGAGCAGACCGGAATAAATCCGGCCTGCTATTATGGGGGCTTTTGGGTGAAATTACTATTTGAGTGCGGTATACATTGTTTTCAGCAGGGAGCCATCTCCTTTGATATCATAATCCGCTGCCCAGAGGTAAGCACCCTTGAAGGAGCTGGTTTTGATGTATTCCGCTTTTTGCTTTACCAGTGGTACGCCATTATAATATACCCCGAAGGCATGGTCTATCTTTTCCTTTCCACCAGCTGTAGGGTCCAGCTCCAGTATATTTTTAAATGTGATATAGTCATAGGAGCCCCAGCCCAGGTTATTCCCCTCATCATCAATTTCATTATAGCGCAGGCCAAAAGCGGGGATGCCTATTACAATTTTCTCTGCGGGCAGGTGAAAGTTTTTCCAGATATCTGCTGCGGTTTTCATATAATCAAAGCCGGAAGGCTGGCCCCTGGGCACGTGTTCGCCCACGTGGAGGCCATCTTCAAAAGCACGTACATGTACCCAGTCGGCCGCCGACAGATCGGGATAACTCCAGTGTTGCCAGGAAGGAGCCACAGTAACGGTGATAAGCGCATCGGCAGGTAATGCTGCTTTTAGTTCACTTATAAAGGCAGGTAGTGATGTCAGGTGGGGGATATAGGGATCCACATTGATATCACTCATCATAATATCTACGCCATCCAGTTTTTTAGCGGTTACATAGGCTTTTATGTTTGCCACAAGGATAGCCCGCATGTCGGATTTGCGGATAGCGTCGCCAAAATCGCTGGCCCCATAGAGTGCCCAGCCATCCATACCCGACAGCCGGCCTGCTATACCCAGTAATGCTTGTCTGCCGGCAAGGTGAGCGCGTGCAACTACCTCATCGGTTTTACTATTACTTTCACCGGCACTTACATCCAGTCCGCCATCTGCGGCTACACGCCCATACTGGCAGGCCACATGTGTAATCGTTTCAAAATCGATGGCTGCGGCAGTGCCGTTTTCAGACAAGTAGGCCAATACCACCTTGTCATAAGGTTTGAGCGTATAAGTATCCGGCTTTACAAGCACTTTACTGCTACGGGTACTTTTCAATCCATTGAACGCTACTTCCAGGGAAATAGTAAATTCACCGCCCGTGGTGGGAGTAAAGGAAAAGGCCGTATCAGCCGACTTTACCTCATCATCTACCTTCCATGCAATTTTTACTTTACCTGCCGGTGAATAAGACAGGTTATTATAGGAGGTTGTTTCTCCCATGCTAATAACACGGATGGGAGAGAAGAAGGTATTTGTTTCATCATAGATCCGGGGATAGTCGCCAGTACCAAATTCCGGATCCTTGATATGATCTTTTTTACATCCTGTCTGGAAGATAGCCAGCAGTACTGCTCCTAATAAGGCTATTTTATATAAATTGATGCGCATCAGATTAGTTTATAACGTGAACGGTTACCTTATTGCTAAATAGTTATTGTTTGTCCCACCATACCCGGTTGGTCCAGTCATCTTTGCCTCCCATGCTCTTGAGTGCTTCATTGTAGTTTACACTGTTCTGTTCTTTTTCGGTAAGCGGATACTCGAAGCGGCGGGGGATAGTTTTGATAGCAGAATAGGTAGGGTTATATCCAGGTTCAAGTTTAGGGAACCCGGTACGGCGCCAGTTGGCATATGCTTCAGGTCCGTTTAACAGTAAGGCGGTCCATAGTTGTGTATTGATCTGAGAGAGCTCTTTTCCAGGTGCCAGTACATTGTCTGCCTGAAATTTGGTGATTTGCTGGTCAGTAATTACCGGACCACCAGGAAACAATGCCAGTTGCTGGCAGGCTGCTTTCATACCATTGTTGTAATGCACTGTATGATTGCCGCCCAGGTTAAGATTCCAGCGGAAGCAGGCTTCAGCCAGCAATAGTTCTACCTCCGCATAAGTGAGGTGCATGTAAGGAGCATTGTTGGTGATCAGGAAATTGGCCAGCTGCGCTTTTTGCAGGTTGTTAAGTACTTTTTGCTCACCTAATACAGGTGATTGTATGGTAAGTGGCTCTTTCCATTCATCCCAGATAAACAGGCCATTGCTTACACCTACATAGCCTACCTGCGCTTTTACTTCTGCTGTAATATCTACTCTTTCAAAAGGCTTATAGGGATTATCCCAGTAATATCTGACAAAATGTTCCAGCCGGGGATCATTGGTGTTTTTGAGGGAATTAATAAATGTATTTGAAATGCGGTAGCTGATAAGATCTCCCTGGTTAAGGGCAGCAGACAACCCGTTACCACGTACATCGCTATAGGTAGCCTGTATGTTTTCATGACGCAGGAGGCAGATATCTTCATTGCTGGCCATCAGACCACCATCAAAGGCTTTTTTGACTTCCGCTTTTGCCTTGTCCGGGTTTACTTTTATAAGGCGCATGGCTAACCGGAGGTGGAGAGAATTCCCAAATCGTTTCCATTGTGTTACATTGCCTTTAAAAAACAGATCCTGTGGATTGGTTTCTTTTTGGGGATCCAGTTGTGCTACCGCTTCTGTCAGTTCCTTGAAGAAGTCGTTGTATATATCTTCCTGGCGATCGTATTTAGGTTTGATCGTGTTATCTGTATAGGCTGCTGCCGCTTCTGTGTATGGAATGTCGCCATAGAGATCCGTGATGCGGGAAAATATAAATACTTTCATAATCCGGCATATAGCGTTCAGGTTTATGCGTTTGGGATCGCCGGTACTTCTTTTTACAGCATCAACGATATTACGTATTTCGCTGATGTAATTGGATTGCCACAAGATGGACATGTATTCCATCTGCTTTGCATACATGCCACCATACTGATTGCTCCAGGCGCCTCCAATATGCTGGACCATAGGCATAGTAAGCATTGCTCCCAATCTTTCATTGGTTTCCAGATTCCCGGAATATTGCAGCTGCACAAAGCTAAGCTGGATGGCAGGGTCCATTTGTACGGATTGCACCGGGTTGGTATTCATATTACCAAACTTGTTGCAGGCAGCAAAGGGCAAGACCAGCAACAGGCAGGTGATGAGTATATAATGAGTCCTGTGTTTCATGATTTTCTGTTGGTTGACAAATTAAAAATTGGATATAAGGCATCCAGGGCTGCTAAAACCTGAAATTCAGGTTTACTCCCCAGCTTCTTCTGGAAGGCAGCGAGCCATATTCCAGGCCTTGTCCGTTTCCGTTGTTATAGTTGGAATCGGGATCTACATTAGGCAACTTTTTATACAGTATAAAAGGGTTTCTGCTTACGATAGACAGGCTCATATCTGCAATGCGTGCTTTATGCAATAATCCTTTGGGCAGGCTGTAGGTAAGCATAATCTCTCTCATCTTTATATAGCTGGCATCAAAGAGGAAGGGAGTGATAATACCTTTGTTATCCCCATAAAACCTGGACCAGTATGCTGCCGGATCAACGGCAGTTGTGTTCGGCGTATAAATGGTTTTACCATCCGCATCTTTGCCTTCTACCACACCTTGTGGCACGTACCCCTGTGTTTTGCCCATTGCCTTCCATTCTTCCAGTGTTTTACGGGCAGCTTGTCTTTCTTCTTCAGATTTGATCCATTCCTGTCTGCCTTCCAGTGTGCTTTGCTGGCTACCACGCAATACTGCAAAGAGATTTGTCATAGAGAATATATCCGCTCCCTGCTTGATATCCACCACTGCATTGAGCGTGAAATTTTTATACGAAAGTGTTGTTGTAATCCCACCGGTCCAGTTCCAGGTCCCTTTTCCCATTACCCGCCTTTCATCAGAGGCTTTGGGATTGAGGGTTACAGCGTCCAGGATGATGTTGCCATGAGGGTCTTTGAGATAATCATATCCCAGGATGGCCCCATACGCCGCATCCGGTTGGGCTACTACAGATACGCCCAGCCAACGGGCATCGGATAGCGTGAGAAAGGGGATCCCTTCCGCCAGTGATAATACCCGGTTCTTATTACGGGCAAAATTCACGTTCAGGTCCCAGCGAAAGTCTTTGCTTTTAACCGGCGTGGTGGTGATACCTATTTCCCAGCCATTATTTTGTATCACCCCTGCATTGACCACTCTTTGCGGATAACCGGAAGAGTTAGGTGCCGGCACGTAATTGATCTGGTCACGGGAGTTCTGTGTATAATAGGTAACATCCAGGCCGATCGCATTGTTAAGGAGTTTTATTTCCGTACCTACCTCAAAAGACCGGGTACGTGTAGGCATCAGGTCTTTATTGGGTAATACATTCGTAGCTATTTTTCCGGCAGAGGTACCATTAAAAGGAAATTCGTACAGGTCGTAATAAATGCCCTGTGTATAAGGATCGGTATCACTACCTACTTCTGCCGCAGAAGCTCTCAGTTTGGCATAGCTGAGTGTACTGCTTTTGATAGGGAAAGCATCGGTAAGAATAAAACTACCGGATAAAGAAGGGTACCAGTAGGTATTGTTCTTTTGCGGAAGAGTAGAAGTGGCATCCCGGCGGATAGAAGCATCCAGGTAAACGTAGTTTTTATAGGCTAAGCTGAACAATCCATAGAAAGAGTTGATCTGTTTTTCCATGGGAGGGAGTTCTCTGATAATTTTGTCTTTGAAACTATTGAAGCTCACTATATCCGTTACCGTCATATCTGTGGCCTGCTGCAAAGTGCCGGGGTTTTTTCTGTAAGAGATACTGCCACCCAATCTGGCTGCCGCATACCAGGAAGGGGTAAATTGTTTTTGCAGGGAAAGCAGCAGATCGGCTTCTGTGGTTCTGAACTGCTGTTCAATACCCTCTATTCTCCCTGTCAGCGAACCCGGTGTACTGCGTGGACTGAATTTTCTGTAATCAAAAAAGGTGATGTCTGTAGAAGCACGACCTTGCAGGCTGATCCAGTCGGCAAACTGGTAATTGGCTACCAGGCTGCCCATCAGCCGGTCTTTTTTGGTAGTGTTTCTCATTTCATTAATCACCCAGTAAGGGTTGATCCGGTATTCACCACCACCCCAGTCTACATAGTCGCCATTAGGGCGCTTGTATCCTGTAGCAAATATGGCCTGGTCTACATTATTTGCGAGTCCTACAAAGTTGTTACCAATGTTGCCCGCATCATCTGCCAGTGCCGGACGGTTATTCACAAATTCCCGCATGTACATCATCTTGGCATCAACTGTCAGTTTTTTCCCAAACTTTGAATTGCTGGTAAAATTGAACGTATTTCTGTTCATGTAGCTTTTAGGTACAATATCATTGTTCCGCATATCAGAAATGGATAAACGGAAAGCAGTATTGTCGGTGGCATTAGTGAGGGAAACTGTATTGGTGAAAGTGGACCCTGTACGGAAGAAGTTCTCAATATTATTTTTAACGAGCGCATAAGGTCTTTTAACGCCATCAAATCCCATGACCATCAGATTCGGATCCAGCCTGCCACCAAAGTTGCTGAAAAGATTTACCCTTGCCTGATCGGGTGTCATTGGAATATTTTGTCCTACTCCCTGACCGTATTCATATTGGTAGTCATCATAGCGGGTAAGCTGTTGTTCTATAGAGGCGGTACTGTTTACTTCTATACCCAGGGTCTTTTTGGTACTTCCTTTTTTGGTGGTGATCATGATCACCCCATGAGATGCCCGGCTACCATATAAAGCGGATGCGGAGGGGCCTTTGAGTACACTGATGGTTTCAATGTCATCAGGATTGATTGCTGAAATCGCATCCCCAAAATCAAAGCCGCTGGCATATTTTTCTCCGGATACCTGACCGTAATTAGAATTATCAATAGGCACGCCATCTACCACATACAGTGGTTGGTTATTGCCGGTAATTTCGGTATTGCCACGGATGATAACCCTGGAAGATCCGGCAGGACCACCAGCGGTTGAGTTAATGATAAGTCCAGGTACTTTCCCTGCCAGAGAGTTGATTACGTTAGGTTCTCTTGCCTTCTTAAGATCATCTCCTTTCACCTCTCCATAAGCATAACCCAGTGCACGGGATTCACGTTTGATACCCAGTGCAGTTACGACTACCGTTCCCAGGTCGGTCACTTTTTCCTTCAATACTACAATGACGGTGGTATTGGATGCCGAAGCGATGATGGTCTTAGGCTCATAACCCAGTATCGTGAAGGCGATAACGTCGCCTGTATTGGCTTCAATATTAAAAGTGCCATCTTCCCTGCTTAATACAGATTTACGGTTTTGCTGATTATGGATAGATACGCCGGGAACAGGTTCGTTTTTTTCATTCAGTATACGGCCATCGAGTCGAAAGGCAGCAGTAACTTCCTGCAGGGGAGTGGTGTTGGATTTCTGCGACTGGATCATGATAATGTTGTCAGAAATCCTGTATCTCGTATTGATTTCCTGGCAAAGTTGTTCTACCACAGCTTCGAGGTGCTGATTTTTTACTTTCAGCTTTACGGGTCTGTCTTCCTTTACACCAGCGGGGTTGTAGGAAAAGTGTACATCCGCTGCTGATTCTATCTGCCGGAAAACGGTGCTTAACGGGGTGTTGTTCCAGTTGAAAGAATATATTTTAGGAGGTGATTGTGACATAGCCTGGTGGGATATACCACAAAAGAGTAACAGCAGTAGTAATTTGAGCAATCGTTCAGGTACATAAAGCGGTACAGCTTTCTTCATCTAACAGGGATTTTTTGGTTGAAAAAAATAGGAGCAGGGTTATTCAAATCGGATAAAAACAGTATCATTTAATTGACGGTAAGAGAAATTATTACTGAAGCTGATGGCGTCCAGCACTTCATTAAAACGTTTGTTCTGGAATACACCTGTAAATAATACGGTATCCTTTGGTGTATTCTCCAATTGAATGGTAGCACCATAATACCATTCCAGCTGTTGTGATATCTGCTGCATATCTGCATTAACAAATTCCAGTTTACGGGTCAGCCAGCGTTGTATCTCTGTTGTATCAAAATCAGACTGGTTAAATTGATAGCTGCGGGCATCCAGTTGGACTTGTTGTCCGGGAGATAGTTCCAGGGTTGCCATATTCTGGTTATTCTGTATAGCCTGCACTTTAATACGTCCTGTGGCCAGTTTAATATTCGCTTCCTGGGTTCTTTTCCCGGACTTAACCAGGAAGGAGGTACCCAGTGCGGTAGTAGCTGTTTGTGGTGTAATAACCACAAAAGGCCTGTCTTTATCCTGGTGTATTTCAAAGAATGCCTCTCCTTGCAGGTATACATAACGGCTGCGGCTGTTAAAGTCGGGAGCTATGGTAAGGGTGCTGGATCCGTTTAGGGTAACCCGGCTTCCATCGGGGAGGGTGATTGTTTGACGGTCGTTGAAAGCGGTATGGGCTACCGGCAGGTATTTCCCGGCCAGGGCAACACTTATTTCATATACCGGAGCTGTAGGTGATGCAGGTTTATACAGGAGATATCCTATTATAAAGACAGCGGCCACACTCGCAGCTGCCATCCATCTGTAGATTCTGCTATTGTCTTTGGAAGGTATGTGAAGAGATGGTTCATTTTCTACACTTTGTTTGAGCCTGGCCAATACTTGCTCTTTATCTTCCGCTGCAGGTGTAACAGCGATAATATGGCATAACTCCTGAGCTATTCTGATTTCCTGTGCCTGTTCAGGATGCGTTTGCAGGTAGTTTTCCCAAAAGGCTATATCTTCCTCATTACTGGCGGTGCAGTAGTTAATGAAACTCTCTTCCAGCAGGAAATCAGCGGCTTTAAAATCGGTATATGACATGTCGTTCTTTTATGATCAGATCTGGTTGTTTTATACAAGTGTGGCAAAACATGTTTTTTTACCAATGGGGAATGCGTTTTTTTTATTAAAATATTTATCATATATTACCTTTCAGGTAAGTGTCCGCTCTTTTGATGAGCTGTAGCAAGGTTATTTGCCCGGGTTCAGCACCAAATCCTTCCCATGCCATGACCTTTAATAAGCGAGATATTGATAAGAACTGGCAGCTTTTAGCAGAAGGAGAGCGCCAGGGTTTATATGAATGCTTCAATATTTTCTATGAAGACCTCTACAAATTGGGATTGTCATTATATAAGGATCCTGAGTTAGTAAAAGAAAGCATTCACGATTTATTCCTCGAACTCTGGAAGATCCGCCAGCGACTGATTACTGTAAATAATATTCAGCAGTACGTGATCACTATCTTCAAACGTGTACTTTATAAAGCAAAAAAGGGCCAAGGTTATGCCATATTTGAAATTGATGGTCTGGAAGGAGGAGAGGACCAGTTACTGGCTACTGAGGTTTCCTATGAAGAAGTACTGATCGCCAGTCAGCAAAACGCGGCTATACAGGAACGGTTACACATCGCTTTGTCCGAATTGTCTGAACGGCAGAAACAACTGATACGGCTAAAGTATTTTGAGCAGTTGAGTTTCCGGGAAATAGCTGATCAAACTGCCCTTACAGAGCGTACCATCTACAATACTCTTCATAATGCCATGCAGCTGCTCCGGAAGAAAATCATCCGGGAGTTTATTATACTCCTTTGGTTGATGAACAGTGGAGAGGCCTGAAATATTTTCAACTCATTTTTGGAAAATTAAATAAAGTGTCTATTTTTGCACCCCATAATACGGGATGCCCAGATGGCGAAATTGGTAGACGCACTGTGTTCAGGTCGCAGCGTTCGCAAGGATGTGCTGGTTCGAATCCAGTTCTGGGCACTTAATGAAAGCCGGAGATTTTATCTCCGGCTTTTTTGTCTTAAATAATAATACCCTTCCTTTATGGCTTTCACATAGCATATAAAGTCATAAAGGCATTTTTATTGTTCTATCTAAAAATTCTTGCAAAATTGGTACATCGGCAGGCGCCCAGTCTAAGTCTTTTAATTCAAAACTTGTAAACCATCCAATTTGGCGATGTTCATGCAATATAATTTCACTTTCTACATAGTCGACAATAAAAGGAATTAGTTCGACTGTAAAATCCCCATAATTAAACAGGCTATTGCTTAATCTACCTTTAATGAGCATAGAGAGGTTTAATTCCTCCAATAGTTCTCTTCTTAGACATTCTACTTCAGATTCTCCTTTGTTTATTTTACCACCTGGGAACTCCCATTTTAAAGGTAATGACATCGTTTCACTACGTTGAGCAGCTAGTATCTTACCTTCTCTTAAAATGATTGCACAAGTAACCCGAATAGTATTCATCCTTTAAAAATAATTGTTCGATGGTATTCTAAATACACTTTTTGTTGATCTGTAAAAGTTCCCACAAACATATCAGTGTTGATAGACCAAATATTTAAAATAGGTTGAATGTTTTCCCGGCTCACTAGAAGGTGACCTTGATCAGAAAATGAAATCCATCCTTTATCGAATAATTTGTCTATATGAGGAGATAATAAAAGGCCATTGTACCCATCAATACGTTCTTCATTAGAAGAAACTTTCCATGGTTTGATGTGGCTTGCAATTAGCAGACGTTTATCAGTTAAGCCTGTGATGCGACATTTTGATTCTATTTTTTGAACGTTAATACGGAAATCCCCTTGTCCTACACGGGCCATGATTAATTGTTGCTTCTGTGTTGTAGAGATGGAAGCCAGTTCAATGTCTCGTTCTTGCGCTCTTTCTACAAGTGTTGTATCAATTTCCTCTATTGCTTCGCTAGTGCCATTATTGGTTTGTTCTATTAGATATAACAACTTATTTCCGAGTTGACTGCCAATTTCGGCGAGATAAACGCCTTGATTTCCATTACCATTTGCCTGGATAGGAGCATGTTTAGACGGTAGAAGTGGAACTATCTGGCTTAAGTGATCTTTAGGAACTAATGGACTCCATAGCTTTTGCCACTGTACACTAACTAACCAGCCGGTTTTACCCCATTGATGACCTGTTTTCCCAAATTCAGCCGGCCGCTCCTTATTTTGGACCAAAGCAATGACTTTACCAACAGCGGGAATTTTGCCATTAGCATATGAGAAAATAATGTCGCCAAGGGCTGTTTTTGTTAGATTAATGTAGGTCTGATTAGTAGAACCATTATTATTTTTCTGAGGAGACCAAATATAACCTTCATTTACTTCGACTTTACCAGTTTGCTTGTGATTTACCCACCAAAAAGATAAGGTAGAGCTCATTTTAATTGCTGCAAGAATATGTTCCTCCCGGATTTTATTAAAGACATCCTGTACCATATGGTAAGTGTGTTTGATGTTTAAATCCCTTTTTTATAATACTACTGACTTGACAATTCCTGGAATCACGCCTCCATGACAGGGGGCGCAGAAAAAAGGGGCTCCAGAACAAATATACTGATGATCTCTTTTCCATGCAATCTCGTTGTTTAATTTGAGCATATAAGTAGAGGAGGGATTGTGGTTTTCTTGAGTGATTAACTTTCAGTAAAGAGGTGAAAAAGCATTTTAAGCGTAGCAGCCGCTTATCCAGCTTGCGTTTTATTAAACAGGTTGTGGGATATCTTTAGTGCTGCAGCCACTGCACCTTCCATATATCCCGGATCTTTTGAGGATGTTTCTGTTCCGCAGAAAAATAATGATTGATCAAAATAAGCGTGCTGTAATAACGGATGACCATTGTTTTGATGTGGCCGTTGTATGACCGGGGTACCGGTAATAATATATTGATCTGCCCAGATTTTATCGAAGTAAGCGGAGGCGGTGTTGGCCCGGGGGCCAAATAAGGAAGCCAATTGTTGTAATACCAATTCTTTTCTGATGGCTGTGGTGTAAGCAACCGCTCCTCCATTAAGGAAACCGGTAAAGCCGTATTTGGTTGCTTCATAGTTGGTATGGTCATACATTTCGGTGATGATTCCTGCATGACTATATAACATGCCTGAATAGCCTTGCTCACGCCAGAAAGGATGTTCGTACTCAACTACAAATTTTATCGCGCCGGCCATCCAGGTTTGTACCGTAGGGAGCAATGCCTGGATCGTGTCCGGCAACACTGGTGAAAACGTAATCCCGGATGCTGCCAATTGCGGTGGTATACAAATAGCTACCTTAGAGGCCATGTATTTGCTACCTGTGGTGGTCTCCAAAAGTAGGTGGTCCTGCCTTTTTTGAATGGATTTTACCTGATTGTTTAACTGGATAGTTTCTTCGGGGAACTTTTCACAGAGGGTATCAATCAGTACCTGAGTGCCTCCGGCAATGCGGTAGGATGGTGTGTCAGACGCCGGCACATAGAACCCCTGGGCCGGCTCAAATGACTTGGTCTGGAAAAGAGATATTCCACCGGAGTATTGGGGGAATTTTTCTATTTGCAGTTCCGTTAGCAAGGCCAGCAGGTGGGTATGTATGTCAGAAAACCAGGTAGCTCCAAGTTCTAATGGTGTATTTAAAGGGCCATTGATTGTCTGTATTCTACCACCAACCCTTTCAGAAGCCTCCAGTATGATTATATCTTTTCCCTGTTTTGTAAGCTGGTAGGCCAATGTGAGCCCGCTTAGCCCGGCCCCAACAATAATTA
This sequence comes from Chitinophaga sp. H8, assembly GCF_040567655.1. Lineage (NCBI taxonomy): Bacteria > Pseudomonadati > Bacteroidota > Chitinophagia > Chitinophagales > Chitinophagaceae > Chitinophaga > Chitinophaga defluvii. Next base: position 2,425,941 of record NZ_JBEXAC010000001.1, on the reverse strand, counting down.
TATCTTTGATATGCTCCATCGGTTTAATAAAATGCTGCAAAATTCGGCTATCATAACAGTTGCTTATGGTACTATTGGGAATATTCATGGTAATTTTGGGCAATCTGAGGGAGGCAGGGCTTGGCTAACAGATATCTATTCTTTAAAATTGTAGTCTATCCAACAGGACGCTTTATCCATGAAACGAAAAGAAGCCATCAGCGAATATCATCTTAACAAACACCGGCCTGATAAGCCTCAATTTGCTATTCATGATCTTAAAGCCTATTTAACCTTAAATCAGGGAAAAGCAAATAAACCACACATTCATAGCTTCTTTCAGATTATCTGGTTTAAAAAGGGATCTGGAAAGCACTTTGTTGATTTTAAGGCATATGATGTCTTTGAAAATGCGATTTTCTTTATAGCCAGGAACCAGGTACACTATTTTGATGAAAATACGGAGTATGATGGGGTCCTGATTCACTTTAGCGAGTTATTCCTGACACCCAATGAAAGTAGTATTGACTATCTGATGAAGTGTAGCTTGTTCAATAACCCTTACCAAATGCCTTCCTGTTGTATAGGCAGTAATATTGAAGCTACTTTATCTATCTACATTAACCAGATTTATACTGAATTGGAAACGGAAGAAGATTTTGCCAGCGATGAATTGCTGCGTACCTATCTGAAAGCCTTTCTTATACAGGTACAGCGGGGGAGGAATGATTTTGAACGGGCAAATGGGAAAACACCATTTATGCTCGATGAAAAGCGGGAGCAGCTGATCCGTTTTGTAAATTTTGTTGATGAGCATTTTATTAAAGGGGTTACCGTGGCGGAGTATGCGCAGTTATTACATATTTCATCACGTACCCTGTCTGATTTAACGGCACAAACGTTGAATAAAACACCATTAACTGTTATACAGGAACGAACTGTGCTGGAAGCGCAGCGATTATTGTTACATTCTGATTTGAATGTAAACCAGATAGGGTACCGGTTAGGGTTTGATGATCCTTCCTACTTTGTGAAATACTTCAAGAAGCATACAAAGATATCTCCGTCTGAATTCAGGAAATCCATTTCCTGATTATCATTCCGAATAAAAACGCTGTTTGTCTGGTTGTTTTTGTAATTTAATTATTGGAAAACCAGGGAAGCAGCGCTTGCTTATCATTAAAAATTATTAGCATGAACAGTAATAACACCAGGGTTTATAGAATGTCTTTTGCCAGTGTTTATCCCCATTATATTCAAAAAGCAGAGAAAAAAGGACGCACAAAAGCGGAGGTTGATGAAATTATATACTGGCTGACAGGATACAATGAAAAAACATTACAGCAGCATATTGACAATAAGACTGATTTTGAAACCTTTTTCGCCCAGGCACCACAAATTAATCCTAACGTTTCTAAGATTACCGGTGTAATTTGTGGGTATCGTGTAGAAGATATAGAAGATAAGCTAATGCAACAAATCCGTTATCTGGATAAATTGATTGATGAATTAGCTAAAGGTAAGGTAATGGAAAAGATTTTAAGGAAGTAGGCCTTTTCTTTTAGCAGGAACGCTGTACATCTGATTTGAGATATACAGCGTCCCTGATTTAAACAAACTATTTGTCCTGTTGCAGCATTATTGGAGCTTTAATAAGCCCTGCGCACGTTTTAACTGCACCTGAATGACTTTCTGATTATAAACAGCCTGCAGATAATTAATCTTTGACTGTGTCAGCGCGAGCTCAGCATCTGTCAGCTCAAGCCTTGTACTCAGCCCGTTGCGGTAGCGGTCGTCCATCATATCATAACTAAGCATTGCCAGTTCCACTGTCCTTTTCTGAATATGAAGTTGCTCATTCGCTTCTCTCCATTGCATCAGAAGGGCAGCCAGTTCCGACTTCACGGTTTGTTGCAGATCTTCCAGCCCAATAGCTTCCTGCCTGATCTGAACGTTAGCCTGGCTGATCCTTGATTTTATCCGGCTACCGGAGAATATGGGTACATTAATCTGTAATCCTGCAAAAGAAGTAGGGGGCCATACATACTGTCCCAGTTTAAAATGGTCGGCCTGTGCCTGTAGTTGGTATTGTCCTATGGCAGAGAGCTGTGGTAACTGAGCCGCTTTTGCTGCAGCAAGCACTACCTTGCTTTTTTCTGTTAGTAATTGCCGGACAGTAATATCCTTACGCATTTGCCCCGCAGTTTCAAGGGCATCTCCCAGCTCATAAGCCATTGCCGGAACTTCAGAGGTAAGCGTATCCGAGAGTTCGATAGCAGCAATGTCATCTATCCCGATCAGCCTTTTCAGGTGGATGCCAGCCACCTCCAGGTTATTACGCAGGTAGGAGATCGCTGATTTCAGATTTTCTACTGCAATGAAAGCACGTAATGTATCTGCTTTGAGGCTGCGCCCCTGGGCAAACAGGGAACGGGTATCCCGCAGTGCTTTTTCATTTCGGAGAAGGCTTTGTTGCTGCAGATTAATCTGTGATTGCATCAACAGCATATTAAAATAACTGATGGATATTTGCTCCCCGAGATTGCTTTCCAGATCGGCGGTCTTTTCCCGCTGTATTTTTTCATCATAAAGTGCTGCCTTTACCTGCTTTCTGGCAGCTTCATTAAGCAAGGGCTGGCTGGCTGCTACCCAGCCATTAAAAGCCTGTTTTCCGCCTACACCTATATCCTGCACGGGTTTCGTTGTACCGGCAAAAGAGCCGGGAAGAAAGATGACCTGGCGGTCAAAATAATGGAGGTAATTACCCCCTGCAGTAACGGAGGGTAGCAGCTGGCTTCGCACTTCCTTCGTAAATTCCTTTTGGCGTATTTCTTCCAACATCTGAATCTGTACCTGTTTGTTACCCTTGGCTGCCATTGCCAGAGCTTCGGAGAGGCTGATTCGCTTTACCGTTTGCGTTTTGCCCTGAAAGGCTGAAAAGAGGAGTAACGATATCATTATATTTTTTAGTTTCATTGTACCTGATTTTAGAAATTATAGGTCATATTCCGCCCCGGTTGTATTTAATACAGGTTCCGGCTCCTCATCTGCAACTTTCCTGCGTTTGCTGCTGGACAGGTAAGAGTAAACGGCAGGGATAATGAATAGGGTTAAGATACCGGCGAAGATCAGACCACCTGCGATGACAATGCCCAGAGACTGACGGCTGTTATGTGTCATGGCAATCGGTAGTGCACCGAATATCATTGCCAGTGATGTCATCAGGATGGGACGAAAACGCTGCTCCGCTGCCTGGATAGCTGCCTCAAATTTTGAAAGCCCCGACTCTTTAAGATGATTAGCAAATTCAACAATAAGAATTCCATTTTTGGTGATCAACCCTACGAGGGTGATAATTCCGATCTGGCTAAATACATTCAGGCTCTGCTCAAACCAGCTCAAACTGAGTATTGCGCCGGTTACTGCCATTGGCACCGTAAGCATGATGATGAGTGGATCCCGCAGGCTTTCAAACTGTGCGGCAAGGATCATATAGATCAGCAGTAGCGCAAGAATCAAGGTAAGTGTTATGTTGCCCTGGCTTTCTTCATAGTCCCTGGACTGTCCTGCAAGGGATGTTTTGAAGTTGGTGCCAAGCACTTCTGTTTGAATACGTTTCATTTCTGCGATACCATCAGCAAGGCTGACGCCTGGTGCCAGTCCGGCAGATACTGTAGCGGAGGTATATTGGTCATAACGATAAATAGCGGCCGGACTAATGCCCTCTTTGATAGTGACCAGGTTATCCAAGGAGATCATATGGCCATTCACCGAACGGACATACATGGATTTGAGATCGCTGATCTTATTCCTGTTTTCCCGTTCCACTTGGCCAATTACTTCATATTGGCGGTCGTTACGTAAAAAATAACCATATCGCTGACCTGATAGCGAAAGCTGAAGTGTTCTGCCCACTTCCTGGATGGATACACCCATAAGAGCGGCTTTGGGACGATCAATGCTGATTTGTAGCTCTGGCTTGTTGATTTTCAGGTCTGCATCTACAAACATCAGTTTTTTGCTTTGCCGGGCAGCCATTAGAAACTTGTTCAATGCTGCGGAAACTGTATCGAGCGATGGCCCCTGTAATACAAATTGCAATGGCATTCCACCTCCATAGCGTGTACCAATAGTAGGAGGTAAGTACGGAAATAAAAGTAAGCCCCTGAAATTGCCGGAAGCAGCTGCATATTTATTGTACAGGTCTTGTACGGTTGCTTTCCGTTCCTTTGGTTCCTTCAGATAGATTGACTGTACAGCAAAGCTTGTGGGAGCCGGAGCTGGAATAAAGGAGATCGCCACCATAGAATAGGTCTGGTACAATCCTTCAGTAGAATCATTTACATACTTTCCTACTTCCGTCATTTGCTTTTTCATGTAGTCGAAGGACACGCCTTCAGGAGCTATCGCAATCAGATTCATGTTGGAACGATCTTCTATAGGAGCTAACTCGGCAGGTAATTGTTTACCTATGAAATAGATCAGTGCTCCGGCGCCTGCAAGAAATACCCAGGCCATCCACCGTACCTGCATGAATCTATTCAGCAGATAGGCGTATCCATTATTCAAGTGAATAAAGAACGGTTCTGTTTTCCGGTGCAGCCAATTGGGTTGGTGCTGCCTCTTTAAGAGATAAGCGCTCAACATGGGGGAAAGGGTCAGCGCAACAAAAGCAGATACCAGTACTGCACCGGATACTACAATAGCAAACTCTTTGAAGAGCTGCCCACTGATGCCGCCCATGAATACAATTGGCAGAAACACCGCTGCCAGCGTAATAGTGGTAGATATAACCGCGAAATAAATTTCTTTCGATCCCTTAAATGCAGCCTGTACAGGTGTCATACCTTCTTCTACCTTCTTATAGATGTTTTCCAGTACCACGATAGCATCATCTACTACAAGTCCTATAGCTAATACAAGTCCCAGCAGGGTCAACACATTGATTGAAAAGCCGGAAATGTACATGATAAAGAAGGCAGAGAGAATAGAAACAGGAATAGCTAACACAGGTATTATGGTAGAGCGCCAATCCCTTAAGAATAGAAAAATGATGAGCACAACCAGGCCAAAGGCAATGAACAGTGTTTCTTCCACTTCCTTGATAGATTCCCGCACCGGCTTGGTGAAATCAAAGCCAACAATAAGCCGGTAGTCACTGGAAATCTCTTTACGGAGCTGTTCCAAACGCCGGTAAAACTCGTCGACTACCTCAATGGCATTTGCTCCCCGTTGGATTTGTATAGCAATCCCAACACCAATACGGTTGATATTGTCTGTTTCGTTGATAATGGCAGTACGTTCATTGAGTTCACCCAGTTCCGCAAATCCAATATCCTTTAAGCGGACCACTGAATTACCGGTTTGTTTTATAATCATGTTATTGAACTCCTGCTCGGTGGTCAGGCGGCCTAAGGTACGCACGGTTAATTCTGTTTGCTGGCCTTCTATTTTGCCGGACGGCAGGTCCAGATTCTCCCGCTGTAAAGCCTGCCGTATATCTTCCGGTGTAAGCTGGTAAGAAGCCAGCTTAACGGGATCGAAGCGTAACCGCATGGCATATTTATGCTCACCAACAACGGCTACCCGGTTAATGCCAGGGATGGACTGCATCCGGTCTTTTATAACTGTAGCGGCTAAGTGACTTACTTCTTTTATATCCCTGGTGTCACTTTCCACTTCAAGAAAGGCCACTAGGTTATCCGGAGAACTGGCTTTCTCTACAATGGGCGGATCAACATCAGCAGGCAGCTGGTTACGGGATTTTGCCACCTTGTCACGAACATCATTCAGGGCATCTTCCAGGTCAATATCCCGGTTGAACTCAACAGAAATAACACTGGCCTGTTCCCTTGATTCTGAAGAGATGGTCCGTACTCCATTAGCTTCTGCCAGAGATTCTTCTATGGGTCTGGTGATTTTGGATGCGATTACATCCGGACTGGCGCCAGGGTAAAAGGTAACAACTGAAATGACCGGGGCCTCTGTAAGTGGAAATTCACGGATGCCGAGGTTTTTTAATCCCACCAGTCCCATGATGATGATCAGCACAGAGAAAACACCAGCCAGTACCGGCTTTTTTATACTTAACGTTGGTAAGTTCATAATAGTAAGAATTTGCGAAGGTTATTTGGATGTAACGGCCTGTACTGGTGAGCCGTCACTTAGCCGGAGTGTATTGGAGACGATAACACTATCACCGTTTTGCAAACCGGAGGTAATGATGGCCCGGGATTCCGTTCTGTTATTAATAATGACAGGTATTACCCTTGCCTTTCCTGCTTTGAGGACATATACAGTATACCCACCATTTCCTGGAAGCAGTGCCTCAGTTGGTATAGTAATGCCCTTGGTACCCGTACCAACTGTAGGGAAAAAGATCCTGGCAGACATTCCTGTTTTTAACTTATTACCGGCATTTGGAGCAACGGCCTGGACCAGCATACTTCTGTCCGCAGCATTTACTCCTGGCTCTGTGGCCTTGATGGTTGCGGGGGATTGATCAGGAGCAAGCGCGGTTGAAAAGTGGATGGTATTGCCATGCTTTATCAGTGGCAGATATTTTTCCGGTACAGAAAAGTTGACCTTGATCTGTTGTTGATCCTGGAGATATACAAGCTCCGTATTAGGTGTTACATAGGCCCCGGCTACCACTTTGGATATACCTATCTTGCCGGAAAATGGGGCCAGGATAACGGTCTTCGCCAGGTTGGCTTTCAGTTGTTCCTTTTCTGCCTCCAGTACCTGAAGCCGGGTAGCCACTTCATCATATTCCTGTTGCTTAACTGCTTCCGTTTTAAGCAGTTCGGCGAGCCGCTGTTCATTCAGGCTGGCTAGTTTCAATTCGGCAGAAAGCTGTTTTAGACGAGCCTGGAGATCAGCATCGTTCAGTTTATACAATAGCTGATCCCTGGAAACATTATCCCCATCCTGAAAGCCTATCTGTAGTATTTTCTGTGGCACTTCGCTTCGGATAATTACCTCCCTGTAAGGTAAAGTGGTACCGGTGATAATCTCCTGTTGAATGAGGTTTTCCTCCACAGCCACCATTACATCTACCGGCAGTGCGGTAGCTGGGGCGGGAATACCTGTGTTTTTCTTTTGAGCAGACTTGCTGTCACTGCATGCTGACAACAGACTTATAATAACAGCCGATAACAAAATGGCCGGGTAGGTGAATTTTTGTAACATAACATTGTGATTAATGTGAATGCTTAATGTTTTGGATTGATCACAAATGTAGAAGCTGAGAAAGTGCTGGATTTATACTATAAGCGACAAGTTTTATAAGATTTTGTGTGCAGGCCGGAAAATCATCCAATCTTATACAACGGCTTCTTAGTATTGCTTTTTTCAGGCAGATAACCACCATCATTGCTTACCTTTAAAAAAAATAAGAACTTATGGCAGGCACGCACACTGATAGCAAACTAAAACATGAGCAGGTACAGTATCTGGAGTTTTTGTCTAAAGATATTAGCCGTGCAAAGGAATTCTATACCAGGAGCTTTGGTTGGAAGTTTGTTGATTACGGACCCAACTATACGGCATTTGAAGGCGACTATGTGGATGGTGGTTTTACCCCCGGAGAGCCAATAAAAGGCAGTGTTTTGGTTATTCTCTATTCAGATAATATTGAAGCCACCCAACAGAAAGTTGTGGCCGCAGGTGGGACCATTGTAAAAGATGTTTTCAGCTTTCCTGGCGGCAGGCGGTTTCATTTTACTGATCCGGATGGTTATGAGCTGGCTGTCTGGTCCTTGTAATAGCTACTAAGCTACAAAAAGCTGATAGAATGGGATCAGGTAAGGAGGAAGTTTTTCTATAAATTGACTATGTTGGGGTTGAGGTATCAGAATAGAAGTGCTTGAAACAAAAAGCCCGTTTATTGAACGGGCTTTTTGTTGATTGATATGTTACAACCTTTTAGAGGTCATTTTATTTCTTTTGCTGAGACAGGAAAGTAACCAGTGATGCAAGTTCTTCGTAGGACAATGCATTGGCTAGTCCGGCTGGCATCATAGATGTTTTCATTTCCTTCCGTGTCAGGATATCAGCTGTATTAACCGCAAATACTTCGCCAGCAATATTTCTCATCACTACTTTTGCAGCGGTTTCTTCCGTGATAAATCCCATATAGGACTTATTGCCCTTTGCAGTGATCATCACTGTAGCAAATCCTTGTGAAATAGAAGCATTAGGTTTCAGAATGGATTCAGCGATCTGTTCACGGTTCATGATAGATCCGATCTGTCCCATAAAAGGACCTTTCATTTTTTCACCCTTATTGATACTGTGACAGGCCACACATCCCTGGCTGGCAAATAGTACTTTCCCTTTGGCAGGATCGCCCTTTAATTTATTAATAGCAAGCAGTACATCTTCGATAGAGGATTTGCCTACCTGACCTTTTTTATTTTTTATTTTTTCAAGGTCTACTTTAGGTTCATTTACAGGAGCCGCAATTGCTTTTTTCTCTGGAGCAAAGGCAGCAATATCCATTCTGTGACGGGCGTCAAGGTCGCTGAAGAAAGGTTTCCGGACTGGACCAGCCTTAAGTGCTTCTTTTTTAAGGAACTTCTCGATAGCAGGTGACCCTTCCCAAAGTACGGCTTTATAATAAGGACCATGTGAATCGGGTCTGGTACCCCACCACCAGGAAGCATCATAAGCGTCTTCTTTTTTATACAGACGTGCCAGGGTAGTGATGATCTGGTTTTTCAGCTTAGGATCTTTAGACAGCTGGTAGGCAGCTATTAAACCATTCACTGCTTTTTCGTCGTGCATGTAGCGCAAAGCCCATAAAGCAAGGGTAGCATTCTTGCCATTGATTCCGGCTACGGCAGCATCCACTGCATGAAGATTTACAAGCGCCTGCACAGCGAGGTGAGGCAATACAATCGCAGCATTAGGCGTAGCATGAGGCCCTTCCACATCTTTGGCAGGTGCCACAAAGGAAGCCGGAACCGGCGTTTGTAACAAAGCGGTAGCCGCTTCCATACGGCCTAACCGTCCCAATCCGATTATAGCAGCAGCCCGGACACGTGGAGAAGGATCTGTAAGGCCATCCAGGAAAGGAGTTGATGAAACATCTTTCAGAATGCCTTTACGATCTGCCAAAGCTTTTAATGCATATTCTTTTACTACAGGATCTTTTGTAAATGCTGTTAAAGCAGGGATGCCATCTGCTCCGGCAGCCTGTGCATAAGTGAATATGCCGGCTACACGGGCATATAATGGTAGTTGTGCGTCTGAAGCGATGGTTAAAGCTGCCGCAATAGCTTGCTTATCTATGCGTGCGATCAGCTCCTGGGAAGCATTCAGGCGAGCTACAGCACTGGCAGATTTAAGTAGTTGTGCTAATTCTTCCACCGAGGCTTTTGCCAGGTCGGGGAATGCATGGTAAGTCCAGTTGTTGGGTACCGCCCGGATGACATAACCTTTGCTGTCACTACCGGAATAGCCTGCACCATCCCATGCAGAAAGGAAAAGTCGGCCGGAGCCGTCAACATCCAGATCGGTAATCTGCGGCAATTCTATAAAATCTTCTTCTTTTTGGGTAAATGTAGGGCCATCCGGTGTTACCCTGTGAATGTAAAGCATGCTGCGTCCCCAATCTGCCATCATTGGAACGTTATTATATTTTTCAGGCCAGTTAGGTTCTGCCATAAACAAGGCTCCGGTACCGGAACCACCACCAACATCCACCAGCGCTGGCAAAATTTCATCTGTAAAATGTTGAAATAATACAGGGTAGCCATATTCACCGGATTGGATATGGTGTGAAAACCGCACATTCCATCCACCGCCATCGTTAGTGTTTTCCCTTGTAAAAATGTTCATGTACGGGTCAATAGCCACATCATATACATTACGTGTTCCATGCGTGAATACTTCCATTTCGGTACCATCAGGGCGTACACGTACAATACCACCTCCAAGCATCGTTAGCTGCTTGCCGGAACGATCTGTGGCATTATGAAATCCAAAATCACCTACAGCAATATAGATCCAGCCATCAATGCCCATTCTGATGCCATTGGTGGCATGGTCGGTGCCCCGTTCCTGAATATATTTGGTATTGCTAAGGTTTTCAACAAGAGGAGTGGGAGGGCCGTCTGCCTTTCCATCACCATCCTTATCTTCAAAAACTACCAGGGCCATTCCGGTAGCTTTGCCGGTTTCTTTGGAAAATGTGGTGTGCAATACAAAAACCTGGTTGCCCTGCACAATAATACCACGGGGGTTATCTACCATTGCAAATTCAATATGCTGGTCCATTTTGCCATCGTTATCTTTGTCGATCAGCTTCAGGATCCGGCCTTTTCCGGGGTCTTTTCCCAGTGAACCGATCATATCTACCCCTACAAACACTTCACCGGTGGGAGCAACAGCCAGGCAAGCGGGGCTAGGCGTTACGTCAGGGCCGGAAAATCTTGTAATGGTTAATTCGGGTGGGTTAGGTGAGGGGAGTTGAGGATCTCCGATAAGTTGTTTTGCGCCAATAAGTACTGCAAAGGAATAGATCAGTCCAAAAGAAAATTTAATCATTGGTGTGTGCTGTTAATTTAATTTGGTATTACTTAACGTTAATATGATACTACTTAATAAGTGTTCAACGTGCATGAAAAATCCAGTTAATATAGAAAAATAAATTTTCCTGACAGAATTATTTTTGGGAGCGGTATAATTACCCCTCCCGGATAAATGTCCGGACGACAAGAGTACTGTTTTTTCGGCTGCTATATCAAATCTCTTTTGATCATCTCTTTCACTAATTCATGTAACCGGTGTTTTTGAATCTGGTCATCTGTTATATGCATCCTGCTGAATTCTTACCATAGATCAAGTCACTGCTTTTTTTAACGGGGTACATTTGTGATAAATTAATAGTTATGAAAAAAGCAATTGAAAAAATAGTATCCAGGCCGGCCCGTCCAGGTATGGTAGGAGATGGGTTCAGGGTGTTTAACTATATCCCTGGTACAGGTATTGCTCAACAAAGGATCAGTCCTTTTCTGATGCTGGATTTCAACGCTGAATTTGATTTTGGTCCATCCTCCCATATAAGGGGAGTGGATGTGCATCCGCACAAGGGTTTTGAAACAGTAACGATCGCATATAAAGGTAGTGTGGCGCACTACGATAGTAGTGGCCAAAGCGGTGTGATACGTCCGGGCGATGTACAATGGATGACAGCCGGTAAAGGCATTTTACACAAAGAGTTTCACGAGGAGAATTTTTCCCGTACAGGAGGCCCCTTTGAAATGGTACAGTTATGGGTAAACCTGCCTGCTAAGTTTAAAAGTGTAGATCCGCATTATCAGGCATTGGAAGCGGCAAATATGGGCCGGTTTCAGCTGGATAATGATGGTGGTGTGGTTAATGTGATTGCCGGAAAGGTAAATGGGGTAGAGGGGCCAGCTAAAACATATTCTCCGGTGAACGTATTTGATATACGGCTTAATAAGGAGGGGCGTTTTACTACCAAGGTAGAAAGCGGGCATAATACAGCCATGCTGGTGATTAATGGTAGTGTAACAGTGAATGGACAAGCTGCCGCTGAACATAGCTTTGTATTGTTTGGCCACGAAGGAGAGGATATTGAGATTACGGCAACAGAGAAAAGCGTGGTGTTATTGTTAAGCGGGGAGCCGATTAATGAGCCTATTGCAAGCTATGGTCCTTTTGTAATGAATACGGAGGAAGAGATCCGTGAGGCTATAATGGACTTTAACATGGGTAAATTTGGAGCGCTGGACTAAGTAAGGCAAAGGTTACTAATTTACAGAAAAACCGGACCGGCTATTTCATGACAGGGTCATGATTAGCCGGTTTTGTCTGTTGCGCAGGAATTTAAGTATTTTAGCCTGGCAACAATTTATAGCTTATGAAAGATGCGTTGGAGGTATTCAAACGATACCTTAAAGAGCATACCCCTCTTACGGAGGAACAGTTTGAACAGCTACAGCAGGAAGTGATGGTACGTAATTATACCAAAGGGAAAGTGTTACTGACTCCGGGGGAGCAGACGCATGATAGCTATTTTGTTTGCCAGGGCCTGCTGAAAGCTTACCGGAGAGATGAAGAAGGCAAAGAAAGTATTATCCAGTTTGCACCGGAAAACTGGTGGATTACAGACAGGAGCAGCGTGTATTTTGACGAACCAGCCAGCTTATATATAGAAGTAGTGGAGGATGCCGCATTGGTAAGAGTATCCCGGTTTTTCATAGAAAGAGCACAGGCCATCTGCCCTGCATTTGTCACATTCAATGTAACACTGCTGCATAATACCATCAGGCATATGCAAAACCGTATTTGTTTATTGCTGGGAGCTAGTGCAGAAGAGCGTTACCTTGATTTTATTCACCTGTATCCTAATGTATCGTTACGTGTACCACAGCTGATGATTGCCTCCTACCTGGGTATTACGCCAGAGTCGCTGAGCCGGGTAAAAAAAGAATTAGCGAAACGGTACAAGTAATTGGGTTTAACCTTTCCGGAGAGCGTTAAAAGCTCTTCCGGCAGCCAGGTTAATTCCCGTACTGATATTTTGGTCGGGCAGTAAACAAAAGACAATCAATATTGTTATAATCTGTACAATGAAGATCACCTGATTTACCTGAGAACAGCCACACAACCAGGGCCTCTGCGTTAAATGCCCGGATCTAACCTTTACTGCAAAATGTTTTTTAAGTAATTCTATTTAATTTGTTGATTACGAGTCGTTAACCTGCGCTTTTACTTTCATTTTATCATACTTTCGGGATAGTTTGGGGGGTACTATGGGGATACTATATAGGTACTTTATCTATGCCTTTACTATAGCTTTACTATGCTTTAACTATACTTAAGCTATGCTTCAAGGTAGGAAGGGCTGGCATATCAGTATTAATATGATATGTGATATCAATTAAGCGGGCCGCGATAAACGCAGCCCTTTTAATTGTCTATAATATTGTTTACAAATCTTAGTATAAAATCCTGAATTTGATAGTATGTTCGATTTGTTTCAATTCTTTCAGTAATTGTTTATCGTATTCCACACTGATGTCAGTGATGACATAACCGATCTGAGCATTGGTCATCAGGAACTGGCTCACAATATTTATTTTATTCTGCGCAAATACCTGATTTATTTTAGCCATCACACCTGGCACATTCTTATGAATGTGAATGAGGCGGTGGCTGTTTTCTACCCGGGGTAATTGCAGATGAGGGAAATTAGCGCTTTTATAAGTATCCCCATTGTTCATGAATCTGGCGATCTTCTTAGCTATTGATACCGGACGTTTGGGGTTGTCAAATACTACGATCCCCATTTGTGTGCAAAGTTTGTGGGAGAGCTGTTTTTTGCTGTTGCCCAGGTAGCCAATGGTTTTCAGCTTTACCGCCCTTTGCAGCTTTTCCGTTTCTATCTTTTCCCCGTCTCCTAGCAATATAATGCCTGCATCGGGTACATACTTTTCTTCAAAAGAGGTCTTAATACGGATAGAAAACCCGTCCTTTTTAAGGAATTGGACTGCTTCTTCTGGTACATCTCCTATGATTAAGCATAAAATACGGTTCTTAGGGTAAGAGATGGCACGTGGCAGCTTGTTGACATACAGGAACTCATCAAAGCTTGGTGTAACGTGATCTGCTTTTTCGGCTACTGATTTACGTTCTATATTTTCTGTGAAAGCATAAAACTTTTTGATCATGCCATATTCTTTCAACTGGAAATCAGAGTGGCCATCTCCGATACCATAGATTTCACCGGGTAATTTCAGGGTTTTGAGCAGTTTTACTTTTCCGCCTTCATCAGAGAGGGGGTTGCTGGCATCATAACCAATGATTTTACCGGTTTTATCAAATACAAAAGTATTAGCGTAGATATTTTCCTTTTTAATATGGTAGGAGCTGACTACAGGTGTGATAAATTCTTTAAAACCTCCGGACACGATCAGGACATCGTCTGCATGGTGTTTGAAAAATGCCTTGTTACGGGAAAAGGAAGCAGACACTTTTTTCTTTAAGTGTTTGATAAGCTGTTTCAGGTGGTCCCGGTTGGCCTCCAGTAACTGTACCCTGCCTGTCAGGCTTTCCCGGAAGGAAAGTTTGCCTTCCATGGCCAGGTTAGTCAGATCTTCTATTTTCTGATAAATTTTTTCCCTGTCAGGATGATCTTGTAGAGAGATACGTGCCAGTTCGTCCAGTGCTTCAACTTGCGTAAAGGTGCTGTCAAAATCAATGATATAATAATTTCTACCCACGAATCGATCGTTTTTTGCTAAAAAAGGCTCAATAATACGCAGTTTTATTAAGGAATGCTAGTGCCAGGTTGATTTTATCCTGAAAAGGTAGCGTCAGGGCCTATGAAAGCAGGAGATCTATAGCGCGTGGGTATGGTTAAATGAGGGATCGGCTGTCAGCACCCGGTTATTCTGGTCTGAGGGCGAGGTCCATTTCAGTAAGCTTGCTAAGACCGGCATGGTCAGCCGCCGCTTCCGGACATAAAACTGCCCCCAGGGAGGTCATCATTTTCCTGGCTACGGCATCTAAATCGCCTGTGGTGATCAATAAAGAGGGGATATGTTCCTTTAGTTGCCGCAGGAGCTTGTTCCGGTGGTTAGCAGACAAGTTGGCCAGCGCTTTCATCCTTTCTGCCGCAGTATTATACAATTCTTCGTAATAGAAAAGCATGTTCATAAAAGTGTTTTTGGTAAAACAAATGTATGGCTATGCCTATAAATAAAGCTATACAGAAATGTTATAACCTATAAGTATTACTTATAGATAGCCAGTGCCATTTTAATGAAGCGTTTATTTAAGTCGCTCATTTCTCCTTTTCGCTGGATAAAGTAGAAGCTCCGCTCAATACGCAGTCCTTCAAAAGGGAGGAGGGTGAGTTCACCTGATTTTAATTCCTTGGCCACCGACCTGGTAGAAAGGAAACCTACACAATCTGATTCTACCAGGAAATTCTTCAGTGCTTCCGTGCCACCCAGCCGCGCTTTGATATTCAGATTGTCCAGACCTATCTTACTCTTCTGCAGCCCTTTTTTTATTGCTTCCAATGTACCGCTGCCTCTTTCCCGGATGGCTACCGGCATTTGCAGAATAGCCTTTAGCGGATATGCTTTTTTTCTGGCAAGTGGGTTATTAGGGCTGCATACTGCCACTATCTGGTCTTTTAGAAAAGGTTCATAGGTAACGTTGGTCAGTTTTCCTTTTTCTTCTGTTACGCCTATATTAATTTCTTTATTCAGTAAGGCTTCTAATACGATCTCACTGTTCCGGTTGAGCAGGGAAATATTAACAAGCGGGTATTCCCGGTTAAAAGCCGACATCACCTTTGGCAGGATATAAAGTGCCGCTGTAGTGCTGGCACCCAGGTTCAATGTGCCGGTAGCCTGCAAGGAGCTTTGCAGTACGGAGATATCAAATTCCGTTTCCTGCTGGATTTGCTTAACGGTAAGCAGCCTTTTATACAGCAATTGCCCTGCTTCTGTAAGCTCAATTTGCAGGCCTTTCCGCTCAAATAATTTGGTTTTGTATTGCTCTTCCAGTGCCCTGATATGTATACTTACACCGGGCTGAGAGATGAATAATGCTTCGCTGGCCCTGGAAAAACTCTTCTGGCTGGCTACTTCCATGAAGATTAGATGACGGTTGGATAGCATAACCACACATTTACCGGCAAAGTAAGGAAAAAAGGGGCGGACACCGGTTGTTTTTCAGGATAATGAGCAGTTGGGAGAAGATAAAGTATGCTTTTATTTCCCTATTTTTAGCGCTTAATCAAAAAATCAAATGGTGAAGACGAAAATTACAGTAAACAGCAACGGTTCTCTTAAGGTAGACGGTAGTTTTGAAATAGTAGATAAAGATGGCAATGTGTATGACCTGGCTGGCAGGGAGATTGTCTCTATTTGCCGTTGTGGGCTTTCAAAAAATAAGCCTTTTTGTGATGGATCACATAGAGGACACTTTGAGCACGATGCGGTAGCATTTAGCTTGCCTCCCAAAAAATAAATAATAATGTGCGTGGTTGACACCAGCTCATTAATAAAAGCAGAATGCCCGTAGTATATACTATGGGCATTCTGCTTTTAAAGTATTATGCAGCTGTTTCGTCTTTCAGCAGATCAAGTAGTTGCCGGATTTGTTTGGCATATTTACTATAGTATCTGCTTATCCATATTTCAGTAGTGATAATGATGGCTACGATAGCTGCCAGTAGCGCGCCTCCTACCAGGAAGATATCTTTTTCGGCAAGTCCTTTTTCCTGTATGCTGTTTAAAAGTGCTCCATCTTTGGCATTCAGGATGAGTATCAATCCAATCAGGATAGCAAAGGGGGAGATGGCATAGGTATAAGATTTATACATTTCCACATGTATCCGGATATCATAATAGGTTTCATAAAGGTTATCACGGGAACTTAGCGCATTGGTTGAAAGGCGTTTGTAAAAGAGATACATTTTGATCATGTAATAGGCACAGATAGCCACATAGAGTGTATACAGTGCATAGAATGGCAGTATAAATACCGGATTGAAATTCAGTAGTTGTGGTACAAATCCGGTGATAATCAATGCCAGGCAATGGAGAAAGAATTCCTGTTTCATTTGTTTGCGTAGCTGATCAATAGGGGTTTGCGCTGTTTTTAACCGGGTTAGATGAACCGGTGTATCTACATTGGCAGTTTTGTCGGAATCCCAGGCAGACTTCAGGTCATCAAAATTCATATCCTTGTGATTTAATGAGTTCTTTAATTTTATTTTTAGCACGATTGAGTTTTACCCTGACATTTCCTTCTGATATTCCCAGGTTGATACCTGTTTCGCGGTGAGAAAAATCTTCCAGGTGATAAAATATGATCGCTTTTTCGATGTTATCCAGTTGTTGTAAAGCTTTGTAGAAATGAGCCAGCTGGTTTTCTTTTTCGCTGGCGCCGTCGTCTTCCTGTGTCAGATGTTCGGGCAGTTGATCGCTGGCAGATATTTTCCTTTTATCCTTCTTCAGGAAAACCATAGCGGTATTTAAAGCTACCCGGTACATCCAGGTGGAGAATTTACTCCCTCCCTGAAAAGTATTCAGGGACTTCCAAAGCTGATATACAATCTCCTGGAACAGGTCTTGCTGATCTTCTTTGTGGGCCATGTACATATTTGCGATCTTATGTATCATGGCTTTGTTGGTGTCAATAAGTGCAAGGAATTCCTTTTCAGTGATTTTCACGCAACAGGGAGCTTTATTTTAGAATAGGTTTTACCGTATATCCTTTGGCGATCAGGAGAGCAATCAGTCCGTCTTTGCCGGCCAGATGTGCAGCGCCAACAGCAAAGAAGTTGCTATGCGCTGCCATCATTTGAGGCATACGTTCCACCCAGTTCTGATTTCGCTCATGTAACATCCATTTTTTCGCATTTGCATCCATGTATTTTTCATGGGTTGTTTCCTGATACAAGGTTTGGACCTGCTCCATTTTGTAGGCGCTGACCATTTTGTTGAATGTCATCATATAATCGTCCATCAGCTTTAGTTGGGAAACTGTATAATCATCCGGAGAGCCTTTACTGAAATAGTGTCCTTGTTCTGCTACTGTTTCCAACGCACCGGTAAGCTTGTTTTGTGTTTTGGCCAGAGCAAGTAGCTCCATTTCATACATTTTTACATCGGTACAGGGCAGTGATTTGGTCATCAGCAAACTGTTTATTCCCAACAAAGTAAAGTTATCCAATTGTTTCAGTGAAATAGCGGTCTTTTTTTGTAAAACGGAATCCAGAAAGGCAAAATCAGCAGGAGGCAGGGTGGTGCTCAGCGGCTGTTTTCCTATAGCCAGCGCTTGCATGTGGCGTAGTTCAGCTGTATCTCCGAGATTAATTTCCATAATATACCGATCGCTTTTTGCCAGGCTTCGTTTTACCTTATCCTGCAGGATGAAATCCTGTGCGCAGATCATATGTATAGTGCCAAAGAGGTAGGAAGGCTGTTGCAGGCCATTGCCACTGATTTCCCATAACATGGAGTTGATTAATGGTTTTTCCTGGGCTTTTAACTTAATAGTTACAAAAAGCGCAGCAAATACAGCGATGAGTGCAATGATATTTTTAATGATATTTTTCATGTTTGTCTATACTTATGGATTGAATACAAATGATGTTTATTGCTGCTTTTGGGCCCTTTGCAACAGTTACTATATCCATAAGTATATCGATGAGTTCATTCGTTACAGCAAAAAGAAAATATTTTTTATTTGGGAAAAAGGAAAGGAGTTTATACCTTTGCGCTCCCTGACACAAATATCGATGCCCAGATGGCGAAATTGGTAGACGCACTGTGTTCAGGTCGCAGCGCCGGCAACGGTGTGCTGGTTCGAATCCAGTTCTGGGCACTAGATACCCCTGTAAGGCTTTGGTTTACAGGGGTTTTTCTTTTATTAAACTGCAGCTTTTGCCAGTATTTTCCACTTATTTCCGCTCCCTTTGACTCACAGATGATACATAGTTGGGTACACAAAAAATGAACATTTATGGCTATTACAGTAACGCTATGGCTTACACGGAATGGTCAACCAATTTATTACATATTGGAATGGGCAAAGGCAGCGGAAAACGAAGATTCCATTGAAGAACTGTTCCTGGCTCCGATTAAGCATCTTATATTAACTATTATATTGCCAACAAAAGTGTATTGGTACCGATTTACGATGATCCTAATGATGCAGTTGCAATGATGTTGACCATACCGGTTTCACACAGGTGTGCAGCAATGCGCTTATTAACAATGTAATATTAACCTGGGGTGAAGTGGTTTGGTATGGAAATATCCTATTGATTGCTTTTATTTGTAGTGTCATGCTGGTCGGGGGCTGGTGCTAAAAGGCTCACCTAAGTGCCAGAATAAAGTAAAAAAGATCCAATACCACTGAATTGTTACGAGGATTGAGCTATACCGAATTACATAATGACAAAGAACTGTTTCGCCTGATTGCAACCGGAGATGAGCATGCTTACAAATTACTGCTTGAAAGGCACAGGAATAACCTGTTCGGTCATGCTATGGCTTTTCTCAAAGATACATTCATAGCGCAGGATGTTGTGCAGGAGATATTCCTGACTATATGGAAAACGCGCCATACATTACCAGCGGTGGAAAAGCCTGCGGACTACCTGTTTATTCTTGCACGTAACAAAATTGTATCCGAATTCCGGAAGAAAGTAACTGCTCCAATGCCTGATGGTTGGGAGCAGTTGCCGGTTACGGCTGACTTGTTGCCGGATCATCAGTTGGAAAATAAGCAATTGATATCACTTCTCCAGTCAGCATTGGATCAAATGCCCCCGCAGCGCCGGTTAGTTTTTGAACTAAGCCGGAAAGAGGGTTTAAAATATGAAGAGATCGGGAAGCAGCTCAATATTTCCCCTAATACAGTGAAAGTACATATAGTGCAGGCGTTATCATTTATCCGCAGCTTCATCCGGCACCAGACCATTATTCTGATGATCTGGGTTCTTTTCTGATTTTTTTTTGAACTGACTAATCCGGTTTTGATTTTCATGCGTCTTTAATTAGAGACCGGTGTATAAATACGATTGAACATGCAGGCAGACAAATTTAGAGAACTAATAGAGAAATACCTGGATGAGCGTATCCAGGAAGAGGAGAAGCAGTTGCTGGCCAGCATGTTGCAGGACCAGGCCTACATAAAGATGTTTGATGAAATGGTGCTTGAACTGCTGACTAACCGTACCTATGAACTTGAAACAAGTCAGGCCATCAAAGCGTCTATTGATCAATATTTGCATGAGCAGGTTAATGCCACCCGTGAAGCGGGGCATTCTTTCTCCCGCACTGCTCCGCAGGTCCGTTTATGGCATACAGCCTGGTTCAGGGTAGCTGCGGTAATAATAGTAGTGTTAGGTATCGCCATAGGTTTTCTGATGTCTGACAAATCTACCAGAAAGGAAGCCCCTGTGCTTGTTAACGGGGGCAAGCTGGGAGGAATGGATGTTGCCCCGGGGCATGAGGGAGCTATCCTTACGATAGCAAATGGGGAAAAGATCGTGCTGGATAGTTTGGATAATGGCGTGGTAGCTACACAGAGCGGAACACTGATGCTGCTGAATAACGGGGCACTTTCCTATGACCATACAAATGCCAGTGCTGTTAATTACCACACGCTCACTACCCCCAGAGGGCGCCAGTTCCAGTTACGGCTTCCGGATGGGTCTAAAGTATGGCTGAATGCAGCTTCATCCATTATCTATCCAACGGTATTTACCGGAAAGGAACGATTGGTTCAAATAACAGGGGAAGCATATTTCGAAATAGAGAAAGATGCCGCGATGCCTTTTCGGGTAAAAGTGGATGACCAGGTTGGTATAGCAGTGCTGGGTACCCGTTTTAATGTGAAGGCATATCCCGACGACAAGACGGTTCAAACAACATTGCTGGAAGGTGCTGTGCGGGTAGATGCGGATGATCATCATCTTACGATGAAGCCCGGAGAACAGGCGCTGTTGCAACCCGACAGGCATATTGTGCTGGAAGGAAATGTGGATGTAGAAAAGGCCGTGGCATGGAAGGAAGGGATTTTCTATTTTGAAGAAGTACCGTTTACAGAAATAATGCACCAGCTGGAACGCTGGTATGATATAGAAGTAAAATATGCTGGTCCTGTGCCATCTCTGCATTTTAAAGGCAAGCTTCCACAGGATCTTACTTTATCACAAGTTACAGAAGCGCTCAAGGAGGTGGGCGTCAATTTCAGTATTGAAGGAAGAACATTAACAGTAATGCCATAAAACGTTAACAGGATGCATGGTTTGCGTTGTTTACGCTGTATACCATTTCATTTAAGATCAATAGCATGGCAACTGCCGGGAATGGCAAACAACCAAAATAAGAATATAGTATGAGTTTAATGTAAACAATTGCTTATCCAAAATGAAGGCCGGAAATGCAGCGAACATTCCCGGCCGGTGTTTGGATAATGCATAAGTCAATCAGGGTAAGACCGCTTATTTTATCACCAAAAACACTGCAAAGCTATGAAATTTATTCAATGGTTGAAAGCCATTGCTATACCCGGGCCTTTCAGGCCAGGCTTCTTTCTCCCTAAATCTGGCCATCGGATCATTTTCAGGACAAGCCAACATTTTATAAAAACACTGCTGATCATGAAATTAACTGCCTTACTGATCCTGCTCAGTTTTTTTCAACTGCGTGCCCGTAGTGTAGCACAGACTGTTACGTTCTCCGGCAAGGATGTTCCATTACAAAAAGTATTCTCGGCAGTGGAAATGCAAACCGGGTATTTCTTTTTCTATAATGAGACTTTGCTGAAAGGAAGTCATCCTGTAACACTAGAGGTTGCAAATATCCCACTGGAGTCATTTCTTTCATTACTGTTCAATGACCTGCCGCTGAAGTATTCAATCAAAAAGAAAGCTATCATTATCAGTGGCAAACTGGTGGCACCTGTTGACCAGGTCAGTACACCGCCAGGCATTACTGTTTCGGGGGTAGTGTATGATGAAAAAACGGGAATGCCGGTATCTGGTGCCAATGTTGTGGTAAATACATCGGGCAAGGCAACGAAGACAGATGAAAAGGGAATGTTTGTACTGAACGGTATTGGTGAGAACGCCCAGATTACGATTTCCTGTATCGGGTATGAAAAGACAACGCTTATTACAGGTAAAAAAGATGCTTTTCATACTGTGCTCATGAGGATTGCCATTAGCGAGCTGGACCAGGCAGTGGTACAGGGCTATGGGCTAACGAGCAAGCGGCTTGCTACAGGAAACATTGTAAAAATATCGGGAGAAGAGATCCGCAAACAGCCAGTAATGAATCCATTGATGGCCTTGCAGGGAAGGGTACCAGGGATGATTGTAACACCTACCAGTGGGAATGCCAGCTCACCTGTGAAAGTGGAAATCAGAGGAAGAAATGCCTTGAACCCTGAGTTTTTTTCCGAGCCTCTGTATGTGATAGATGGTGTTCCGCAAACAGTACTTAATGTAAAAGGAGCACCCAACTATAACCAGGGAGTATCTTCAGGATTCATCCAGGGAGGGATCTCTGCTACGAAGGGCCAAAGCCCTTTATTCAGCCTTAATCCTGACGATATAGAAAGTATAGAGGTCTTAATGGATGGAGATGCCACTGCGATCTACGGTTCCCGTGCTGCAAATGGTGTGATCCTGATCACCACAAAAAGGGCCAGACCGGGAAAAACAAGTTTTAATCTGAGGATAGAACAGGGTATTGTAATGGCACCCAGGTACCCAAAGATGCTCACTACACAAGAATACCTGGCTATGCGGCGTGAGGCTTTTACGAACGATGGTATTATACCTACGGCTGCAAATGCACCCGATCTCACCGTTTGGGATACCACCCGTAATACTGACTGGATAAGGGACGTACTTGGCACGGGTAAAAATACCGCTGTTTCCGCCGGCCTTTCGGGAGGGGATAATAAAACCTCCTTTTCCATTAGTTCCAATTATGTAAAGCAGGTGGACCTGTTCAACAGAAGCGGTTCCAATCAACGGGCTACGCTAAACATCGCATTGAGCCACCACAGTCCTAATCAGAAGTTGTCCGTTAATCTGAAGGCAAATTACGGGTTTACCAAAGTGGATGCGATGAATGATAATAAGTCGGCTTTCACACTTCCACCTAATGCCCCACCTATCTACAACGCTAAAGGTGCTTTGAATTATGATGACTGGAATGCTGTAGGTATGGGTAGCCAGTATCCGTTTGTTTACCTTCTGAGCCCAGCTATTGCTAAAACCAATAGCCTGACCAGCGGCCTTAGTATCAACTATGAGTTACTGAAAGGACTAACACTCAGCGCTGATGCAGGGTACACAAATATGCAGAATACGAACGATTTTTTCAGTCCTATTGCAGCCCAGAACCCGGCCCGTTCTCCGCTGGGCTCTGCTACATTTGGCAGAACAAGGAATAACAGCTGGATACTTGAGCCGCAGTTGAGGTATACCCGTTTCATCGGGCTGGGCAGCCTTACTGTACAGGTGGGGGGATCCTTGCAGACTGTTTATACAAGTGGACTGACCATCACTGCAAGTGGTTATACGAATGATGAACTACTCCGGAGCATAAGCAGTGCACCTTCTCAAATGGCCAGCGAAGGATACAGTGAATACAAATATGCTGCGGTATTTGCCCGTATCAATTATAACTGGGACTCCAAATATATTCTCAATATCAATGCGAGAAGAGATGGGTCATCCCGGTTTGCCCCAGGCAGACAGTTTGGAAATTTCGGTTCAATAGGTGCTTCCTGGATCGCTTCTGAGGAGCGCTGGTTGAAAGATAGATTACCCTCCTGGTTTAATTTTATAAAACTAAGGGGAAGTTATGGACTGACCGGAGGGGATAATATCGGGGATTATCAATACCTCTCGCAATGGAGTGCCAAACAGCCGGGTAATTTTGCCCCGATGTTCAAATACAACGGCCTGCAGCCTTATGTTCCCATACACGCAGTTAACCAGCAATACCACTGGGAAGAAGTCCGGAATATAGAAGGGGCATTGAACCTTGGGTTCCTGAAGGAAAGGGCCAATCTTACCCTGGCCTGGTACCGTAAACGTTCGGGGAATCAGCTAACGGAATTACCTACTCCTATATATACAGGCTTTCCTTCCGTAGTAGCTAACTGGGTTGCAACAGTACAAAACAGCGGGCTGGATGTTACATTGAATGCAATGCTTATTAAGAAAAAAGACCTCTCCCTGTCGCTGAGCTTTAATATCAATAACAACAAAAATAAACTTATTGCCTATCCAGGTATTGAATCCTCTCCTTATGCTACCAGATATAAGGTAGGTCAGTCTCTGGATATGAAATACCTTCTCAAGTATGTAGGAGTTGATCCTGCAACAGGGCTATATAGTTTTGAAGATTATAATAAAGATGGAAAGGTGTTTAAGAATATCAGTGTTGTTCCAGGCACATTTGATGATGACCGGTTTATAGCTATAAACCTGGCTCCAAAATATGCCGGTGGTTTTGGCACTGATCTCAGGTATAAAGACTTTGCTTTTTCGTTGTATTTCGACTTCATCAATAAGATGGGAACGCATCCTTATCTTTCTGTAACACCAGGTAAAATGAGCAACCTGGTTTTGCCTGAAGAGGTTGTCAATAATCACTGGCGTAAGCCAGGTGATAAGGCCGATTATGCCCGTTACACCAGCACTTTCCTGAGTAATAATATTTCGGATTCCGACAGGGCATATATGGATGCTTCCTTTATCCGGTTGAACAATATTGCGTTAAGTTATTCATTGCCCGAAAAACTCGTGAAAAAAGCAGCTATGCAATCATGTAGCTTCTCTATCACTGCGCAGAATGTTTTTACCATCACGAGGTATAAAATGGATCCTGAAATACAGAATATGAGTTTTAATCCGATTCCCAGGGTCATTACCGGAACGCTGTCGTTTAACTTTTAAAATCATTTGCTATGCGTATATCCTGTAAACGTAGCTATATTATGGCATGCTGCTTATTGCAAGGCTTGCTATTTCTTTCCTGCAAAAAACTGGTATCCATATCCGGACCTATTGATACGCTCACCACGGAAAAGATGTTCAATTCCGAACAGCAGGCTGAAGGAGCGATGATAGGGGTGTATCATGTGATGATTCATGGTACCGTT
Organism: Chitinophaga sp. H8; assembly: GCF_040567655.1. Lineage (NCBI taxonomy): Bacteria > Pseudomonadati > Bacteroidota > Chitinophagia > Chitinophagales > Chitinophagaceae > Chitinophaga > Chitinophaga defluvii. The sequence goes on along the minus strand of NZ_JBEXAC010000001.1, from coordinate 2,401,269 downwards.
TCCAGCAACATTGTTAGTGTAGGGTTCTCTTCTTTCAGTGCAGGGCTTGCTACGATAGCCGGCGGTTTGTCTGCCGGAGAATTCTATAATAGTAACGGTCCCATTAGTCCTTCCTACTATGCTTTAATTACCAACCGGCTCACGAATGACAATAGCGAGGTGCCTGGCAACATATGGAGTTCTGCCTATAATACTGTGTATGGTGCTAATTCTGTAATAGAAGGTATTGCAACATCTACTTCCCCTCAGCTGCGAGACAGTGTCAGGAAAGAACTGACCGGAGAAGCCAAGTTTGTACGGGCATTCTGTTACTTTTATCTGACTAATTTTTTTGGGGATCTGCCCCTGGCACTAACGGTCGATTTTAACCAGACGGCCGGAGTTGCGAAAACTTCGCAGCCAGAAATTTACAAGCAGATCATAAGCGATCTGCTGGATGCGGAAAGTACATTGCCTTCGGACTATTCAGTAGGAAAGGGAAAGAGAGTACGTCCCAACAAATGGGCGGCTACTGCCATGTTGGCTAAAGCTTATCTTTTCCTTGGTGATCATGTAAGTGCTGCTGCAAAGGCCACAGATGTTATTAACCAGGCCGCATTGTACCAATTGGAGCCTGTAAATAATGTGTTCAAAACAACCAGCCGGGAAGTTATCTGGCAGTTGATGCAAACGGAAGATCCCGCTTCTGCGCTGAAAAATGCAACACCGGAAGGGAATGTGTTTTTGCCACATATACTGTATAAGGAAATAGCTCCATTTAATCTTTCTGATGATTTGTTGCGTGTGTTTGAGCCGGGAGATCAACGTTATGTTGACTGGATCGACAGCACCATGAACATTGTGAATGGTGTATCGCAAGGCAAAACCTATTACCCTGCCAAGTACAAGGTTGGTTTCGCAAATTCGGTAGCAGGTGCACCCGCAGAGGAATATTATGTGGTGTCCAGGCTGGCCGAACAATACCTTATCAGGGCAGAAGCAAGGGCGAATGGTGCCAACGGGGGACTTACAGGTGCTATTGATGATCTGAACAAAGTGCGTAAAAGAGCAGGGTTGGAGCTGTTACCTGTTTCAATGGACCTCGCTGCAGTGAAAAAAGCCATAGCCCAGGAGCGGCAGACAGAACTTTTTGCAGAATGGGGCAACCGCTGGCTTGATCTGAAACGAACCGGCACCGCTCATGATGTACTTTCAAATACTTCAATAAAGCAACCGTGGGAGGGAGATTACCAACTGTTATATCCAATCCCCCCGACGGAGATCCAACGT